>JAJDAP010000052.1 GCA_029261795.1 Deltaproteobacteria bacterium
GGTGCCGTAGGTCTGGAGGCGGTCCTGGGCGTCGTAGCTGCCGCTCGTGACCTGCGCGCCCTCGGTCACCGAGAGGCGGTTGCCGTTCGAATCGTAGCCGTAGACACGTGCCACAAGAAAATTCTCGTCCACCTGCCCCAGGCGGCCTGTGAGGGGTTCATAGTGGTACGTGTAAACGGTGGTTGCGCCTTGGATCGTCTCAGTCTTCTGGGTGATGCGGCCGAGCTTGTCGCGGATGTAATCGTTGAAGTAGATGGAGCTGGCGCCCACCAAGGCGTCGTCGTCGTCGAGTTCTCCGAAGGTGTCGAAGTTCGCGTCGGTGGTGACGGTGCCGAGGCTCGTGGTGTCGAGGAGGCCGTTCAGGGGTTCTCGCACAATCGCGAGGGCGCCGGCGCCGGTGAGGAGGCCATCGTTGTCGTAGCCGAATATCACCGAGCTACCGCCCACCGTCTGTGAGTCGACCCGGAGATCGTCGTCGTACGTCTGGCTCACGGTGCCGGCGATCGTGCCGCTCCAGGTGGTGGAGGTGACAAGGCTGCCGTCGTAGCCGAAGGCCAGGCCCTCGTTCCCCGGGGCGAGGATCGAACTCACGTTGCCACTCGTCGGGTCGTAGCTCTGGGTAGTCGTCCCGCGCGGGATGATCACCGATGTCAGGCGGCCGGTCCCTCCGAGGGGGTCATAGACGAGATCGATCGTCTTGCCGTCCGGTCGCGACACGAAATCGAGGTTCTTGTCGAGGTCGTAGAGGAAGGTCGTGCTCGGCGAAGGGACCGACGGGAGCACGGGCGGTGCGTACTCCTCCTCCTGATCGAGGCCCGTGTACAGAAAGACGTGGGCGGGTTGGCCCGGGGGCGTGAGCGTCGAGAGGTTCCCGCGCACGTCATACGTGAAGTTGATCTCGCGGAGGTCCGGCAGGATCTGCTTCTTGACGCGACCGGCGAGGTCATATTGGAAAGTCACCGAGCGGAGTAGCGGGTCGGTGACGCTCTCGAGGTTGCCATCCGTGTCGTAGGCAAACGTCACCAGGCGCTCACTGGCGCCGGTTCCTTGCACGAGCGAATCGAGGCGGCCGAAGGTGTCATAGCCGAGGACGACGGGATCCAGGCCGTTCACTTCGGTCTCGATCAAGCGGCCCTGGAGGTCGAGGGTGTCGAACAAGAGCCTGCCCACCGACCCACCGGATTTCTCCGCTGTCTCGGTCGTGATCACCCCGCCTAGCGCGTCCGGGATGAACTCGACGGTGCTATCCCGCCCATTGATGGTGATCGTGTCGGTCTGGCGGGTCAGTGCGCCTGTGCCCGCGTCCGTCTCGATCTCGCGCGTCTGCGACCGGGTGAACTTGGTGCCAGCCGGCGTCAGGATCTCCAGGAGTTCGGGAATCGGCGCGGCCATGCCGAAGCGCGGGTCCGGTCCTGCCGCTCGCGTCACCGACATCCCGTCAGGAGAAGTGACGCTCGTCGATCCGTCGGCCGCTTCCGTGAAGCTCGTGACGAGGCCGGCGGGGTCGGTCTGGTCGTTCGCGAGATCGCCGGTCGCTTGATGCACGATCAGCGTGGTCTTCTCGACGCCCGAGGCGGTAGTGGTGGTCACCGTGATGTCGCTGCCAGCTTCGACGCGCGCGAGTCCGAAGAAACCGCCCTCAGGGTCTTCATCGAGGATCAAGCGGCCGAGCGCATCGTAGGTGAGCGTGGTGGTGGCGTTGCCGCCGGGCTTGGCAAACGTGGCGATCAAGCCAGTGGGGCTGGACGTGATCGAGTGCGTCTCACTCTCGGGGTTCGAGATCGTGGCGAGGAAGCGGTTGGCGTCGACGCTCAGGCTAGTCGGCGGGCCAAAGGGAGGTTGGATGGCGGTCGGCTCGCCGGAACCGTTGCGAACGATGGTGGTTTCGTTCCGAGCAACGTCGTAGATCTTCGCGAGCGCCCCTTCCGGAACGGTGTACTCGAACTCGAAGAGAAGCGCGTTCGTCAGCGCGTCGCGCGTGAAGAGGTGGACGCCGTTCGGATCGAACTCGTAGATTTCCGAACCGTCCCGGGATGCCACGAGGTGATTGCCGACACTGAAGCCCGGAAGCGCCGGTTCGACGCTCCATACGAGCTGTCTATTGGGCGTCGTCCGGTCGACGACGAGCAACGTGCCATCGGGGAGCACGCCCACCGCGACGGGGGTCAGGTCCGAACGTCGCGCGATCATTCCGGCCTTCGGCTTGTCGAGCGGACCGACGAAGCTGCCGGTCCCCGCCACAGTCTCGATCTTCATTTGCGGTGATACCCGACGGATACGGCGTCCGCTGCCGGCCGGGCCCGACGAGATGTAGACGCTTCCATCCGAGCTGATCGCGATACCATTCGGAGCGCCGACCGAGGCGTCCGTCGGAGCGCCCCCATCGCCGATGCCGCTCGGATCGGGGAGGTTCGCCTGGGAGCTGCCGTTCCCAGCGAAGAGATCGAGGTAGCCGGACGGGTTGACGCGGAACACGCGGTGCCCGCTCTCCCCGAAATAGACATCCCCTTCGTCGCCGACCTCGAGCGAGTTCACCACACCCAGCGCTGCGTCGAAGGCAGGCCCCGGCACCGCGCCGGTGCCGCCGCCCGCGAACGTATGCATGATGCCGTCCGGGCTGACGCGACGAATCCGGTTGTTGCTCTGATCCGCGATGTACAAGGAGCCATCGGGTCCGAAATCGAGCGCCGACGGGTCGCTGAGTAGCGCTTGGTCGGCGGGTTTGGGGTCGTCATTCATGAACCCTGAGATGCCTTCAACCCCTGCAAACACAGAGACTGTGCCGGAGAGATCCATGCGATAGACGACGTGGACAGCCGAAGACGCGATGTAGACGGCGCCGTCCGGTCCAATCGCAAGGTCGCTGATCGTGGCGTTCCCGTTCGCGAGCGTCCCGATCTCGGTGATCGTGTCGGCCACGGGATCGACCAGATGGATCCGCCTCACCGGGATGTCCTCGGCGATGAAGAAGGTGCCGTCAGGGGCGGTGGCGATGGTGCTCGTCATCGAGCTGAAGCTGCGCGTCGAGGCGACGGTGCCACCGGGGGGTCCCTGGGTCCCCTGCGGCACGCCAGCGCGGTTCACGACCACAGAGGGGATCTCGCCGCCAGATCGACGCCCGCCGTCTCCCCGATAGAGGACTAGGGAGAGCGGGTCGTAGAGGTGGTGCGGGGAGAGGCTCCAACCCCCAAGGCCGTGCGCACGCGCGTCGAACGAACCGATCCGCGCGAGCTGGCGCTGGGGAATCCGTAGGCCCGAGCGCCGGCCATCGACGAAGCCCTGGTACTCGTAATCCACGCGGATCCGGACGGGCTGGCGCCCCTGGAGCGTACGGCCGTAGGCATCGAGGCCGTCCCAGGTGAAGACGTGCTGGAGGTTCGCCTGTGGCGGATAAGTCGAGGAGAAGCGGCGGCCCGCGATCTCGACTTCTAGCAGGACGGCCTGGAGCGAAGCCGGCGGCGAAGCATTCGTCAGCGGGATCGTGAGCGTATTGGCCGCGCGATGACCGGGCGTTCGCTCACTCTCGTAGTGGAGGGTGTACGGGCTGCCGGTCAACTCGACCTGCTCCGCCCAGACCTGGCGGTCGGTCCGGATCAGCGAGGTCCCCGGTGTATCGCCCTTCGGGCAATCGCAGCCGGCCGGGTCCGGGCTATCGCCATCGGGGCCGGTGGCATCTGCGGGGACCCACTGTGAATGGCCACAGATCGAGGAGAAGCGGGTCGTCGGATACCGGCGAAGCGTCGCCCCCGGCTCGTACAGTATCGCGAGTTCCTCCTGCTCAGCGAGCGTAATGCCGTGGGTCGCGAGCGTTGCCGCGTTGTCCGCAAGACCGTCGCCATCGGTATCGAGGTCTGCAACGACCCCGGTCTCCGACACGATCTCCAGAACGACGCCGTTCGCGTTGTCGAGCCAGATGCCTGCTTCCGGGTCAAAGGAAATGCTCGGGGCAACATCCCCAACCGAGAATGCCGCCGTCGTCTCCACGTAGAAAGAGATTGGCTGGTCGAACTCGACGTGCTCTGAGCCAAGCGCGAGCGCTTGGTCGAGCACCACGTCCCAGACGTTGGTCGGGTCACCACCTGTGGGCATCTCGGCCGGTCGCGCGTTCACTGCCAGGGGGCCGACGGTCAGCTCGGTGATTCGAACATCGAAGATCTCGCCGATCTCCGTCGTGCCACCTCCAGGAAGTACAGCCGTTGCGACTGTGCCCTTCGGGATCAGCAACACTGCTTGACGTGTGTGGAGGGCATCCACTTCGGTAGCACCCAACACTACGCTGAGCGGATCCGTGCCCGAAGTCACGACGTGGGTTACGTCGGCGCTCCTGGGCAATAGCACCACATCATCGAGAACATCGAAATCTCGCCACTCCGGCCTGCTGGTGCGAAACACCGTGATCAGACCCTCTCGGGCATACTCGAGCCTCAACGCACCACCGGCGTTCACGGCGAGGTCGTACTGACCATCCGCTCGCGAGAGGGTCTGCCCGAACTCGGGATGGTCGACGACCGTGACCGCCACGCTCTCGAGTGGGAAACCACTCCCATCGAGGACCCGGCCTCGGATCACGCCCGCGCGCGGCGCCAGGATCGTTCCCGGCGACACACCCGTCTGCACGGGATTCAGTCCGGAGTACAAGAATGCCGTCGAATCCGCGACCGTCGACGGCACCGCCGAGTCGACGGGATCCAACTCGGGTAACTCCGGGGCCGGCGGCGGCGGGTTCACGACCTGAACGACGGTAATCTGATCGATCGCGGTCTCAGCGCCCAGGGTTGCGGTTGCCGTGATGCCGTTGGAGCCGGAGCTCAGTGGCACGGTCGCGCTCCAGCTCATCCCGGTGACGGTGGCTGCGAAGCCCTCCACGTCGACCGCGGTCGCACTCTGGTTCACGGTGCCAGTGACGGCGATCGAAGGAAGGGTGGTGGTCGTTCCGTGCGAGGTCGTGAACGCAACGCTGAGCGCCGCCACCGACCCTGTCAGATTGAAGTTCGCCTGGACGATGCCGCAGTCGGTGGGTGAGTTCGGGTCGCAGAGTGTGCCCACGTTGGCGCCGGAGATATCGATCGAGACGCCGCCCGAGGTATCGAGCAGCACGAACGCGGAGACGCCGTTGGCGCCGTCGAACGCATGATCCGGGACGACACTCACGTTCCCCGAGCCGTCCGTCACGCCAAGCGTGGATGTGAACTCCCCGGACATGGTCTGAAAGCCAAATAGCGTCGTGATCGCCGGGCCGTCGCTCTCGTAGCCGAGCCCGAAGAAGTGAAGCTGCTGAACGTCGTTCCAGTTGTCCGTTCCGAAATCGACCACGGCGGTGCCGGAGAGCGAGTAGGCCATCGAGAGAATCTGGCCGGTCGCATCGTCGAGGACGATCGTGCCCGTGATCTCGTCGACGGATTGCTGGAGGCAGTCGCCCGCGCTGTTGATCTGGCAAGCGGTCGTGTCGCCGTTCAGATCCGAGAGCTGGAAACTCGTGAACGAACCGAGAGAGACCTCGTAGGTGACTGGAACGGCGTTCACTCTGTTCGGGGAGAGGACACCCCCGACCGCGATCAGACCCAGGATGACGAAGAGTGCGCGGCGCATCGAGAGACCCCCAAAAGAGCGACGGGAGTCTCATATCACGAAACCTCGAACGACCGCACCCCCCATTTGGGTCGGTTGCTACAAGTGTCTGTGTCCGACCTGCACTATTGTTAGGCATCGAAGCGGGGGCTCAGGCCCTCGCCGAGGGCATCGTAGTAACGTCAGGAAACCGTGAGAACCCGGATCGAACTGGTGCTGCCGGTTTCGTGGGAGATTCCAGCAGTGACGATGATGACGTCGCCGGCCGAAACGAAGCCGCGCTGCTTCGCCCAGACCAGGCCGTGCTCGAGCCGCTCTGCATCCTCTTCGGTTCCTTCGGCCACGGTCGCGGTGATTCCCCAGTTGAGGGCGAGGCGACGGGCGACTTCGACGGAATCCGTCACGGCGAGAATCGGACAGCGGGGGCGGTACTTCGAGATCTGACGCGAAGTGAAGCCACTCTCGGTGAGCGTCAAGATGGCCTGGACGCGCAAGTGATTGGCCATCGTGTTGGCCGCCTGACTGACCGCCTCGGTGACGATCGCGTGCGGATGCGGCGCGATCTGCTGCAGGTACCCGTACTCGCGCAGGGAAGGCTCCGCTCCCAGCGCGAGTTCGGCCATCGTGCGGACGGCTTCCACCGGATACTTTCCGCGAGCCGTCTCGCCGGACAGCATCACCGCGGAACTACCGTCGAGGATCGCGTTCGCTACGTCGCTGGCTTCGGCTCGGGTCGGCTGGGGGTTGCGCTCCATCGAGTCGAGCATCTGGGTGGCCGTGATGACCGGCTTCCCCGAGCCGACGGTCTTGCGGATGATGCGCTTCTGTTCGACCGGAACCGCTGCTGCGCCGATCTCCACGCCGAGATCGCCGCGTGCGACCATCGCGCCGTCGGCAGATGCCACGATCTCCTCGAGATTCCGAAGTCCCGCCGAGTTCTCGATCTTGGCGATGATCGGAATATCACCCCCATTCGCCCGCAGGAAGCTGCGAATCGCCTCGACCTCTTCGGCGCTCTGCATGAACGAAGCCGCGATGTAGTCGACGCCGTTCTCGATGGCGAACCGGAGATCGGCCTGGTTCGCTTCATTGAGGCCATCGAGGTGGAGTTCCGTGTCGGGCAGGTTGACGCCTTTGTGGCTCGAGAGCGGGCCACCGCGCACCACGCGGCAGCCGAGCAGCCCGGCAGAGCGGGATTCGACGACGAGTTCGAGTGCCCCGTCGTTGATCAACACCCTGCTGCCGGGATGCAGTTCCTCGACGAGATCGGGGTAGGAGATCGACACACCGCTGGCGTTTCCGAGCGTGTCGGCCGCGTGAAGCTCGAACGCGGCGCCCTTATCGAGGATCACGCCGTCCTCGATCGAGCCGGTTCGCACTTCGGCGCCCTTCGTATCGAGCATCGTGGCCACCTGCGTCGAAGCCGCATCGGCCGCGGCACGCACGCGCTCCAGGCGTTTGCGATGGCTCGCGTGATTCTCGTGGGAGAAGTTCAGGCGGGCCACGTTCATGCCCGCGTGGATCATCTCGGTGAGCGTCGCCACGTCATCGCACGCCGGGCCGACGGTGGCCACGATCTTGGTCTTTCGCAGAATCGGTCGATCATTCATGACGGGTTCTCGCGGGCGAAGCCCGCCTGTGGTTAGTAGACGCCGGCCAACTTCTTGTGATTCCAACTGACGATCCGCTCGGGACGGACCCGGATACCGGTCCGCTTCGGCGCGGTCCCGGCCACGGCCGTACGGATCTGGTCGGCGTTCACGTCCTGCATCCCGTCGACGCTGCGGCCGTTCACGAGCACGAGGATCTCGGTGACGTCCGGAACCTCACGCACCAGCTCCGCGTTGCCGTAGATCACGACACCCTGGAGTTCGTTGTACACCTCTCCGGATTCGACCAGGAGCGAAACCCGGGGGTCGCGCTCCAGGTTCCGGATCTTCTGGCTCTTGGTGAAGGTCGATATCACGATCGAATCGTCGGCTTCGATCCCGAACCACATGGGCATCGGATGGGGAAAACCGTCCTTCCCGATCGTGGTGATGATGATCGTCTGCGCGTCGGCGATGAAGGCACGGCGCTCCTCGTCGGTCATGCGGATCTGGTCGCGTCGCGACACGTTGTCTCCTTGATCTTGTTGGTGGGTCGTCGCTCGCGAATCGCGCTGGCTAGTCGCTCGCCCTCGCCGATTCGAGAAAGCCCGCCGTCGCGTTCCGGAGCGCTTGTTCCGGGTCAACGCCCGCTTCGTTGGCTTCGCGAACGAGAGCGAACAGGCGCGCGCCGATCGAACCGTCCCCGGGCTCGGACGCTTCGAGCCCGGCTCGAGCGGCGCGCCGTTGAAGCTTGGCCGCGCGCGCGAGGGCGGGGAGTGCGATCGGCACGGCATCGAGCGGGTTCTCGGCTCCGCCCTTTTCGCGTCGCTCCGCGGCCTTGATCGCTTCCCAGCTCTCGGACTGGGCCGCGGCATCCTCGATGACGGCGCCAGCGAACACGTGCGGGTGGCGCCGGACCAGCTTGTCGCAAATCGAAGCCACGACGCTCTCGAATGAGAAGTGACCGGCCTCCTCGGCGATTCGCGCCTGGAAGACGACCTGGAGCAACAGGTCTCCGAGTTCGTCCTGCAAACCGACCAGGTCGCCGCGGCGGATCGCGTCGTCGACCTCGTAGGCTTCTTCGATGGTGTAAGGCGCGATCGACGCGAAATCCTGCTCGAGGTCCCACGGGCAGCCGCCCTCCGGGTTGCGGAGGGTCGCCATGATCTCGAGCAGCCGGTCGATGGAAGCCACGTTGGCGGAGGCTACCGGATCCCGTCCGTGGCGTGTCAATCCGAGGCGGGTTCGAGCACCACGACAGGAATCTCGCGGTCGCCGGCGCGCACCTGGTATTCGGCGTAGGGCGCGTAGATTCCGACCATCTGCTCCCAGATCGTTGCGCGCTCCGCTCCGCTCGCGGTTCGCGCTCGGGCTCGGAACTTCTTCGCCTTCACCTGCACGTGCACCTCGGGCTCCGCCACGAGATTCAGGTACCAGACCGGATGCGTGGGTGCGCCACCCTTGGAGGCGATCACCACGTAGCCGCCATCAAGCTCGCCATAGATCAGGGGCAACGGCAACGCGTTCCCGGATTTCCGGCCCGTCGTCGTCAGGATCAGGGTCGGGATCATGCCGCTACCACCACCCAGGGAAGCGTCCCAGAGATGGCCGTCCTCGCCGTCGGTTTCGAGGTAGCGCTTCAGATGGTCGCGGATCCAGTCGGGCAGATGGGCAGGAATCGTGTCGGCAGACATGGCCGCTCCCCCGTCAGAGTACGCGCCGCAGATAGCGACCCGTGTGGCTTTCCTTGCACTTCGAAACTTCTTCCGGGGTCCCGATCGTGACGATCTCTCCGCCGGCGTCGCCGCCCTCGGGACCCAGGTCGATCACATGGTCCGCGCAGCGGATCACGTCGAGGTTGTGCTCGATGACGACCACGGTATTGCCCTGATCCACCAGCCGATCGAGCACCATCAGGAGTTTTTTCAGATCGTCGAAGTGGAGCCCCGTGGTGGGCTCGTCGAGAATGTAGAGGGTGCGCCCGGTGGCGCGCTTGGCCAGTTCGCGAGCGAGTTTGATGCGCTGGGCTTCGCCGCCGGAGAGCGTGGGCGACGGTTGGCCCAGCTTCACATAACCAAGGCCTACCTCGGCCAGGGTCCGGATTCCGGCGAGAACCTTCGGCTGGTTGGCGAAGACCTCGACCGCCTCGGTCACGGACAGCTCGAGGATTTCCGCGATGTTGTAGCCCTTGAAGCGCACCCGCAGGGTGGCTTCGTTGAAGCGCTTGCCGGCGCAGATCTCACAGGGAACGAAGACGTCGGCCAGGAAGTGCATCTCGATACGACGCACGCCATCGCCCTCGCAGGCTTCGCAGCGCCCACCCTTCACGTTGAACGAGAAACGGCCGGGCTTGTAGCCGAAGGCGCGCGCTTCCCCTGTCATCGCGAAGACCTTGCGAATTTCGTCGAAGACTTTCGTATAGGTCGCCGGGTTCGATCGGGGCGTGCGGCCGATCGGTCGCTGATCGATGTCGATCACCTTGTCGATGTGTTCGATGCCCTTGATGGCTTTGTGCGCACCGACGGCATCGAGGCTGTCGAAGAAATATCGCTTCAATGCCGGGAAGACCACTGTGTTGATCAACGTGCTCTTGCCCGCGCCCGAGACACCGGTCACCGCCACGAAGGTTTCGAGCGGCAGATCCACCGTGACGTTCTTCAGGTTGTTTTCGCGCGCGCCCTCGAGGCGAAGCTTCTTGCCCGAGCCCTTGCGCCGCCTCATCGGCGTCTCGATCTGCTCCTTGCCCGAGAGGTAGCGGCCGGTGACGCATTGGTTCGAACGCGCGAGCTTCGCGGGTGTCCCCGCGAACGTGATCTCGCCGCCCGTCACGCCGGCACCCGGGCCGAAATCGAGGACCCAGTCGGCGGCCTCGATCGTCTCGCGATCGTGTTCCACCACGACCACCGTGTTGCCGATATCGCGCAACCGTTTCAGGGTCTCGAGCAGGCGATCGTTGTCGCGCTGATGCAAGCCGATGGACGGCTCGTCGAGGATGTAGAGCACGCCGGTCAGCTCGCTTCCGATCTGGCTCGCCAGACGGATCCGCTGACTCTCTCCGCCGGAGAGCGACGGCCCCGGGCGATCGAGCGTCAGGTAGCCCAGGCCCACGTTCATCAAGAAGCCGAGTCGCCCGTCGACCTCCTTCAACACCTCGGCGGCGATCTGCTTCTGGGCGCGATCGAGTTTCAGCGAGGTCACGAATGCGCGTGCATCCTGAATCGTCGCGGCCCCGAGATCCGGAAGCGTGCGCCCGCCGACGAAGACCGCGCGGGATTCGGACCTCAGTCGTTCACCGCCGCAGGTCGAGCAATCCGACTCCGACAGGTAACGCATGTAGTACTTCCGCATGCCTTCGGACTTGGTCTGACGGAAGCGCCGGTACATCGCATTGAGGATCCCTTCGAACTTACGCTGGAACTCGAACTTGCCGGTCGAGAACTGCACCTCGGTCGCGATCCGCTTGCCGCCGGTTCCGAACAACACCGTGTGGCGTTGCTTCTTCGGCAACTTGTTCCACGGCTTGTCGAGATCGATCTTGTACTGCTTGGCGAGATTGTGGATCAGCGAACCGGTCCAGCTGTCCTCCTTGTCGATCACCTTCGCCCACGGTTCGATCGCACCGTCGCGGATCGATCTTGTCGGATCCGGAATCACCAGACTCGGATCCATCTCGGGCTTGGTTCCGAGGCCATTGCAATCCGGACACATCCCGAGCGGCGAGTTGAACGAGAAGCTCTGGGGCGAGAGCTCCGGGAAGCCGATATCGCAGTGATGGCAATGGAGATGCTCCGAGTAGAGCCGCTCTTCTCCACCTACCAGCGACACGATCAGGAGCCCATTGCCCTTCTTCAGCGCGGTCTCGACGCTGTCGGCGACCCGCGCCGGAAACTTCGGGTCCCGCTTCCTGGGGACGGCCAGTCGATCCACGATCACGTCGATCGTGTGCTTCTTCTTCTTGTCCAGGGTGGGCAGCGAATCGTCGCGCACCTCCTTGCCGTCGATCCGGAAGCGACCGAAACCCTCGCGCACGGTCTCCTGGAGCAGCTCCTTGTACTCGCCCTTCCGGTTGTCGATGATCCGTGCGACCAGCAGGAACCGTGTCCCGCCGGGAAGTGCCACGAGCCGGTCCACGACCTCGCCAGCTGACAACCGCTCCACGGGTCGCTCGCACTGGTGGCACATCTGCGTACCGATGCGTGCCCAGAGCACGCGCAGGTAGTCGTAGATCTCGGTGATCGTGCCGACCGTCGAGCGCGGATTGTTGCTGGCCGCCTTCTGCTCGATCGAGATCGTCGGCGAGAGCCCGCGAATATGGTCGTAGCGCGGCTTCTCCATCTGCCCGAGGAACTGCCGCGCATAGGCGGAGAGCGATTCGACATAACGTCGCTGGCCCTCGGCATAGATCGTGTCGAAGGCCAGGCTCGACTTCCCTGAGCCGGACGGCCCGGTAAAGACGACGAGCTTGTGCTTCGGGATGTCGGCATCGATCCGCTTCAGATTGTGCTCGGCCGCACCGCGGACCTCGATGAATTCCTGCTTCGACGGGGGCAATGGGAACCTCGGGTAAGACAGGGGAGTGTCCGGCCTCGGGCGGCACGCCACAAGCCCCGCGGCCGGACCCGCGTTCTACCGGCTCGCCGTCTGCTAACCCCCTGGGGTGGAAGACGGCAACCTGCTCCCGAGCCTGCTCGCGCTCGCCTTCGCAGCGGGCGTACAGGGCTTTCTCGGATTCGGCTTCGGGATCGTCGCGATGACACTGCTCGTCTTCGGAGCCGACCTCGTTCACAGCGCCGGCGTGGTGAACCTGACGGCCATCGTCGTCACGGTGGGCATGTTGTGGCGGCTGCGGGCTTCGATCCTCTGGCGCGTTGCTGGCCGGTTGGTTCCCTGGATCGCCATCGGCGTGATCGGTGGCGTGACGGCGTTGGGAATGCTCGACCGGGAACTGATGCTGCGCACCCTCGGCGCCGTGGTCATCGGACTTGCCGCCTGGAACCTGATCAGCCCGCGGCTGGCGACCCGAGAGCCGCCCCTGTGGCTGGATGCCGGGGTCGGGTTGATCGGCGGGGTGCTCGGCGGCGCCTTCAATACCAGTGGCCCGCCGGTGATCGCGCACCTGTACCGACGCCCCGAGGGCCCGGATGCGCTGCGCGGCACGCTCCAGGTCTTGTTCCTGTCGGTCAGCCTGATGCGCGCCCCGATCGCGGCCTACCAGGGAATGATGGAAGCGTCCGTCTGGGTGCACGCGGCCTGGGGGATCCCGGCGGTGCTGATCGGCCAGATGCTAGGTGGCCTGCTCGGCCGTCGGGTGCCCGCCGAGGGCTTTCGCCGCGTCGCGTGGATCGCCCTCGGCGTCCTGGGTTCGGTTCTGCTGCTCCGCGGAGGCGGGTGAAGCTCGAACGGCGGTAGACCGATAGGCGCTCGGTGGACTACTACGCCGTCATTCCGCTGCTCGCCTGCACCATCTCGGCCGCGACGGCGGCACATCTGTGGACCGCTGAACCGGACAATCGGCGCATGTGGCCGATCGCGGGCATCAGCGCATTGGGCGCTTTCTGGGCGTTCTGCGAGGTACTCGCGAACCAAGCCGAGGACCCCGCCACCGCGCTCTTCTGGCTCCGCATGGCCCTGGCCGGTTCGATCCCACTCGGCCCGATGGCTCTCCACGCCCTCTCGGTCGTCTGCGACCAGTACTCACCGCGCGTGCGCGCCGCGGTATGGGCGCTGCACGCCTCGGGCATCGGCATCATCGGATTCGCGTTGTTCAGCGACGCCGTGGTCACGACCGTCGTGCCCACGTGGTGGGGTTGGGGTGCTCGCCCCGGCTCGGGAATGATCCTCGCCTACCTGTTGATCATGGGCGCCGCCTTCGCGGGCTACCGGGTGTTTCGCGGCCAGTACACGCTCGAGGAGGAGCGGACGGGCGCGCCGCTGGTGACGCTCTCGTTGGCGGTCCCGGTCGTCATCGCCTCGCTCACCGATGTGATCCTGCCCGCCCTCGCCGTGGAGAGCGTGCCGCGCTTCGGCAGCGCCGCGGTCGCCTTCATCGGCGTGATCCGCGCCTACAGCTTCCTGCGCCACGGCGATTCGATGTTGATCCCGGAAGGCATCACGGCCAAGGCGCTGCAAGCCTTGCCGGATGGCGTGATGTCGGTGGCCGTCGATGGTCGCATTCGCACAGCGAACGACCGCATGGCGGAACTGATTGGTTCTCCCAGCTCGGATCTCGTGGGCGCACCGGTCGAACGGTTCCTGCCAGCCGCCGTGCTGACGGCGTCCCGCGAAGTGCGCGACTACGCATGCAGCCTCACCAATAGCAGCGGTGAAGCGATCGATGTCTCGATCTCGACCTCGACCCGCGAGATGCAAGGACAGGCTGCCGGCACCGTGGTGATCGTTCGCGATGTCCGCGAAGTCGCCAACCTGCGCAGCCGACTGATGCTCTCGGGCCGCATGGCCGCGGTTGGAGAACTCGCCGCCGGCATCGCACACGAGGTAAACAATCCGATCGCCTATGTGCGCTCGAACCTGATGGCCCTGCGAGAGCACGCGGATGTGATCGACAAGGCACTTCGCCAGCTGCCGAACTGGCGCGAAATGGCGCCTATCGTGAGCGACTGCGAAGACATCATCGACGAGTCCCTCGAAGGGATCGACCGCGCCGCCGGCATCATCCGCGATGTGCGCGAGTTCTCTCATGCGGGTGAGGGAGAGCGCCGTCCGACGGACCTGGCCCAGGTGATCGAGCAAAGCTTGCGGGTGGCGCGCATCCAGATTCGCAAGAGCGTGTCCGTCGAGGTGAACGTCGACGAGCTGCCGCAGGTAGAATGTGACCCGCAGCGAATCAAGCAGGTCCTGGTGAATCTGTTGGTCAACGCCGGACACGCGGTCTCCGAGCAGGGGCGCATCGAAATCACCGGCGAGCTCGATGGAGATCGCGTGGCGGTGCGGATCAAGGACGATGGCTGCGGAATCCCGCAGGCCGATCTCGAGCGGATCTTCGATCCATTCTTCACCACGAAGCCGGTAGGTGTCGGCACCGGCCTCGGGCTCGCGATCAACTTCGGAATCCTGAAGGATCACGGCGGGTCGATCGACGTGGAATCCAGCGAGGGCACGGGAACGACTTTTACGTTCCACCTGCCGCGGGCCACTGACGACGCCTAACGTGGACTTCGGATCACGATCTCGCTGACTTCGGCCGGGGCGAACAGACGCATCGGCGGCCCCCAGAAACCGCAGCCACGGCTCACCCAGATCTGGCTGTCTCCAACGCGGTGGAGCCCCTGCACGAAGGGCGTCGACAACCGCACCAGGCCATGAAACGGCCACAACTGGCCTCCGTGGGTGTGGCCCGAAATCTGTAGATCGACGTCGCGAAGCGAGGCGCGTTTGAAGGTCGCGGGGTCGTGAGCCAGCAGGATCAAGGCGCGAGCGGGATCGTGGCCTTCGAGGGCGGCATCCAGATCCTCGCTCGAAGAGGTGCGCCAGTCGCCTCGATGATCGTCGACACCGGCGAGGTCGAAACCATCGTTCTCGCCGATCCGGACCCGCGCGTTGCGGAGCGGGTGCATGCCGAGTTCGCGCACGCGCTCGACCCAGGCGACATCGCCCGAGTACACATCGTGATTGCCGGTGATGAAGAAGACGCCGTGCTTGCCGCGGAGCTCGCCGAACGGTTCGACGTCGTTCCGGAGTCGCTCGACGTCGCCATCGACCAGATCGCCAGTGACGACAACCAGATCGGCGTCGAGCGAGTTCACCCGGTCGGTCAGGCCCGCGGCGAAACGCCGATCGAGGACGGGCCCGATGTGGATGTCGCTGATCTGGGCGATGCGGAACCCGTCGAGCGAAGCGGGCCAGCGTGCGATCTCGATCTCCACACGCCGCACGGCTGGAATCCGAAGCGCTCCGCGGAGGCCCTGCACCACGGCCAGAAACACGACGAAACCGACGAAGACGGCCCTCCCTTGCGCTCCGATCTCGGCGCCGCCCGCGGCACCCATCGACCAAGCGACGGCATCCGCGATCGCCCATGCGGAGAACGAGAACCAGAGGATCCCCATCCAGATGACGATCGGGAGCGAGAGCCAACGCATCCACGGCAGCGGCAGCCGGCGCTCGACGAACGGGAGCGCGAAGAAGCTGAGAAAGCCGAGCGCGACGAGGCTCGGGCCTAACGTCGCGACTGGATCCCCCCAGCCGGGATCCAGGAAGAACCTCTGCGCCACGTACCAATGGCTGCCACCCACTACGCCGAAGACCAGGAGCAGCCCGACCCCGACCCTGGCGATGCGCCGGGGGAATGTCCGGGGCGGTTCGGCGGTGGTCATCGGCAGAGTGTCGCAGGCGATCCCGGGGCTACCAGCCGCGCAGATCGATCTCCCAGCGATCGACGACCTGGTCGCCGGAGACCAGATAGAGCGCCTCGTGCTTGGCCATGGTCGGGTCCACGTGCGCCGGCTTCACGCGAATCCGATCTCCCACCTCGAGCGCTGGCTCGGGTGCGAAGGTCAGGTGCTCGTCGGAGCAGAACCACACCCGGGCGCCATCCACCTCGGGATCGCCGTGATCCATGGCGAGTGCCTTGAGCCCGCAATCTGCGACGCTCCACTTCTCGGAAACGGAGATGACGGACGCAACGACCGTGAGCGCCAGCTCGAACGGCAAGCCCAACTTCGCATAGGCCGTATCCATCAGGGCGTAGGAGCCGGCCTGGATCTCGCTGGCCGCTTCGTTGAGGTCATAGGTGCCGGTGCCTCCGGCCGAGACCAGTTCCCCGCCCACATCGCCATGGGCCTGAAGCAACAACGCCATCGATTCCGCCGTGGACAGCTTCTGGGCCGCACGGTCCTCGACCATCATCAGGTGCCCCTCGTATCCCATCACGCCGCGAACCTCGAGGCCACGCGATCGGGCGAGGTCGGCGAGCCTTCCAGCGTCGCCGGGCGCGCAACCGCAGCGTGGCAGGCCGACGTTCACATCGATCAAGCACTGTTCGATGCCGCCGCGAACCGCAGCCTCGATGGTGGCTTCGGAATCGACGGCCACCGTGACATGGGCATCGAGCACCCCGAGCCGGCTGCAGTCCAGGACCTCGTTGGCGAGCAACAGATCGTCGCCCAGACCGGCGGCCGCCATGCCCTCGACTTCACGAACCGTTGCGCAGGTGAAGTTGCGATGGCCGAGTTCCGCCTGGCGCCAGGCCAGGGCCGTGCACTTGTGCGCCTTCACATGCGGGCGCAGGCGGGCAGCCGGAAGCGCCTTCGCCATCGTGGCGAGGTTTCGTTCGAGGGCGTCGCGGTCTGCCACCAGCGCCGGCGTGGGAAGATCTTGGATGGTCTTGGGATCGAGCACCCGGCTAGTCTACGGGCAGCGCATCCTCGCGCACGTAGAGACCCGTCAACCCGTGGGATCCGATCGCCGCGTGGGCACGTTCGCCGGGGCCCATCCTGGTTCCGGTGCGCGCGCAGTACTGGGTCGCGTGGAGCACGACGGGCTGCCAGGCGACGATTCCCTCGAAGGGATCTTCCGTCGACGACTCGGGCTCGGAACCCGAATCCGGCTGGTCCGACGCTTCATCGCTGAACTCGGCCTCGACGTCGACATCCGCGGGCGTGTGGGGCGCGGTACTGCGACCGCGGCGCCGGCGACCGTGAAAGCGGCCTCCCCGGCGGCGCGTTCGGTAGCGCTCACTGGCCTCTTCGGCGCCATCCATCACATCTTCCAGGACATCGCCCAGGTCGTCGCTCACCTGCTCGACAACGCTGAAGGCTTCCTCGAGGACGTTTCGCACCAGATTCGAGACGGGCAGCCGAAGATCCTCGGCCATGGCGCGAATCTCCTCCGAGAGTTGTTCGGAGATTCGGGTGTGGAGGATGCGCTCCTTGCGGTGGCCGGAGCGCCGCTGTCCGCGCTGCTCCCGGCGCGCTCCGCGAACCTGTTCGCGTTCCTCGCCTCGTGAATTTCCATTGGAATTACTAGTACTTCGGCCTCCTCTGGAGCTCGCCGATTCGGATCCGGGCGTGCTTTCGGAGGAAGGCTCGTCGTGGTTTTGCGTGTCATTCATGGCCATCAATGTATTACGTTGTCACACATTGTCAACGCATGTAATTTTCTGCGGCTTCGTTGCCGGCTTCGTTAGCCTCGGCCGCATGGCAGACACCCGATTCTCCGTGGGACAACTGATCCGTCACATCCGCTTCGGCTACCGCGGAGTCATCTTCGACGTCGACCCGGACTTCCAGGGCTCGAATGCCTGGTACGAACAGGTGGCACGTTCGCGCCCGCCGAAGGATCAGCCCTGGTATCACGTGCTCCCGGACGGTTCAGAAAACACGACCTACGTGGCCGAGCGCAACCTCGACCCTGAGGCGGACCCGCGCCCGCTCGAGCACCCGATGTTGGATGAGTTGTTCATGGGCTTCGAGAATGGCAGCTACCGACGCCGCGCGGTCAACTGAACGAGATCGGAAGCGGATTCCGCTTCCGTCGGTAATGCGACGTCGGGGCGGGCCAGCCAGCCGTCCACGCTGTTGAAACCTGCCTGCGAGAAGACGACCCGCGCGCCGCCGAGGACGCAGCGCATGGTTTCGGCGGCCAGGTCAGCCGCTTCGGGCCGAAGCCAGTCTGCGTGTCCCATTTCCCGAAGCCGAGCGCAGCTGGCGCGGCTTCGTCGACCCTGCGCCCCATCGCCGCGTGCGAAGTCATCGATGACGACGCGGTCGACGACCGGGGCGAGCGCCCTGGCGAAGCGTTCAGGGTCGCAGGGCAGGATCGGAGCCACCGCCGCCTGGGTTGGAATCCTGGCCTCCCGCAGGCGAGCCAGCGTCTCGATCCGGCGAACGAACGAAGGCGAGTCCGGCTCGAACACGCGACGCACCTGGTCGTCGTCCGTCGTCACGGTGAAGCTCACGCCGGCCGTCGGGATCTTTGCGATGAGATCGAGATCCCGTAGCACCAGCGGGCTTCGGGTCTGGATCACCAGCGCGCGTGGGGGATGCGCGACCATCACTTCGAGGCAGGCGCGCGTGAGGCGCCGCTTTCGTTCGAGTGGCGTGTAGGGATCGGTGCTCGATGCGCAGAAGATCCGGGCGCGCGCCAGCGTGCCGCTGCGCGCCTGGGCCAACAGCCGCTCGGCGATGTTCAGCTTCGGCGAGATCCACTGCGACCAATCGAGCCGGTACGGGTTCGCACGCTGAACCGTCATCTCGCGTACATAGCAGTAGTGGCACGAGAATTGGCAACCCACGTAGGGCTGCAGCGAATGTGTGAAGCCGCTCAGATATCCGCCGGTGCGCGTCAGCGCTTGACGGACCGAACGCGGAAACTCGCGAGCGCGGGACATGACCACAGGATACCCTCGCGCGATGTTGCCTGGCGCCGGAAGCGACGACTCTTGAGCGAAGCCAGCTGGCTGCGGCGATGAACGTCATCGAACTGGCCGGCGTCACCAAGCGATACGGCGCTCGCGCCGCGCTCGAAGCCATCGACCTGACGTTGCCCGAGGGCGGCACCCTGGGGCTGCTCGGGCCGAATGGTGCGGGCAAGACCACGACGCTGCGGTTGTTGCTGGGCTTCTGCCGGCCGACCGAGGGCACCGTTCGGCTCCGTGGGCGCGACCCGGTGGACCCGGCTTCTCGCGACGGTCTCGGTTACCTGCCGGAGCGCTTGATCGTTCCGGGCCGCACCCGGGTGCGTGGTTTCTTGCGACTCCACGCGCGGCTCGCGGGGTTGCATGGCGCGGACGCGGACCGACAGGCGGACGAAGCCATGGAGTTGGTCGGCGTTTCCGAGCGGGCGTCGGACCGCCTGGCGAGCCTTTCGAAGGGCTTGCGGCAACGCGTCGGCTTCGCACAGGCGTTACTCGGGCCGCCCGACATCGTGCTCCTCGACGAGCCGACCTCGGGCCTCGACCCGATCGGAATTCGAGATGCGCGCGAGTGGATCCAGGCCGCGAGGAACCGCGGCTGCACGCTGCTGGTGAGCAGCCATGTTCTCTCGGAAGTGGAACGCACCTGCGACAGCATCGCGATCCTCCACGAAGGCCGAATCGCCGCGCGAGGCAGCCTCGACGAAATCGTGCGCGAGGGCGAGAGCCTCGAAGATGCGTTCGTCCGGGTGGTCGGCGCATGAACGGTCTGGGCCCGCTGATCTCCGAAGCCATCCAGGACGCGGTGCGACGCCGGCTCGCCTATGTCGTCGCCGCGATCTGTCTGCTCTCGGTGCTCGTGCTCGATAGCTGCACGGGCATGCTTCCCTCCACCGTGGAGGTCAACGGCGAGCCGATGGATCTCGGCGCCGGTGTGGCCAGTGGCGCTGGCCTGGTGACCTTCGTGGTCCTCGGTCTCTGGGTGGTCACGCTCGCGGGTGTCCTGGCTGCGGATCAACTGCGCGAAACGATCGAGGACGGTTCGGCAACGCTCGCGCTCGCGCGGCCCGTGTCTCGGGTTGCGTTCGCATTGGCACGACTCGTCGGTGTACTCACGATCAGCTTGGGTGCGGGTGCGTTCTTGCTGGGTAGCGCGGCATTCCTTCTCGCCTCACGGCACGAAGTTCCGATGGACCCCGCGCTGGGCGCTGCTCTTGCCGCTGCGCTTGGCGGGCTCGCGCTCGCCGGCTGGTCGATGGCCGCGTCGCTCGTGCTACCGCGGATTGCGACGACGCTGCTCGTCTTCGTTCTGGTAGGAACGATCGCGCTGACGAACGCGATCGGTGCGGCCACCGAACTCGGTGGACTGTTCGGCTTCGTGAACGACTACGGCCCGCCGTTAGCCTCGACGGTGATCGTCTCCTTGGCTTCCTGGCTCCCCGAGGCGGCGATCGAATCCCTTCGCATCAACGCCAGCGAAGTCTGGATCCGGCTCGGAATCTGGACGCTGATGGGCCTGGCCGCGCTGCTCTACGCGATTCGCAGGATCGAAATCGGACGTTAGTCGGAGAACTCCGCGAGAGCGGCCGAGATCAGCCGCGCGTTCTCGGCCATCTCGGCCGCGTCCCCGCGAACGCGGCCATGCATGGCGCGCGGGTCACCATCCCAACGCGGGATCAGATGCATGTGGTAGTGGAACACCGTCTGGCCGGCGGCGGCCCCGTTCAGTTGGTGCACGGCGATCCCATCGGGTGAGAACACCTGACGCAGCACCAGCGCCAGGCGCCGGGTGTGGCGCACCACCTGCTCGAGTTCCGCTTCGGGAATCTCGAACAGGTTCTCCGAGTGCGCCTTGGGGATGACCAACAAGTGACCTTTCCCGACCGGGAAGAGATCCATGAACGTCATGGTGCCTTCGTCCTCGTGGACGAGATCACACGGCGCCTCGCCGGCGACGATCTGGCAGAAGATGCAGCCCTTCAACGTTCAGGAACCAGAGGCCGCGCTAGACGATGGTCAGCCAGGATTCGTACTTGGCGTCCCGACCTGCGACGACGTCGAAGAACGCTTCCTGGAGCGCCTTCGCGACAGGGCCCCGGCTCCCGGTGCCGATCGTCCGGTGGTCGAGCTCTCGGATCGGGGTCACCTCGGCGGCGGTCCCGGTCAGGAAGACTTCGTCCGCCACATAGAGTTCGTCCCGCGTGACGCCGGTCTCTTCGACCGTCATGCCCCGGTCGCGCGCGATCTCGATGACCGATGCCCGCGTGATGCCATCGAGCACGGTCGGCAGCGGCGGCGTCTTGATCACGTTTCCACGAACCACGAAGACGTTCTCACCGGTGGCTTCCGAAACCTGCCCTTCGGTATCGAGCATGATCGCTTCGTCGTAGCCATCGAGTAGCGCCTCGCGCTTGGCGAGGATCGAATTCACGTAATCACCGCAAGTCTTGCCCTTGGTCATCTTCGCGTTCACGTGGTGGCGACTGAAGGTCGAGATCTTGGCGCGGATGCCGCGCTCGAGGCCCTCTTCGCCGAGGTAGGCGCCCCAGGGCCAGACCACGATGGCGACCCGCACCGGATTGTCGCCCGGATGGAGACCCATGGCGCCCTCGCCGATGAAAGCGAGCGGACGGATATAGCCCTCAGGCAGCTCGTTCTCGCGTAGACAGGCGAGGATCGCCTCTGTGATCTCGGCTTCCGAGAACGGAATCTCCATGAGATTGATATGCGCGCTCTCGAAAAGACGGCTGACGTGCTCCTTCAATCGGAACACGGCCGACCGGCCGTCATCGGTTCTGTAGCAACGAATCCCCTCGAATACGCCCAGACCGTAGTGCAGGGTGTGGGTAAGGACGTGGACCTGGGCCTTGTCCCAGTCGACCATCTGGCCGTCCAGCCAGATCTTCTTGCCCGTGATACCGGGGGTACTCAACGTAGTGTCTCCCGAGGACTGCAAGCGCTTGGCCGGCAACTAGCATCGTGCTAGCGGCGCAGGATCTTGCTCACCAATCCCTTCGATTTCTCGCGCCGCATGTCGATCAGGCGTAGCTCCCGGAGCGCTTCGACGGAGTCCGGGTCGAGCTGAACGGCGCGCATGAACATCTTCTCGGCGGCGTCCATTCGGCCGTTCGCCTTGCACAATCGGCCCAGGAAGAGGTAGGGCTTCTCCCGGTCCGGCGCCAGCTGGCGGCCCCGCTGGACGATCGTGATCGCGCGCTCGAGCCGTTGCGGCGCGTCGGGATCGGCGAGGTACCAGGTCCATCCCCAATAGGCGACATACTCACCCTCTTCGGGATACGTCTCGGCCGCCTTCTCGAAGAGCGGCAATGCGACGCCTACCTGTCCGGCCTTGAGCGCGATCTCACCCTTCTGGAACGCGAGTTCCGCCTGGACCGCGCGCTGACCGACCTCGAGCTCCCGCTGCTCGGCGTCCCGACCTTGCTGTCTGCGAAGGTAGGCGTTGCGCTTTTCGCGATCGCCGATCTCCTCGTAGGCGCTCGAGATGGTCCCGAAGACGTCCTCGGCCAGCCGAACGAGGACGTCACTCGCCCCGATGAAGCGGTCCGGGTGGGTTTGTTTGGCGACCTTCGCGTAGGCCGTGCGCACGTCTTCGTCGTTGGCGCCACGGTCGATCCCGAGGATCGCGAAGTGATCCTGGTCGCTCATCCGCTCGGCCAGGCGCGTGAGTTCGAGGCGCTTGTCATCTTCTTCACGATCGCCGACTCGCGCGCGATCATCGCCGGACTGGACGTTTCGGCTCACCTCGCGGATCGGACGTCGGCGCACTGCGGCTTTCGGCCTCGAGCCCGGCCTCGAGGCGCGGAGTTCCCGCAGCTCGAGCATGCCGAGCACGATCAGCCCGTAGAGCGAACGCCGAGCGGGCTCTGCCAGGGGAGTGTAGTCGGCCAACCGCTTGGAGCCGTCTACCTGGGCGATGAAACGCGTCGCCTCTTCGCCCAGTTCGACGTCTTGATAGTTGTAGAAGGCGCTCTCCCCCTGGACCGGTGCGCGTCGTGCGTGGTCGGCAAGGAAGCCATCCACGATCGCGAGGGGAACCCGTTGTTGGACACCCTGCCAGATCAGGTTCGCCGCGCTCCGGTTGAGCGCGAGCGCATTGGCACTCTTGAGACGAGCATCGCGGTGGAAGCTGAAACGGCCCTTCGACCAGCCAAACATGTCGAGCAGCTTTTCATCGGCCTGCAGCCGAAGGGCCGTGGCAAGATCCGCTTCGTCGAGCATGTGCATGGCCTTCAGGATCTGACCGTGCATGCCTTCGCCGCGCTTCACGCGTCGCAGGGAATCATGGAGCACGTCCTCTGTGATCTTTCCGCTCGCGAGCAGAAGGTGCCCCAGCGTCTCTTGAACCAGGTTCGAACGCACCGCGATCGGAGAGCCATCACGCAGCTGCACCTGCTTGCGCTTCTTGCCGTGCTGCACCTGCAATACGCCGGTGGCACGCAGGCCGTGGAGCTGGTGCATGAGCGGCGCGACAGGTAGATCTCCCAATCTCCCATTGAGCGCTTCGCTGCCCCTTCCAGCCACCACCCGGGATACCGTCGATCCGCTGTTCAGGTGGTCTGCGACCGCGCCAAGCAGTGCATCCAGCGGGACCGGCTTCTGATACACGGCCGTCGCAGCGAGACCCGTGGCGCGCTCCTGGTAGTCCGCAGTAAAGGAGCATCCCGAAACGAGCAGGACGGGGACGTCTTTCAGATCGTCGTCGGATGCCCGCAACGATTCGAGCACCTGGAAGCCGTCGCGCTTGGGCAGCATGACGTCGAGCGTGACGAGTTGTGGACGAAGCGTGCGGATCTTCTCGAGCGCCTCTTCCCCATCGAAGGCGATCTCGACGGCATAACCTTCCTGTTCGAAGGCTCGGGAGAGAAGCTGACAGTAGTGGCGATCATCATCGGCGCAGAGAATCGTGGCGGGCAAACGGGCAACTCCTACCCCTCGTGCGAGCGCGACGGGTTTCGAGCGGGGAACCGGATCGGATCGGACCAGTGAACCTGCATCGGCGCTGCGCGCCCCTCTCGGGAGTGGTCTGAATCACACTCGCGCGCTCCACCGCGCCAGAGCGCAGCCGCTGTGCAACTCAGCCGCGATGTCCGCGCAACAGAGCGGCAATGCTCTCCTGGCCTGGCTGGTGGAGCACACCTCGCTCGGTCACCAATGCCGTCACGTACTCGGCCGGGGTGACGTCGAAGGCCGGGTGCCGCACCGGAACGCCATCCGGCAGCACTGGCCGCTCCCCGAAATGCGCAACTTCGTCTCGACCGCGTTCCTCGATCGGGATGTCGGCGCCGTTCGCGGTGGCCAGGTCGATGGTGGAACACGGCGCCGCCACGTAGAACGGGAGGGCGTGCGCGCGCGCCAGCACCGCCAGGCCGTAGGTGCCGATCTTGTTGGCGACATCGCCGTTCGCCGCAATGCGATCGGCGCCGACGATGATCAGATCCACCTCGCCGCGCTGCATCAGGTGCGCGGCCATGTTGTCGGTGATGACGGTTACCGGAATTCCATCGCGCTGCAGTTCCCACGCCGTCAATCGGGCACCTTGCAAGAAGGGCCGGGTCTCATCGGCAAGGACCGTGGGCGCTCTGCCCTTCTCGAAGGCGGCACGAACCACGCCGAGGGCGGTCCCGTAGGCCGAGGTGGCGAGCGCACCCGCATTGCAGTGCGTCAGGATGCGGGCTGCGTCGGGTACGAGTTCGACGCCAGCATGGCCGAGCCGGCGGCAGATCTCGCCGTCCTCCTCGACGATGGCCAGGGCTTCCGCGAGCAGGGCTGCCGCGATCGCCTCGCTGGCGTCGCCGCGTGCCGCCGCTTCCGCACGCCGAGCCGCCATGCGATCGAGCGCCCAGAACAGATTGATCGCGGTGGGACGCGTCGCCGCCAGCCGTTCGTGTGCCTGGTCGAGCGCGGCAGCGAACGCGGCAGGGCCCAGCGCCCGAGACACTCGTGCGGCGAGCGCCACGCCCAATGCCGCCGTGCACCCGATCGCGGGCGCACCGCGTACCACGAGTTCCTCGATGGCGCGGGCCACTTCTTCGAGGCTCCGACAGGTGAGTACTTCTTCGCGCTCCGGGAGTGCGCGCTGGTCGAGCAACAGGACGCCCTCTTCGCCCCAGCCGAGCGTGAACCAAGGCTGCGTCGACACTACCGTGGCTTCCCGCCGAGAATCCCCTCCAGCACATCGAACACGGCCTTGCCGGAGCCCTCTCCAAGCCGCTCGTCGACTTCGTCCTGAAGACGCCCGACGCGGTTCCGGCGATCGAGGTAGCTTCGCGCGAACGCTGCGACCGTGGCGCTGGTGACCCTCACCTTGGGATCGTCGAGCGTGCCTGAGACATGCGCCAGCGGAATCGTCTTGTCGACCGCGCGCGCCGTCGGGTCCAGTACCGCGCCCGGCGTCGACTCCGCCAGCGCGCGATCGATTTCCTCGTAGAGCGTGATCTGACCGGTCATGTCGATCCGGTCATCGGCCAGATGATAGGCGCCGGCGAGATCTGCACTGTAGTGCCGATAGTCGAGTCGGAGATCGTTGGTTCGCGCGACCCCGTTCGCCAGCAGCGCGGAACCGGAAAGTCGTTCGAAATCCTCCCCATAGAACTTCTGGAGCGTGCTCCCGCCAAACGTCTGGCCCGCCAGCAGCGCGACGCTTCCGACCGAACCGAACGCATCGAAAGTGCTGCGCAGGAGCGACACGCCCCGCAGCCTTCCCGGTGCAACCTGGAACTGCGCACGACCGCGCACGACCTGCGAGAACTCACGGTCCGAATCGAGCGGGGCCTCGATCAGCGCCCGGAGATCCAACGGCCCGGACAAGCTCTCGTCGGGGCCTCCGATCGCGGCCAGCAGGGCTGCCGAATCGAGCCCTGTCCCCTCGACTTCGACCCGGGCTGCCGGTGCCGTGCCGAGGCCGGATACGCGTAGAGAGACCGTGAGGAGTTGCTCCGCCACGCGAACTTGGAGCCCGGTGCCGTCGACGGCGTCTCCCGCGCCCTCGAGCATGCCGGACACCTCGGCGACGTGGCCCGCCTCGAGAGGCACGCGCACCCCCTCGAGGTGAACGGCGCCACCCAACCTCATCGGGTCGAGGGAGAGCGTCCAATCTTCGAGGCCGATGCGGCCCTCGACCGGAGCGTCGGCGAGCGCGGGAAACCAGCTCGCCAATGGCGCGGGATCGAAGCCGGGCGCCGAGAGGCGAGCGGCGAGTTCGGGGAGGACCTGGAAATCGCCAGTCACGATCACGCCCGGAAGGGTCACGTGCGCTGCGCCAAGTTCGAGTCCGTCCGCGCCATCCCAGCCCAACTTCCCGGTAACCGCCAACGCATCACCGACGGGCTTGTCGAGCTGGTCTCCCAAGCGAACCGCCACTTGGGTGAGATCGATCTCGAGAGGCCCCGCAACCCGACCCGATTCCAGCCAGGCCGCGGTAAGTGCGACGGGAATGGTGCCCGACACGAACAGGTCTTCCCGCGTCAGTTCCAATGCCTGCGCCTCGATCTCGAGAGTGAGCCCGGAGGGTGTGCCATTCGAGCCGGTCGCGTCCATCCGAATATCGGCCTGGCCTAGCAGGGCCACATTCTCGACCCACGCCCCGAACGGCGCGAGCCCCAGCCCCGCCAGCTCGGCTTGGAGCGACCATGCGCCATCGAGGCTGGCCTCCCCGCTCAGTTCGAGCTTGCCGCCGCTCTCGAACGAAGCCGATGCCTCGAAGGCGATCGGTGCTTCCGGATCGGGTTTTCCGCGTGCGGTCAGGTCGAGCCCATTCAGGGCCAGCCTGGCGGGCGGGGTCGTGGTGCGATCGATCACGACGATTCGGGAATCCGACAGCCGGACTCGTCGCACAGCCAGGGCAATCGGATCCTCTTCGCCACCATCGACGCTATCGGGTGCCGCCCCCTGGTCCGATCCGCGGCTGGGCGCTGCCTCTTCACCAGACGTCTCTGGCCTGCGAACCGGAAGTTCGATGCCATCCGCACCGCGCACGATCTCCAGATCGGCCCCTTCGATCTCGAGCGAATCGATGGCGACGACGCCACCTAGCAATGGCAGCAACGCCACCCGGAGAGCGATGCGTCGAGCTGCGAGAGGTGCCTCTTCGGCTGCCGGCTCGAGCACGGCCTCGGTGACTTCGAACCCCGGTGGCATGAAGGCCACGTCCAGGGCGCCCCAGGTCAGCTCGCGGCCGGTCACTTCCCGGGCGCCCTCGGCGATGCGCGCACGCACCTCCGGTTGATCGAGGAGACGGGGAACCAGGAATGCCAGCGCGACGATGGCCACCAGGGCCACGGCGACCAGGCCAAGTACGACCCTGAAAACCCACTTCATGTGTCAGCCCTCCAGCTTGCGGGCGAGGATCTCGCGGACGGATCCCGGATCGGCCTTTCCTTGCGTCTTCTTCATCACCTGACCCATCAGGAAGTTGACGGACTTCTTGTCGCCTTCGCCGTAGGACGCCACCGCTTCGGGGTTGGCCGCAATCACGGCGTCGACAACGGTCTCGAGTTCGCCGGTGTCGGAAAGTGCCTCGAGCCTGCGCTCCTGGATCAAGGCCTCCGGATCTCCACCCTCGAAAAGAATCTCGGCGAGCAGGCCGCGCGCGCTCTTCGCGGTGACGCGACCTTCGTCCACCATGCGCACCAGCGTCGCAAGCCCCTCCGGCGCGAGCGCGACCGCGTCGATCTCGACATCGCGTTCGTTCAAGGCACCCAGAACATCACGCACCACCCAGTTGGCGACGGATTTCGGATCGCCGGCGGATTCCCGATTGCGGACGGATTTCGGATCGCCGACGGCGGCTTCGAACCAATCCGCGAGTTCCCGGCTGCCGGTCAGCACCTGGGCTTCGTCGGCGCCGAGGCCGAGTTCCTCCTGGAAGCGTAGGCAGCGATCGGCGGGTAGTTCCGGCAATTCCGCCGCGATCTCGGCAATCCGTGCTTCGCTGACCACCAGCGGGATCAGATCGGGATCCGGGAAGTAGCGGTAGTCGTCCGCGTTCTCCTTGGTGCGCATCACGAAGATGCGGTCGGCATCCGAGTCGTATCCGACCGTGGCCTGAATCACGCTGCCACCTTCGTCGAGCAGTTGTGCCTGGTTGTCGATCTCGGTCCGCACCGCGGCTTCCGCGAAGCGAAACGAGTTGAGGTTCTTGATCTCGCGGCGCGTGCCGAGTTCGCTCGCTCCGTGTCGCCGAAGCGAGACGTTCGCGTCACAGCGAAACTGTCCCTTTTCCATGTCCGCGTCCGAGGCTCCGATGTAGCGAAGAATCTGACGAAGGGTCTTCAGATACGATCCCACTTCGTCTGCCGAACGGAGATCGGGTTCCGAGACGATTTCGACGAGGGGAACGCCCGAACGATTCAGGTCGACGCGCGTATCGCTGGTTCCCTCGTGCATCGATTTACCGGCATCCTCTTCCATATGGATGCGCGTAATCCCGATGCGTTTCGCCTCACCGCCATTCATCGGAATATCGAGGTACCCCCCGGTGCAGACCGGCTCTTCGAATTGCGAGATCTGGTAGCCCTTTGGCAGATCGGGATAGAAGTAGTTCTTGCGCGCGAAGATCGAAGCCGGATGGATCTTGCAGTGGAGGGCCACGCCCGCGCGGATCGCGAGTTCGACGGCGCGCCCATTCAAGACCGGCAACGCGCCGGGCAGGGCGAGGCAGACCTCGGTTACGTGATGGTTGGGCTCATCGCCGTAGGTAACCGCCGCACTCGAGAAGAGCTTGCTCTCGGTTCGCAGTTGGACGTGGACCTCGAGGCCGATCACCACGTCGTAGTCCGGATGCGCCGGTTTGGTCATAGCCCAGGCCTCTGCTCGTGATAGTCGGTGCGACGTTGATAGGCATCGGCAACCTTCATGACCCGGGCGTCTTCCAGCGACGGCCCGAGGATCTGGAGGCCGACGGGCAGTCCGGCGTCGAACCCACAGGGAACCGAGACCCCGGGCAGCCCCGCCAGGTTCGCAGAAACGGTAAAGACGTCGGCCAGGTACATCGCCAACGGATCCGCCGTCTTCTCTCCGATCCGGAAAGCGGCCTCCGGTGTGGTCGGCGTCGCGATCACGTCGCAGGCCTCGAACGCCGCAGCAAAGTCCTGACGCAGCAGGGTTCGCACCTGCTGTGCCTTTCGATAGTAGGCATCGTAGTAGCCGGCCGAGAGTGCGTAGGTGCCGAGCAGGATGCGGCGCTTGACTTCGTCACCGAAGCCAGCGGAACGTGTGTATTCGTACATCGGCGTGATCCCGCCTTCGGGACCCTCCACCCGCAGGCCGTACCGCACCCCGTCGAAGCGGGCGAGATTGCTCGATGCCTCCGCCGTGCAGATCAGATAGTAGGCGGCGATTCCGTACTGCATGTTAGGCAGCGAAATTTCTCGGGTCTTCGCGCCGGCTCGTTCGAGCTCGGCGACGGCCTCGCCGACGCGATCCCGAACGCCAGGAGCCAGGCCTTCGAGCGCCAACGTCTGCTTCGGAATTCCGATCACGAGGCCCGAGACATCGCCATCGAGTGCAGCCGAGGTATGTAGCGCCGGTTCCGGCAGGGAGGTCGAATCCCGGGGGTCGTGACCGCTCACGACGTCGAGAAGCGTGGCGCAATCCGCAGCCGTTCGAGCGAAGGGACCGATCTGATCGAGGGAGGACGCGAACGCGACCAGGCCCCAGCGCGAGACCCGTCCGTAGGTCGGCTTCATGCCGACGACACCGCAGAAAGCCGCCGGCTGTCGGATCGAACCGCCGGTGTCGCTGCCGAATGCAGCGGGAACGATTCCGCTCGCGACCGCCGCGGCGGACCCGCCGGAAGAGCCTCCGGGTGCCCGTTCCAGATCCCAGGGGTTGCGGCTGGGGCCGCGAACCGAGTTCTCGGTGGACGAGCCCATCGCGAACTCGTCCATGTTTGCGCGCGAAACCACGATGGCCCCGGCATCCGTCAGCCGTTCGACCGCCGTCGCCGAGAACGGTGAGCGGTAGCCCTCGAGAATCTTCGAAGCGCAGGTCGCCGGCTCCTCGCGCTGAACGATGTTGTCCTTCAAGACGATGGGAATGCCATCGAGCGCCGAACGTACGCCCCCGGCGGCACGGCGTTGGTCGGAAGCGACGGCCTCGTTGCGCGCGGCCTCCCAGCGCGGGTGCAGCAGGGCCTGGACCCGAGTGCCGACGGCGTCCTCGCGGGCCCGCGCCGCCTCGACCAGCTCCAGCGCGCTGACTTCGCCGGCCTCGAGCGCCAGGCGAAGTACCCCGATTCCCTCCAGAGGCTCGCTCATGATCAGCCTTCCGCCTCGGAATCGAGCACCTTGGGGACCGAGAACGCGGTGCCCTCGAAGGCCGGAGCACCGGAAACCGCGCGCTCCGGCGCGATCGTGTCGCGGGCCTCGTCAGCCCGGAGCGGGGTCGCGAGCGGCATGACGTGGGTGGTCGGCTCGACCCCCTCGGTATCCACCTCCTGCAACTGCGCGGCGTAGTCGAGGATGGCCTCGAGCGATCGGGTCATCGTCTCGACCTCGTCCGGCTCGAGGCGCAGCCGCGCCAGGCTCGCGGTTCGTTCCAGCTGTGCTCGCGTGATCCGGGACATGGCGAGGGACTTTAGCCATGTGCCCGCGGAAGGCCGCCCTACCACTCGGCCAGCCGCGACGAAAGCCCCGGTTCCGGGCGTCTCGACGCCATTCCTGTTAGCTTGCGCCCGCTTTGACCACAGACTCCACTTTCACCGATCTGCCCGAGGATGTCCGGCTGGGCATCGACGCGCTTGGCTGGACCGAGGCGATGCCCGTCCAGGCTCGATCGATCAGTCCGATGCGCCGGGGCGGCGATTTGATCGTCCAGGCCCAGACCGGCAGCGGCAAGACAGGAGCCTTCGGCATTCCGATCGTGTGCGAGATCGATACGGAGCTGCTGGAGCCCCAGGCCCTCGTGATGGCGCCGACCCGCGAGCTGGCCAACCAGATCACCAAGGAAATCGAAATCCTGGGCAAGCCGCGCGGCGTGCGAACACTCGCCGTCTACGGTGGGGTCGGCTACGCCGGGCAACTCGAAGCCCTCGAGGCCGGTGTCCACGTGATCGTGGGAACACCCGGCCGGATTCTCGATCACCTCGGCGCGGGCCGGATGAGCTTCGCCAAGGTCAAGATGGTCGTCTTCGACGAAGCGGACGAGTTGCTCTCCCTCGGCTTCTGGCCCGACATGCGCGAGATCCGGACCTACCTGCCCGGCGAAGGCCGCCAGTCCTGTCTGTTCTCGGCGACGATGCCCGAGAAGGTGTTGGCCCTCTCCCGGGCGTTCCTGAAGGAACCCGAGTTCATCTCGATGGTGGGCGACCAGGCCTCGCCGGCCGAGATCGAGCACTTCTATTACCTGACGACTGCGCAGGAGAAGGAAGCCAACCTTCGCCGCATCCTCGAGTACGAAGATCCAGAAAGCGCGATCATCTTCTGCAACACCAAGGACGACGTGCGTTTCGTGACGTCGTACCTGCAACGCCATGGCTTCGACGCCGACCAGATCTCGGGCGATCTCTCGCAGGCCGCCCGCGAGGTCGCGATGGGTCGCATCAAGGCGGGCAACCTGCGCTTCCTGGTGGCAACGGACGTTGCCGCGCGCGGAATCGATATCAGCGATCTCAGTCACGTCATCGCCTACTCGTCCCCGGAATCGCCGGAAGTCTACGTCCACCGCACCGGCCGGACCGGGCGTGCGGGCAAGGCCGGCGTCTCGATCTCGCTGGTCAGCGGGCTCGACGTCGGCAGCTTCCGCAACGTGCAGAAGGTCAACGAGATCGACGTGCTCGAGCGCGAGCTTCCCAGCGACGCGCAATTGTTAGGCCGGCTTCGCGAGCGCCTTCAGGTAAAGGTCGAGCAGGAGATCCGCCACATTCCCGCCCGCGAGCGTGAGTTCAAGGTCGATCGCTGGGTGCCCGTGATCCGCGAGATGGCCGAGAACGAGGTCGGTCTGCGAGAGCTCGCCGCCGTGGCCTCGGCCTACATGAAGGAGCACGCCCCGGAAACGAGCGTTCGCGAAGACGCCCACTCCGGTGACGAAGCTGCCCAGCGATCGCCCCGCGAATCCGACGGTGGCGGTGGCGGCGGGCGGCGAGGCGGTCGCGGGCGACGAGGCGGTCGCGGCGGCGGCGGCAAGCGCCGCTAGCGGGAAGACGTGCGAGTCTCTTGGCCCCTTTGCCAGGAGAACCCGATGACGCGACTTCTGACCTTCCTCTGCACGGCGTTGCTTGCTCTCTCGCCCGCCTGGGCAAGCGACCGTGAGCAGATCTCCGAGCTGCTCTCCCGCGGCAAGAAGCTCGAACTCGCGAAGGTCCATCCTTCGATCTGGCGCTCCACCTGACGGAGATCGCGCTGGCGTCGGATCCCACCCATGGCGGTGCCCTCGAAGCGAAGCTCCGCGCCCTGGAGGAACTCGCGCGCGCGGATGCCGGAACCAACTTCCAGATCGGCGGCTGGCTGCGAAGCCGAATCGAGGCGACCAGGGGGGCACTGGCACGCTAGAACCGGCCTCAGAAACCGCCGCCCGAGCGACGTGCGTCGAAGGCCACGTCGCTAGGCGTCAGACGACGGCGGGGTGCGATCGCTCACCGGGTCGACTGCGTACCAGCTGGCTTCGGCACCCGGGTCGTCCCAGTAGCCAATCCCACATCGGACGGGGTCGAGGACCGCCGCCGGCCCCTCGATCACGGTGGCGAGACTTGCCGCGTCGAGCTTCTCCCCGGGTCGGACCGCTGCGGAGAGGCGCGCGCGGATCGCCGGCGCTCCGGCGACCAGTACGCCCGATTCCGCCATACGCACGGTTCGTTCGCTCGGCGTGACATCGACGGCCGACAAGGCCCCGGTGGCGTCGGCGAGTACGAAACTGGAAGCGCCCCCAGCGGGCCGGCCGAGCAGCCAGTCGACCGCCTTCTCGACCAGATCGAAGCGCTGCAGACAATCCTGGGTCATCAGGATCGCCGGCGCCGCGTGCCCGTTGCGAACATCGCCCTTTAGCGGGACAGAGGCGACGGCGAGGCCGTGCTCGTTGACGCCACCCAAGGCGGCGACACGCCACGGTAGGGCCAGATCCACCGACGCATGATCCGTGTCCGGCGCGCTGTAGCGAACGATCAAGTCTCGCTCGCGCGCCGCGAGGGTACGCACGATCAGGGGCCCGACGCTGGGGTCTTCGGCGGCGAGTGCGAGGATTCCGCCCGCGTCACCATCGAAGCTGCGACCCAACAACCCCGCAAGCGCGATCTCGCCCACCCCGGAACCGCGCGCCATGCCCATGCTGCGCTCGCCAAGATGCGGGAAGTAGCGCAACGTGTCGCGCCGCACGGCGACCGCACGCCCCGAGCGGGCGTGCTCGAAGAACCAGCGCGCCAGAGCGCCATCCGCCCTGAGCCGGGCGGCTTCGCGCTGGATCCGATCCGCGAACGCGCGGCCCTGGTCCAGACCGAGGTCGCGAGGCGCCCCGGTACAGTGCACACCTTGTAGTTCGCTCACGATGCCGTCTGGTGCACCGGGTGGATCGTCAGACCCTCGATCTGCACGAGCCCCTCGTTGAGCGCGCCCGTGCGGTAGCCCTCCAGATCGAGCGAGACATAGCGAAAGCCGAGCGGCTTGATCGCGGCCACGATCGCCTTGGCCATCTGCGGATCCAGGGCGCGGCCGAGTTCGTCGGGCGCGATCTCGACCCGGGCAATCTCGCCGTGGTGACGCAGACGCGTCTGTCGGAAACCGAGGCCACGCAGCGCTTCCTCTCCGCGATCGACCTGGGTGAGTCGCTCGGGCGTCACCTCGGTCCCGTAGGGCAGGCGCGACGCCAGGCAAGCCGAAGCTGGAAGATCCGCCGTGGGTAGGCCAGCGGCGCGAGAGAGATCCCGGATCTCCTGCTTCGAGAGCGCGACATCGAGGAACGGCGAAAGCACCCCGTGCTCATCCGCGGCGCGATGGCCCGGGCGGAAATCCCCGGTGTCATCGGTATTCACCCCGTAGACCACGGCGTCGAAGCCGAGTTCCTGGCGCATCTGGCCCATCACTTCGAAGAGTTCGGTCTTGCAGAAATAACAACGGTCGGGCCGATTCGCGCGGTATTCGGCGCGATCCATCTCGTGGGTGTCGACGAACCGATGGGGGATCGAGAACTCCGCCACCACTTCTTCGGCCAGCGCCCGATGGGATTCGGGGTAGGAGGGCGAAACCGCCGTGACGGCCAGGGTGTCCTTCTCGAGAGCGCGGTGGGCGGCCCAGGCGAGATAACTCGAATCCACCCCGCCGGAAAAGGCCACCATGACGCGGCCGGCGGCACGGAGGCGAGCCAACAGAGCGGCCTGTTTCGCCTGGAGTTCCGGGGGGATGGCGGACATGGTCCGAGCGTAGGAGCGGGCCCGGAGAGGGTCAAGCGGATTGCTATCCTGGGCGATCGGAGAGTCCTGATCCGGTGGCAAGGGGGAGCGCGGTGGCAAAGCTCAAGGTTGGCGTCGTATTCGGCGGGCGTTCCGTGGAGCACGAGGTCTCGGTCGCATCCGCCACCTCGATCCTGGCGGCCCTCGACCCCAACCGATACGACACCACGCTGATCGCCATCTCTCACGAGGGCCGTTGGCACCTCGGCACGCCCGACATGCTACCGGCCTCGGTCGTCCAGGGAGAGGAAGTCACGCTTCCCGCAGTTCCGGGCGCACGCCAGCTGGTCTCTGTTTCGAGTGGCGCAGCAGCTGCCGAACTCGACGTGATCGTTCCCATCGTCCACGGCGCCGGCGGCGAGGACGGCACGCTTCAGGGCTTCCTGGAGCTCGCCGGCCTTCCCTACGTCGGTGCCGGTGTACTCGGCTCCGCCGTGCAGATGGACAAGGACATCGCCAAGAAGTTGCTCCAGGCCGATGGCATTCCCGTGGTGCCTTGGGTGACGGTCCGCGCCCACGAACTCGAAGCCGACGAGCGCGCCTGCGTGGCGCGCGCGGTTTCCGAGATCGGGCTGCCGGCCTTCGTCAAGCCTGCCAACTCCGGCTCATCGGTCGGGATCGGCAAGGTCAAACGAGTGGAAGAAATGGGCCCGGCGCTGCGCAATGCAGCTCAGTACGACGCGAAGGTCCTGGTCGAACAAGCCATCGACGCCCGGGAGATCGAAGTGGCCGTACTCGGCAACAACGCGCCGGAAGCCTCGGTTGCCGGAGAGATCGTCCCGAAGACCGAGTGGTACGACTACGAATCGAAGTACGTGGACGAGGCCACCGAGCTGGTGGTTCCCGCCGAGCTCAGCGCTGAGCAGAGCGACGAGATGCGCGCGCTCGCCATCCGCTCATTCCAGATCCTCGAAGGCGCCGGACTCGCGCGGGTGGATTTCTTCCTCGAACGCGAAACCGACAGGATCTATCTCAACGAGGTGAACAGCCTGCCCGGTTTCACCGATGTGAGCATGTACCCGCGCTTGTGGCAGGCGAGCGGACTCTCCTACCCGGCGTTGCTCGATCGTCTGATCGAGCTGGCGATGGAGCGAGGCTACGCCCGCCAGGCCTTCGAACGCACCTACCGAACGGGTTAGGCGGAGAAATCGTGCGACCTCTCGGCCTCGATCATGTCGTGCTGCGCGTGGCAGACCTCGATGCGGCGCTCGCCTTCTATTGCGGGGTACTCGGCTGCACCGAGGAGCGGCGCCTCGACGAGCTCGGTCTCATCCAGCTGCGGGCCGGCGGGGCCCTCATCGATCTCGTTCCCGTCGATTCTCCGCTTGGCAAGAAAGGCGGCGCTCGGCCTGGCGTGGGCGCCAGGAACCTCGATCACTTCTGCTTGCGGGTAGCGCCTTTCGAGCCCGAGACGATCCGCTCCCAGCTGACGGCCGCCGGATTCGAGCCGGGAGAGGTCGTGCGCGTCTACGGCGCAGAAGGATACGGGCCCTCGATCTACGTCGACGACCCCGACGGCAACACCGTCGAGCTGAAGGGCCCCGCTGAAGACTGAGCAGTGCTGCTCGATGTCGAAGCGCAGCTAGCGCGGAATCTGTGCAGAGCCTCCCCTCCCCCCACCTCCCCCGGTGTCAGTCCCTCCTCCGTACCCCGGGGGTTGGCGTCGCCATCGAGTTTGGTCGAGTCACGTCGATCCGACATCGTACAGGTGCCTTGCTGATCGATCGGCACTAACTTCCGGGCAGCGCTTCCCCCACTCGGTCCTGGACTGGGGCCCCGTGGCAGAGTACCAGCGCCATGAGCCGGAGAAGGCTCTGCTTCATCAGGTCGTTCGCGAACAGCTGGCGGGCTTCCTTTCGAGCGCCGCGCACAGAGAGCAGCCGACCCCGCGCTTCATCGAGCAGGAGCTCCGTGCCTTCCTCCGCTGCGGCGTGCTCGCGCACGGCTTCCTCCGTGTCCACTGCGACGACTGTGGGCACGACCGCCTGGTCGCCTTCTCGTGCAAACGGCGCGGTTTCTGTCCCTCGTGCGGGGGACGCCGGATGGCGGATACGGCGGCACATCTGGTCGACCGGGTGCTGCCCGAGGTCCCGGTCCGGCAGTGGGTGCTGACGCTCCCCTACCCGCTCCGTTACCGCTGTGCGTACGACGCGAAGCTCGCGAGCCAGGTGCTACGCGCGTTCATCCGCTCACTGTTCGCGGAGCTTCGAAGACGGGCGCGCGGAAAGTGGGGTTTCCCTGCAGAGCAGTGCGGTGCGGTCACCTTCATCCAGCGCTTCGGTTCCGCGCTCAACCTGAACCTGCACTTCCACACCCTCGCACTCGACGGTGTGTACCTCTACGCGCTCGGTCATGGCCAGCCTCCTCGCTTCCTGCCGCTGCCGCCGCCCGAACCCGACGAAGTCGCACGCGTACTATCGGGAGCCGCGAGGCGGATCCAGCGCGTCGTCGAGGCACGTGATGCAGACGATGATGACTCGCTGGCGCGCGACGAGCCGCTGCTCGCGCTGCTCGCTTCGGCTTCGCTGCAAACACGGATCGCGACCGGTCCCCACCAAGATGAGCCATGGCGCCGGCTCGGTGATCGCGTCGAGCCGCACGAAAGCCGCGAAGCTGCCACCGATCCGGAAGCCTCGGATCGCGTACCGCAGTATGGCGGCATGAGCCTTCATGCGGACGTCGCCGTCCCGTCGCGGGACCGGCCGCGTCTCGAGCGGCTCTGTCGCTACGTCGCCCGGCCGCCGCTCGCGAGCGAGCGACTCGGGGAGCGGCCGGACGGAACGCTCACGCTGCGGCTCAAGACCCGCTGGCGCGACGGAACCACCCACATCCTGATGGAGCGCAGCGAGTTGATCGAGCGCCTGGTTCCGCTCATCCCGCCGCCCCGTGCGCACCAGGTCCGTTACCACGGAGTCCTCGCGCCGGGTGCGAGCCTGCGGGATCGGATTCTGCCAAGCCAGCCCGCGCGGCCGCGGGACGACGAGCCGACGCAGGGCGTTTCCCGTAGTGGGCAGTCTGCGACAAGCGACTCGCAGGCGAGCCCCATCCCATCCTCACTGTCCAACGAGGAACCTCGTCCGAGTGGGCGTTCTCGCGAGCCTGCGAGCCCGGCCGCACCGGACGGGCCAGGCCAAGAGCCGGACGGCGAGCCCCACGCAACAGACGTCCGCGCGAAAGCGGGCCGGCTACGCTGGGCTGCGCTGCTTCAGCGGGTCTTCGAGGTCGACGCGCTGCAATGCCCCCGCTGTGGCTCCACGATGCGCCTGATCGCGGCCATCGAAGCCCCGGACGTCGCCCGGCGCATCCTCGAGTGGCTGAAGCTCGCCGCGCGGGCACCGCCTCTGGGAACCGCGACCGACCCATGTGGCGGGCACTCGTGGTTGGAGAATGACTCGTTCTTCGATCAGTCGGCCAGCTGCGACGAGCCGTCGCTTCCGTAGCTCAG
>JAJDAP010000053.1 GCA_029261795.1 Deltaproteobacteria bacterium
CGAGCCCGGTGCGCAGATTTTCGGTCCAATCAAGGCGCGGAGCCGCCGCTGGGGCGAGCCCCAGCAAGGCTTCGCAACGCAGAGTGGGCCGGAAAGATGCGCACCCGGCGACGGGAGTGGGTTTTTCCGCAGCCTGCTAGCCCCGGCACGCCACTTCGGGCCCCGGTCTGACGCATGCCGCGCTGCCTCGTTATGATCCTGCGCCGGGGGGTGGGTGCTGAGAAGCCTGGCGATCGCGCTTGGGATCGTGGCCGCGGTGGCGGCGTTTGCGAGCTGGGACCCCGACACCGGGGTGCGTAGCTGGTGGCGTCTGCGTGCCGATCACGCCGAAGCCGAGCGCCGGATCGCCGAGCTGGAAAGCCATATTCAGGCGTTGCAGGCCGGGGCGACGGCGCTTCGCGCTGATTCACTCGCCCAGGAACGTGCCATCCGCGAGGATCTGGGGCTGGCACGTGCCGGCGAGACGATCGTTCGTCTACCCGGCAGTGAGCGAACTCTTCCGGTCCGTTGATCCGAGGCCCAATTCCAAACCGTCATGCGCGAACGACTCGAAGCTGTCCTTCATGAAAAGGTGACCGACCTCCTGCGCGAGGCCGGGGACGATGCCGCTCTGCCCACGATCACGGTGGAAGCTTCGCGCCAGAAGGATCACGGCGATTTCGCCTGCAACGCTGCGATGGTCCTGTCCGGCCGCTTGCGCCGGCCGCCGCGAGAGATCGCGGCGGAACTGATCGATCGCCTCGGCGACGCTGCCGGTCTCGTCGCCCGCGCGGAGATCGCGGGCCCTGGCTTCGTGAATGTCTGGTTGGCGGGTGGCCAATGGCACGACGTACTGGATCGGATCCTGGCCGCCGGCGAGGCCTATGGGACTTCCGACGACGGCAAGGGTCGCAAGCTCCAGGTCGAGTTCGTCTCGGCGAACCCGACGGGCCCGCTCAGTGTCGGACATGGCAGACAGGCGATTCTCGGCGATTGCGTGGCACGGCTGCTCCTCGCCACGGGTTGGGATGTCGTGCGCGAGTACTACTTCAACAACGGTGGCCGGCAGATGCGCGTGCTCGGGGATTCGGTCCGCGCACGCTATCTCGAGCAGCTTGGGCGGGCGGCAGTGCCTCCGGAGGATGCGCTGCTCGATTCCGAGCTTCCCTGGCCCGACGCGATCGATGGTCTTCCCGTCCTCTTCCCGCGAGACGGCTACCAGGGCGGATACATCGGCGAGATCGCTGCGGCGCTCCGCGAGCGCGAAGGGGAGGGCTGGATCGATGAGCCCGGCGACGGCGGCTTCCGGCAAGAAGCAGAGAAGCGCATCTTCGCCGAGATCCGACGCACGCTCGAGTCGCTCGGGATCCACTTCGACGTCTATGCCAGCGAGAACGAGTTCTACGCGGCAGGCAAGATCGAAGCCGTGCTTGGTGACCTGCGCGCGACCGGCCTCGTCTATGACGAGGGCGGCGCCACCTGGCTTCGCGCCAGCGATCTCGGGCTCGATCGCGATCGGGTCATCGTCAAGAGCTCGGGAGAGCCTACCTATCTGCTACCCGACATCGCCTATCATCGCGAGAAGTTCGCGCGCGGCTTCGAGTGCATCATCGATGTGCAAGGCGCCGACCACAAGGATCAGGGGCCCTACGTGAAGGCGGGTATCCAGGCCCTCGGCCACGATCCGGCTCGGGTCGAGTTCCTGTTCCACGAGTTCGTCACGCTCTCTTCGGACGGGCATACCGTCAAGCAGTCGACCCGCAAGGCGACCTACATCACGATCGATGAGTTGTTGGCCGACGTCGGTGCGGATGTCTTCCGCTATTTCATGATCGAGCGTCGCGCGCAGAGCCATCTCGACTTCGATCTGGATCTGGCGAAGGAAAAGGACTGGACCAAGAATCCCGCCTACTACCTCCAGTACACCCACGCGCGTACCTACGGGATCGAACGTCAAGCGGTAGAACGCGGGGTAACGATGCCTGCTTCCGCCGATATCGACGCTTCGCGGCTCGAGCTTCCTGAAGAACTCGAACTCGTCAAGAAACTGGGCGAGTTCCCTGAAATGGTCTCACGGGCGGCGGAGAGTCGCGAGCCGCATCACATCGCCTACTACCTCCGGGAAGTCGCTGGTCTGTTCAACCCCTACTATCAGGACAAGGATCGCCACGAGATCCTGACGACCGACGCCGGCCTGACGAATGCACGGCTCGGCCTCACCTTCGCCGTGCGCCGCGTCATGGCGCAAGGGCTGGCGTTGCTCGGTATGTCCGCACCGGAGCGCATGTAATGGCAACGGCGAGTCGAGCAGCTGCGAATCGATCCGAGGGCCCCGGGTGGCTCGCCACGCTGGCCGGCGCGGCGCTGCTGGTCGTGGCCGGGTTCGGTGTGGGTCTCGTTGCCGGCACCGCTTTCGAAGAACCCGAACTCGTGATGGAGCATCTCGCCGGGAAGACCACCGAGGTCGCACTGGACGAGTCGGTCGTCCCGGAGCCATCCGACACGGAATACGCCGTCGCATCGGCTCCCAACAGGCCTGCATCGGTGGCGGCGGCGCCGCCGTCGCGGCAGGCAAGTCCGGCAAGTCCGGGAGGCTTCGCGATCCAGGTAGGTGCGTTTTCGACCGACGCGGCAGCGCAAGAACTCGCAGCCGAACTCGGCAGCCTGGGCATGCCGACCTACGTAGCGAACGAACCAGGTGGAGCGCGCTACAAGGTCCGAGTGGGGCCCCTCGATACCCGCGAGGAGGCGACGCGCTTGGCGCGGCGTCTCAAGGCCGAGCACCGGCTCCCGACCTGGGTGCTCTCGCGCGAGCGTTAGGCATGCGCGCACTCATCACCGGCGGCGCAGGCCAACTGGGCTGGGCCCTCCAAGGAGCACTCGGGAAGAACGCCGAGGCGAAGGGCCACGAACTCGACATCGGCGACGCCGCAGCCGTCGGGGGCGCCTTGCGCCAGCTCCAGCCCGAGGTGGTGTTCAATGCCGCCGCGCTCACCCAGGTGGATCGCTGCGAGCGCGAGCCCGCTCTGGCTCACCGCGAGAACGCATTGGCGCCAGAGGTCCTGGCGTCGGTCTGCGCCGATCTCGGCATTCGGCTGGTACACATCTCGACGGACTACGTCTTCTCCGGGGAGGGTGATCGTCCCTGGCAGGAAGACGACACACCGGCGCCGCGCTCGGTCTACGGACGAACCAAGCTCGAGGGCGAGGCGCGGGTTCAGGCAGCCCTGCCGGAGACCCTGATCGTGCGGACCAGTTGGGTCTATGGCCGGGGCCGGAACTTCGTGGCGGCAATCCTTGCGCAGGCGGGCGGCAACCAGCCGATTCGCGTGGTGAATGATCAATATGGCCGACCGACCCGGGCCCACGATCTGGCGCTCGGTTTGCTGGCGCTGGTGGAGAGGGGTGCGCGCGGTGTCTATCATCTCGCCGGCACGGGCGAGACCAGCTGGTGGGGCCTCGCCCGCGAGGCGTTGGACGCGGCCGGCCACCCGGACGTCTCCGTCGCGCGCATCGGGAGTCACGAAATCCAGACGGATGCGGCCCGGCCAGCGTGGTCGGTGCTCGATTGTGAGAAGGCGGCCCGACTCGGGGTCGTGCTTCCGGACTGGCGCCAAGCGCTACGGGCGTACCTCCGATCCGAGGACGCACCAGTGGACGTACCGGCCTAACTGGCTCGCGACGACGAGCGAAGGAGACGATCGGAATGGCAGCTCGCAGCTTCAAACGAGTCTTGGTGACCGGTGGGGCCGGTTTCATCGGCTCGCACCTGTGTCGGCGCTTGCTGGAGGAGGACTGCGAAGTCCTGGTCTTCGACAACCTGCTCACCGGGAACATGGCGAACATCGCGGAGCTGCTCGGGCACCCGAAGTTTTCGTTCCGTCACTACGACGTGACGAACTATCTCTACGTAGATGGCCCGCTCGACGCGATCCTGCACTTCGCATCCCCGGCCAGCCCAGCGGATTTCGAACGTTTGCCGATCGAGATCCTCAAGGTCGGTTCGTTGGGGACCCACAAGGCGCTTGGCCTCGCCAAGGAAAAGGGGGCGCGTCTGTTGATGGCGTCCACTTCCGAGTGCTACGGCGACCCCCAGGTCTCGCCGCAGCCGGAGACCTACCTCGGCAACGTGAACCCGGTCGGCATCCGCGGTGTCTACGACGAGGCCAAGCGCTTCGCAGAGGCGATGACCATGGCCTATCACCGCCACCACGGGGTGGATGTCCGGATCGTACGCATCTTCAATACCTTCGGTCCCCGTATGCAGATCGACGATGGCCGAGCCATCCCGAATTTCTTTACCCAGGCGCTACGCGGCGATGACGTGACGGTCTACGGCGATGGCAGCCAGACGCGCTCCATTTGTTATGTCGACGATTTGGTCGAGGGGATCTGGCGTCTGCTGGGTTCGGATTACATCGGGCCGATGAACATCGGTAGCCAGGCCGAGATCTCCATGCTGCAACTAGCGGAAAAGATCGTCGGGTTGTGCGGCAGCCAGAGCAGGATCGTCCACAAGGAGCTGCCAGCGGACGATCCCAAGGTGAGACGTCCGGATATCACACTGGCGCGCAAGCACCTCGATTGGGAAGCCAAGGTCAGCGCCGATGAGGGCTTGCAACGAACCCACGAATATTTCGTTGGCGCTTTGAAGGCGCGGGAGTCCGGTGCCTGATGGATTCGTCCCGCATCCGGAACTTCTGCATCATCGCGCATATCGACCACGGCAAGAGCACCCTCGCCGATCGAATGCTCGATGCGACGGGTTCCCTCGGCGACCGCGAGAAGAAGGCACAGTTCCTCGACAAGATGGATCTCGAGCAGGAGCGCGGGATCACCATCAAGGCGCAGACGGCACGGATGCTATGGCGCGCGGCCGATGGCGAAGAGTACCTGCTGAACCTGATCGATACGCCCGGGCACGTGGACTTCTCCTATGAGGTTTCCCGCGCGCTCCAAGCCTGCGAAGGGGCGATCCTGGTCGTCGATGCGACCCAGGGGATCGAGGCCCAGACCCTGGCCAACGCCTATCTTGCCATCGACGCCGATCTCGAGCTGATCCCGGTGGCGAACAAGATCGATCTCGCTTCCGCCGATGTGGATCGTGTGGCGCAGGAAATCGAAGATGTGATCGGCCTGGATGCCACGAGCGTTCTGCCGGTTTCTGCGAAGTCCGGTGCCGGCGTGGAAGAGATCCTGGAGCGCATCGTGCAGGTGGTGCCGCCGCCGCGTGGGGATCGCGAGGCGCCGCTACGCGCCCTGATCTTCGATGCCTGGTTCGACAGCTACGTGGGCGTCGCGGCCCTGGTGCGCGTCGTGGATGGTCGCGTCAAGCGCGGAGATCAGGTCACCCTGATGCAGCAGGGGACCGAGCACGAGGTCCACGAGATCCACGTCGTCGATCCGCACCCCCGCAAGGTGCAGAGCCTCGAGGCCGGCGAGGTGGGCGTGTTGATTTGCGGCATCAAGACGCTGGCGGACCTTCGCATCGGCGACACCGTGACGAGTACGAAGCACGGTGCGCCGGAGGCGCTCGAGGGCTTCCGTGAAGTCAAGCCGATGGTCTTCAGTGGGCTCTACCCGGTCGAGGCCGAGGACTATCAACCGCTGAAGGCGGCGCTGGAGAAGCTGCGCCTGAACGATGCCTCGTTCCAGTACGAGCCCGAGTCGAGCGTCGCCCTCGGTTTCGGTTTTCGCTGTGGCTTCCTCGGGTTCTTGCACTGCGAGATCATCCAGGAACGTCTCGAGCGCGAGTACGACTTGTCGCTCGTGACGACGGCACCGACGGTTCGCTACCGCGTCGTGCCCAAGAGCGGCGAGACCTTCGAGATCGAGACCCCGGCGGCGCTGCCGGATCCGAATGACATCGAACGGGTCGAAGAACCGATGATCCTGGCCACGATCCACGTTCCCCAGGAATACGTGGGCTCGGTGATGGCGCTCTGTCAGGATCGGCGCGGGACCCAACGCGACATGACGGTTCACGGCTCGCGCGTGCAGATTCGCTACGAGCTGCCCCTCGCCGAGGTCGTCGCGGACTTTCACGATCGGATCAAGAGCGTGACGCGTGGTTATGGCTCCTACGACTACGATGTGGTGGGTTATCAGGCGGCGAATCTGGTGAAGCTCGACATCCTGGTGAACCAGGAGCCCGTCGACGCCCTCTCATTGATCGTGCATCGCGACAAGGCGCAGAACCGGGGCACCGAGCTAGCCCGAAAACTCAAGGAGTTCATTCCGCGCCAGATGTTCGAAGTGGCGATCCAGGCCGCGATCGGCGCGAAGGTGATCGCGCGCACCACCGTCCGGGCCCTACGCAAGAACGTCACGGCCAAATGTTATGGCGGCGACATTACCCGCAAGCGGAAGCTGCTCGAGAAGCAGAAGGCGGGCAAGAAACGCATGAAACGGGTCGGCTCGGTGGAGATTCCCCAGGAGGCCTTTCTCGCGGCGTTGAAGCTCGGGGATGACGGTTGAGTCAGGCTTCGCGAGTAGGAGTGGCCCCGGTGCCGGCCAGGGGAAGCGGTGCCGAGCGCGGCGCTGCATCGCTCCGCTGGCTGGCCGATCAGCTCGCGGTCGTGGTCGCCGCCCTCGTCCTGACGCTCGGGCTCCGGGCCTGTGTGATCGAGCCATTTCGAATCCCCTCGGAATCGATGCTGCCGACACTGCGCAGTGGCGACCATGTGTTTGCGGCGAAGTGGGTCTTCGGTGCCCCGCTCCCGTTCACGGATATCCGGCTTCCGGCTGTCCGAGAACCAGAGCGCGGAGAGGTGGTGATCTTCGAACTCGGCAGGCGCGGCAAACAGATCGCGCCGCGGGACGAGCAGCCCGATTTTCCGGTCGAGCGCTTCGTCAAACGCGTGGTCGGCCTACCCGGCGACCGGGTCGAGGGAAGGGCGGGCAGATTGTTCGTCAATGGACAGGTCGTCGAGGCCTGGCCGACGGGCGAGATCTGGGTGGACACGGCCGGTCGTCGGTTGGAGGGCTGGCGTGAGCGACTCGCGGCAGGGGATCATCCGCTGCTCCGGGACACGGTGGCGCCGGGGCCTGATTTCGTGTTCGACGTGCCCGACGGTCGATATTTCATGATGGGCGACCACCGCGACCACTCGGGCGATAGTCGCTACCTCGGGACTGTTCCGCGCCAGGACCTGATCGGCCCGGTCGCGTTCGTGTACTGGTCCTGGGATCTCGGGAGCGAGCCCCTACGTTGGGATGCGCCGCGAAGCTGGTGGCATGCGCTGTCGCGAACCCGTTGGAACCGAGTCGGAGAGGCGATCGAATGAGTGAGTCGGAAGCGAGCAGAGCGTTGGACGGGTCGAACGATGAGGAAGAAGTCGCCACCGACTTCTGGCGCGAGGATGTGCCGACCCTGGTCCTGGCGGTGGCCGTTGCCCTGGTCGTCCGTACCTTCCTGTTCCAGACCTTCTACGTGCCTTCGAGTTCGATGTTGCCAACGCTCCTGATCGGCGACCACGTCTTCGTCAACAAGTTCGTCTACGGGCCGCGGGTCCCGGGCATGGATTCGCGCGCGCCGGGTCTGCGCGAACCCGAGCGCGGTGAGGTGATCGTCTTCCAGTTCGCGCGCTCGCCGGACCACAACATCTACCCGCCCGACGTTCGCCCGGACCTGCCGACGGACAACTTCGTGAAGCGCCTGGTGGGCATGCCCGGCGATCGCATCGCCTACCGCGGCGGCCGGTTGATCCTGAACGGCGAGCCGGTTCCGCTCGAGAAGACCGGTCTGACGTTCACGGACGAACGCGGCGTGGTGCGCGACGTGAACATCGAGACGCTGGGCGAATGCCGTCATGTCGTGCTCGACGATCCGAACGACCCCGGCCCCGGAATGCGCGAGCGAACCATCGAAGCCGGCCGCTACCTCTTCATGGGCGACAACCGCGACAACTCCCGGGACGGCCGGAGCGCCGGAACGGTGCAACTCATCGATCTTTCTGGCCCAGCTGGCCTTAATTACTGGTCCTGGGATTGGAACGGCAGTTGGTTTTCCCTCTTGAATCCGCTGACCTGGCTCGACAACCTCACCAACAAGATGCGCTGGGACCGCATGGGAAGCTCCGTAGACTGTCTAGCCCCCGGCGAAGGCCCAGAGATCTAGGAGCGGGGACGGACTCCTCAAGTTTCAACTTTGCAAGTTTCCCCACTGGGAAACTTGCAAAGTTGAAACTTGAGGAGTCCGTCCCCGCTCTTGGCGGAGGGGCTGGTGGTGGGTATGCTGCGCGCGGCATTTCGCTCCTTTTAACTCCGTCCGGTGAGGCGGGGAAAGGCGCAGGTTGGTGACCGATCCCCCCAAGACGGCCCCCGCAAGGGCAGGTGAGCGCGCGCACGAAGCGGCGCACGAAGCGGCGCACGAAGCCGGCGTTCTATTGGACGATCTCGGCATCCGGCGCGCCCTGGTCCGGATCTCCCACGAGATCCTCGAGCGCACGGAAGACCCCGGCGCTCTCTACCTGGTCGGCATCCCCAACGGGGGCGTCCCGCTCGCCCGGCAGATTGCGCGCAATCTCAATGAAATCGCCGATCTCGAGCTGCCGATCGGCGTGCTCGATACCACCCTCTACCGCGACGATCTGGTTGCGCGCGGCTCGCGTCCGCGGCTGCGCAAGACCGAGATGCCCTCCGCCGTCGACGACCGCGTGGTGGTGCTGGTCGATGACGTCGCGAGCACCGGACGCACGATCCGGGCCGCCATGGACGCGCTGATGGATTTCGGTCGGCCGCGTGCCGTGCAGGTCGTGGCACTGGTCGATCGCGGGCACCGCGAGCTGCCCATCCGAATCGATTACGTCGGCAAGAACATCCCCACCGGCCGCTCGGATCGGGTGAAGTTCCGCGCCGAGGACGCGTCCGACGGCGCGATGGAAGTGGTGCTGGTTCGCGGCGATGCCGATGGGGGTGCGACGTCATGATGGGACGCGGATTGCTCGGAATCGAGGATCTCGATCGCGACGATATCGAGCTGATCCTCGAAACGGCCGCGCACATGAAGGAGGTCGGCGAGCGCGATGTCAAGAAGGTGCCGACGCTTCGCGGTCGCACGATCATCAACCTGTTCTTCGAGTCTTCGACGCGCACGCGGACGAGCTTCGAGATCGCTGGCAAGCGCCTTTCCGCCGATGTCGTGAACTTCAGCCCGTCGTCGTCGAGTCTGTCGAAGAGCGAGAGCATCATCGATACCGCGAAGACCCTCGATGCAATGGATCCCGACGCCGTCGTCGTCCGCCACAAGGTTGCCGGTGTACCCAAGCGCATCGCCGACGAACTCGAGGCTCCCGTCATCAACGCGGGAGACGGCGCCCACGAGCACCCGACCCAGGCACTGCTCGACTTGATGACCGTGGTCGAGAAGAAGGGCCGTGCAGACGGGCTTACGGTGACGATCGTCGGAGACATCGCGCACTCTCGCGTCGCGCGTTCGAACATCTACGCATTCACCAAGATGGGCGCGGAAGTTCGCGTGGCCGGGCCTCCGACGATGCTCCCGGCAAACGTCGAGAGCCTCGGCGTCAAGGCCTTCGGCTCCCTGCGCGAAGCCATCGATGGCGCCGATGTCGTGATGGCACTGCGGATCCAACGCGAACGGTTGTCCGGTGCGATCATGCCCAGCGTGCGTGAGTATCACGCGACGTTCGGCGTCGATCGCGCGAAGCTTCGCTTCGCCAAGGAAGATGCCATCGTGATGCATCCGGGGCCGGTGAATCGCGGTGTCGAGCTTTCCCATGATCTGACGGATCACCGGCCCAGCGTGATCCTCGATCAGGTTCGAAACGGTGTGGCGCTTCGGATGGCCGTTCTCTACTTGCTGGCGGGTCGCCCGCAGCCGCGTCCGACCGAAGAGGAGGATTCCTAGTGGCTCGCGTGTTGATTCGTGGGGGCAGGGTGATCGACCCTGCCACCAATCGGGACGAGATCGCCGACGTGCTGCTCGAAGACGGTCGCGTGGTCAGCGTCGAGAGCAACATCGACGCGCGCGATGCGGAGCTCGTGGACGCGGCCGGCCTCTGGGTAACGCCGGGCTTCGTCGACCTGCACGCGCATCTGCGCGAACCCGGTCAGGAGTACAAGGAAGACATCGCGTCGGGCGGTAGCGCGGGTGCGGCCGGCGGCTTCACGTCGATCTGCTGCATGGCGAATACGGATCCGGTCAACGACGACCCGTCGGTGACGGAGTACATCCTGGATCGCGCCCGCCACGAGAGCCCGGTGCGCATCTTGCCGGTGGCGGCGGCGACGAAGGGCCTGAAAGGTGAGCTGATCACCGAGATGTCCGCCCTCGTCGAAGCGGGTGCGGTGGCCTTCAGCGACGATGGCAAGACGATCATGGACAGCGACATGCAGCGGCGCGTGCTCGAGTACTCGAAGATGGTCGATCGGCCGGTCAGCGTGCACGCCGAAGACCTGACGCTGGTGCGCGACGGCGTGGTCAATGAAGGACCGGTCTCGACCCGTCTCGGTCTGCCGGGGAATCCGGCGGCCGCCGAGACCATCAGCGTTGCTCGCGATATCCACCTCGCCGAGATCACGGGCGGTCACCTGCACGTGGGTCACGTCTCGACGGCGGGCGCCGTCACGCTGATTCGCGAGGCGCGAAATCGCGGGATCCATGTGACGGGCGAAGTGACGCCGCATCACCTGGTGCTCACCGATGCCGAGACCGCCGGGTACGACACGAACACGAAGATGTCGCCGCCGCTGCGCAGTGCCGCCGACGTCGATGCCTGCATCGAGGGGCTCGCCGATGGCACCCTCGACGCGATCGCCACCGATCACGCGCCCCACGCCGTGCACGAAAAGGACGTCGAGTTCACCGAGGCCCCTCCGGGCGTCCTCGGCTTGGAGACGGCGCTCCCGGTCGTGCTCGAACTGGTGCGGAGCGGTCGGCTCTCACCGGCCCAGCTGATCGCCGCGTTGACCTGCAACCCGGCCCAGGTCTTCCACCTGGATGCCGGGCGTCTGGTTCGCGGCGCACCCGGTGACGTGGTCATCTTCGATCCCGAACGTCGCTGGACCTACGACCCGGCGAAGGGCTATTCGAAGAGCCGCAACTCGCCCTGGGCCGGGCAGGAAATGCAGGGCCGCATCGAGACGACACTCGTCGCAGGCGTCGTTGTCTATCACGTAGACCGAGGAGTGTTGCATCCATGAGCCAGGCACCGGCTCCCGCGCGCCTGGCGCTCGCCGACGGAACCATCTACCGAGGCACCTCGCATGGGGCCCGTACCGTTTCGAGCGGCGAGGTGTGCTTCAACACCAGTCTGACCGGCTACCAGGAGATCCTGACGGATCCTTCCTACGCCGGCCAGATCGTCACGATGACCTACACCCAGATCGGGAACGTCGGGATCAACCGCGCGGACGACGAATCAGCGCGGCCCTTCCTGCGCGGCTTCATCGCGAAGGAAATCTACCCTGCGCCTAGCAATTTTCGCTCGGAGGAATCGCTGCCGGCGTTCCTCGAGCGCAGCGGCGTTCCGGCGGCCGCCGGGATCGATACCCGCTCACTGGTACGGCGCATTCGCGATGGTGGCTTCCAGAACGGCTGCCTGAGTACGGATCCGGAGCTGCAGGACGAGGCTGAACTCGTCGACCGAGCGCGCTCGGCACCATCCCTCGAAGAGATCGACCTGGTGGCGGAAGTGACCTGCGAGAAGGCCTACGGCTGGAACGAAGGCGACTGGCGCGGTGTGCGCGGGGAGCTGCCGCGTTCCAGGCCCCCGAGCCCGGCGCTCAGGGTCGTTGTCTACGACTTCGGCGTGAAGCGGAACATCCTGCGAATGCTGGTCGAGCAAGGCTTCGAGGTGACGGTCGTTCCGGCGAGAACCAGCGCGCCGGAAGTGCGCGCTTTGGCTCCGGACGCGGTCTTCCTTTCCAACGGTCCGGGGGATCCCGCTGCCGTCGAAGGCGTTCGCGAGCACGTCTTCGCGCTGACGCGTGAGTACCCGGTTTTCGGCATCTGTCTCGGGCACCAGATCCTGGGCCTGGCGCTCGGGGGCAGCACCCGGAAGCTCAAGTTCGGACACCACGGCGGCAATCAACCGGGCAAGGATCTCGCGACTGGCAAGGTCGCGATCTGCGCCGAGAACCATGGCTATGCGGTGGAAGCCGACAGCCTGCGTTCTGCCGGCGAGCCGGTCGAGGTCACCCACATCAATCTGAATGACGACACCGTGGAGGGGCTGGCGCATAGCGAACTGCCGCTCTTCTCGGTGCAGTACCACCCGGAGGCGTCGCCGGGGCCTCACGACGTCCGATACTTCTTCGACCGGTTCCGCGAAATGACGCTCCGCCATCGAAATGGCGAGAAGGTCAGCGGTGCCCAGGTCGCCAAGGGAGCCTAGGTGCCGCGCAGAGACGATATCCACACGATCCTGGTGATCGGCTCCGGCCCGATCGTGATCGGTCAGGCCTGCGAGTTCGATTACTCGGGGACCCAGGCGTGCAAGGCGCTGAAGGAGGAGGGCTACCGGGTCGTCCTGCTGAATTCGAATCCGGCGACGGTCATGACCGACCCAGAGACGGCGGATCGTACCTACATCGAACCGATGACCGTCGAATGTGTCGAGCAGATCATCATGGCCGAGAAGCCCGACGCCCTGTTGCCGACCATTGGCGGCCAGACCGCGCTCAATCTGGCCGTGGACCTGGCGGAGGCCGGCGTACTCGATCGCCACGGGGTGCAGCTGATCGGTGCGCAGCTGCCGGCCATCATGAAGGCAGAAGACCGCGAAGAGTTTCGCGAGGCGATGGAGAAGATCGGGCTGAAGTTGCCCCGGTCGGGTTATGCGAAATCCCTCGAAGAGGCCCGCGAGATCGTCAAGACCACGGGCATTCCGGCCATCATCCGGCCGAGCTTCACGCTGGGCGGGACCGGCGGCAGCATCGCCTACGAGGACGCCGAGTTCGATGAACTCGTCGAATGGGCGTTGCAGCAATCCCCTCGGCACACCTGCCTGATCGAGCAGAGCGTCCTCGGATGGAAGGAATACGAGCTCGAGGTCATGCGCGACGCCGCGGACAACGTGGTGATCATCTGTTCGATCGAGAACTTCGATCCGATGGGCGTGCATACCGGCGACTCCATCACGATCGCGCCGGCTCAGACGCTCACGGATCGTGAGTACCAGGTCATGCGCGACGCATCGATCGCGATCATCCGCGAGATCGGCGTCGACACGGGCGGTTCCAACATCCAGTTCGGCGTGGATCCGGAGGATGGCTCGTTGGTCGTGATCGAGATGAACCCGCGGGTCTCGCGCTCCTCGGCACTCGCTTCGAAGGCCACCGGCTTCCCGATCGCCAAGATCGCTGCCAAGCTCGCCGTTGGATATACGCTCGACGAGATTCCGAACGACATCACCCGCGAGACGCCGGCCAGCTTCGAGCCGACGATCGACTATGTCGTGACCAAGATTCCCCGCTTCACCTTCGAGAAGTTCCCGAGCGCCGATGACATCCTGACCACACAGATGAAGAGCGTGGGTGAGGCGATGTCGATCGGGCGGACCTTCAAGGAGAGCTTCCAGAAGGCGCTGCGCTCGCTCGAGATTGGTTATGCGGGCCTGGAAGCGCCCGAGATCGACGAGGGCGGCGACAGCCTCGAGCCGCTCTGGCGCTACATCGAACAGCCGCGGCCGGACCGCCCCTGGGCGATCGCCGAAGCCTTCCGACGGGGAGCCAGTGTCGAGGACATCTTCGAGCGTTCGAAGATCGACCGCTGGTTCCTGCGCAACCTCTACGAGATCGTCGAGATGGAGGGCGAGTTGGCGGGTGCCTCGGAAGCGGATCGCATCGAGTGGTTGCGACCCGCCAAGCAGGCGGGGTTCTCCGATCGTCGGCTGGCAGATTTGTGGCAGCTCGACGAAGCGCAGGTACGCGCGCTCCGGCACGAGAACGACGTGCGCCCGGTCTACAAGCGCGTGGATACCTGTGGCGCCGAGTTCCAGGCGCATACGCCCTACCTCTACTCGACCTACGAGGACGAGTGCGAAGCCGAGCCCACGGATCGCGACAAGATCATGATCCTCGGCGGCGGACCCAACCGGATCGGCCAGGGCATCGAGTTCGATTATTGCTGCGTGCACGCGGCCTTCGCGTTGGCAGACGCCGGCTATGAGACGATCATGGTCAACTGCAACCCGGAGACCGTCTCCACCGACTACGACACGAGCGATCGGCTCTACTTCGAGCCGTTGACCCTCGAAGACGTGCTCGAGATCGTCCACAAGGAGAAGCCGAAGGGCGTAATCGTCCAGTTCGGCGGCCAGACGCCGCTCAAGCTGGCGATGGCCCTCGAGCGCGAAGGCGTCCCCATCATCGGGACGCCGCCGGACGCCATCGATCGCGCCGAGGACCGCGAGCGCTTCGACGACCTGCTCGAGAAGCTCGGGCTCCGGAAGCCACCGTCGGGCCTGGCCCGCAGCGAAGCGGAAGCCGATGCCGCCGCCGAGCGCATCGGCTACCCCGTGTTGGTGCGGCCTTCCTACGTGCTGGGTGGCCGCGCCATGCAGATCGTCCACGACCGCGAGTCGCTGGCCGAGTACATGCGCACGGCCGTGAAGGCCTCGCCCGAGCATCCCGTGCTGGTGGATCACTTCCTGGCCGATGCCATCGAGGTCGACGTGGACGCCATCTGCGACGGCGAGCGCGTCGTCATCGGTGGCGTGATGGAGCACATCGAAGAGGCCGGCGTGCACTCTGGCGATAGCGCCTGTTCGTTGCCGCCGTACTCGCTCTCGAAGACCGTGGTGGACGAGATTCTCGACGCCACCCGGGCACTCGCACTCGAACTCGGTGTGATCGGTCTGATGAACGTGCAGTTCGCGGTGAAGGATTCGGACCTCTACGTCATCGAAGTGAACCCGCGTGCCTCGCGGACGGTACCGTTCGTCTCGAAGGCGATCGGGCGCCCGCTGGCGAAACTCGCAGCCCTGGTGATGGGCGGGCAGAGCCTGGTCGAACTCGACTTCACCCAGGAGATCTGGCCGCGTCACTACTCGGTGAAGGAGGCCGTCTTCCCGTTCGTGAAGTTCCCCGGCGTGGATACCGTGCTCGGCCCGGAGATGAAGAGCACGGGCGAAGTGATGGGCATCGATTCCCAGTTCGCGCGCGCCTACGCCAAGGCCCAGATCGAGGCGGGCAATCCAATTCCCGCCGGCGGAACCGCGTTGATCTCGGTGCGCGAAGCCGATCGGGTGCGCATCGGCGAAGCCGTCAAGGAACTTGCAGATGCAGGCTTCAAGCTCTTGGCCACCAAGGGTACGGCCCGCGTGATCCACGCCCTCGGGATTCCCGTCGAGCTGGTTCCCAAGGTCGGCGAGGGCTCACCAAACGTGGTCGAGCGGATCGAGGCCGGTGAGGTCGACGTCGTCTTCAATACCGTCGAGCAGGATCCGAAAGCGGTGCGCGATTCCTTCGTGATTCGCCGCGCCGCACTCCAGCAGGGCATCGCCTACTTCACGACCTTCGCGGCACTGCGCGCCGCCGCCGGCGCCGTGCACGCGACCCGCGACGGCACCATCGGCGTCAAGCCGATCCAGGATATCCACCCGGCGTATTGATTCCGCGCTCGATGCGTGGGACCAGGAAGCTCGGTCGACGCGAGCGGATCGGCCTGGACGGCTACCCTGCAGCCGTGCAACCGGTTCCCTTTCATGCGGCGCTCGAAGCGCTGGTGAAGCCGCTCGAATTCGCGGCTGGCGATGACTTCGCCAATGCGGAGCGCGTGCGCGGTCTGGAGGGAACGCTGAAGACGGCCGCAGAGCGGACTGCGGCGTTGGCGATCCCGCAGGATGCCCGGGAGATCCTGGAACGCGTTGCCAAGCGTTTCGAGAAGCCTCTCGAGCCCGAGGCTCGTCGTGCCGCCTTGGCGGACGCGCTCGTGTGGCTGGCGCCTTTGCGGGCTTCCGACTACCCGGACCAGGCGCTCGCCCGGAGCGTTTCGACCTTGCCCGGTGTCGGGCCGCGCCGCGCGGACACGCTCGCGCGTCGCGGCCTGCGGCAGATCGTCGATCTGCTCTTCCATCTGCCGACCCGCTACGACGACCGGCGCACGTTGCAGAAGATCGGTGCGCTCCAGGTGGGCACGCGGGCCACCTTCGTCGGCGAGGTACTGCTTGCCGACCACGTTTCGATCCCGCCTCGCGGACGCGGGCGCGGCCGGCGGATGTTCCAGGCCGTGCTCACGGACGGCACGGGCACGGTGAACCTCAAATGGTTTCGCGGCGGTGATTCCCTTGCAAAATCAATCAAGAAGGGCGCTCGGGTTCGCGCGACGGGTGAGGTGCGTCGCTACCGCTTCGACAAGGAAGTCGTGCATCCCGAGACCGACGTGCTGGCCGAGGGCGAGGCTGGCGAGGTGGCTGACGGGGTCGGCCTGGTCCCGGTCTACACCGCTCCGGAAGGGATTCCGCCGCGGACGTTTCGTGGCTGGGTCGCAAGGGCCGTCGCCGGCTACTCCGACCTGGTGCCGAGCACGTTGCCGGAGTCCGTGGTGCGCGAGCGTTCGCTTCCCGGAACCGCTGAGGCCGTTCGCGAGATTCATGATCCGCTGCCCGGCGCCGACCCCGACGCCCTTCGCGACCACGAGAGCGCGGCCCACGAGCGGCTGGTGCTGGAGGAACTCTACCTGCTCGAACTGGGTCTGGCGCTCCGCAACGCCGAGCGAGCGAGCGAGCCGGGAATCGCTATCGCGCTCGGCCCGGCTGTCGAACACGCGCTCGCCGGTCTTCCCTTCGAACTAACATCTGCGCAACGTCGGGCCTGGGCCGAGATCTCGGCGGATCTGGCCGAACCGCATCCGATGTCGCGTCTGTTGCAAGGAGATGTCGGAAGCGGCAAGACGGTGGTTGCCGCTCTGGCCGCCGTGGCGGGCGCTGCTGCCGGTTGCCAGACGGCGTTGATGGCGCCCACCGAACTGCTCGCCGAACAGCATGCGCGCACGTTGCAGGCGTTGCTCTCGGGAGCGCCGGAAGTTCGCATCGCGCTGCTGACCTCGTCCGTTCCCAAACCCGAGGCGCGCGAGATCCGCGCAGCCCTCGCGCGCGGCGAGATCGATCTGCTGGTCGGCACGCATTCGTTGGTGCAGGACGATGTGGCGTTTCAGCGCCTGGCCATCGTGGTCGTCGATGAACAACATCGCTTCGGTGTCTTGCAACGCCTGGCACTCGCCGCGAAGGCGCCCGGCGTCGCGAGCCCGCACACCCTGGTGATGACGGCGACGCCGATTCCGCGCAGCCTCGCACTCACCGTCTACGGCGATCTCGATGTCTCCGTCATCGACGAATTGCCTCCCGGGCGCAAGCCCGCGCGCACCGCGCTCTTGCGGAGCGGGGAAGGGCGCCAGGTGATGGAGGCGGTCGAGGCGACCCTGGCACGGGGCGAGCAGGTCTATGTGGTCTATCCGCTCGTCGAGGAGAGCGAGAAGATCGATCTTCGCGCCGCCACGGATCAGGCCGAGTCCATCGCGAAGGCGTTCCCGGACTACCGCGTCGACCTGGTACACGGACAGCTCGATGCCGCCGCGCGCTCCGCGGCGATGGCGCGGTTCTCCCGGGCGGAGACGTCGATCCTGGTCTCGACCACGGTCATCGAAGTGGGTGTGGACATTCCGAACGCGACGCTGATGGTCATCGAGCACGCCGAGCGTTTCGGCCTCGCCCAGCTGCACCAACTGCGCGGACGCGTGGGTCGTGGCGACTCGGCCGGGACCTGTTTGTTGGTGGCACGCGGGGGTTCCGAAGACAGCGAGGCGAGGCTGCGCGCGATGCTCGAAACCACGGACGGCTTCCGCATTGCTGATGCGGACCTCGAGATCCGGGGTCCCGGCGATTTTCTGGGGACCCGCCAGAGTGGCAAATTACCGGACCTGCGCTTCGCGGATCTGGTCCGCGATGCGCGCCTGGTCGCGATCGCGCGAGACGCAGCCCGAGCCTCGGTGCGTGCGGATCCGGGCCTCTCGAAGCAGCCCGGGCTCGCCCTCGCCGTCGCGACCCGCTGGGGCAACCGGCTGGATCTGGTCGGCGTCGGCTGACATACTCGCCGCCCATGGTCTCGGAACTCTTCGACGAAACGCGTTGGCGGCGGGTCCCCGGCTTCGAGCTCGAGGACATCACCTATCACCGCGCGGTCGGTCAGGGAACGGTTCGCATCGCCTTCGATCGCCCGGAGGTACGCAATGCGTTCCGTCCGGGCACCGTCGACGAGCTCTACCGGACCCTCGATCACGCTCGCATGACGACCGACGTCGGCTGCATCCTGCTGACCGGGAACGGCCCCTCACCCAAGGACGGTGTGCGCGCGTTCTGTTCGGGCGGGGATCAGCGGATCCGAGGCCGGGACGGTTACCGCTACGCCGAAGGCAAGGGCGCCGACACGATCGATCCGGGACGCACGGGCCGACTCCACATTCTCGAAGTCCAACGCCTGGTGCGTTTCATGCCCAAAGTGGTGATTGCGGTGGTGCCCGGCTTCGCCGTGGGCGGTGGTCACAGCCTTCACGTGACCTGCGATCTGACCTTGGCGAGCCGCGAGCACGCCGTCTTCAAACAAACCGATACCGACGTCGCGAGTTTCGATGGCGGCTTCGGCTCGGCCTATCTGGCGAAACAGATCGGTCAGAAATTCGCCCGCGAGATCTTCTTCCTGGGCCGAAGCTATTCGGCCGACCAAGCGCACCAGATGGGCATGGTGAACGCGGTGGTCGATCATGCCGCCCTCGAAACCACCGCGCTCGAGTGGTCCGCCGAGATCAACAGCAAGAGCCCGACCGCCCAGCGCATGGCCAAGTTCGCCCTGAACCTGGTCGACGACGGGCTCGTCGGGCAGCAGGTCTTCGCCGGCGAAGCGACGCGGTTGGCCTACGGAACCGACGAAGCCGAAGAGGGCCGCGACGCCTTCCTCGAGAAGCGCGACCGCGACTTCTCGAAGTTCCCCTGGCATTTCTAGGGCGTCGCGACCGCTAGAGCGATCCTCCCTATCCGACTGGCTCCGCTACCAGACGGCGGCAAGGGCAGGGCTCGCCGCTGCTAGCTCGGCAGCCCGAGGAACTCGCCGACGACGGCGTTCCAGGCTTCGGGCATCTCGAAGTAGGGGGAATGGCCGGCGCCGCTGAACTCGTGGGTTCGCGCGCCAGGGATGAAGCTGGCGCTCTCGCGGATCATGGCCGGGGGGAAGAGGGTGTCGTGATCGCCGGTGGTGAACAGAACGGGACACGAGATATTGGTCAGTTCGCTGCGGGGAACCATCGCGAGGATCAGGCCCTGGGCGATCGAGGCCATGTCGGGTTCACCGAAGCCGCCTAGCATTTGATAGAGGTAGGCGTGGGCGAGATCCCTTTCGGCGAAGGCTTCCGAAAGTGCGGGGCTGCGGCCGGCAGCGTCGGCCGCGAGCGGGCTCGGCCCGATCGTTTTCCAGGCCTGCTCGAGCGCTTCGGTCTCGATGCCTCCCGGCGTGTTGGACATCACGAGGCGGCGCACCCGATTCGGGTGGTCGAGGGCGGTCCGCAACACGGTCCAGCCGCCCATGGACTGGCCCACCAGGTCGGCCTGGCCAATGCCGAGATGGTCGAGCAGCGCGACGAGGTCGGCCGACGCGAGCGCCGGGGTGGTGGCGCCGCCGATCGCCGTCGAGCGGCCGAAGCCGCGGTGGTCCCAGCTGATCACCCGGCGGTGTCGGGCGAGTGTCGGGACCTGTTGGAACCAGATTGCGTGGTTTCCGCCGGCACCGTGCGAGAGGACCACCGGGCTGCCACTGCCGACGCTCTCCCAGTAGATCCGCTCGCCGTCGCGCTCGAGATGGCCCGTCTCGCGGGCCAACAGGTCTGCCATGACGAAGAGCGTATCACGAGGCTTCAGCCGGGCACTGTCGCGACCGATGGTCAGGGTGCCCGCTTGACCGGCCCAGGGGCCTGGGGTAACCAAGAGAACCCATGCAGCAGCACCGCAGCCAGAACCTCCTCCTTGGCCTCCTTCTTATGAAGGCGGGAGAGGGTTCCTAGCGCAAGCTGCCACTGAGCAACGAAGCCCCTCCCGCCTAACCGGCCGGAGGGGCTTCGTCGTTTCGGGGCCCAAGCGAACCTGGCGCTGCGCCACGAGCAGCTCCTCCGGACGGTCGGCACAGAGATGCCTTGACCGACTTCGCACCTCACGAGCGCAAAGGCTCGTTGACCCGCCCCGAGAGGAACCGACATGTCCGAACGAATCCGAATCTTCGATACCACCCTGCGCGACGGGGAACAGGCCGCCGGGGTCTGCTTTTCCGCCCGCGACAAAGTGGAGATCGCCGAGCAGCTCGACGCCATGGGCGTCGACGTGATCGAGGCCGGGTTCCCGGTGAACTCGCCGGCCGAGGCCGCCGCCGTCGAGCAGGTGGCGCTCGAAGTGCAGCGTGCCTCGGTCTGTGCATTGGCCCGCGCGGTTCCCAGGGATGTCGCCGTCGCCGGCGATGCCATCCGCCACGCGGCGCGACCCCGGATCCACGTTTTCGTGAATGCCAGCGACATGCAGCTGGCCCATCAGTTGAACAAGAGTCGCGAGCAGGTGATCGGGATGGTGGCCGCGATGGTGGAAAACGCCCGGGATTTCACCGACGACGTCGAGTTCAGCCCGATGGACGCGACGCGCTCCGATCCCGCGTTCCTGGCCGAGATCGTGCGGGCCGCGCTGGCGGCTGGTGCCTCGACCATCAACCTGCCCGACACGGTGGGCTTCGCGATGCCCGAGCAGATCTCGGCCATGTTCGCCGACATCCGCGCCAAGGTGCCCGAAGTCGAGGATGCGGTGCTGTCGTTCCACGGTCAGGACGATCTGGGCATGGCCACGGCCAACTCGATCGCCGCGATCGGCGCTGGCGCGCGTCAGATCGAGGTGGCCGTGAACGGCATCGGCGAGCGCGCGGGCAACACGGCCTTCGAGGAGGTCGTCTCGGCGATCGCGGTGCACGCGGAGCACCTGGGGGTCTCGACCAACGTCGATTCGTCGGGGATCTGGACGCTCTCACAGCGCGTGGCGGAACGGAGCGGGATCGCGGTTCCGCCCAACAAGGCGGTGGTTGGCGGCAACGCCTTCCGTCACGCCTCGGGAATCCATCAGGACGGTGTCCTCAAGCACCGGGAGACCTATGAGGTGCTGGATCCCGTCAGCATCGGGCACCCCGTCGGGACCGAGATCGTGCTGGGCAAGCTGTCCGGAAGGAACGGGTTCGCCGATCGGATCCAGACCCTGGGCTTCGAACTGAACGAGGCCGAACTCGCCTGTGCCTTCCGCCGCTTCCAGCAGGTCGCATCCGAGCACCCCTTCGTCGACGACCAGGGCCTGCGCGCCATCGTGGCGGCGACGGCCCCTGGGCGTCCCGTCGCGCCGGGTTTCTCCATCGACCTCTGAGGGGCCCGCGGACTCCGGGTCAGTCGACCCCCAGACGGCTAAATATCCAGCGAATTCGCTTTCGTTCGGCGCTCCGAGACGCTAAATCACGTGCCCGGAGCCGCTGGGCTGCCTGCTAGTTTGGTTTCCCGCGGGGGATCCGATCTCGGCCGGTAGGCACCTACCCGGGTCGATGGCGCTCCCACCGGGCTTGTCCCGGTCCGGGGGCGCTTTTCATGTGAGGGGCCCACTGGAAAGTCCCCGCGCTCGACTTCGAAGGCGCGGGTCTTGCTGGCCCGGACCGTGCCTCAACTCCATTCAGACCCGAACCAGACTCGAACCCACACGGCGAATCCACAGGAACGGAACGATGAACGACCTGATCACCCAACTCACCCTCATCCCGCTCATCGCGAGCGTGGTCGGCCTGGCCGCTGCCGCCTTCTTCTACTTCCGTGTGAAGTCGCTGCCCGAGGGCACGGACACCATGAACCTGATCGCGCGGTACATCCGCGAAGGTTCCATGGCCTTCCTGGTGCGCGAGTACCAGGTGCTGTTTGTCTACGCGATCGTGGTCTTCGGGCTGCTGTTCCTCGCCTTCAACAGTTACGGCACGGGCCTCTTGGCTGGCCTGTGCTTCTTGTTCGGTGCGTTCCTGTCGCTCTTCTCCGGCTTCATCGGCATGAAGGCCGCGACCTACGCCAACGTGCGGACGAGCCAGGCCGCACGCGAGGGATCGAAGCCCAATGCGCTGCTGACTGCGCTCGACGGTGGCGCCGTGATGGGTCTCAGCGTCGCGGCCACCGCGCTGCTCGGTCTGGGCTCGCTCTACTACTTCTACGTGGATTCGCCGAACCTCTCGACCGTGCTCCACGCCTTCGCCGTGGGCGCTTCGTCGATCGCGCTGTTCGCGCGTATCGGCGGCGGTATCTATACCAAGGCCGCCGACGTCGGATCGGACATCGCGGGCAAGGTGGTCGAGGGCATTCCCGAAGATGATCCGCGCAACCCTGGCGGCATTGCCGACAACGTCGGTGACAACGTTGGCGACGTGGCCGGCATGGGCGCCGACATCTATGAATCGTTGGTCGCCGCCATCGTGGCCGCCATGGCGATCGCGCTGACCGCGAAGCCGGCCTACGTCGCCGGCCTCTTCAGCGCGGTCCCGGCAGGCATCGACCCGGTCTTCCTGGCCGTGACGCTTCCGCTGTTCCTCGCCGGACTCGGCATGGCCGTCAGCATCGTGTGCATCTTCATCGCGCGCACGCTGCGCGAGAACAGCCCTGCCGCCGTTCTCCGCGCGGCCCTGGTGGTGCCCTCGTTCATCATCTTCGGCGTCTCGTTCCTGGTGATGCCGATGCTCGGCGCGACCCAGGCTGTCACCTACGCCATCGGCGCCGGCGCCATCGGCGGTGCGCTGATCGGCCTGATCACCGAGTGGTACACCGCCTGGGCGCCGATCGAGCGGGTTGCGAACGCGAACACCACCGGCGCCGGAACCGGCATCATCGCCGGCCTGGCGGTCGGCATGGAGAGCACCGTCGTCTCGCTGCTGATCGTGGCCGGCGTCGGGTTCCTCGCGAACCTGGCGATGCCGGAAGGCATGGGTCTCTACGGTATCGCCATGGGTGCGGTCGGCATGCTGGCGGGGACCGCCATCGTGATGACCGTCGATGCCTACGGGCCGATCTCGGACAACGCTGGCGGCATCAGCGAGATGAGCGGGCTGGGTCCGGAAGTTCGTGCGATCACGGATGAACTCGACGCGGTGGGCAACACCACGGCGGCCATCGGCAAGGGCTTCGCCATCGGCTCCGCCACACTGACGGTGCTGAGCCTCTTCTCGGCCTTCATCCTCGAGGTCAACCACGTCCGCGAGGCCGCCGGGCTGGACGCGATGGTCCTCAAGCTCGACGAGGCGCCGATCCTGATCGGCATCTTGCTAGGCGCGTGTCTGCCCTACGCGGTCGGTGCGTCGACCATGCAAGCGGTTGGCAAGGCCGCCCAGGCGATCATCGACGAGATCATTCGCCAGTTCAACGAGATCCCGGGTCTGCGCGAGGGCAACGCCGAGCCCGAGGGCACCGTGATCGTCGACATCGCGACCAAGGCCGCTCTCAGCCAGATGGTGCTGCCGGGGACCGTCGCCATTCTGGCCCCGGTCACGGTCGGCTTCGTCATGGGCCCGGCGGCGCTGGCCGGCATGCTGGCCGGCGCGGTCGCGGTGGGTGCTTCTCTCTCGCTGTTCATGGCGAACGCGGGCGGCGCCTGGGACAACGCCAAGAAGTTCATCGAGGGCGGCGGCATCGACGGCCACCCGAAGGGCTCCGACACGCACAAGGCCGCGGTCGTTGGCGACACCGTCGGCGACCCGTTCAAGGATACCTCGGGCCCCGGCGTCGCCATCCTGATCAAGGTGATGAGCGTCGTCAGTCTGCTGGTGGCGCCCCTGATCGCGACACTTCACTAG
>JAJDAP010000054.1 GCA_029261795.1 Deltaproteobacteria bacterium
CGGTAAAACGAGCGCGAAGTTCTGAAATTGTTTCAACCCCCTGCCCTTGCAGGGCGTCAATCGTCATCAGCGCCGGCGAATATCGATAATCGAAAGCGACATTGAATGTGGTCTCATCTTCAAGCCGCCACGAGCCGTTGAACAACGCCAGGTTGAGCGTGTCGTAGAATGTATCATAGTCTATCAGGCCGAACGCCGTGTGATGATTGTCGACAAACCGGAATTCCAATCCCGCCGCCTGGCGGTCAATCAAATCATCGACCTTCTGATGAATAAAATAGACCGTCGTATCGAGCCCTTTGACGATTTGATTGATATCAACGCTGGCGCCGACAAACCGTCGCGACGGATCAATGAAGATGTTGCGCGAGCGAATGACCGGAGCGCCGCCGACAACATTGACCCGAATTTTTTCGGTTGCGTCAAAGCTCACCAGAGCGCCGTCAAACCGTCCCAGCACCCCGCCTGTGCTTCTCGTTTGGCGGCCAATGCGCGCCGCCAACCGGGTTGCCCTGTCGGCGATGTCGAGATAGAGCGCGCTAAGGGTTCCAAAATCGCCGCGGCTGCTATCTTCAAAATCTTTGGTGTGAGAGCCGGAAACCCTCAAACTCGCATCAACACGGTCATTACTGATGCTTGCGGTTATGTCGGCGCCGGAAATAAGCGCATTGCGGTTTACCTGTGTGTCCGGGTCAGGAACCAGGTTTGGCTGCTCCAGCGTTACGGTGCTTTCGTCACGCTGATAAAACTGAGAAAGACTGGCGGTTAGGCGTTTGACAAATTTGCTGGCGCCGGTTGTCGGGCCATCGCGAAGTTCTGGCGGCGCATTTTTTCCAGCCGTTAGAAGCGCTGATAGGCGCTGGCGCACGCGCGACGCGCCATCGCCATCAGGGTATCGCTTGAGATATTCCTCATATTCTGCTTTCGCATGCGCAAGTTGGCCATTTTTCTGGCGCGCCAGCCCCAGTAATTCACGCGCATCCGGAGAAGCGCTATTTTCCTCAAACGTCAACGCCTTGGTCAGCAGCTGAATGGCGCGGGCGGTTTCACCCGCTGTCATCAATCTGCGCGCCTCAGCCACCAGCGACGCCGCATCAGCATTTGAGAGGAGTTCATCAATCGGTTTGGATCGTTCTATCAGAGCAACATTTCTTTCTTCTGCTCGACGTTTTGCGAGCCATGCTGTGTAAACATTGTCGCGCTCGCTGGCTGATGTTCTGACAATCCAAGAATCAGGAAATGCTGACTTTAACCTGTCAGCCGTTTTCTGCGCGTCGGTTCGGGTTTTGAAAAAACCGAGCCGCAGGCGGTTCCAGACAACGCCGTCTTCTTCAAAGCGCGTGGCATATACGGCATAAGATGATAGCGTCAGCAGTTTAGGAATATCGGATGGTGAAATTTCCGGTTGTTGTGAAAGGAGATTTAGGGCGTAGACAGCGTTTGTATCTATCGCCCTGGGCATCGAATGAAGGATGGACTGCGCTGCTGGGCGCTTACCGCGATGTTTGGTGTCAGGGCCATTCCTCAGTCGCGGGGCCTTGCCGGAACATGCTTCAGCGATTGGCGTTGGCGCGATTTTAAGTTTCAGCCCTCTGAAGTCGGCGCTTTGTTCCACTTCAAAATAGCGATTGCGCTTGAACGTGACTGTCAACACCGGCCCTGTCGGCGCATCGCCATCATATTGAATTTCCTGGATCGCTGCATTGCGGCTTGAGGGAGGACGCAATTCCTCGCGAGCACCGAGCGCGCCTCCATCAATCCGGCCGACTTCTATAGGTTTCAGGTTAATACGGACATGATCGCCTTGGGTCTTTGGAAATATCGATGTCGCTTGCACTGGAAAATTAAACGAAATCGTCGCGACCGCACATTCATTGGTTTCGCTCACGCGCACGCGCGACAACACGCGGTCGCTGACCGTTTGCGCACTGGCATACGGTGCAAACGCCACACTGATAGTGGCGGCGGCAGCGACTAAGCGTAACAGCGGGAGCGGATTATTGTTATGAATCATCGATCAAAAGTCGCCATCTGAAGCTCTATGCTGGCTATTTCTACGCTTCTTGATCGTCGTCAATGAACTATCCGTATACATATGACACGAACCAGCACAGTCACGAAGTTCGCTTAAGGTGTATTGCGTATCTGGGTTTTCATATTTTTTGTGCGGGCCTGGCTTGAAGTCATCCGCGTGACAGCCGGCGCAATCTGGCTGATAGGCGCTGAAGTTCCAGGCGATGGTTTGCGAATTTGTCGTATGACAATTAAGGCAATCAACGCCGCCGCCATGATTGCCTGGGAACGATGCTGAGCTGTGGGTGTAGCGAACCGAGAACCATGTTGTGGTGCGATGGCAGTCATCACACTGCAATGAGGTCGTGAAATGATTTGACGGTTTGCCAGTCGCCGTAGTGCCGTTGTGACAACCGTTGCAAGAGCCGACAATCGTGTCATGGTCAAAGGTTGCCGGCGTCCACGCTAATTTTGTATGGCACGCATCACACTGACCGGTCGTTGCAATATGCGTGGCGTGCTTGCCGGTCGCAATCGTTCCATTGTGACAGCTGGAGCAAGTTCCCGTCACAGCGTCGTGGTCAAAGCGCACATTCGTCCAGTTCGATGTCACATGGCAGTCGTCGCACGTGTTTGATGATGCGATATGCGTGGCGTGTTTGCCGGGCGCGGTGGTCCCGTTGTGACAAGTAGAACACTGCGCCGTCGTCGCCGCATGATCAAACCGGGTATTGGTCCAGTTGGATGTGACGTGACAATCTTCGCAGATGTTTGTCGTCGATAAATGTGTCGGCGTTTTGCCGGTCGCGGTCGTGCCGTTGTGACAAGAAGCGCAGGAACCTGTGACGCTGGCATGGTCAAAAGAGACATTGGTCCAGTTCGAGGTGATATGGCAGTCGTCGCAAGTATTTGATGATGCGATATGCGTGGCGTGCTTGCCGGAAACCGTGGTCCCGTTGTGACAGGTAGAACACTGCGCCGTCGTCGCCGCATGATCAAACCGGATATTCGTCCAGTTGGATGTGACATGACAATCTTCGCAGATATTCGTGGTTGGAATATGCGTCGGCGTTTTACCTGTCGCTGTTGTGCCGTTGTGGCAGGACGTACAAGAACCGGTGACGCTTGAGTGATCGAAGGAGACATTCGCCCAACTCGATACCACATGGCAGTCGTCACAGATATTTGACGACACGATATGTGTGGCGTGCTTGCCCGGCGCCGTGGTTCTGTTGTGACATGTTGAACATTGCGCCGTCGTCGCCGAATGGTCGAACCGAACATTGGTCCAGTTGGAGGTGACGTGACAATCTTCGCAGAGGTTTGACGTCGGCATGTGCGTCGGCGTCTTAGCGACCGCGGTTGCGCCATTATGGCAGGATGTGCAGGAGCCCGTAACGCTGGAATGATCGAAGGAGACATTTGTCCAGCTTGAGGTTCGATGGCAGTCGTCACAGACATTGCCTGATTGCACATGGTTAGGCGACTTGCCCTCACCGAGCGACCCATTGTGACACGCGCTGCATTGCCGTGGCGCGCCGGCGAACACGCCATTTTGGTGACAACTCTCGCAGTCAACGCGCCGGTGGGCGCCCTCAAGCGCAAAGCCAGTTGAGAAATGATCCTCGACCTGAAGCGGCGTCGGCGCCGCCAATGCTGAAGACGCAATAACGCAAAGGAAGAGACCGGCAATCGTCGCCAGGATGCCCCTGCTATTCGCAGTAACAGAAAACGGCGCGAACAAACATAGGCGCCGCAAAACAGCGGTGTAAGAATTGTTGCAATTTTTTTCTGTCGATATCAAAATTTTGAATCCCAAAAGAAAATCTGCCCGCCAATGCATAAATGGAACATGCACTTTGCTAGCGAGCATCAATCATATGTATGCGAGTCATTTGCGTTTTTACTGAACTCAGTCTGCAGGCATTGTTTTGATGCAGACTATGCAAATTCAATTTATAAGAAAGGTTATAAACGCGCCTATTAATTGAATTTAATGGTGGGAAACCGAAGAAAATAATTTCTGACTTGTAACGTTTAAAGAGGGAATATTATCGCTTGAGAAACGTCATCATATCCCCTCAGGGGTATCGGATTCGTTTGAAATCTTCTGTCGTATGACAGCGCGCGCAATTCGCTCCATATTCACCCCGATGTTTGTCGTCCGCCCGGTGGCAGGCAATACACTCGCTGGACTGAGAAACACCCTCTCGCTTTTGCGCGCGATGACAGGAGGCGCAAGACAGACCCTGATGAGCGCCTGTCAGCTGAAAATCTGATTGCGTGTCATGGTCAAAAATCCACAACGTCCAATCATTTGGGTTGTGACAAAGCCCGCAATCCTGCCCCAGCGCGCCTTTATGTTTGTCATCGTCATCGTGACAAGCCGCACAATCGGTCTGCGCCTCCTTAAATCGTTTGCTAAGATGACAGGCGCTGCACTCAACCTTTTTGTGCTCCCCCAGCAAAGGAAACCGCGATAGATCATGGTCAAAACGTGTGTTCTTCGTCCACGAAGTTTCATTGTGGCAGGCGCCGCAATCGTCACCCTCACCGCCTTTGTGCGGATCGTCACCACGATGGCAAGCAATGCATGCGCGCTTGAGTTTTGGCTTGAAAAGCGTCACCGTGTGACAGGCCTTGCAGTCAATCGCCGCATGTTTCCCAGACAGAGCAAAACCGGTTTTCCGGCGATGATTAAACTCCGTACTCAGCCATGAATTGGCGTTATGGCAATCGTCACACGTCGTGCCAAACGAGCCCGCATGCGTATCATCTTCGCTGTGGCAATCGATGCATGTCGACGGCAGGTCTTTATATCGCTCGTCAACATGGCAGGCCTGGCATTTTTGTTCGCGATGTTTGCCCAACAACGAAAATTGGGTTGTTGAATGGTCAAAGTCGATTTCTTTCCAGTCAGTGACGTTATGACACGACTGACAATCTGTTCCCAAGCGGCCCCTATGTGGCTCATCGCTGTTGTGGCATGTAGCACAATCCGATGGCGCCTGCCTGTATTTTTTGTCCGGCGAATGACATTGTTTGCAGGCCACGTTGCTGTGGCCGCCTTTTAACGCGTAGTCCGTCAGCGCATGGTCAAATGCTGCGGCGTCGAAGGTAACGATGGAGAACTCAGCGCCTTCGTGTTCGGTGTGGCATGTTTTGCAAGGCTTGCCATCAATCTCGGGGGATTTGCCGTGCAGCCCGCCCTGGCGTTGCACATCCGCCGCCACGTCTTCATGGCAATCGAGACACAGAGCATTTTGCGCATCTTTTTTAAATGAGACATGGCAAGCACCACAGTCTTTTTGCAGCTCCTGATGCGCCTTTGAGAGCGGGCCCGGTGAGACCAGACGTTCGATAACCGTCTGCGCACTGGCCGCCGCAATCAGCCCCAGCCATGCCGCCAGGCAAAGCGTCAGCACATAATGCGACTTAGTAAAGATGGACCGCAACGACATGAATGCTCGCCGTGATAATGAGAAGAAAGAACAGCGGCAAATGCAAGATGTGCCACGCCGCAAACAGCCGCTCGTAAAGCGACAGTTCAGCCGCCTGTTCGATGCGCTGAAAATACCTCTTGCTAAAAGCAAGGTGCGCGCGGTGCTCCGCTATGACAGCTTTGTTGCGCGCGCGCTTTGCCGCTTTCATATTCTTTGTTATGGCGCGGCGCAGCTGGGCATGCAGATGACGGGCCCGGCCTGTGACCATCACCGCTTTAACCGCTGCATCGAGCATACCCTTTGGCGCGGCAAAAGCATTGGCCTCCAAAGCATCGATGCGGTCTTTCATATCGCCGCCAATGTCATTGTCGAGGGTTTGGCGAAATTGCGACGCTTCGGACATCAATTCCCGCGCTTCGGCGCGTTTCCCGTATAGCCCGCGGTGGATCTTGGTATAAAAAAACCGGCCAACAAGCCCGCTGCCGGAGACAATCAGCATCGACCACAACGCAACATTGCTATTGGTCGAGCCGAGGCCGAAATTTGCATGAAACAGGATCAAAGTCGGCCCGATCAGCCCGAGCGCCATATGCAGGCGAAACCAGAACGCCATCGGCCCCGCCAGACGAAACAAACGCACATGCTTGCGCAACGGATAGGCCAGCAGCGCCAGCATCGCGACGCCGCCGGCAATGCCGAGCGTGTAACCCAAGCCAGTTTCGGCTGTGATATAGGCGCCGCGATTGAACCATCCCCAAACCAAGCCAACGGCAATCAATACGCCAAACAGTCTCGTTCCGAAGGACGCGGTTTTCCGCTTCTTTGGGGATACACTGCGCAGCTGGCGGACATCGTTGCGAAATGCCGGCTTTTTGGGGGCGTTCCTCCTTCGAGGCGCGGGTTTTGGCGCAGCTGATTGGCTAACAATGACTTGCATAGACAATCGGCCGCCCCTCCACATCTGCAATTTGAAATTGAATTTCGAAGAAAAGGTTGTTTCCGCTTAGCATTCAATCGTTAAACGTTTCTCTTAACAATTTTTTACCTGACTAGCTGCCAAATCATCTATTTGGTTGCGATAATTGTTTTCACTCCCAATGGATGGCCCTGCGATGATCCCGGAACTTGGCTTGTTTGCTATTATTCTGGCGCTAATGCTGGCTTTGGCGCAATCGGCCGTCCCGTTAATTGGCGCCCATCGCGATGATGCAACGATGATGCACGCGGGCGACAGCTTCGCAGCCGGCCAACTTTTGTTCATTGCATTTGCCTTTGGCGCACTTTGTTACAGCTTTTTAACCTCTGATTTTTCGGTCAAAGCCGTCGCAGAAAATTCGCACACAACCCAACCGCTACTGTATAAATTTGCAGGGACATGGGGTAACCATGAAGGCTCGATGCTGTTATGGGTGTTGATCCTTGCTTTGTTTGGCTGGTGCGTGGCGCAATTTGGGCGCGACTTGCCGGCGACGTTGAAGGCGCGTGTTTTATCCGTACAAGGGATGATTGGCGCCGCGTTTTTGAGCTTTATCGTCTTCACCTCAAACCCCTTCGCCCGGCTCTTTCCGGCGCCGTTCAATGGCGCCGATCTCAATCCGCTCTTGCAGGACCCCGGCCTCGCCTTCCATCCGCCGTTTTTATATCTCGGTTATGTCGGCTTCTCGATGGCGTTTTCTTTTTCCGTCGCCGCGTTGATTGAAGGCCGCGTGGATAGCGCCTGGGCGCGTTGGGTGCGACCATGGGTGTTGGCGGCTTGGTGCTTTTTGACCATCGGCATCGCCTTGGGCAGCTGGTGGGCGTATTACGAACTTGGTTGGGGCGGCTGGTGGTTTTGGGACCCGGTTGAAAATGCTTCCTTCATGCCTTGGCTTGTGGGCACGGCTTTGTTGCATTCGGCCATGGTCGTCGAGCGGCGCCAGACCATGATCAACTGGACCATCCTGCTTGGGATCGTCACGTTTGCGCTCAGCCTGATTGGAACTTTCCTGGTCCGCTCCGGCGTTTTAACAAGCGTTCATGCTTTTGCGCTTGATCCGGCGCGCGGCGTATTTATCCTGGTAATCCTCCTGGCGGCAACCTGCAGCGCGTTTGCGCTATATGCCTGGCGCGCGCCATCTCTGGAGGCCGGCCCGACTTTTGCGCCGGCGAGCCGCGAGGGTGCGCTGGTGCTCAACAATATTTTTCTTGTGTGCGCGGCGGCAACCGTTTTTCTCGGCACATTTTACCCGCTGATCATCGATGCAATTGGCGATGATAAAATCTCAGTTGGCCCGCCTTATTATAACTTGACCTTTGGGCTGATCATGGCGCCGATGCTGTTTTTCATGACCATTGGCCCACTGCTCAAATGGCGTAAAGATGCGTTGCATACGCTGCCGCCAAAATTATTGACGCCCTCGATATTGGTAATCGCCATCATTGGTTTTACGGCCTTGTTCGGCAGCGGTCTTTTGTCCGCTCTCGGCATGGGTCTGGCGGCGTGGCTGGTTTTAGGATCGCTCGCGGCGTTTGCACAACGCGTGCAGTTGGGCAAGGCGGGGCTGATGCAATCCGTTCGACTGGCGCGCGCATTACCGGGCGCCGCCTATGGCCTGTTGATCGGCCATGCCGCGATGGGCGTATGCGTTGCCGGGATTGTCGCGATGAGTTCCTGGGCGAGCGAAGACATTCGCGTCTTGGCGCCGGGCGAGGCGTTCACCCTGTCGGGCTATGAGATCAAACTCGCCAACGTCATCCAGTCCGCCGGTCAAAACTATGAGATGGAAAAAGCCGTTTTTGAAATTTCACGCAACAACAAACCCGTAACAACTTTATCATCCGAACGGCGGTTTTATCCGGTGCGCCAGCAACAAACCACCGAGGCGGGGATTAGAAGCCATCCTTTCGTCAATATCTATGTCGCGCTGGGCGAGCGCCAGGCCTCTGGCTGGGTCGTGCGCAGCTATTTCCATCCGCTGGCCTCAATGATCTGGCTTGGCGCGCTCGGGATGGCGCTTGGCGGTTTTGTCTCGCTAAGTGATCGCCGTTTCCGGCTTGGCGCGCGGGCAAAAACACCCCGCAAATCTTTGACGCCGGCAATGCCGGCGCCGGCGCAATAGGGGGCGTTGATGAAACTTTCCGTATTCGCCCCTTTAGCGGTAATGATCGCCATCGGCGTCGGGCTTGGCGTTGGTCTTACCAACGATCCGCGCGCACTACCCTCCGCACTGGTCGACAAGCCGTTGCCGGATTTTGATTTACCGCCCGTACGCGCTGAAGAACGAGGCCTTAGCCACAAAGACGTCAAAGGCGAGGTCGCGCTTATTAATGTCTTTGCGTCCTGGTGCATATCCTGCCGCATAGAACATCCAACCTTAATGCGCCTTGCTGACCAGAAACGCATTCCGCTTTACGGCGTCGACTGGCGTGACAGGCGCGAAGACGGCGCCGCTTGGCTCGCCGCTTTTGGCGATCCTTTCGAGTTGGTTGGCGAGGACCAGAACAGCAAGCTGGCGATTGAGCTAGGCGTCACCGGCGCGCCGGAAACCTATGTGATCGATCGAACCGGACGCATAAGATACAAACAAATTGGGCCGATTACGGAAGATGTCTGGCGGGACGTGATTGAGCCTTTGGTCTTGTCCCTGGAACAAGAGGCGGCGTCATGAGAGGCAATCTGCTTGGCGCGATCATGGTTTTGTTTACAACGCTCATGTCGCTTGATGCGGGCGCGGTGCTGCCGGACGAAGTACTGGCAAACCCCGTGCTTGAGGCGCGTGCGCGCGCAATCAGCAAGGAGTTGCGATGCGTCGTTTGCCAAAACCAGTCAATCGACGATTCCAGCGCACCACTTGCGCGCGATATGCGTATTCTTGTTCGCGAGCGGCTGGTCGCCGGCGACACCGATAGACAGGTTAAAGACTATCTTGTGAAGCGCTACGGAAATTTCGTTCTGCTGCGACCGCCGGTTCAGGCCGACACGCTGCTGCTGTGGCTCGGCCCGGCGATCTTTGTGCTGACGGCGTTTGGCGGATTTGCGTTCTATCTGCGCAAATCGAAAGACCAACCGACCATCACCGCACCGCCGCCATTATCTGACGAGGAAGAGGCGCTGCTAAAACGCGCCAATGAGGATGCCGCGTGATGCTTTGGATAATACTTACGGCTTTTCTCGGCATTGCCGCGGCGTTTGCCGCCTGGCCACTAGTGCGAACAGCGCCGCAGACGCCCAGTTCCAATAGCCGCGCCCATCTGTATCAGCGGCAGATTAGCGAGATCGACAAGGAACAAGCCCATGGCGTGATTTCTTCGCCCGAGGCCGAAGCGCTTCGTGTCGAAGCGCAACGCCGGCTGCTCGCCGCATCATCGATAAACACAACCAAGGAGGCGCAGATGCCCCTGTCGCGAACATCGACAGCTCTAGCGATTGCCGGCATAGTGATCGCCGGCGGCGTTAGTCTTTATGCTGCAAAAGGCAGCCCGTCAGTTCCGTCTACAAACCACATCGCGCTCGCGGCAACCACTCAACCCCCGCCCAAGGCAACGCCAAGGACGCAATCCCTTAACTCGGTTGAAGGCATGGTCGAAGGCCTTGCTGTACGTCTTGCAGATAATCCAAATGATATCGATGGCTGGCGCATGTTGGGTTGGTCGTATTTCAATATGGACCGCTATGGCGAAGCGGCGGATGCATATAAACGCGCCGTCGCGCTAGCGCCGAACAATGCCGATTATCAATCCGCCTATGGCGAAGCCATGGTGCGGGCCGCGGGCGGGTTGGTGAGCGACGAAGCGCTTGCGATATTCAACACAGCACTGGCGCTCAACGCCCAAGACCCGCCTGCGCGATTTTTCAAAGGCCTTGCGCTCGATCAAGCCGGCGATGCGGATGGCGCGATCTCGACATGGATTGAGATGGTCAACACAGCCCCCGCCGGCGCCGATTGGGTTGACGGACTTCGCCAGCGCGTCTTTGAAAAAGCCAATCAGGCCGGCATCGATATAGACGGCCGTATCGTTGCGGCGTCAAACATTGGCCAAACCGCCTCGCGCGGCCCAACCACAGCACAAGTCATGGCGGCAATGGAAAAGCCAGCGAATGATCGCCAGGCGATGATTGAAGGCATGGTCGCAAACCTCGCCGCCCGGCTTAAAGAAAACCCGGACGATTCCGATGGCTGGATTAGGCTAATCCGCTCAAAGACTGTTCTTGGCCGCCAGGGCGAGGCCGTGGAAGATTTGAAATCAGCGCTAAACGCATTTGAAAATGCGCCGGAAACCAGAGCCCGCATCATCGCCGAAGCGCAAGCCCTGGGCGTACGAGTTCAGTAGCACCATGGGCGGAAGCTTCCTGATCATAGTTTACCTACTTCCGCTTGGCGTTGTGCTTGCGGCATATTATTATTTGAACAAACGCGCATCGCGCAGAGCCAGCGCCGTCCAATCCGCCGCCGCCGAGGCCGGTTTAATCGAACCGCCATCATTGCATCCATCGATTGATCCTTCCGCCTGCCTTGGTTGCGGCGCCTGCGCCACGGCATGCCCGGAAGGCAATGTTTTGGGGATCATCAAGGGCAAGGCGGTGTTGATTGAGCCGACCCACTGCATCGGCCACGGCGCTTGCGCCAAGGCGTGTCCCACTTCAGCAATCTCTCTTGTGTTCGGCACCGAGCAGCGCGGCGTTGATATCCCGTTTGTCGGGGCTGACTTTCAAACCAACGTGCCCGGCATTTACATCGCCGGCGAACTCGGCGGCATGGGGCTCATTCGCAACGCCATCGAACAAGGCCATCAGGCAATGGACGCGCTTCACGCATCGCTCGCCAAAGACAATTCCGGTTATATTGACACAATCATCATCGGCGCCGGGCCTGCCGGATTTTCAGCAACACTCGCCGCGAAACAACATGGGCTAAACTGCGTCACCCTTGAGCAGGAGACGCTTGGCGGCGCCGTTGCGCATTATCCACGCGGCAAGCTTGTGATGACCCAACCAGTCAACTTGCCGATCATCGGCAAGGTCAAACTCAAAGACCCGAGCAAAGAACATCTCCTTGAGTTCTGGACATCGGTCGAGAAAAAGTCCGGCATCACCATTCAATATGGCGAACGCGTTTCAGAAATAAAACCGATAGAGGGCGGTTTTCAAATCGTCACACCTAAGCGAACATACAAAACGAAAACCGTTCTGTTGACAATCGGTCGGCGCGGCACGCCGCGTAAGCTTGGCGTGCCCGGAGAAGACTTGCCAAAAGTCGTCTACCGCATGATTGACCCGGAACAATATGCCGGCCGGCGCGTGCTTGTCGTTGGAGGCGGCGACAGCGCGTTAGAGGCCGCGGCCGAGATCGGCGAGCAAGAAGACTCTACAGTGATTTTATCCTATCGCAGCGCCGCATTTTCGCGCGCGCGCCAACGCAATCGCGAGCGCGTCGAGAAACTTGAAGCCGAAGGTGTTGTCAAAGTGGTTATGGAATCAACCATACGTGAAATCACACCGGACCATATCGTGATCGAAAGGAAAGGCGCCCGAAAGAAAGTGGCGAATGATGATGTCATAATTTGCGCTGGCGGTATTTTGCCCACAGCTTTTCTCAACAACATCGGTATTGAAGTCGAAACCAAGTTTGGATCAGCGTGATGAAAGCCAGGGCTGAATAATATTCACTTTCGTAAGATTTGCTGACGAGCAAAGGGGCGAATCACTTAACTAGAGCGCCGGGCGAAAAAGTGGAAACCGGTTTTTTGTATAACCCGGCGCGCAGTAAAGAATCTAGATCATCGGGCGATTCCTGTTAATCGCCCGATGATCTAGGTGTTTAGTTCCGGGAAGTGATGGAAATGCTTTATGCAGCGATCCATGATGGAAAAATAGCCTGTGGGACAAATAATACACAACTGCGCAACGCCACGCACGCCGTCTGTGTGGCAATACAGTGATCGCAAGCTTCGATCGCGGCGCACGCCGAGCAGTATGGCTTAAATCAAAAGACGGTACGCAAATGGCGCTAGCACGGCACGGTTAAAGACAGCCCTATGGCGCCGAAGTCGCCAAGTTCTGCGTATTAGATTCCAGACAGATAAGGATGGGGGGAAAATGAAAATACTTTTGAGCCAGCCCCCCTTATCCTGGCGCCGAAATTGAGCGAGATTTATCTCGCCAAGAAGAGGCGCGCGAAGGCCCATCGGTTGAACACGAAACGCCGCGGCATGACGCCAACCTTTCCTTAGCGGCTAACGCTGACCGTTGCGCGCGCGAAGCTCCTAAAGCTCACGAACACAACCGTAGCGATCTCTACGCGCTGTTCACGGATAAGGCGGACGGGATCAGCAAAAAAGTACTGTGGGCTAAAATGTGGGACGACGTAGCGCGAATTTAAGATACTATTTGTAAATCAAATAGTTAGGGGTAGTTCTGGCGGACAGAGAGGGATTCGAACCCTCGGAACGCTTGCGCGCTCACACGCTTTCCAAGCGTGCGCCTTCGACCACTCGGCCACCTGTCCGTTTTCAGGAGCGCGGACTATAGCGTCGCCCGGCTGGCGCGCAAGGCTGTGTGCGCCTCAAATTTGGCGGTTTTTCTCGGCTTGGGACGGGTGATTGCGGGTTGGGCTCTGGCGCGTTATTCTGGCGCCAGCATTGTTTGAGTGCGTAGACAAAATGAGGGGGCCGGAATGGCGGCGTTTCGATTTATTGCATGGATATTGGTGGCGATTGCAGTTGCGTTATTGGGCGCGGACGGGGTGGCGTCACTGGAGCAGGGCGAGCCAATCATGCGCTCGACTGCGGATATTTTGATGCTTGTTGGCATTGATGGCGGGGCGATTGCTGAGAGCGCGCCGGGCGGCGTCTCCCAGGCGCTCGGCACCATCATGGGCCTGCCGCTT
>JAJDAP010000055.1 GCA_029261795.1 Deltaproteobacteria bacterium
CTGGATGGGCGGTCCGTTACCACCCGGGGCGGCCCTTCTTCGTTCCGCCACCCGACCGACGTGCGGGTACGTACTCCTCAAGTTTCAAGTTTGAAAAGTTTTCAACTTTGCAATCTTGAAACTTGCGGAGTCCGTCCCCGCTCCCCTAGGGTCTGGGGATGGGCGGACGGATCGGGGTCGAGAAGGAGGGGGCGCTCGGGTGGATCGTTTTCGATCATCCGGAGCGGCGGAATGCGGTTTCCGAGGCGATGTGGAAGGCCGTCGTGCCGGCTGCCCGGGAGCTCGACGGAGACCCGGCGATCCGCGTCGTGCTGTTGCGCGGCTCGGGTGACGTCGCCTTCGTGGCCGGCGCGGATATCTCGGAATTCGAGAAGCGGCGCACCGGCGCGGGCGCCGCAGCCTACGAGGGAAACACCGGCGAGGCCTTCGCCGCGCTCGGCGCGATCTCCAAACCCGTCATCGCGATGATCCATGGCTTCTGCGTTGGCGGAGGCATGGCGACCGCTCTCGGTGCAGATCTCCGCTACGCCGCCGATGACGGTGTGTTCGCCATTCCCGCCGCGCGGCTCGGGCTCGGCTACCACGCCGGTGGCATCGAAGCGTTGCAGGCACTGGTCGGCCCGTCGGTGGCGAAGGAGATCTTCTTCACCGCCAGGCGCTTCGGCTCCGACGAAGCGTTGCGAATGGGACTCCTCAACGGCGTCTTTCCAAAGGCGGAACTCGAGACCCGCGTGCGCGAGATCGCCGCCCAGATCGCGGACAACGCTCCGCTCACCGTCGGCAGCGTCAAGCGCATCGTTCGCGAACTCGCCCGCGAGCCTGCCAAACGAGACCAGCAGGCCATCGACGATTCGATCCAGCGCTGCTTCGGGAGCGAGGACTACAAGGAGGGCGTGCGCGCCTTCATGGAGAAACGTCGGCCAGCGTTCCGCGGTCAGTAGGCCAACTGCGGACCAAAGCGGTGACGTGACGCGGGTCACGGGCCGTTGTCCAAGCGCGGCAGAATCACCCCAATTCGGGGATCCGGGGCGCAGCGGGACTGTTCTCAGCTCGGGTTTCTGCTTGCGTCTCCCGGGTGCAGTAGTGACAATCTCGGCCGGATCGAGACCTGCCGTGCGCTAATTGCACGCAGCTTTGGGAGATCTATCCAGGATGCGGCTCCACTCATTTCTCAAGCTCGCCTTCAGCTTGCTCTTCGTCATCGCCTTCGGCGTCTCGTGCGCCAGCTGCAATGGCGACGAACCGGCACCGGCACCGGCCCCTGCGCCCACCGACAACCGCGGCTTCGGCCAGTCGGACATCGAAGCCGGTGAGGACACCAGCGAGCCGACCGCCGAACTCGCGACCGTCTACTTCGACTACGACCGCGCCAGCATCCGCGACGATCAGAAGGCTGCGCTGCGCGACAACGCCGCAGCCATCCGGGCCGGATCCTGGAGCACGGTGGTGATCGAAGGCCACTGCGACGAGCGCGGCAGCGAGGAATACAACCTCGCGCTGGGCGAGCGCCGGGCCAACGCGATCAAGCAGTATCTGGTCGACAGTGGTGTTGCCTCCTCGCGTCTCGATACCGTTTCGTTCGGCGAGGCCAGCCCTGCCGTTCGCGGCCACACCGAGAGCGCCTGGAGCCAGAACCGCCGCTCGGAGTTCCGCGTCGTCCGTTAGAACGATGCGACGCTGATGCCTGAAACGGGCGTCGGGCTGCGGCTCGGCGCCCGTTTTCTTTGCAGCTGGGTTTGTGGCTACACTGCCCGGCGCACCCCCTCTAAGGAGCCCCCTATGGCCGCTCATGGCGGACAACTCGCGGCGCGCGCGCTCAAGGAAGCCGGCGTCGAAGTCATCTTCACCCTCTCCGGCGGCCACATCATGCCGCTCTACGATGGTTGCATCGACGAAGGCATCAAGATCGTCGACGTGCGGCACGAACAGGCCGCCGTCCACGCCGCTGACAGCTGGGCACGCTGCAACCCGGGTTCGATCGGCGTTGCCGCGATCACGGCCGGCCCCGGCGTCACCGACGGTGTCACAGGCATCGCCAACGCCTGGCGTGCCAACTCGCCGATCCTGGTCTTCGGCGGGCAGGGACCGTTCGACAACATGCGCCGCGGTTCGCTCCAGGAAATGGATCACCTCGGCGTGGTCCGACCTATCACCAAGTACTGCGACGCGGTCTACGAGACCAAGCGCATTCCCGAGTACGTCGAACTGGCGATCCGCCACGCGGTCTCGGGCATTCCGGGTCCGGCGTTCCTGGAGGTGCCGATGGACATCTTCATGGGCCAGGCGGAGTGGGAGGACGCGCCGGTCCCCAAGATCCGCACGCTCGCACCGCGCACTTCGCCGGATCGCGACGAAGTCCGCAAGGCCATCGAGCTGCTCCAGACCGCCGAGCGTCCGATGATGATGGCGGGCACTTCGGTCAAGTGGTCGTACGCCAGTGAGGAGATGAACCGCTTCATCTCCGAGACCCACCTGCCCACCTTCTGCAACGGCATGGGTCGCGGCTCGGTTCCGTGGGATTCGCCCGAGTTCCTGAACCGCTCGCGACGTGAAGCCCTGAAGCAGACCGACGTGATCGTGCTTGCGGGGACGCTGCTCGATTTCCGCATGCGCTTCGGCGCCTCGATCCCGGCGGACGCCAAGGTCATCCAGCTCGACATGGAGAACACGCTGATGGGTCAGAACCGTCAGACCGACGTTCCCATCGTCGGAAACCTGGCGTGTTCGTTCGAGATGCTCCAGGAGGAGATGAAGAACCAGAGCGTGAAGCTCGACTTCAGCGGCTGGCGCGATCAGCTGCGCGAGATCGAGAACACCGAGGAAGCCAAGGTCGAGGCCAGCCTCAATAGCGACGAGGTACCGATCGATCCGCAGCGCATGTGTCGCGAAGTGCGCGACTGGCTCGAGACCCAGAACCGGCCGATCGTGATCGGCGACGGCGGCGACATCGTGGCCACCGCGGCCAAGATCCTGCCCGTTCGTGGAGAGGGCGCCTGGATGGATCCCGGGCCGCTCGGGACGCTAGGCGTCGGCATGCCCTTCGCACTCGCGGCGAAGCTCGCGCATCCGGATCGCTCGGTCGTCATCGTCTACGGCGATGGCTCGTTCGGTTTCAACGGAATGGAGTTCGATACCGCGGTTCGCTTCGGCCTGCCGATCATCGGCATCGTCGGCAACGACGGGGCCTGGGGCCAGATGATGCGGCCGCAGCTCGGCATCTACGGCAAGGATCGTCTGGCCGCCGTGCTGCTGAACCGCACGCGCTACGACAAGGTCGTCGAGGCACTCGGAGGCCACGGCGAGCACGTCACCGAGCCCGACCAATTGCGGCCCGCGCTCGAGCGCGCGGCAGCGAGTGGCCTCCCGGCACTCATCAACGTCGAGATTCGACAGGACCGCGAGTTCAAGGGCGGTATCTACGTCTAGTTCGTGGCGAGCCCGAACCCTCAGGCAGGCGGGCGGACGCCTGCCTGAAAGTGAGCCGAGGAGCGCCGGGCCGCAGCCGGCCCGGAACCATCATGCTTGAGAGGCTCGAGAAAACCGCTGCTGAGCTTCGCATCGAGCCTGGCGTGCTCGAGCGCTTCGCTTCACAGGTCGGGCCCGTCGCCGTCGTCGACCTCGAGACGACCGGCCTCTCGCCCGCGGACGGCGCCGAGATCCTCGAATTCGGCATCCTGCTGGTGGATCCCGACGCGGAGACGATGACCACACTGTCGAGTCTGGTCTGCCCGTCGCAGGCGATCCCGCGCGCCGTCAAGCGGTTGACTGGAATCGAGGATCGCGAAGCCTGGGCCGCGCCCGGCCTCGGCGAGATCGTCGAAGAAGTTCGCGAGGCGTTGGCTGGCCGGGTCATCGTCGCGCACAACGCTGGGTTCGAGCGGACCTTTCTGGCGAAGTACGTGGATCCGAGCCTCGAGAACGCGAGGTATCTCGATACGCTCGATCTGTTGGCGCTGACGCATCCGGACGCGCCGGACCTACGTCTCGAATCGTTCACGCGCGCGATGCTAGGTACGGAAGAGAACCACCGTGGCCTGGACGATGCCCTCGATACTGCCCGTGTGATGGCGCTGGCCGGCCACGGCGCCGAGCACGGCGAGCCCCGTTATGTGAAGGCGCGCTCGGCCCTCGAGGCCTACGCGTCGGAATCGCTCTGGCTTTCGCTTCTCGAAAAGCCGCTCTCCAAGGGCGATCCGATCGTCCTGGCCGATCCCTTCGCCAAGGTCGGCCGCAGTGAGGAGCCGCCGGTTCCGTTCCACGAGGACGCGATCGCGGCGGCGCTCGAAGACGAAGAGCGCGGCCGCCGGCACTTTCCCGGCTATCGCGTGCGTCGCGAGCAGGTGGAACTCGCGCGCCATTTCGCGCGGAACCTCGACCGCGAGGAGGTGTTGTTGGCCGAAGGCGGCACCGGCGTGGGGAAGTCGCTCGCCTACCTCGCCGCCGCGATTCCGTTCGCGATGGAGGCCGACGCTTCCGGCGAGCTCGTGCCGATCCTGATCTCGACCCGCACCAAGCTGCTCCAGGACCAGTTGATGGACAAGGACATCGCGGCCGCCGCACGCTTCCTCGGCTACCCGGAGCTGCGCGCGATCTCGATCAAGGGCCGCGCCAACTATGCCTGTGTCAGGCGGCTGCGAACCGCTCTCGCCGAAGGTCATGAACAGAGCATCTTCCCCGAGGATCGCCTGGCCTACGCGGTGCTCGACGCTTGCGCGGCGACGCGTGCACATGGCGAGATCGAGGGCGTTCCGGGCGCCTTGCTGCGCAGGTACCCGCCGCTACGTGGCCTGATCCGGCGCTCAGTGGCTTCGCGCTCAGAACACTGCACCCGGGACCAATGCGCCAAGGAGCGTGGCTGTCCGCTCGGCCGCCGCCGCCAGGCCATGACGACGGCGCATCTCATCGTTGCGAATCACGATCTCTTGCTGCGTTGGCCGCCAGACTATCCCGCCTTCCAGCACGCCATCGTCGACGAAGCCCACGAACTGGCGGATGTGGCCGACGAAGTCTACGCCGTGAGCGTGCGACCCGATGACGTGCTCGACCGCCTCGACGAGATCTTCGGCCGGCCGGCTGCTCCCGGCCGCAAGCGCGGGGAATCGCTCCTGCCCGCGAACCAGCGCCGGGCGCTGGAGAAGGATTCCCGCGCCTGGCGCCGGGATCTACTGGCCGATCTCTCCGCCATCGGCCGCGCGCTCGAGGATGTGGCTGGCGACTTCGGCGAGGTTCACATCGGTGATCCCAGTGCACGGGAGCTGAGGACGGCGGCAAGTGCAGCCGAGATGGCGGCTGAACGGATCGATCACATCGTCGCGGAGATTCCCGACGGCGATGAGGGTGAGCCGGCCTTGTCGCGGGCGACTGAAGATCTCCGCGATTCCGCCCACGGGCTGCGGTTGGCCTTTGCAGAGGACGAGCCCGACGCCGTCGCATCCTTCGAGAACGTTATTCCACCGTTCGATCGCTGGCGCCTGATCGTCCGCCAGGTCTCTCCGGCCGATTCCTTCCATGAAGGCTTCATGGATGGCATGCGCTCGTTTGCCGCGGTCTCTGCGAGCTTGTTCGTGGGCGGCGACTCCTTCGCAGCCTTTGGCGATCTCGGCCTGCCCGATCGCGCTGGCGAGCGGCTCCAGACGATCACCGTCCCGAGCCCCTTCGATTATCCCAACCACATGCGGGTCGTCGCGATGCGTGGCGGCCAGGATCTGGTCGCCGAGACTTCGTTCGTACTCGAGAAGATCGGGAAGGCGCTCGGTGGCCGGACCCTCGGTCTCTTTACCAGTCTCCGGCGCATGAACGAGGTGGCAGACGATCTCGATCCAAAGCTGCGTCTGGAGGGAATCGACGTCATCACGCCGCGTCGAGGGAACGATGATCCGTCGGCCCTGGTGACCCGCTTCGTCAACGGATCCGGCGTGTTGCTAGGTGCGCGCAGGTTCTGGCAGGGGATCGACATTCCTGGCGACGCGCTCCAGGCCGTCGTGATCGAGAAGCTTCCCTTCGAGGTTCCGACGGAGCTGCGAAAACGCCGCGAAGCGCGGCTCAAGGAGCGAGGCATCGATGCGTTCAACCGCTACGGCCTCGGCAAGATGCTGCTCAACTTGAAGCAGATGTCGGGCCGGTTGATCCGCACCGAAGAGGACCGCGGCGTGGTGATCCTGGTCGAGGGCCGTCCCGACCGCCGCTATTTCCCGCGGCTGAATGACGCGCTGCCGCCGGGCTGCGAGGTGAGAGTGGTGCGCTCCACCGAGTTACTCGATGTGATCACCGAAGTCGGCATCACGCCGATCCCGGAGCCGCCTAGCGAGAGCTAGGCTCCTTGCGACGGAGGAACCCATGTTGGATCTCGCGGGGCGGAAGGCGGTGGTAACGGGCGGGGGCAGCGGCATCGGCCGTGCGATCGCGCTGCGTCTCTGCTCGGGCGGCGCTGCCGTCGCCATTCTTGGCCGAACCCGTGCGACCCTCGATGCCGTCGCGCGCGAAGCGGCAGGCGAGATCGTGGTCGCGACCGCCGACGTTGCCGACCGCGCCGAGGTCGACGCGGCATTCGACGCGATCGTGGCCGAGCTCGGGCCGCTCCATTGCGTCGTCGCCAACGCCGGTGTCGGTGGCCCGAACGGTCCGACGGATCAAACGGGCCGGGACCGCTGGGACGAGATCGTGCGCACGAATCTCGATGGCACCTACCATTCTTTTCGCGCCTTCGAGCGGCACCTCGCCGAGGACGGGGCATTCAAGCACGCCATCGCGATCTCCTCCTGCGTTGCACGCTTCGGGATTCCGGGGATTTCCGCCTACAGTGCCGCCAAGGCGGGGCAGCTCGGCCTGGTCCGGTCGCTGGCGGCCGAATGGGCCGAGCGGAACGTGCTGGTGAACGCGATCTGCCCCGGCTGGGTCGAGACCGCGATGGCCGAGGCGCGGATGACCGAACTTGGCGAGCTTGCCGGAACGGCCTACGCCGACGAGCGCTTCGCTCAACTCGCTGCGGTACCGCTCAACCGGATCAGCGATCCCGACGAGATCGCCGGCTTGGTGGAGTTCCTGCTCTCGCCAGCCGGCGTGGCCTTCACAGGGCAAGCCCTCGATCCCAACAACGGTGCCTGGATGGGCTGACGCCCGGCCGCCTGCGCCAAGGCTGGGCTGCCTATGCCTGACTTCCCGGCATCGAATGTCCTCTTCCCGCTTCGCAAATTCCCTGTGAAGTTTCACCCGGTCCTCACGAAATCCTTGCGATTTCGGCGGCTTGGAGGGATGCTTGCCTCGGGGTGAGGGGGCGGGCACGCGCCTTGCTCGAGGATATGAGAATGCGGGTTGACAGCTGGTTCGCGTGGGCGATCCTCGGCCCCGGCAATGAAGTGACTCTCAGTCACACTTCATGCCGGCGGGGACGCGCTCAGGCGGAGCGGGTGAGACCCGGCGCGGTTCGTGCGGTCGGGTAGCCGGGGTGGCGAAAGACATCGCCCCGGAGTGGCTCGATTCGTGCGGACAGGAGGATCTACGTTGAGCGCGCAATTCAGCGGTGATGACTGGGCCGTCATTCTTGGCGGCTCGAGCGGCTTCGGGCTCGCGAGCGCCCACAAGCTTGCGGCCCACGGCATGAACGTGTGTGTGATCCATCGCGATCGCCGCGGAGCCATGAAGCGGATCGAGCCGGAGTTCGAAAAGCTCAGGGGTTCAGGCGTCAAGGTCATCACGCGCAATGCGGACGCCCTCGCGCCGGCCATGCGCGCCGAAATCGTCGCAGAGCTGAAGAGCGCGATGGGCGAGAATGGTCGCATTCGCTGCCTGCTCCACTCGATCGCGTTCGGCAACCTGAAATTGCTCGTGGCCGAGAGCCCGCGTGAGCGCAGCGCCACTCGGCAGCTGGCTGAGAAGCTCGGCATCGATGAAGGCAAGCTCGTCGAAGCCGCCGATGGGCTGTTGGCCGAGGGCGTCGATGAGATGGCCGAGATCGCCACCCAGCCCAAGTACCCCGACTATTCGGTCCTCGATGCAGACGACGTTTCGCGCACGATCCACACGATGGGCACGAGCCTGCTCGATTGGGTGCAGAACCTCCATGCCGAGGGCATGTTCGCCGACGACGCGCGGGTGTTCGGCCTGACGAGTGAAGGCAACGTGCTCGCCTGGAAGGGATACGCCGCGGTGAGCGCCGCCAAGGTCGCCCTCGAGGCGATGGTTCGCTCGATCGCGGCCGAGTTCGCGCCCTACGGGATCCGCTGCAACGTGCTCCAGCCCGGTGTCACCGAGACCCAGGCGCTGGCCGCGATACCGGGTAGCTCGCACTTGAAGGCATCGGCCCGGCTCCGCAACCCCTATCGCCGTCTCACGACGCCGCCGGACGTCGCGAACGTCCTCTACCTGCTCTGTCTCCCGGAAGCCGCCTGGATCAACGGCGAAGTGATTCGCATCGACGGTGGAGAGCACATTTCGGGATCGACATCGTGAGCGTCTACCTGCACGGCGTCGGGCACTTCCATCCCGAGACCGAGATCACCAACCAGTTCCTCGAGTCGCTGGATATCGGTACCACCGATGAGTGGATCCTGGATCGCGTTGGAATCCGAACGCGTCGCACCGTGCTGCCGCTCGATTACATCCGCGATACGCGCAACCGCGATACCCGCGGCACACACGAGGCGCTGACCTGCACGAACGCGCAGATGGGTGCCGAGGCGGCTCGCATGGCGATCGCGCGCGCGGGCATCGAACCCGAGCAGATCGGCATGGTCATCAGCGGCACGTCATCGCCGACCATGGTCTGTCCGGCGGAGGCGTGTTTCGTCGCCTGCGAACTCGGACTGCAAGTTCCCGCCTACGATCTGAACTCCGCCTGCTCCACCTTCGTGACGCAGCTCTTCAACATCTCGATGATGGATGAGACGAAGGTTCCCGAGTACATCCTGACGGTCGCCGCCGAGAGCCTGACGACCACGATCGACTACACCGACCGCGGGAGCTGCGTGTTATTCGGCGATGGCGCCGCGGCAGCAGTCGTATCGACGCGCACGCCGGGCCGCGCCCGCCTGCTCGGAATCTCGGCAGAGAGTGATCCGGCCAGCGCGCACAAGGTCGTGATCAAGAAGACCGGCTACTTCGAACAGGACGGCCGCGCGGTGCAGATGTTCGCGATTCGCAAGACCCGCCAGGGCTACGAGGCACTGCGAGAAGCCGCGATCGAAGAGGGTGGCGACCGGGCCCTCCACTTCATCGGTCACCAGGCGAACATGCGCGTGCTCGAGCAGGTCTGCAAGCGCTGTGAGATCGTGCCCGAGCGCCATCATTCGAACGTCGACATTCGCGGAAACACCGGCGGCGCCAGCGCACCCTCGGTGCTCTCCATGCAGTGGGAAAAGTTCGGGGCCCAGGACGATGTGGCCCTGGTCGTGGTTGGCGGAGGCCTGACCTGGTCCCGCGCGCTGGTGCGTTTCGAGGAGCAGGGATGAGTGAGACACCGGTAGCGTTGGTAACGGGCGCCGGCACGGGGATCGGCTCCGCGATCGCGCGCGGCCTTGCAGACGAGGGTTTTCGGATCGGCGTGCACTACCGCTCGAGCGAAGCCGGCGCGCGCGAGGTTGCCGAGAAGCTCCCGGACGCCTTCCTTATCAAGGGCGACATCGCCGATGTCGCGCAGATCGACGAGATGGTGAAGACGCTGAAAGCCGAGGCCGGACGCGTCGACGTGCTGGTGAACAACGCCGGCTTCAACATCAACGGGCTGACGCCGGCCATGCGCGTCGAAGATTACGACGCCGTCGCCGCGATCCAGCGCGGTACCTGGTACCTGACCAAGATGGTGTTGCGTCGCTTCATGTTGCGGCAGAAGACCGGGCGCATCATCAACATCTCGAGCGTCGTCGGCCACACCGGGAACCCGGGACAGGTGCCGTATACGATGGTGAAGGCTGCACTCGATTCGATGACGCGTTCCGTCGCCCAGGAGATGGCGGGTCGCGCGATCCTGGTGAACTCCGTCGCACCCGGCTTCATCGATACGGACATGACCGAGGAACTCCCCGAAGAGATTCGCCAGGGCATTCTCTCGCGCATTCCGCTCGGACGAATGGGCGCCGCAGAAGAAGTGGCGGACGCCGTCTCCTGGCTGGCCACCCGCGCAAGCTATGTCAACGGAACCGTGATCCACGTGAACGGCGGAATGTATGGCGGATAGTCGGTTGCTGACACGGCAGGAAGTGCTCCCGTTGATTCCGCAGCGCTATCCCTTTCGCTTCGTCGATGAGATCCTCGAACTCACCGACGAGCGCGTGGTGGGCCGCTACAGCTGGGATCCGGAGCTCGACTTCTACAAGGGGCATTTCCCCGGAAACCCGGTGACGCCGGGCGTCGTACTGATCGAGTGCATGGGCCAGTGCGGTGTGGTCCCGCTCGGCATCTATTTCGGATACCGGGATCATCCCGACGACGCCGAAAAGCTCACGACGTTCTTTACCGACGCCGCCGTGGATTTCAGCAACGTGGTCTTGCCGGGCCAGACCGTCACGGTCGAATCGACCCTGGTCTTCTATCGACGCCGCAAGGTGCAGGTGGATTCCGAGATGAAACTCGATGACGGCACGATCGTCTGCTCGGGAAAGCTCGCCGGAATGGGAGTGACGCTATGACACGCCGGGTCGTGATTACGGGGTTGGGTGTTCTCGCGCCCAACGGAAACGGAATCGAACAGTTCGAACTCGCGCTCCGAAAGGGCAAGAGCGGCTTTCGGCACAACGAGGCGATGGCGGCCCATGGATTCGGCTGCACCGTGGCTGGAGTTCCCGAGGGCGTCGAAGAACTCGCTGAAGCGGCATTCGACGAGGAGCTCCTCCTCGCGATGAACCCGATCCACCAGTACGCGTCATTGGCATCTCTCGAAGCCTGGCAGGATGCCGGGCTCGAACGTCCGGATCCCGCCGACGAGACGGTGCACTGGGACACCGGCGCCATCATGGGCACCGGAATCGGTGGCATGGACACGATCGGCGAGAAGGTCGTACCGATGGTCAACGCCAACAAGGTGCGGCGCCTCGGGAGTACCGTCGTCGAGCAGGTGATGGCGAGTGGAGTCTCGGCTCGTCTCTCCGGCATCTTCGCACTCGGCAACCAGGTCACGACCAATTCGAGCGCCTGCGCGACAGGCGTCGAGGCCATCGTCGACGGCACTGCCCGAATTCGTGCTGGCAAGGCCGAGCGGATGATCTGTGGCGGCGCCGAGGTTCCCACCGTCTACAGCTGGTCGGGATTCGATTCCATGCGCGTGCTCTGTCGCAAGTTCAACGACGAGCCGGAGAAGGCCTCGCGCCCGATGAGTGCCAGCGCCGCCGGTTTCGTCCCCGGTGCCGGTTCTGGCGCATTGATCGTCGAGAGTCTCGACAGTGCGCAGGCCCGCGGCGCGCGTATCTACGCGGAGATCCTCGGGGGCGGCATCAACTGTGGTGGACACCGGGGCGGCGGCAGCATGACCTCGCCAAACCCGGAAGCCGTTCGGCGCTGCATCGGGCTGGCGCTCGACGAGTCCGGGATCGATCCCGGCGAAGTGCAGGCGATCAGTGGCCACCTCACGGCGACCGGCGCAGATCCGCGCGAAGTCGGAAGTTGGGCCGCCGCACTGGGGCGCGGGCCCGGGGAACTTCCGCCCATCACCTCCACGAAATCGATGATCGGCCACACCCTCGGCGCGGCAGGGGCCGTAGAGACCGTCGCCGCGGTCTTGATGCTCGACCGCGGTTTCGTCCACGCCTCGCTCAACTGCGAGGACGTCCATCCCGATATCGAAGCCCACGCGGCTTCGATTCCCCAAGAGCTACGAGAGATGCCCGAGTTGCGCGTTCTCATGAAGGCCGGTTTCGGCTTCGGCGACGTCAACGCTTCTCTCGTGCTGCGCAAGTGGGATGCCACGAGCGCCTGACAGTTTTGGAGCCAAACCTTTTGGAGCTCAAGAAGGAGAACCCAATGGAAGCCACTGAAATTCAAGAGCGTGTGATCAAGATTCTTACGCCCTACGTCAAGGATCAAGCTGCGCTTGCAAGCGCCGGCCCCGAGACCAACATTCTCGAAGATCTGAAGGTCAACTCGGCGCGCCTCGTCGACGTCGTGCTCGCCTTCGAGGACGAGTTCGATATCGAGATTGCTGACGAGGACGTTGACACGGTGAACCTCGTCGGCGACTGCGTCACGCTCATCGGTCAGAAGCTCTAGAGCCAGCCGCGTTGGCTGAGACCGCCATGGCGGACGACCACCGCGCGCTGCTTCGGCAGCTGGCGGTGAGCCGCGTCCTCTCCCCCATCTGGGTGCCGATCTTCACCGCGTTGATGCGATGGGGCCTGCGTTGGCACGTGGAGGAGATGGCCGCGCATCGAGCGATGTACGCGCGGCTTCGGACTGAATCCAATGCGCCGCTATTGATCTGCGCCAATCACCTCACCATGTACGATTCGTTCGTGATCGGCTGGGCGCTGGGTGGGCCGGGTTTCTATCTGCGCAATTTCAGCGCGATGCCCTGGAACACGCCGGAGCGCGCGAACTTCTCGTCGACCTGGTGGAAGCGCGTGCTGACCTACGTATTGAAGTGCGTGCCGGTCGAGCGTGGGTCCGACCGCAAGGCCGTCGCGCAGGTGCTGGATCGGATTCGATTCCTGGCCGAACGGGGCGAGGTCGGAATGATCTTCCCGGAAGGCGGCCGCAGCCGAACCGGTCGCGTCGAAATCGAGAGCGCGGCCTACGGTGTGGGCCGACTCATCTCCGCACTGCCCGGCTGTCGCGTCCTATGCATCTACCTGCGCGGGGAACACCAGGAATCCTGGTCCGAGTCGCCGATCAACGGAGAACGCTTCCGCATGAAGCTCGAGTGCGTCGAACCGAAGACGGACGCCCGCGGCTTGCGCGGGTCGCTCGACCTCTCGCGGCAGATCGTCACCCGCCTGGTCGACATGGAGAAAGCCTGGTTCGATGATCGGAAATGACGTCGTCGATCTTTCCCATCCGGGCGTGCAAGCGGGCGCGCGCCACGTGCGTTTCGATGCACGGGTCTTCGGCCGTCCCGAACGCGAGGCGCTGGCGGCCAGCGGCGCGCCGGACCGCCTGCGCTGGATGTTATGGGCAGCCAAGGAAGCCGCCTACAAGGTGGCCAAGAAACTCGAGGCCAGCACCGTCTGGTCGCCCGTGAAGTTCAAGGTCGAGCTCGACGCGAATCTCCGTGGCCAGGTACTCCACGAAGGGCGCAAGTTCTCGGTATTGGTGGAGGAGGACGGCGCACACGTCCATGCCATCGCCAGTGACAGTGAGCCCAGCCCGGAAGCGCAGCGCTGGCGCGTGGGCCACCTGGCCGTAGGCGACGAGGAAGGTCTCGCCGCACGGGCGCTGGCCATCGCCGGTCTCGCGCCCGAACTCGGTCTGGCGCCAGAGAGCTTGAGCGTCGGGCGCCGCGGTCGGATTCCCGTCCTGTGCGCCAACGATCACCCGATCGATGTCGATCTATCGCTCTCCCACCACGGGAGCTTCGTGGCCTGGGCGGCCGACTTGCGAGGTGCGGAGGGAGAGCCGCGATGACGCGCTTCCAACCGATCCGGCGTCTCGCCATCATCAACCGCGGTGAGTCCGCGATGCGTTGCATTCGCGCCGTGAAGGCGCTTCGCGTCCAGGAAGGCTCCGACCTCCAGGCTGTCGCGCTCTTCACCGAGATCGAACGCGATGCGCCATTCGTGCGGCACGCAGACCTCGCGGTTCCGCTATCGGGAAGCGGCGTCGCCGTCTACCTCGATCACGACGCGCTCATCGAGGCCATCCACCGGGCCGAGGCGGATGCCGTCTGGCCCGGATGGGGATTCGTGGCGGAGGATCCGAGCTTCGTCGAGCGACTCGGCGAAGAAGGGATCCGTTTCCTCGGGCCCTCCCCTTCTGCAATGCGTGCGTTGGGCGACAAGATCGGGTCGAAGCACCTCGCCGAGAGCGCCGACGTGCCGGTAACACCATGGAGCCTCGGGGTGGTCGAGGATCTTCACGAAGCGCGTCGCCACGCCGACGAGATCGGATTTCCGGTCGTGGTGAAAGCTTCGGCCGGTGGCGGCGGGCGCGGGATCCGCGTTGTCGACGAGGCCTCGACGCTGGAAGAAGCGTTTCGTTCCGCCGGATCCGAAGCCACCGCCGCGTTCGGCGACGGTCGGCTCTTCATCGAGAAGAAGGTCGAAGGGGGTCGGCACATCGAAGTGCAGATCGCGGCCGACCTTCATGGCAACGTACTCGCGGTCGGCTGCCGCGATTGTTCCGTGCAGCGGCGGCACCAGAAAGTGTTGGAAGAGGCGCCGCCGCCGAGTCTCCCGCTCGCGGTGCTGAAGGGTATTCGCGATGCCGCGACCAAGATTTCCCGTGAGGTCGACTATGCGGGCGTGGGTACCGTCGAGTTCCTGGTCTCCGGCGACGAGTTCCATTTCCTCGAGATGAATCCACGACTGCAGGTCGAACACGGCATCACCGAGGAGATCACCGGGGTCGATCTCGTTCAGACGCAGATTCGCATCGCGCGCGGCGAATCTCTTGCCGAACTCGAGATCCTGGAGACGGGCCACGCCATCGAGGCGCGTGTGTGTGCGGAAGATCCCGACAAGGGCTTCCTTCCCGCCCCCGGCCGCATCGCTCGTTTCGAGCCCGCGCTCGGCCCGCGCATCCGCGTCGATACGGGCGTTGCCAGTGGAAGCACCGTACCGGCCGCCTTCGACTCCTTGATCGCGAAGGTGATCGCCACCGGTGCCACGCGCGAGGAAGCCCGCGCGCGGCTCGTCGCGGCGCTGGCCGATTTCGATCTCGTGATCGAAGGGGGCGCCACCAACAAGGGTTACCTTAAAGAGATCCTGGAGAGCGCGGACTTCCGGGCCGGTGCTGTCGATACGACCTGGCTCGATCGCTTCGGTGCCAACCGAACGCCGGACGATTCGTTCGCCGCGCCCGCGCTCATGGCGGCCGCCATCCTCGCCTATCAACGCGATCGAGGCGCAGCGCGGCTCAACTTCTATGCCGACGCCTCGAACATCGCACGCGTGCCGAGTAGCCAAGGCCAGGAGATCGATCTCTCCTTCGAGGGAGAGCAGTACCGGCTCCAGGTCTTCGCCATCGGCTCCTGGCGCTATCGCGTGCACCTCGACGAGCGCGTGGTAAGCGCGACGTTGCGTGAAGAGGGCGCGCATACCGCCCGTCTGGAACTCGGCGATCGGACGCTCCGCGTGCTCTACGACAGCGGCGACGTGAGCCTACGCGTCGAGGTCGAAGGTCACGCGTATTCCTTCTCCTCGCAGACGGCGGGGCAGGTGCGCGCGGCCGCGCCGGCCATGGTCGTGGCGATCCACGTCGAGCCCGGCGACATGGTGAAGGCGGGCCAGCCGCTCGGCGTCTTCGAAGCGATGAAGATGGAGGTCGGCTTCGATGCTCCGTTGGCTGGCATCGTCACCGAGGTTCGCGCCCGCAAAGGTGAACAGGTGGCGGCCGGCGACGTGATCCTCGTGATCGAGCCGCAATCCGATGACGAAAACGAAGTGACAACGGCAAGGCTCGCGCTCGACGAGCAGCCGGATCCCCTCCAGCCGTTGTTCGCACCGATGCAGGGAGAGCCGCTAGGCGTCCCGGACCTTGCCGCTGCGGATCGCGCACCGCTGCAAGATCGGCGTGCCGCGATCGCGGCAGTACGCGAGGAGACGCGGCGCGCTCTGCTCGGTTACGACGCGAACCCGGCCCGGGCCGATCGCCTCGCCGAGTTTCTGGAGGCCGGGATTCCCGCCGAAATCTCCGACGCGTTCTGTTGGGAGCTCGCGGAGATGCGCGCAGAACTCGCGACACTCGCCAGTGTTGCGCGCTTGTTCATTCGCGCGCCGGCCGCCTCCATCGCCGGAGAACTCGGTCCTTCCAACGAGGCACGTCTGCGCATGTACGCGCGCCGTGTCCGAGCCAGTGGCGCTGGCATCGACGAGGAGTATCTCGAGCTGGTTCGCGCCGGCCTGGCGCAGTACGGCATCCAGAGCCTGGAACCTTCCGACGCCATCGAACGCGCGGTGTTGCGTCTGCTCGCGACCCAGGGGCAGCCCGAGCTTCGGGATCGCCTGGCGTTAGCCATGTTGCGCCGTCTGGTCGCGCTGGCCCGCCGCGGCGTTCACATGAGTGGTGATGCGCGCCTGGCGGATTCACTGGAGCAGATCTCGGGGATGCGCGGCCAGGTTTCCCACCTCGTTGCCGACGCCGCCATCGAAGCCCGCTACGAGATCTTCGAGCGCCCGGAAGTGGAGGTACAGGCCGAGCGGACGACCAAGGACGTTCAAGCCTGGGTCGATGCCGCCGCCAGTGAGCCGACCGCACCGCCGGAGTTGGTCTTGCGTGATCTCTCCGACGCGCGCCGCATCGTGTTCGATCGGGTCGGGGGTTGGATCTCCCACGAAGATCCGCGCCGCCGTGCCATCGCGTTGGCCGCTCACCTGCGACGGGCCTATTCGCCGGAGGTTCCGGTAGAGCAATCGACGGTGCGTCAAGCCGGCTTCTGGTTGGATCGCATGGGTCTTGCCGGCGGCCGCGTGGTGATCGGCGCGGCTTGCGAAGTCGCCGACCTCGAGACCGCCGTCGCCGGGCTTTGCGACGAGGCCGGCCGCGCCCGCGAGTCCCACGAATGGCCCTCGGTGCACGCACTCGAGATCTTCGCCGCACATCCGCCGGACGACGAGACCGTCGATGTTCGCCCCGCCCTCGAATCGGTTCTGGCCAAGGGCTTGCCCGCCGCGCGTTTGACGATCACGCTGGTCCGGCCGCTGGGACCGGACGTCCACCGCACGTTCCTGCCGACGCCGACGGGATTCCGGGAGGACGACTCACTCTTCGGTTTGCATCCGGAAGCGGCGCGTCGTGTTGATCTCGAACGGCTCTCGAATTTCGATCTGGAGCGGATCGCGGCGACGGAAGGTATCTACGCCTTCTACGCGCGGGCGAAGCACGAGCCGGGAGACGAACGCGTTTTCGTGCTTGCCGATCTGCGCAGTCGATCGCCCGACGGTCGCGAAGCGGATCTCCACGTTCCGGCCTTCGAGCATGTCTTCTACGAGGCGACGCGCTTGCTTCGGCGCATCCTCGGCGAACGGGACGCCAAGCGGCGGCTGCAGTGGAATCGAATCGCGATCTACGTCGGCCCGGAGGTCTTTCTCGGCGAGGACGTTTCCGAAGATCTGTCCCGGCGACTCGCCCCGGCAACCCGCAATCTCGGGCTCGAGAAAGTGGTGGTGCGCCTGCGCGTGCTCGATCGCAACGCACCCGAACTTCCCGGCGCCGAAACCGAGATCGTCATCTCGAATGTCACCGGTATGAGCATGACGATCCTGACGCGCGGACCCCGCGACGCTCGGCTGTCGCCGCATAGCGCCTACGAGAGGAAGGTGGTCGAGGCCCGACGCCGTCGCCTCGTCTATCCGTACGAGATCATTCGCATGCTGACCGGCTCGGGACGGGCCTCCTCGGGCGTCGATCCCGATCTCGACTTGCCGCCCGGCACGTTCGAGGAGTACGACCTCGATCCGGCGAGCCAAGCCCCGAATGCCATCAGCGTGCGCGGCCGTGCCTACGGCGAGAACGCTTGTGGCATCGTGTTCGGGAAGATCAGCACGCCGACGGAAAGAGTGCCCGAGGGCATGGAGCGGGTCATCGTGCTCTCCGACCCCACCAAGGGGATGGGCTCGCTGGCTGGCGACGAGTGCGACCGGATCGCTGCCGCGATCGATCTGGCAGAGGCGCAGCAGCTCCCCCTCGAGTGGATCCCGGTTTCGTCCGGAGCGCGAATCGCCATGGACAGTGGCACCGAGAACCTCGATGCGACCGCGCGCGTGGTCAAGCGAATCATCGAGTTCACCCAGAGCGGCGGTGTCATCCACGTGATCGTGGCCGGCGTGAACGTTGGCGCCCAGAGCTACTTCGACGCGCTCGCCACGATGGGGATGCACACCCGAGGCGCGCTGATCATGACCCAGAACGGGTCGATGGTGTTGACCGGTCGGGCGGCCCTCGAAGCCTCGGGCTCGGTCTCGGCCGAGGACGAGTCCGCGATCGGCGGATTCGAGCGGATCATGGGACCGAACGGCGAGGCCCAGTACTACGCCGCCGATCTCGCCGAGGCGTTCCGCATCCTCTACGAGCACTATCGCTACACCTACGTCGTTCCCGGCGAGGACTCACCGCGCCGGGTTCCGAGCGAAGATCCCGACACGCGGGTGGTCGGCAGCGAGCCGTTGCAAACCGCTGGCGACTTCAGCGTGGTCGGCGAGATCTTCTCCGACGAAACGAATCCCGGGCGCAAACGCCCCTTCTCGATGCGCGAAGTGATGGCCGCCGTCGTCGATCGGGATGGCGGACATCTCGAGCGCTGGCGCAGCTGGGTCGGGGCCGGCACTTCGATCGTATGGGACGCGACGTTAGGCGGACGCCCGATCTGCATGATCGGCATCGAGAGCCAGAACCTTCCCCGCGAGGGCTACCTCCCGCACGATGGCTCGGACACCTGGAACGGCGGCACGCTCTTCCCGCAGTCTTCCAAGAAGGTCGCGCGCGCATTGAATGCGGCCAGCGGAAACCGGCCCGTCGTGCTGCTGGCAAACCTGTCAGGCTTCGACGGCTCACCGGAATCCATGCGAAAATTGCAGCTCGAATACGGCGCAGAAATCGCGCGGGCCGTGGTGAATTTCGACGGGCCGATCTTGTTCCTGGTGGTCTCGCGTTATCACGGCGGCGCCTATGTGGTGTTCTCGCGCTCGTTGAACCCCCGCCTGCGCGCAGCAGCACTCGAGGGTTCCTACGCCTCGGTCATTGGCGGTGGCCCGGCGGCCTCCGTGGTCTTCAGCCGCGAGGTGCGGGCCCGCGCCGCCGCCGATCCGCGCGTGGTCGAGCTGGCGCAGCATCGCGACAGCAGCGACACGGCAAGGCTCGCACACGAACGTGCAGTGGCAGATGTGACCCTCGAGAAGCAGGCCGAACTCGCTCAGGAATTCGACCAGGTGCATTCGGTAGAACGGGCCCGAGACGTCGGATCGCTCGAGGCCATCGTCGCGCCCGAGCAGATGCGCGCCTATTTGATCGAGCTACTGGTGGAAGAGGCCGGCTAGGCAGCCGGCGTCTCGCCTACGGCGGGCCCGGGATTCCCGGGTATCCTCCCGGACCGGCATGGTGAAACGCATCAAGAAGAAGAAGCTCTCGCGCCGTGGCAGTCGCCGCGGTGGGCCGCCCCTGCTTTCGCCTGGCGAAGCCGATGCGATGCGGGCCGCAGGCCGATTGGCCGGCGAGATTCTCGATGGCGTGGAGGAGCGGATCGCTCCCGGCGTCACCAGCGCCGAGGTCGACCGCTGGGTCGACGAGCTGACCCGGGCACGCGGCGCAGTGTCAGCGCCCTTCGGGTACAAGGGCCACGGGGCACCGCCTTTTCCGGGCCATTGCTGCACGTCGATCAACGACGTGGTGTGCCACGGCATCCCCGACGACGACCGCGTGCTGCGAGATGGCGACATCGTCAACGTCGATGTCACTCCGATCCTCGACGGCTTCCACGGGGATTCGTCGCGGACCTTCTGCATTGGTGACGGCGTCACGCCCAAGGCGCAACGCCTCGTGGCCGACACTCGCCGAGCGCTATGGCTGGGGATTCGAGCCGTCAAACCGGGCGGCACCACGGGCGATATCGGCCACGCGATCCAGAGCTTTGCCGAAGCCCAGGGCTACGGCGTCGTCCGAGACTTCACCGGTCACGGCGTCGGCCGGGTCTTCCACACGGCACCGACGATCTTCCATTACGGAAAGCCCAACAGCGGCGATCGAATCCTGCCGGGCATGACGTTCACGGTCGAGCCCATGATCAACCTCGGCCATTGGCGCACCGAGATCCTCGCGGATGGCTGGACGGCGGTGACCTCGGACGGCTCGCTCTCGGCCCAGTGGGAGCACACCCTGCTGATCACCGAGGACGGCGCGGAAGTCCTCACCCTCGGCAAGGACGAAACGCCGCCGGTCTCCTAGCAGGTTGCGGAAGAACCCCGGACCGAGCCCGGTGCGCAGATGCGTGCCTGGCGACGGGAGTGGGTTTTTCCGCAGCCTGCTAGGGGAAGCGCTGCACAGGCGACCCCGCGTGCATCCCGGGAAGAGGCGTGGAGAAGCTGCTCGGAGTTGCGTCTGATGCCGCCGACTGGTGAGCGGCGGTGCTGCTCGCTGCCAGGTACGTCGATCTCCTTCGAGCCGGGTCAGGCCCCGGAGGGGCTGTTGAGGGGGTGGTTCGCAGGAATGTTAGGTGTCCGGGTTAGGGTCGAGGGCGCGAGCGGGCGTGGGGCGAATCGAAAGATGTTTCAGGGATGCGATGTCGATTGTTGTTGATTGATATTCATATATCGCTATAATCAACACTATGCGGCGTAAGTCATCCGGAATACAGCTCGAACTGCGACACTCCGGGTGGGGCGGGAAGCGGGTCGGTGCTGGGCGAAAGCCGCAG
>JAJDAP010000056.1 GCA_029261795.1 Deltaproteobacteria bacterium
TTTCCATCATGGCCCGGGGCAAGAACGTCCCGCAAAGAGGCCGGAGATACGACTGCGGTTCCCCTCGCCAGCGCTCCCTCACAGAACCAAGGAGAGATCACCAAGAACCCAACTTAGCGATTGACAGGGAGAGTCCAGATACGGCTTGTTAGCTCCGCACCCGGCTGGCACCCGCGAAACGTCGGGCAGGAAACACCCATTCGCTCTGCCCCGCGGGTGTTTCCTCAGGAGGCAGCTCACTTGCGGCGAGAGACGTCTTCGACGAGTTGATTGATTGCGTCGAGATCGTCTGGGTGATAGAGGATCTGCGACCGACCGGCAGGCGGCGCATCCGGCGGGGCTGGCCCGAGAGACTCGAGAAGGGGGGGAGTATTGGACAGAATGTCGAACACGTCGTCCTCGGTGACAATGCAGTAGTGCTCCAAACCGGGGGAGTGGACATCCACAAGAGGCTCCCGCTCTCGCATGACCTTGACCCAGCCTGACTCCCGGACGATTGTGGACCAACTGCCGGTCGAGTTGCGTTCCTCGTTGATGCGGTACTCCTCAAGGATGTTTCGGTAGATCGGGGCCTCTGCGAAGGTGACTCGGAAGCGCTGCCGCTCGGCATGGCGAGCATCTTCCAGGGTGAGCACCAGAGCGCCCTGATGGAAGACGGAGACTAGGACGAGGCTCTCGGCTTCCGAGAAGGGCGTTTCCCAGCGCTCCTGGCGACCGCCTTCATACATCGCAGAGCTGCCTAACGGACATGGCGCTCAGCTGCAGGCGGCGCACTGCTACCTGAAACCTGACCGCCGGTTCCTCTGCAGGCTACCACGGCCGGCAACCGCTACGCCTAGCCTGTCAGCTGCAGCGCCTTGTTGGGCGGCGTGCGCGCTAGTGGCAGCGAACGTCGAACGCTGGCTCGTTCGGAGCGTCTGTGATCGTCACTACGAGAGGCTCGCCTGAGCGCTGAAATACATGGATTCCGGTGGTGCTGCCTGGGATTGCATGTTGAACCGGAAGGGACTTGTAGTGGGCGAGCGCAGCGGTTGGCTCTGCGGGCCCGTCGAACGAGACCGATACAACGTAGTCGCAGTGATTGCCGTTGCCGGTGAGGACGCCGACCTCGGAACGCACCAGCTGCGCCGCGACCCCCGGCGGAGGTGAGGATAGAAACTGCTGCTGGAACACAGACAGGCGCCAGGTGTTGACTACATGGGAACTGGGCCCACCGATCATCCAAAGAAGTGGGAGAAAGAGAACCACAAGGCCAATGAGCGCCGCGACCAGCGCGAGCGGATGCTGCAATCGAAGTGCGAGAGGCGCCAGGAGCCACCCGAAGGTGACGAAGAGTGCGCTCACCGTGAGCGTGATGGTCGGGAGAACTAGCCGGAGGCGGACGGCAACGAACGCAAGAAGGAAGACGAGACCTACGAGAAGAACGGCTACCAGTATCCGTCGCGTAGCACTCACTCACGCCGCCCAACGGACCGGGCTTCAGCTGCAACAGGCAGCGCTGACCGTCAACGCCATGCAACAGAGTCCCGTCGCCAGAATGCTACCGAACCCAGGAACGCGCGCTGTCTGTTGTCAGCTGCAAGCCCTTGTTGGGCGGCGGGCGTTCTTGCATTGCGGTTCGGGAGTCTGGCCGCGTCATGGCGCGCCCGCTTTGATCCAGTCTTCGATTGCCACAGCTGCAGCTAGGCTGCCCCTTCTGTTGAAGTGGTATTCTCGCTCAATCAGGTTGGTTCGATCGAGCCATAGGTGAGACAGGTCGAGGACGGGGGTGGCGGCATCTCGCACCCACGACTCGAAGCGTTCGGCGCTCAGCTTTCCAGCCAGCGGATTGCCCAAGATGACGATCCGGAACTCAGCATGGTTGGTCGTGCTGGCTGCCTTGAAGCGGTCGACAACGGATGTGAGACGACTCACTTCCGCTTCTCCTGGAACAAGACCAAGGCCAAGGATGACGGGTGTGATCACCACGCGCACGAGATAGACGCCCCGAAGCATCGATGCGACTTCCCACCGGCTTACCGAGGTTTCATCACACAGCGGTGGATCGAGGTCATTGTTGAAGAGCAGGTACAGAACGAGATCGTGCTCCCACTGACTCGCGAACAGCTCGTACTGTGCGAGAACCTCCTCAGCATTCAGGCCGGGCACTCCGAAGTTGAGCACCTCCACGGGTCGTGACGAGGACCCTGCAAGTACCTCTTCGAGTCGGGCCGCGATCGTGTGCTCGTTCGGCATTCCGACGCCGAACGTGTAGGAGTCACCAAGCAGAAGGACTCGCAGCGCGTCAGGTGACTTACGAGCCGGGCGGTTGCTGCCTCGATACCCAGCCGCGTTGACCCGCTGTTCTACCCGTGGAATGCGGAACAGCCAGCCCGTGTACTCCGTGCTGGCGTTCGGCTTCAGGCCCACACAGCGACCATCGTTCAGAGAGTACGAATAGAGCTTATCGATGGAGGCGTTGCCCAGCGGAAGCCTGAGCAGGAGCTCAATAGCAACTAGACTGGCGAGGAGGAGAGCGTAGGGTCTCAGGCTGAACTTGAGGCGCACGAATGTTCCGCTCCCGCCGCCCAACGGACATGGCGCTCAGCTGCTGCCGGCGCACGTCGCCGGAGCCACTTGACCGCCTGGGTGGTTGCAAGCCTACCACGGCACATTTGGCTAGAGGCCCAGGCAGTCAGCTGCAGCGCCTGGTTAGACGGCGGAACTTCGC
>JAJDAP010000057.1 GCA_029261795.1 Deltaproteobacteria bacterium
CGACGGATATTCGCGGCCTTCTCCCTCCTGACGCCTCGACGTACTGTCGAGTACGCCGTCGGCGTCTTCCGGTCCGAGGGCCGCGAATCTCCATCACTATCGACGTCCTCGCTACGGGCTTCATGAATAGTCCGGGCTAGTCCCTGGCGTAAGGCGCGCTCTCTGCGGATTCGCCGTTCATGACCAGGCCGATGATGCGATCTCGGCCGAGAATCTCGATCGCGGTTTCGACGTCGCCGGCCGGCGTTTGATCCGCCCGCACCATGAACACCACGCCGTCACAGAGTTCGGACATGCCTTTGGCATCGGGCAGACCCAGCGTGGGCGGCAGGTCGACGACCACGCGATCGTAGACCTCGCTCACCTTGGCGAGGAGATCCACCATCGCGGTGGACGCGAGGAGTTCCGAGGGATTCTGCGGGACGCTCCGCACGGCGAGCACATCGAGGTCTGCACCGTCCGCTTTGCAGATCGCATCATCGATGCTGGCCGTGCCCGAAAGCACTTCCGCCAGCCCGGCATCCACTCGCAGGCCGAGAGAAGTAGAAACCCCGGGATCGCGCATGTCGCAGTCGATCAGCAGGACCCGGCGCCCGGGCTGCATGGCGGTCACTGCCGAAAGACTGATGGCCGCGAGCGTCTTGCCGTCGCCGCGGTTCGCGCTCGTGACCGCAATCGTGCAGATCGGGCGTGTCGCCGCCAGCGAATCAATACGTCCGCGCAGTGTTCGGAACTGCTCGGCAACGACGGACTCGGGCTGCAACAATGCGATCCGGCGCTTGTTGAGATCGCTCGCCGAAGCAAGCGCGGCCCCGGAGCTCCGCCCGCGAAGGCTCGCCAGCAGCGAACCCTCTTTGCGTGCCCGTGCGGGAGCCCGCGCGCCCGTGTTGGCAGCGGGGACCGCCCCCGGTGCCACCACCGATGCGGGCACCGGCGCCGGAATCCCAGCCGCGGAATCCGTGGTCTCCTGGATTCGCTGCGTCCGCTGCTCTTCCGCGCGGCGCAGAGCGTCGTAGACCTTACCCATCACGCACTCCCTTGATCTTGATGGCGGAAGAGACCGAACAGGCCTCGCCGTTTCCGCCCGGGGGGGGCCGCCTTTGCGGCAGAATCGTTTTGCGCGGGCGTCACGTCGGTCAGCCCGAGGTCTTCGGCGACTTCGCGAATCGGAGCCGCGCCGAGCGTGGCCTCATCGCGTCCGAAGCCGGTAAGCAGAGCGCCATCACACACGATGTTGATCAGACGCGGCGTGCCGCCGGTCACGCGGTAGATCTCTTTGAGCGCCGCCCTCTTGAAGATGGGCTTGCCGGTGTGGCCGGCCATTCGCAATCGCTCTTCCACGTAGATCGCAGTCTCGCTCTCATCGAATGGCACGAGCGAGTGGCGTAGCACGATCCGTTGCCGAAGCTGTCGCAGCTCCGGCCGGGCCAACATCTCCCAGAGTTCCGGCTGACCGACCAGCATGATCTGGATCAGCTTGGTGGTCGGGGTCTCGAGGTTCGACAACAGACGAATCTCCTCGAGCATCTCGGCCGAGAGATTCTGCGCTTCGTCGATGATCAGCAGCGTGGTCAGGCTCTTCTCGAGCCGGCCGATCAGGAACTTGTTGAGCTCGAGCAGGAACTGCGCCTTGGTTTCGCAAGGCGTTTCGATCCCCAGCTCATCGAATAGCATCCGAAAGAAGTCGAGCGGATCGAGTCTCGGATTGAAGATGAACGCGGCGAGGGTGTCACGATCGAGCTGGGCGAGAAGTGCGTGGAGAAGCGTGGTCTTCCCCGTACCGACCTCGCCAGTCAACAGCACGAAGCCCTTCCTCGCCTGCACGCCGTAGACGAGTGTCGCGAGCCCTTCCCGATGCGCGTCCCCCAGGTAGAGGAACGCGGGATCCGGTGTCATCTCGAAGGGACTTCGAAGCAGCTCGTAGTACTCGTGATACATCGTTCGTTCGTTTCTACTCGGAGCCCGACTCGCTGCCGAAGACGCTGACGATGGCTCCCGGAGCGCCGTTCACCCACCAGTTTCCAGCAGTAGAAATCACCAGGACGACGACCGTCGCCATCGCCGCGAGCAGCAATTGCCGGCGATCCTTCGAGCGGTGGGCGTTGACATCGGAAGCGAGGACCACTTCCGGAATGGAAGCCAGCACCGGCAGGCCGAGCCGTTCGTGGAGGTCGCGGCTCGAGTGGTACGACTCATCCGCCGACTCCATCACGACCAGGAAGCCACCCGCGCTCGCGATCGCCAGCAAGAGCCCGAGCACCAGGATGATCTGGCGGTTCGGGGAGACGGCATCGAGTGGGGGAAACGCGGCTTCGAGCACCCGGAAGCGTTCGCCCTTCTGGCGATTCTCCATTGCCGAGGCCACCGAGGCTTCGACCTTCTTGTTGCTGTAGTCCTGGTAGCTCTCGAGCAATGCGTGGTGCTCGCGGTCGAGCCCGGCGAGCTGTTCGGCCACCGCAGGCGTCTGGGCAAGGTGCTCCGCAAGGCCGCTGAGGTCGGCTTGCAACCGACCGATCTCGCTGCGTGCGGCCGCCGCGCGCTGGGCGGCGCGCTGCTCTTCCGCGCGGGCGCCCTGCTCCGAAGGGGAGAGTTGGTCCCCGGTCTCTGTTCCCGACCTCGCAATCTCCACGCGCAGGCGTTCGATCTCGCCACGAGCGGCGATGACATCGGGGTGCTTCTCCGTGAAACCGCGAGAGCCGAACTCGGCGAGATTGACCTCGAGAATATCGATGCGCCGGGAGGGATTGATGAAGCTCGGGTGCAACATGCTGTCGTCGCCCCCTCCGCTCAGCGCTTGCTGGCGGTAGAACGATTCATCGCTCGAGGCGATCGACAGCTCGCGCTGGGCGTCGCGCATGGCTGCCGTGGCCCGTTCGAACAGGCGCTGCGTCGCAGTGAAATCCTCCGGGAGACGGCCCGGGTTGGCCGCCTTCACGTCCTTGATTCGCGCCTCGACCGCGGCGATCGCGGTGGTGAGTCCTGCGAGCTCGGCGTCGATGAACACCGAGGTGTCTTCGGAAACCTGCTGTCGATCGCGGATGTGCTCGTCGATGAAGTCGCGGGCAAGCCGGTTCGCGACGTCGGCAGACTGGATAGCGGAGGGATGTTCGAACGACAGGGCGAACGTGTTCACGGCAACGTCGGCGGCGCGCACGCCGGCCTGGGCGCGGGCCTCGGTGGCAAGCTCGGGAAGCATCGGCTGGACATGGATGTCCGACCGCATGCGCTGGATGATTTCCTCGCGGGTCAAGGTGTCAGCGAGTTCGGGGTAGACGTCGAGGTCGTCGATCACGCGAGAGAGCCGGCCGCGCGAGAGAATCTGCATCTGGATCAGGTGGAGGCGGTTGTTGACATCCGTCTCGGGCACGCCGGACTCGACGAGGCGCTCGGAGACCGACTGCGGCTCGACGAGCAGCACGGTCTGCGCCTCGTAGATGTCAGGCAGGATGGCGGCGACGAAGATCGTGGCGAGCATGACGCCCAGACCGACCAGGGTCGCCGTCCGGCCGCGTCGATCCCACGCGCCTCGGAGATCTGCGAGACTGAAACCTTGTTCTTCCATGAGGGGGGCTCCCTAGAACTTGATGGGTTCGAAGTTGTGCACGAAGCCGACGAATAGCGACCAGCGATTGTCGTCGCGGGTCGTGACTGAGCCGATCGTCCGCTCTTCATCCTGCCAGCCGACGCGGAAGCGGATCGACGTCTGGCGATCCATTCGATAGTCCGTTCCGAATCCGACCCGCAGGGTCGTCGTGTCATCGTCCCGGCCGACTTCCACCAGACCGATGGCGGATCCAGACCCCGAAGTGACGGTCTGGAACCCCGCCGGCGGGACCAGCGAAAAGACCGTGATCGGAGCCGGCGTCAAGACGGTTACCGGCACGTTCTGGTCGACGACCTGCTCCCGCAGCAGGTAGGTGATCCAGCCGGTGTGGGTCCACTTGGGACTCGGCCTGTAGTTGAAGCGTAGTTCCGCAAGGTTCGAGACACCGGACGATCCCGTGGAAGCGGATTGATCCTCATCCCGCCGGAAGCTGAACACCACGTTTCCGGATTCGAAGCGGTGCGTCACGGAGAGGTCGGCAAATACCGTGAGGCTCGATCCGTCGACGTCGGGAAGGGGCGATTGGAAAGGCAGCACGACCAGGTTTCGCCCACCCCCGAACAGGAAATTACTCGGTCCTGTCGGCTGGCATCCGACTCCGAGGTAGAACCGTCCGTCCGGGAGGGTGGGACAGGTGCTGGTATCGATCAGTCGCTGCCGTCCGTTGTCATCGTTGATGGTTCGGAAATTCAGCTGGGTACGGGCGGCGGCGGACGGGATCTCGAATCTGTCCGCACCTTCGACCGACGCTGGGCCGGCGGTGATCTCGAAGCTCCAGCGCTTGTCGAACACGTGGGCGAGGGACGCGCTCAAGGTGTAGAAGTCGGTGTCCTGTTCGATGTCCAACGACTCGCCGTCAGCCTGGAGGACGTTGTCTCGCGTCACCTCCCGGTTTCGCCAGGAGGCGATCAGGCCGATCCGGGTTCGGTCGGAGAGGATGTAGGTGTAACCCGCGTTGACGGAGAACAACTCGAAATCGGAGCGGTTGTCTTCGCTGAAGTCCCAGATCAGATGGTTCGCGTTGAGGCTCAACTGGTGGCGTGCATCGAGCTGATGGACGAGTGATGCAATCAGCGAGTTCCGCTTGAGGCGGCTTCGTGAGAGTCCGGACTCGGAAGTCGGCTGGAAGCCGTTCGTCGCCGAGGACGCGGCTTCGTTCAGCCGTTGGAGCGAGCGAAACCGCAGGAAACGGTCGCTGACCGTCAGGCGGGTTCGCTTGCTGATCGCCCAGCTGAGTTCCCCGTTGACTTCGTGATCCCAGCCCCGTAACTGGCCTAGATCGAGGTAGTACTCGTAGCTCGGCTCGTAGCCGAACTTCCAGGTCACGCGGCCATCGCGGTCGATGAAGTCGAAGGCGGGCGACACACGCACGGTCACGTCGCTCTCGTCCCGGGTGCGGAAGAACACGTCGTCCGTCCAGGTCGTATCGACGGCAATGCTCGGTTCGAGTTCGACCGCGCCGGTTGCGGCCGGCAGCAGCAGCCCGAGAAGCGCGCAGAAAACGATCATTCGCGAGATCACGACGGCCAACTCCTCAATCCGGCACGACGACGGTGTCGCCGGGCTGGAGGATGATGTTCGTTCCCGGGGCGGAACCGCCCAGGAACGATCCGTAGTCGAAATGATATTCGTGCTCGACCCCTTCGATGGTGCGAAGAACGCGAATGTCGGATTCGTCCGCGAAGGGACCGAAGCCGCCGGCGAACGAGATCACGTCGAGCACACGAAGTTCTGCCCCCATGGGCACCGGACCCGGCCGCGCCACTTCACCGACGACGAAGACACGCTTGCTGCCCGTCGTCAGCACCACGACCGTCACATCCGGGTTCGTGATGAACTCGTTCAGCTCGGTCGTGATGACGGCTTTCAGTTCTTCCGTGGTGAGCCCGTCCGCCTGCACGTCGTCGAGCAGGGCGACCGAGATCATGCCGTCGGGCCGCACCGGAACGTCGGCGGACAGTTCGGGGTTCTTCCAGACGGAAACCCGCACGACATCGCCGGATCCGATTCGATAGACACCGTCCACCGGCTTCGTCTGGAACTCGGCGGGCGGCATCGGCGGCCCGGTGCAGGCCGACCCGGCCAACGCCACGAGCGCCAACGCCACGAATGTGGGCCCCATCCGGAAGTGAATTCGAACACAGTCCATGCGTACTCCACGACTTCCCTGGGAACTAACGTCCATGGGAGAGCCCGTTGTCTTTCATCTTGTAAAGCAGCGCCTTGTAGCTGATCTGCAGTAGCTCGGCGGCTTCCTTGCGGTTCCACCGGGTCTGCTCCAACACTTTGGCGATCACCCGCTTTTCGGCCGCCCGCGCCGCGGTCTTTGCGATTGTTTTCAGGTCGATGGAGCCACCGTTTGCCAGTTCGATGCCGATCTGGTCGAGCCCGATGGTGTCCGATTCGGTGGCCGTGGTGGTTTTGACCCGACCGTTGATTTCATCGAGCACGGCTTCTTCGTTCCCGAGCACGATCATCCGGCGAATCATGTTTTCGAGCTCTCGAACGTTGCCCGGCCAGTGATATTCCAGGAAGGAGCGCATCGTGCTCGGCTCGAGCGATTCGATCGGACGCTTGTACTCCTCGCCAAATTTTCGCAAGAAGTGGTCGACCAGGATCGGTATCGAACCCGCGCGATCCCGCAGCGGAGGCATGTGGATGGTCACGACGTTCAACCGGTAGTAGAGATCCTCTCGGAACTCGTTGCTTGCCACCGCTTCCTCGAGATTGCGATTCGTCGCCGCGAGGATCCGGGTATCGACCTGGATGTCGCTCTCGCCGCCCAACCTCGAGAACTCTCCGTCCTGCAACACCTGCAGCAGCTTGGCCTGCAGGCCCGGGCTCATCTCGGCGATCTCGTCCAGGAAGATCGTCCCGTGGTTGGCGAACTCGAACTTGCCGAGCTTGCGCTTCTGGGCGCCGGTGAACGCTCCCTTCTCGAAACCGAACAGCTCGGATTCGAGCAACTCCGAGGGAAGTGCGGCGCAGTTCACCTTGACGAAGGGTTTCGTGCGGCGCCCGGAAAGGCGGTGCAGGGTTCGGGCGATGACTTCCTTGCCGGTCCCACTCTCGCCACGGATCAGCACGGTGATGTCGGTATCCGCCACCTGCTCGGCGACCTCGCGGGCCTCGAGCATCTTGCCATCGTCGGAACCGAAGATCATCTCGGTGGCGGCCGAGTGGCCCGCCTGGCCCCGCAATTGTTCCACTTCCTCGCGAAGCGCCCGGGTTTCGAGTGCGCGTTCGAAGGCGAGCCCGAGTTCCTCGGCCTCGAAGGGCTTGCGCAAGAAGTCGGCGGCGCCGAGGCGCATGGCCTCGACGATGGTGCTGGCGTGGCCATGACCGGAGAGCATCACGACTGGGACGTCGGGCAACCGCTTCTTGATCCGTCGCATGGTCTCGAGGCCGTCCATTCCATCGAGCACGACGTCGAGGGTCACCAGGTCCGGGCGACTCTCGCTCAGACCACCGAGCGCCTCCTCGCCGCTGGCAGCGAGAAAGACCTGATACCCGTCGCGGGTCATCAGGGCATCCAGGTACTCTCGTGCACCGGCATCGTCGTCGATGACGAGCAGTCTAAATGGCTGGGGACTGACAGGCTGGGAGTTCAAGGCGGGGGGTCCTTGGGGGTCGATCGGAGGTGGGAGAGGCGTCGCGGAAGTCAGTTCACTCGTCGGCAACTCGTACGTGGCACCGTAGCGTCCCTGGGTAACGCTTTTTCTTTTCTAGGAATCACTTTTCCGGGCGGAGAAGAGATTTTCCCTGTCGCCGGCTAGGATTCAGCAACATTCGCGAGACAGCCTCTCCCCCTGGGGATTCCGCGCACTTGCCAGCAGGATCACCTTTCCTCACGTTACCGGCACTATCGAGGGCGGAGCTGCCGATGGAGACCGAAGTTCAGCCATCGAATCCCCGCGGGGATCGTCAATCGATCCCGTTCGCCCCCAAGCATCCGAGGAGACTCTGTTGAGCGAGTCGAGCGCCATCCGCTTGATGGCCATTGCCGGGGCCCGGCCAAACTTCATGAAGATCGCCCCGTTGCTGGCCGAGTTCGCCGGGCGGCCACGCTTCGAAGTGTTCCTCGTCCACACTGGACAGCACTACGACGAGCTGATGTCAGACGGCTTCTTCCGCGATCTCGGCATCCGGGCGCCGGATGCGAACCTGGCGGTGGGGAGTGGCACACACGCCGAGATGACCGCGGACGTCCTGCGCGGGATGGAGCCGTTGCTCAGCGCGCATCGGCCGGATGCCCTGATCGTGGTCGGAGATGTCAACTCGACGTTGGCGGCTTCGCTGGCCGCGGTGAAACTCGATATCCGCGTGGCCCACATCGAAGCCGGCTTGCGCTCGTCCGATCGCGGCATGCCCGAGGAGATCAATCGGATCCTCACGGATGCCATGTCCGAGTGGTTGTTCGTCACGGAGCCGTCCGGCCGCGAGAATCTGCTCCGCGAAGGCATCCCCGCGGAAAAGATCCACTTCGTCGGCAACGTCATGATCGACACCCTCGAGGCCAACCTCGCGCGGGCGCGGCAGATGGACACCCTCGAGCGGCTCGGACTGGCACCCGGCGGTTACGTCGCCCTGACCCTCCATCGCCCGAGCAACGTCGACGATCCCGAGCACCTGGCCCGACTCTTCGCCGTCTTCGAGGAGATCCACCGCGATCTGCCGGTGGTGTTCCCGGTTCATCCACGCACCCGTGCCGTGATCGAGCAGCAATTGCGTGGGAAGACTCCCGAAATCCGCATCATCGAGCCGCTGGGCTATCTGGACTTCCTGCGACTCATGGCGGATGCTCGGTTGGTCCTGACCGATTCCGGCGGCGTCCAGGAAGAGACGACGGTGCTCGGGGTTCCCTGTCTGACGATGCGGGAGAACACCGAACGTCCGGTCACGGTAACGGAAGGAACGAATCAGATCGTCGGGCGGGACCCGGTGCGCATCCGGGAAGGGGCCAGGCGGATCCTCTCGGGAAGCGCGCCGGAAGGACGCATCCCCGAGCTGTGGGATGGCGCTGCAGCGAAGCGGATCGTCGACGTGCTCGAAAGGGACCTTGGATGAGCCAGGAACACTTGCGCCCCGGAGTCTGGCGACGGCTGTTCGACAGCTGGCTCGCGATCGTGGCCCGCTTCGGAGAGGTGCAGACCCAGGTGCTCGTCGCCGGTGTCTATCTCCTGGTGATCGGACCCATGGGTGTCTTCGTCGCGGTGACCCGCCGGGACCTGCTGCACAAGCGCACGCTAGGCGTCCGGGACAGCGCCTGGTCGCCGGCCGACTCGGTCACCACACCGGACCTCGAGCGCGCGAAGCGCCTCTTCTAGTGCCGAACCCGCCATGAACGTGCTCGGCGTTTCCTGCTTCTACCACGACGCCGCTGCGGCCTTGCTGTGCGAGGGCGAACTCGTCGCGGCGGCCCACGAAGAGCGCTTCACGCGCAAGCGACACGACCCCGCACCGCCGCGCCAGGCCGTCGACTATTGCCTTCGCGAAGCCGGGCTCTCGATGTCCGATATCGATCACCTCGTCTTCTACGACAAGCCGTTGCTCAAGTTCGAGCGGATCCTCACCACCTACCTGGCGACGTTTCCGCGCTCGTTGCCCTCCTTCACCAGAGCGATCCCGGTCTGGCTGAAGGAGAAGCTGCTGGTGAACAAGGCCCTCTCACGCGATCTCGGCTTCCAGGGCGAGCTGCTCTACGCAGAGCATCACCAGAGCCATGCCGCCTCGGCCTTCCTGGCCTCACCCTTCGACGAGGCCGCAATCCTGACCCTGGATGGTGTCGGGGAATGGGCGACCACGACGGAGGGAGTCGGACACGGCCACACCTTCGAGCTGACCGACGAGATTCGATTTCCCCACTCGCTAGGCCTGCTCTACAGCGCCTTCACCTACTACCTGGGCTTCAAGGTGAACTCGGCCGAGTACAAGGTGATGGGCGCCGCCCCCTACGGCGAGCCCAAGCACGTCGACACGATCTTCGAGCACCTGGTCGACCTGCGGGACGACGGATCGTTCAAGCTGAACATGAAGTTCTTCGCCTTCGACTATGGCCTGACCATGACGAACGCACGTTTCGAGCGGTTGTTCGGCGAGCCGCGGCGCGACGGCGAATCCGCCATGGAGGCATTTCACTGGGACATGGCCGCCAGCGTGCAGAAGGTGACCGAAGAGATCGTGCTGCGGATGGTCCGCAACCTGCACGCCAAGACCGGCCTATCGAACCTGTGCATGGCCGGCGGCGTGGCGCTCAACTGCGTGGCCAACGGGCGGATCGTCCGCGAGGGCCCGTTCGAGAAGCTCTGGGTGCAACCCGCCGCGGGCGATGCCGGCGGTGCGTTGGGCGCGGCGCTCTTCGCCTGGCATCAGATCCTCGGCAACGAACGCCAGCACCGCATGGAACACGCCTACTGGGGCCCTGCCTACAGCGCCGACGAGATCCAGACCACACTCGATGCCTACGGGGCCAAGGCTCACACACTCCCCCACGGCGAGATGATCGAGCGGACCGCGGCGCTGCTCGAAGCACAGAAGGTCGTCGGTTGGTTCCAGGGTCGGATGGAATGGGGGCCGCGCTCCCTCGGCAGTCGCTCGATCCTGGCGGACCCACGCAACGAAGAGAACTGGAAGCGGGTCAACCTCAAGATCAAGTTTCGCGAGAGCTTTCGCCCCTTCGCTCCAGCATGTCTCGCCGAGAAGGCGAGCGAGTGGTTCGAGATCGATCGCGAGAGCCCCTACATGCTGCTGGTCTGCCAGGTGCGCGCCGACCGCAAGATCCCGGCGGTCACCCACGTGGACGGCTCGGCGCGGCTCCAGACCGTGACCCGCGCCAGCCACGAGGAATTCCACGATCTGATCCGGGCATTCGACGAGCGCACCGGTTGCCCGATCGTGATCAACACGTCGTTCAACGTGCGCGGCGAGCCGATCGTGTGTTCCCCGGAAGACGCCTACCTGTGCTTCATGCGAACGGACATGGATGTGCTCGTGCTCGGCGACCACGTCCTCTACAAGGAAGAACAGCCGGAGTTGGAAGAGGACTTCGACTGGCGCGAACGCTACGCCCTCGACTGAGCCCTGGGCGAAAGGAATCCCGATGTCATCGATCGTGTCCGAACTCTGGGCATTCATGAAGATCCGCAAGAAGTGGTGGCTGGCGCCGATCCTGATCACGCTGATGCTGCTTTCGGCCCTGATCGTCTTCGCCGAGGGGTCCGCGGTGGCGCCCTTCATCTACGCCCTGTTCTAGACGATGCGGGTGTGACACCGATGCGAATCCTCTTCCTCACCCACTACTACCCGCCCGAGGTCAATGCGCCCGCGAACCGGGTGCACGAGCACGCGCGGGTGTGGGTCGAAGAGGGGCACGAGGTGACCGTGCTGACCGGGATCCCGAATCACCCGCTCGGTGTCCTGTTCGCGGGCTACGAGAATCGCGGCCAGGAAGAGCGGATCGATGGCGTTCGCGTGGTTCGTACCTGGATGTACATCACGCCGAACTCGGGCTTCGTGAAGCGGATCGCGAACTACCTCGGCTTCATGTTCACGGCGCTCTTCGCGAGCCTCCGGCTGGAACGGCCCGACGTGGTGGTTGCGACCAGTCCCCAGTTCTTCTGCGGGATCGCGGGCGCTCTGGTGGCCAAGCTGAAGCGGAGACCCTTCGTGCTCGAAGTCCGCGATCTCTGGCCGGATTCGATCGTGCAGCTCGGGCAGCTGGAGAATCCGGCCATCATCCGGTTCCTCGAGACGGTCGAGACCTGGCTCTACCGGAGTGCGAGCGCCGTCGTGGTGCTCACCCAGGCATTCGCCCGTCATGTGGAAGCCCGCGGCGTCGCGGCCGAACGGATCGAGCTCGTCTACAACGGCATCGACGCCAGCGCGTTCCATCCGCGCCCGCGAGATTCGGCACTGCTCGAAAGCCACGGGCTCGCCGATGCGTTCACCGTGGCCTACGTCGGCACCCTGGGATTGGCGCACGGTCTGGTGCAGGTGCTCGACGCGGCGGAGTTGTTGAAGGACCGGATGCCCGACCTCCAGCTGGTCTTCATTGGCGATGGCGCCGACCGTGCGCGGATCGAGGCCGAGGCCCGGCGCCGCGGACTCGACCGCGTGCACTTCACCGGCCTGCTGCCGCGTGACGAGGTGCCGGCCTGGCTCTCGTCGCTCGATGTACTGCTCGTCGTGCTACGAGATCTCGCCGTGTTCGAGACCGTCATCCCTTCGAAGATCTTCGAGTACCTGGCCCTCGAACGACCGATCGTGTTGGCGGCGCCCCGAGCCGGTGAGATCCGCGAGATGGTCGAACGCGCCGACGTGGGTCTCGCCATCGACCCTGAACAGCCGACCCTGCTGGCTGAGGCGATCGCGCGCATTCGCGACGAACCCGAGGCCGCCGCGGCGCGTGCCAAGCGAGGACGCGACTGGGTGATGGACGGTTTCAGGCGGGACGTGCTGGCGCGCCGGATGTCGAAGCGCCTCACCAGCGTCGTGGAGGGGAGCGCATGAACCCGGCCTACGACCTGCTCCCGGTCTTCGCCCAGAACCTCGCCTACACCGCCGGCGGCATCTGGGTCGCGCGGCAACGCTTCAGCAGTTTCTTCCACGAGACGCTCGCGCGCTGGGAGAAGAGTGTCGATGGACCCCTGCTCCACCTCCATGCAGAGCAGCGGGAACGACTCGATCGGCTGGTGCGACACGCAGCCGCGAAGGTGCCGTACTACAAGGATCTTCCGCCGCCCTCGAGCAAGTACGAGCCGGCCGTCGCCATGGCAGAAACCCTTGCGACGATTCCACCGCTCGAAAAGACGACCTATCGCGACCAGTTCCAGCAGTTGATCGCCGAAGGCATCCCGACGCGCCGTTGCATCCGGCTTTCGACGAGCGGGACCACGGGCACCGCGCTCCACGTGCTCGCTACGCCAGAACGACTCGCCGAGAACTTCGCCGCCGTGTGGCGGCAGCGCCGTGCGTTCGGCGCCGAGATCACGGACCCGAACCTGACCTTCAACGGCCGCATGATCGTCCCGTTCCGCCAGCGAACGCCGCCCTACTGGCGCAAGAATCACTACGGCGGCCAGACCCTGTTCTCGGTGTACCACATGTCGCCGGATCACCTTCCCGACTACGTCGACGCGATTCACGATACGCCCGCTCGCTATGCGCAGGGCTATCCCTCGGCGCTCCATCTCGCTGCCCGCGCCATGATCGAAAGCGATCGCCCGCTACCGGAGGGACGACTGGTCGGTGTGTTCACGTCCTCCGAGTCCTTGCTCTCGTTCCAGCGTGATGCGATCGAGGAAGCCTTCAACGCTCCGGTCCGCGATCACTACGCCGCCAGCGAGCAGGCCGTTTCGATGACCGCCTGTGTGGAAGGTCGCCTCCACGTCGACATGGAGTACTGCATCGTCGAAGTCGAGACGATCGAAGAATGCGACGAGTGGGAACGCGGCCCCCTGCTCGTCACCGGTCTCGGCAACGATGTGCTGCCCTTCCTCCGCTACCGGATCGGGGACGTCGGCACCCGCGCCAAGACCCCCTGCCCGTGCGGCCGCCCCGGCGACACCTTCCTCGACATCGATGGCCGCGTCGAAGACTACGTCGAGGCATCCGACGGTCGCCTGCTCGGGCGCCTCGATCACGTCTTCAAGGGCCAGCGGGGCGTAGCGGAGGCGCAGATCCATCAGCAGATCCCCGGCGCCATCGAGATCCACCTGGTCCGCACTTCGGAATGGGACGATCGCGCCGAACCCAGCCTGCTCCGCGAGTTGCATCGGCGGCTCGGTGAGACGATGAAGGTCGAACTCCGCATCGTCGACAGCATTCCCCGCGAGCCGAACGGGAAATTCCGCGCGGTGAAATCATTCCGGGGACGACTCGACCCCTACCTTGCCGAGGGCACGACATGACGGCGGCTGGCCTCGCCTTCACCGAACCTCGTTATGTGGGATTGTCCGCGCCATGGCATCCCGGGGAAGCCTACCCGGAGCTCGAGTCATTGCTAGGCGCCGGCGCCGGAGCGCCCCCGAACGGCGCCTACTCGGCTGTGCGCCGCTCGCTTCTCGCACTGGGTCTCGACGCAGAAAACGCCGGCACGCCCGACTGGAACCCGCTCGGCGAGTTGGTCGGGGCCGGCGCGACGGTGGTCTTGAAGCCGAACTTCATCCGTCATTGGAACCCCTGCCCAGCCGGTGGAACCGAGAGCGTCGTCACCCACGGCTCCTTGATTCGAGCGATGGCCGATTATGCCGCCCTGGCGGTCGGCCTCGAAGGCCGCGTGGTGCTCGCAGAGGCCCCCCAACAGGATTGCGATTGGGCCGAGATCGCCAAGCTCGCCGGCCTCGACGAACTCGTCACCCACTACGCATCGATCGGTCGTTCCCTCGAATGCATCGATCTGCGCCGCGAATCAGTGGAGACCGAAGATGGCGTGATCGTCGCGCGACACGCCCTCGGAGGCGACCCTGCGGGCTATCGCGCCGTTGATCTCGGTGAGCGGAGTTTCTTCACCGGTTCGGGCCTGGTCCCGGAGACCATGCGCGGCGCGGATTACGATCCGTCGGTGACCGCCGAGCACCACAGCCGCGGCCGCAACGCCTATCTGCTCTCGGAGACGGTGCTGCGGGCCGACCTCGTCGTGAATCTCCCGAAACTGAAGACCCACAAGAAGACCGGCGTCACGCTTGCCTTGAAGAATCTCGTGGGAATCAACGGCGACAAGAACTGGCTGCCGCACCACTGCGTCGGCGCACCCGAGAACGGCGGCGATGAGTACCCCCACGAGTCCCTGGCCAGCAAGCTGCGGAGCCGCGCCATCGACTGGGTACGACCGGCGTTGGCGCGGGGCAGATTCACCGGTCCGCTGCGAGCGGCGCGCCGGGCGGAGTGGGCCCTGCGCGGCGACGACTTCATCCGTAGCGGCAATTGGCATGGCAACCGCACCACCTGGCGCATGTGCGCCGACCTGAACCGCGCCCTCTACTACAGCAACGCAGAAGATCTCGAGCTCGATGCCCCGGCGCCGCGGCGGATCGTGCTGACTGTCCTCGACGGAATCGTGGCCGGCGAGGGTGAGGGGCCGTTGGCGCCAGCGGATCGCCCCCTCGGTGCGGTGATCGCTTCGCTCGATCCCGTGGCCGTCGACCTCGTCGCCGTGCGGTTGATGGGCTTTGACGAGACGCGGATCCCCAAGATCCAGCAGGTCATGGACGATCCCACCGGCCCGCGAATCTCCGCCGTGCGAACCCCCGACGACGTCTCGCTCGTCGTCTCCCGAAACGCCAACGATTCGCTCGAGCCCCTCGCGCTCGAGAACCTCCGCTGCGACGCACCCTTCCGGCCCCACCCGGGTTGGAAGGGACACATCGAAAGGTCTTCGTCATGAAGCAGATCGTCCAGAACGCCAGGAACGGTGCCCTCGAGATTGCGGAGGTTCCGACTCCGATCCCCGAGGCCGGGCAGCTGCTGGTGCGCAACCATTTCTCCGTCGTCTCGGCGGGAACCGAAGCCCTGTCGTTGGCCTTCGCCCGCAAGAGCATGCTAGGCAAGGCCCGCAGCCGGCCGGATCTTACCAAGCAGGTCATCCGGAAACTCCGAGACGAAGGCCCGGTGTCGACCTACCGGACCGTGATCAACCGCCTCGATTCACCGCAGCCGCTCGGCTATTCGTGCGCTGGCGTGGTCGAGGGCGCCGGCGAAGGCGTGAGCCGCTTCGCTCCCGGCGACCGGGTGGCCTGCGCCGGTGCGGGCTACGCCAACCATGCCGAGTTCGTCGTCGTCCCCGAGAACCTCGCCGCGCACGTGCCCGACGGCGTCTCGAGCGACCACGCAGCCTTCGCGACCCTTGGCGCGATCGCCCTGCAAGGCGTCCGGCAGGCAGCTCCAACGTTAGGCGAGATGGGCGCAGTCGTGGGGCTCGGCTTGATCGGCCAGATCACGGTCCAACTCTTGCGCGCCAACGGTTGCCGGGTCGTCGGCATCGATCTCGATCCGAAGCGCGTCAAACAGGCCATGGAGCAGGGAGCGGAATGGGGCGGGCGGCCCGATGACGTCGGCAGCGCCTGGGCCGATGTCACCGACGGGCACGGCGCCGATTTCGTCCTGGTGACTGCCTCGGCCGATTCCTCCGCGCCCCTGCAGCTGGCGGCCGAGATCTCGCGCCACCGCGGCCGCATCGTGGTGGTCGGTGCCATGCCGATGGAACTCGATCGACGCGCATTCTACGAGAAGGAGCTTCAGCTCCTGATGAGCATGTCCTACGGACCGGGCCGTTACGATCGGAACTACGAGGAGCACGGTCGCGACTATCCGCTGCCCTATGTGCGCTGGACCGAGAATCGCAACCTCCAGGCCTTCCTTGGCCTGCTCCAGCAGCGGGCGCTCGATCTCGAGTTGCTCGGGCCGAACGTTCGACCGTTCTCCGAGGCACTGGACGCCTACGAAGCACTCTCACGGGGAGAAACACAGGGCATCGCGGCGCTCTTCCGCTACGACGTGCGCGCGCAACAACAACGCAGGCTGGATGTGAAGAAAGCGGATCGCTCCTCTCGCGATTCCGTGGGCGTCGGTTTCATCGGCGCGGGCAACTACGCAAAATCGGTATTGCTCCCGGCACTCGAAGGAGCCGGCGCGCATCAGCGTGTCGCGTTGGCGACGGCGACCGGTGCATCGGCTCGACGCACGGCGGAACGCTATGGCTTCACCCACTGCGGCACGGACCCCGCGGAGCTGATCGCCGACGAGAACGTCGACCTCGTCTTCGTGACGACCCCCCACGACACCCACGCCGACCTGGCCATCCAGGTCCTCGCGCAAGACAAGGCCGTCTGGCTGGAGAAGCCGGCGGCATTGAACCCCGAACAACTCGAGCGACTGATGGCCGCTGCCAACGGTGGCTTCCTCATGGTCGGCTTCAACCGTCGTTTCTCGGCTCACGCGCGTGCGATTCGCAGCGCCTTCGAGAATAGAACCGGCCCGCTCTCGATCCACTACAGCGTCGCCGCCGGTGCACCGCCGAAGGGCACCTGGATCCTCGATCCGAGTGTCGGGGGCGGCCGCGTCATCGGCGAGAACTGCCACTTCATCGATCTCTGTCAGTACCTGGTCGGCACGCGGCCGGAAACCGTCTACGCGCGCTCGCTGGGCCGGAATCCCGATGCCGACGACTCGGTCATCTCGACGATCGGTTATGCGGACGGTTCGACGGCCGTGATCGAGTACCTGGCCCACGCGGACCCGGAGCTTCCGAAGGAGCGCTTCGAGGTCTCCTGCGGAGGGATCACCGCCCACTGCGAGAACTTCCGCGAGACCCGGATCACGCATCAGCGCGACCTGAAGACCTTCAACCAGGACAAGGGCCAGGCTACCGCGATCCGGGAGACGCTCGATGCAGTCCGGGCGGGCGGCACGTCTCCAATCGGTCTCCGGGAGATCGAAGACTCGACGAGGCTGACCTTCGCCATCCTCGAATCGATTCGGACGGGTCAATCCATCCGACCCGCGGAATAACAACCTTGTGTGGCATCGCCGGGTTCTCCGGTGACTTCGGCGCGGAGCTGCTAGCGCGAATGGCCGCAGTGCATGGTGAGCCCGTGTCCATCGATCCTGCCGCTCCCTCCCCTGACGCGGTCGCCCGCTGACCGTGGTCGACCGAAGCGATTCTGCGCCGATCTTCTTCATCGGAATGCCACGAAGTGGCACGACCCTGCTCTTCGAGATCTTCGCGACTCACCCAGCGCTCGGATGGATCTCGTCTCACCAGGCCCGGTTCCCAGCGCTCCCGGCAATGGCCCTCTCGAATCGATTGATCCGCCGACTGCCAGCCTTCCGAAAACGGCGACACGTTTCCGGCGAAGCCCCCGGGTTTCTCGAGCGACTCCGGGACGGGCCGGCCGAGTCCTACGCGTTCTGGGATCTCCACCTGGGTGACAGATTCCGAACCCACTGGATGCACGGTGAGGTGCCGGACGTGGAGCGGATGGAGGCGGCGCGCGCGGCGGTCTCGCGGATCCTGTGGTGGCAGGGGCGGAAACGCTTCACCGCCAAGTTCACCGGACCGCCGCGGATCGACGTCCTTCACGCGTGCTTTCCCGGCGCGACTTTCGTCCACGTCACGCGCGATCCGCGTGCGATCGTCGCTTCGCTCTTCGACGTGGACTTCTGGCAGGCTCGGGGCCTCGACGGGCCCTACTGGGAAGACGGCTTTTCTTCGGAGGACCGACGGGCATGGGAGGCCGCTGGTCGGTCGCCGGCCGTCCTCGCCGCCCTCCAATGGCGCCGCGTGATCTTGACTGCGCGTGCCGAGGCGAATCGGACGGCCGCCAGGCTCGTCGAGGTTCGCTACGAAGCGTTCCTCCGCGACCCCGCCGCCGAGCTGGGCGAGGTCTTTCGCGTAGCCGCGCTGTCCTCCGACGCCGACCTCGGCAACGCGATCGAGCGGGCCCAGATCCGGCAGGACCGGAATGAGCGCTTTCGAGAGCGGCTCTCGCCGCAGGACATCGCCGCGATCGAGGCCATCGCGGAGGAGATCGACTTCACACTCGCATAGCGCCCGAGATCTACACAACCAATGCGCGTTCTGCTAGAAGCACGGCGGGTGGGCCGCTGATTCCCGTCGCCGACTACGAAGTCCAGTTGCCGTTCCGGCTTGCCGAATCGAGTGCTCGGCGAATCGAGCCACGCCCCTCGAGAGGAGCCCATCATCTGCGGAATCACCGGCATCCTACGCCTCGACGGGCATCCCGCCGACGAGGCGCTCGTGCGTCGCATGACCGACCGACTCCGACACCGCGGGCCGGACAACCAGGCAGTCTGGTGCGAGGGGACAGTCGGTCTCGGCCACACGCGGCTGAGCATCATCGACGTTTCGGCTGACGCAAACCAGCCGATGACGAGCGGCGATGGACGTTGGACCATGGTGTACAACGGCGAGATGTACAACTTTCCCGAGGTCCGCGTCGCTCTCGAGAGCAAGGGGGTCCCGCTTCGAACGGGCTCCGACAGTGAGGTATTCCTGGAGACCTGGGCAACCCACGGACCCGATGCCGTGGCCCGTTGCCATGGCATGTTTGCCGCAGCGCTGTGGGACAGACGCGAGCGCCGGCTCTGGCTCGTCCGAGACCGGCTCGGAATCAAACCCCTCTTCATGAGCCACGGTGCCCGCAGCCTAACATTCGGTTCCGAGATCAAGGCGGTCCTCGAATCCGGAGAGGCCAGTACGCGGGTCGACCCTGCCGGTCTTCGAGAGTTTCTGGAGTTCGGCAACGCCCTGGGGCAGCGAACCCTGTTCTCCGATGTCATCGAGCTGCCGCCCGGAACCATCAGTAGCTTCTCCTCCTCGGGAGAGCGCTCCACCCGTAGCTATTGGTCGGTACCCGCGATCCCCCAACAGGACGTCTCGCGAGGGGAAGCGGTCGAGCGGATCCGAACGACCCTCACACGGGCGGTCCGCCGACACCTGTTGAGCGATGTCCCGATCGCGACCTTCCTGTCGGGCGGAATCGATTCGAGCGCCATTCTCGCGCTTGCCGCCCAGGAAGCGGACACACCGATTACCGCGTTCACCGCGGGCTTCGACTACGAGTCCGGGTCGGACGAGGTGGAGCGAGCCAGCCGGATCGCCCGGGAATACGGCGTTTCGCATCACGAGCTGAGGGTCGGCACCGGCAACCTCCGCGACGTTCTCGAGAGCCTGTCTGATGCGCACGATCAGCCGTTCGGTGATGCAGCGAACATTCCGCTCCACCTTCTCTGCCGCGAACTGGGCGGTCAGACCAAGGTCGTGCTCCAGGGAGACGGGGGCGATGAGCTATTCGGTGGCTATCGACGTTATGCGTTGCTTGCATCCGGGCGCGCCTGGGAGTGCGTGTCCGAACCGGCCGAGGCCCTGCTTTCCCGACTACCGCAGAGCGCGAGCGTTCGGCGGCTGCGGAGGATTACGGGCGCCTTCGCCGAGCGAGAGGTCGGCGTCCGAATGGCACGCCTACTGACGTTGGAGAGTCCGAACCTGCCTCCCACCCGGATCCTGGCGCCGGATCTTCGCGAGATCTGCGAGCAGCACGATCCCTACGCTCGCTACCAAGCCGTGGCGGGTCAGCTGCCCGACGTGGACGCGGTCCAGAAGATGTTGCTCACGGATGCGATGATCCAACTGCCCGACACGTTCCTCGAGAAGGTCGACCGCCCGACCATGCAGCATGGCATCGAATCCCGGGTGCCGTTCCTCGACGACGAACTCGTTGAGCTCGCCATGGGCCTCCCGGGCTCGCTCAAGGTGACCCCCCGAGACAAGAAGAGCCTGCTGAAGGAAGCACTGCGCGGCGTCGTGCCCGACTGGGTACTGGATGCTCCCAAACGCGGATTCGATGTCCCCTATGGATTGTGGATTCGAACCGCGCTGAAGCCGTTCATGCTGGAGGTCCTTCACGACCCGGCGGTGGTTCGCTCCGCACTCTTCGACTACGACTCGCTCGAGCCTCTGCTCGACGACGATGCCCTGCGGGCGCCCGACCATGCCTTCACCGTCTACAAGGCTTTCCAACTGGCGCTCTGGTGGACTCGACAAGGCGCTGTGCTACCCGGCGAGAGCTCGACTTGAGAATCACGTTCGTCATCGACAGCCTGGGCAGTGGCGGCGCGCAGCGGCAACTGGTCGAACTAGCGATCTGCTTGAAGGTGTCTGGCGCTGCGGAACCGACCGTCGTGCAGTACTACGCCGACGACTTCTTTGCCGGACGACTCGAGGATGCCGGGGTGCCCAGGATCGTCGTCCCACGTTCCAAGAGCCTGGACATCGCCTTTCCCTTGCGGCTGCGACGCGCGATCGTCCGCTCGCGCCCAGATGTCGTTCACGCCTTCCTGCTGACTCCTGCGTTCTGGGCCTGGCTCGCCTTGCGTGGCGAGACCGGCGTGACCTTCGTCGCCGCAGAGCGGAACTCACGCATCGCGACGTCGATGACCGAGACCCTCCTTCAACGTTGGGTCTATCGCCATGCGAATGCTGTAACGGTCAATGCGGAACCGGTCGCCGAAGCGATTGCATCACGACTCGCGGTACCCGCGGACCGGATCCACTACCTGCCGAACGGAATCGATGTCGAACGCTGGGACGCCTCGTCCCAGGATCCATTGCCGTTCGACGTTTCCGGCGATGGCGTTCACCTGGCCATGATCGGGGGCCTGCGTCCGCAGAAGAACCACGGGCTCCTGTTGCGAGCCCTCACCCGGCTGGATGCGGCGACTCGGGAGAAACTGTCGGTCTGGTGCGTGGGCGATCACACCTCCGGGGATGCCTACGCCAGGGGGATCCACGACCTGGCCGCCTCCCTGGAACTCGGTGACACCGTCCGATTCCGGCCCGCGACCCAGGCGCTCGCGCCATTGCTAGGGCGCATGGACGGACTCGTCCTCAGCTCCGCATGGGAGGGATTCCCGAACGTCGTGCTGGAGGCCATGACGTCTTCTCTTCCGGTCATCGCCACACGTGTGGGCAACGTCGGAGCACTCGTTCTCCCGGGTGAAACGGGTTGGTTGGTGGAACCCGAAGCCGAGGAGGAGATGGCCGCAGCGATCAAGGGCCTCGTTGGCCTCAGGCCCGAGCGACGACGCGAGATGGGTGCCGTCGCCAGAGCCTTCGTCGAAGAGCGGTTCTCCTTGGCGGCGGTCACTGCAGCGCACGCTGACTTCTATGCCCAGGTCCACGCGTAGTCACGGCCCCACACCGCCACTTCGACGCAAGCGGCGATCCTGACAACCCGGCATCGGACCCGTAGAGTCTGGCCCCGGCCGGACGCATATCGTAGTGCTCAGGATCGGGCGTCTGCAGGCCGATGAGCGGCTGGTGCGCGGCCTCGGGAGCCCATCCATCCCATGTTCACCTTCATTCGGCGACTCGTTCTCTTCCTCGTCGGATTCGCTCTTCCGATCGAGTACCTGTCGGTCGATCTCGGAATCATCATCACGCCGATCAAGGTCTCTACGGCGCTGATGATCGGCGCCGTCGTCCTCCGTCTCGCGTTCGAGGGCCGATCGCTTCCGCGCGACAGGCTGCTGCCGTGGATCAGTCTCCTGCTCCTGTCCGTTGCCATTTCCGCGGTCTGGGGCTGGTCCGAGGAGATTCCGCTCGCGAACGTCGCGACCCTGAGTCTCACCTGGGTCTCCGTCATCATTCTCTACGTTGCGCTCAACTATCTGATCGACGACGCGCGGGACCTTGACACCGTGGTCGTCGCGTTGGCGATCGGCGGAGTCTTCGTGGCCGTTTCCGCGGCCCTCGGGCTCGGATTCCAGGTCGAGAGCTCCGAGGGCGCCCGCCAGGGTGGCTACGGCGGAAACGTGAACCAGCTCGGCGCCAACCTCTCGATCGCGTTCCCCCTGACCGTGATGTGGATGCTCCAATCGAAGGACTCCCTGATCCGGGGCAGCGCATTCCTGTTCCTTTCGATCCACCTCGCCGGAATCGTCGGGACGCTCTCGCGATCGACGTATCTGGCGGTCGCGGTGATGTTCGTATTCTGGCTGGTGCGATTCGCGAGGAAGGGAACGGGCGTACGGCTGCTCATTCCCGGTCTCGTTCTCATCATCGGAGTCGCCTTCCTGGCACCAGCATCGTTCTACGAACGCCTCCTGACCGTCGCGCCCGATCAGCAATCACAAGACCACTCCGTCCAGGTTCGACTCCGCAACCAACTCCCCGATGCGATCAGCATGTTCTCGTCGAATCCCCTGATCGGCGTCGGCATGCTTCGGAGTCCCGGTTGGTCGATCGAGTTCGGCACCCGGTACGGCAACGTCATCCACAACTCCTATCTACAGATCGCTGCAGAGCATGGCCTGCTGGGCCTGGTCCCCTTCTCGGCAATTTCCCTCCTGGCGTGGCTCCAGATCTCGATGGTGATCCGATCGGCGCGAATGAGGAACGCCTCGGAGGCCGTGCGCTCGCTCGGAACCCGCGCGGTCTTCGTACAGATCGCCCTGTTAGGCGTCTTCGTGAACTCGATGACGCACGCGACGCTCCGCGACAAGGGGCCTTGGCTCATCTTCGCGTTCACCACGATCCTTGTGAGGCTGATGCGGCGCGAAACCGCCGCGACGTCGAGAATCGCCGCGCCGGCTAGTTCCGGAGCCACAGCGATGGACGCCCTTCCGGCACGCCCGTGAGCGAAGGTTCGAACTCCACCCCGCCCCACTCCCGAAGCAGAGGACTCGCCGAACGATCGATCCGCGCGAGCGCGTGGCTGGCCGGCGGCACCGGTATCGTCGCCGTTCTGCGACTCATCGTGCTTGGAGTCCTCGCCCGGTTGCTCGAGCCAGCCGATTTCGGCCTCGTCGCCGCGGCCCTTCTCATTACCGCCTTCGTCCAGATCGTCATCGGAGCCGGCCTCGGACCCGTCCTGATCCAGCTTCCCGACCTGCGTGACCGACACGTGCGCACTGTCCTCGCGATCGGCGTGGTTCTCGCCACAGTCCTGACCGCGACGATCAACTGGGGAGCCGCTCCGATCGCGGCCGCCATCTTCGACATCGCCGAGCTCCCGTCGATCCTGGCCGGCATCAGTTGGATCGTTCCGTTTCGGAGCATCTCCGTGATTCCCGAGGCACTCCTCGAGCGAGAACTGAGGTTCCGTGCCGTGTCGCGAATCGACGTTACCGGCTACACCCTGGGATTCGCTGCCGTCAGCATCTCTTGCGCCTACGCCGGGTTCGGCGTCTGGTCGCTCGTCTGGGGCCACCTGGCAACCGCGGTCCTGCGCTGTGGCCTGCTCCTCTACGCGCACCCCCTGCCGGTGGGTCGGCCGGACCTCCAGTCGCTTCGCGAGATCCTCGGGCTGGCTGGCGGATTCACCCTCGGTCGCTTCGCGAATTTCGCCGCACTGAGCGGCGATACCTGGATCGTCGGCAGAGTGCTCAGCGAGAGAGCCCTCGGTCTCTACAAGTACGCCTATGAGCTGGCAACGTTTCCCGCGGCCTTGATCGGAACCGTCCTCGACCGCGTGATGTTCCCGGCGCTCGCCCGCGTTCAGGACAAGCCCGAACAGCTTGCGAAGGCGTTCCGAGCAGCCCTCGCGCTGATCCTCCTCGCTCTGGGTCCGTTGTCCGCGGTCATGATCGTTTGTGCCGAGCCCCTGGTCCGAATCATCCTCGGCGAGGCCTGGCTCGCGATCGTTCCTCCGTTCCAGGTGCTCTCGGGGATCGCCGTGCTCCGGGGCGCCCAGAAGCTGTCAGACTCAGTGGCCCGAGCCACCGGCGCCGTCTACCGCCGTTCGTGGCGACAGGCCATCTACGCGGCAAGTGTCATCGCGGGCGCCTGGTTCGGTGCACGCTACGGAATCCTGGAAGTCGCCGCTGGCGTCGCTGTCGCAGTCGTCATCAGCTACGCACTCATGTTGTCGTTAGTTCTCGGCTTGACCGGGCTCAGCTGGACCCAACTGATCGCGACGTTCCTGCGGGCCCTTCCGGCGACCGCCCTCGCAGCGGCCGCGGCGGGTGTGGCGCTTCCGTATCTCTCCGGAGCGAGCGCCCTGGTTCAAGTCATGGTCCCGGGACTTCTGGCTGCTGTCATCTCGTTCGCTACCGCGTTGGCGATGCCGAGAACCCTGATCGGGAGAGACGGGCAAAGGGCGGTCCGTCTGGTGCTCCGGAGCGTAGGTCCGGGCGGCGCCAGGCTCGCGAATTCGACATTGGTTCGCCGAATCGCCGGATCCGCGACCGGGGTCGTGGATCCGCTGTAGTCGACATCGACCTCGGTTGCATCTGGTGCAGGAAACCGGACACTCCGGTCCTTCCGCTCCGGCGAGGAGACGGCGGACGCATGAGCGCACTCAACAGACCGATCATCATCGTCGGGGCCCCACGATCCGGTACGACGATCCTCTACCGGCTCCTGCGCGCGCATCCGGATCTGTGTGACGTTCCGGAGCCGCGAATCGCCTGGCGCTATGGAAATGATGGGAAGTCGGACTTGCTTCGTCCGGAGGACGCCCGCCCCGAGGTCATCGCGTACATCAACCGGTGGTTCGAAGCGCAGCTCGAAGGATCAGGCGCAAACCGCATCGTCGAGAAGACGCCGAGCAACTCGATCCGCATGGGTTTCGTCAATGCGGTGTTTCCGGACGCCTGCTTCGTTCACATCCTGCGGGACGGAGTCGATTCGATTCTGTCGATCCGCGCGAGCTGGGACAACCATGCGTCGGGGATCCACTCGATCCAACGAAAGCTCTGGAAGCAACGACTCAAGGAAGCAAGCCCTCGCCAGTACATCCACTACGCGAAGGAGGTTGCGAAGCGCGTGCTCGCGAAACGCGGCGTCGGTGGCGTCGCCGGCGTCTGGGGCCCGCGACTTCCCGGAATCGAGCAGATGGCGAAGGAGATGTCCTCGCTGGAAATCGCCTGCCTCCAGTGGAGATGGAGCGTCGAACACACCATCGCCGATGGGCGAAACCTTCCAGCCGACCGCTACCTCGAAGTCGACCTCGAGGGATTCGACAGGACCTCCCTCGACCGGGTCCTCGCCCATTGCGAACTCGACCCGAGCCCGAACGTCGTAAAGGAGTTCCACGAAACCTTCGACAACAGCGAAAGCGCCGCCCGCCGCAAGGCGTTGTCGCCCGAGGACCGCGAGACCATTGACCGCTGGGCAGGGCCGACACTGGCGTGGCTCGAGACCAGACAGGATCGGACGAATTCGTGAAGCCATCGACTAGCATCGCCTCCGCCTTGGTCCTCGCCATCGCCCTCGGGGCCTGCGCGAACGCGAGCCCGTCCATCGCGCATTCGTATGACGCGATTGCCGACCTTTCGACCGGCCGCTTGCAGCTCAACGGAAACTGGCAACCGAAAGTCATCGAGAACCGCTGCGCGCTGATGCAGCGCGCCCTCGCACCCGCCCTCGTTGCCGGAGCCGAGCAGCTCCCGTGGCGGGTGCGCATCGAGGGCCAGGCGGAACTCACGATCGGCGACCACGCGCGATACGAGGCACCGGCCGAGCGAATCTGTCTGGCCTTCTTCGGAGGGCCCGATCGCGACGGCGATGGCTACCCCGAAGACTACGCCGGGGCGGATCCGAAAGCCGGGCACCGCCTTCGCGCAGATGGCCAGCTCGTCGTCGAGTGGGACGCGGACATCACCGTCGATACCTCCGGGCAATCCGTCGACTCGAACTTCATCCAACTGGGCAATACGGCGCGGGTCGGATGGTCCGACGGCGGCCGGCTCAGCAACTGGGTCGAGATGCCGGTGATGACGGGCCGACTTCACATCCAACTCCGGGGTGATTCCGACGACGGCTGGCCCCAAGGCAAGATTCCGGCGGCCCAGTCGAGTTCTCCTCACGGTAGTCCTACGCGTTATGCCATCTGGTCGGAAGAAGGCCTGCTTCGCGCGGACTTCTCGAGCCTCTCCCGCTTCTTCCGAAGCAACCCTTCGGACTACGACAACGTTGCCATCCTCCATGGGATCTATGGTTGGGGCGTCCTGAACGGACCCATCTGGGCATCGGGGTTCGCGGTGGGGTTCCAATCGGTGGGCAGCTACGTCGGGACGACCCGGGGCGGAAGGTTCGAGAACAACGAATACAACCTCGTTCTCGGCAACCCCTACCGAAGCGGGATGATGGAGCCCGATCGCAACTGCAGCCGAGGAGACGAACACTGCCTCGGGAAATTGAACAGCGGCGGCAGCCACAACTTCTCCGACCTCCTCGTGGAGGGCGCTGGGCGTTCGAACGTCGTCGTCTTCTCCGGAATCCGTTGGATGTTCACGAACGTGTGGATCGAATCCAACCGAACGCCAGCGGGCCATTCGGTTATTCTCGGTGCTGGCACGTCGGCGAAGTCGAAGATGCCCTGCGGTCTCGACACCGATTGGAATGAACCCTGCCAGCGACCGGCGGGGGCGAGAATGCCAGGGAGCGTCCGCTTCGTTGGAGGCACCATCGATGGCGACGAAGGAAGCGCGAAGTGGGACGCACTCCTTCTCGGCCCCGGGTTCGATGAGCGCTGGTCCACGTGGATCTCGAGCACGCTCGGGGCCAGCCGGATCGGCGGACTCGGGCTCATGCGAAAGCGAAGCTTCCACTTTCACCCTGCCGCCAAGGGCCGGCTCGATCTGGGCGCCGCCGAGCTCGAGCGAAACACCTCGATCCCGACCTATCCAGCCGTCACGCGCTGACCCTCCCAGGAAGCCGGAGCGCGGATCCGGACGACGCGACATCGGGCCCGGGATTCGTTCGATTCCCATTCAGCGGCAGGCGCTTCGGGCCGAATCATCGATTCGATCGATGACCCGCATTTCGGCCTACCGTTGCTCCGAGGCAGCGGAACCGGGAGCATGGATCGGCGCCCCGGGCGCCCCTCGAGGACCCTGTCGAATGGATACCCGCCAGCTGATCCAGACGGTCGTGCGCCGGCGACGCTGGCTGTTCACGCGATTGTCGTTCCGGAAGCTCTGGAACCTGGCGACGACCAGCATCGAGTTCGCCCTGCGCCGCGAGACGATGCTCTCGAAACCCGCCTTCGTGAAGATCGATATCAGTCCGATCTGCAATCTGCGCTGCACCGTATGCGTCCACGCGGATCCTGGTGAGGGCCCGCTCCTCCAGAAGCAGGTCTTCGGCAAGGATCACAAGATGAGCCCGGAGCGATTCCAGGAGATCATCGACGCGATCAAGGGCCACGCCACCGCCGTCTCGCTGTACACCTGGGGCGACCCGTTGACCCACCCCCAGCTCGTCGAGCTCTGCCGCATCGCCAGCGATGCGGGCTTGCAGGTTCACGCCAGCACCAACTTCAGTTTCAAGTGGAACGACGACAAGATCCGCGCGCTCGTCGAGAGCGGGCTCACCCACCTCACCGTGTGCGTCGATGGCCTCAGCCAGGAAAAGTACGAGAAGACCCGGGTCGGCGGCCGGATCGATTGGGTCCTCGACAACTGCGAGCGGACCGTGGCCTTCCGCAACGCTGCGAGTCGGCAGTATCCGCTCGTCGAGGTGCAGTACATCAAGTACCAGCACAACCTCGACGAACTCGACGCCGCCAAGGCGCGCTGCGAGGAACTCGGCGTCGACGAGTTCGCCTCGTTCTGGGGGGCCCTTCACAACTACGCCGACCGCGAACCCGGAAGCTACGAAGTCCACGGGCCCAAGGCGACCGGCGCGCTTCCCGGTTGTTATTGGCCGTACTACTCGATGGTCGTCAAATGGAATGGCGACGTGATCCCTTGCTGCGAGCATCGCATGGCCTCGCAGCATGCGGACTCCGTCGATGCGCGCAGCTTCGGAAATATATTCGAGAAACCGCTTTCAGAGATCTGGAACGGGCCCGCCTATCAACGAGCGCGTCGTCTCGTCTCGAAACCCGCGCGTTCGGAGACCGAGCCGGAGCTCCGCGAGAACTTCTGCGACGGTTGCTTCGTGATCTTCGATACCAGCATCCGCGACAACGCCCGCTGGGCGAGCGAGCACGCGTGGGAGGACGTCTACTCCTCGGACGAGAGCCGACCGGGCAAGTCTGTACGACGTCCCCCGTCGGAAACGGGGCTGCCATTCTGAGTCGTAATCCACCCGCACCGATGGCGTGGCTCCTGTGGGCACAACCTACCGGGGCGGCGTGCAGACGGGGCCCCGGTGCCTCTCAGCCGCGGCGATAGCGTGCGAGAATCGTCATCCCGATCCGCTCACTGGCAGCGAGCCGTCCGAGAAACCGGGGCGCCACCGCGAAGCGGGTCCGATCCGCCACCAGGCCATGCGCTGCGAGCGCAAGATCGAGCTGGTCCTTCTCGAACTGATGCCGTTGGAGATTCAAGTAGGAGTCCTCGCCGGTCAGATGGCGAGCGATCCCCAGCGGACGGATCCACTTCCCCGCGCGATGGATCGCTGCTTCGATGAGACGCAACCAACTACGTCTATTGGGCACCGACAACACCAGGACTCCGCTCGGCGCGACGGCATTGGCCAGCCCGGCCAGGAGTTCCTCGACCCGATCCACGTACTCGAGAACGCCCAGCGAATAGACCGCATCGAATTGGCGACCCCGCCATTCTCCGCCCTCGGTTCCCGGATCGACCTGCTCCACGCAGAAGCGGTCCGCGCGGCCACCCGCCGCGTCTCCCAGGGCGGCTTGCGCAGCCGCGATCATCCCGCTTGACGCGTCGACGGCCGTGACGTGGTAATCCCGCTGCAGCATCGAACAGGCCAGGACACCACTGCCGCAACCGTAGTCGAGGGCCGTGCCGGGCCCGGCGGGCAGCCAATCCAATGCCGTCTGGAGGCGGTCCTTGAAGTGGCCCGCCACGGCGTATCGGCCAGACCAGGCACCCGAGTGTGCGTCGAAGTATTCGGACGTTCTGGAGGTCGACGATTCGCTCATGGTCTTCACCCTGGGATCGGTTGGGCAGTCGATAGAGACCCGCGCTGGAAACATCAACCCCGAGGTGGCGAGCCAACCTCCGCATCGAAACGGGGATTCGCTAGTTTTCGCCGACACTCGGGCCGGGGTTGTAGGTGGGCGACGCGCGGATGGTCGATGGAGGAAGCGCGCAGGGTCCGTCCGGCGAACGCACCCCAATGAGTCGACCTCGGGACGTGCTTCTGATTTCCCCGGTGCCGCCCCCGGCCGGTGGCATCGCGAACTGGACGGAGATCCTGATTCGCCGAGGACTCCCTGACGGCTGGCAAGTGCGTCTCGTGGACACGTCCGTCGGCACGAATCGAGGCGTCTTCGAGACGGGGCCGCTGATCCAGGAGCTTCGGCGGGCCGCGCGCGTCCTCGGACGAACGCTCCGAGAGCTCCTGCTCGCAAGACCCCAGGTGTTGCACGTGAACGTCGATCCGTTCGCCCGGGGCCTCTACCGCGACGGACTGGCGATTGCGATGGCTGCCGCCCGCGGCGTCCCGACCGTACTCCACCACCGCGGCGGGTTGAGCGAGGGAATGGTGGGAGCAGGTCGTTTCCATCTGAAATGGTTCGAGAAGTTGGCCACGCTGGCAACGATCAACCTGGTGTTGGATGGCGCCTCGCACGACTTCGTCGACGCGATGCGCGGCGCCGTGCGCCTGCTCCCGAACTACTTCGACGATGACGAGCTTCCGCGTGTCGCGCCGCCGGTCCGAGCCGCGGACGAGCGGCTCCGCGCAGTCTTCGTCGGCGCTGTGGCACACGCGAAGGGCTGCGATCTCATTCTCGAAGCGGCGGCTTCTCTTCCTGACGTGGACATCGAACTCGTTGGCCGGGTCTATCCCGAGATGCAAGCGCAACTGGATCGAGCGCCGGGAAATGTCAGCGCGCTCGGCGAACGGCCACACGGCGAGGTCCTCGACTGCATGCGAAGGGCCCACGTCTTCGTGTTCCCGACCCTTCATCCCGAGGGTTTCCCGAACGTCGTGTGCGAGGCGATGGCGGTTGGTATTCCGGTGGTCGCGACCGCCCGCGGTGCTATCCCCGAGATGCTCGCCCAAGGAGGCGGAGTCCTGATCGAGCCGACGGCAGCCGCGCTCGTTGGGGAACTCCGAACGCTGGGCGCGAACGAGAGGCTGCGCGAGACCATGGGACGGGAAGGCCAGGAACGAGCCTTCTCGCAGTACGCGTTCTCTGCCGTCGCGATGGAGCTGGCGCGGCTCTACGAAGGCCTGGGTGAGGGACGGCTCCCCGCTCGCAGCGGGACGGCACCGGGCGAACGGAGCTAGCGACTCGTTAGTTGGCGGAGCCAGCCCTCGAACTCGGTCGCTGCCCGGTCGGTCCCGAAGTCGGTTGCGGCGCGAGCGGCACCCTCGCTGAGATGCGCGAGCAGGGCGGGGTCCCGTGCCAGCCTCGAGATCGCCGCGGCAAGTGCTGCCGGATCGCGCGGTTCCACGAGTAGCCCGGTGCTCTCGTGGCTGACGATCTCGGGCACGGCGCGCCAGTTCGTCGAGATGACCGGACGCCCCACCGCGTAGGCCTCGAGCACCACCCCTGGGTGGCCCTCACCGAAGTGGTCGGTCGGCAACACCAGGACATCGGCCGCCGCGATCCGGCGCGGCACTTCCTCGATGGGAATCTCTCCCTGGACCAGCACGCGCGGGTCGGCCTCGAGCGCCTGCAGCACCCGGCGCGGCGCATCGCTTGTGTCGCCGAGAATCTCGAGCGTGACATCGATGTCGATGAGCCGTTCGAGGGCCTGCCACAGAATGGCCACCCCCTTCTCCTCGCTGACCCGGCCGACGAAGATCAGCCGTAGCGTGCGGTCCGGGATCCTCGGTGGCCGCGGAGCCCGTTCCGGTTTCGGCCGATGGTTCGACAGTTTCTGGACACGAACCTCGGGATGCTCGGCAGCCAGCCAATCGACCAGCATCTGGGATTCGACGACCACGAGATCTGCACGAAAGACCCGGTCGAGACGGGCGCGGCGGACGCGCCCACCCTCCTCGTAGTAGCGGTCGAGGTTGCCGCCGAAGAAGCGCACGACACAGGGCCGGCGAGCGCGCTTGCAGCGACGCACGAAGGCGGGGCCGAATGCGGCAAGGCCGGGCGGCGAAGCGTGAAACGACGCCACTTCCACGCGAGCCAGCGCTGCACGAAGCTCCGACGTCAGGCGCAGAGCCGCGCGCAGTCGGCTGCCCCGAGCGGCCGAGTCGATCACGTGGACGCCCAGGCTCGGTCGGGTCTCCAGCTCGGCCACGAGCTGATCGAACAGGACCGTGGTCCCGCCCGAAGGCGGCGGCCGGGAGCCCACGAGCAGGACCTGCAGGGGATCGGGCGTACTAGCGGTCATGTCGGCGCGCCTGGTTCCAGGGCCAGGGCCGGAACCGCACCCTGTCCCTCGCGAGCGAGGCCCCATACAGCAACGCCGCTTCGAGTTGGCGCCATCGCATCCCGACCGAAGCAGCGGGCCGAGGCGTGACGGGATAACCATGCTGGGCGAGGGCCTCGCCAGCGATCCGCTCCAATAGCTCGAGCGTCTCGGCGTCCACGTCGGTGCGCCAGGCTTCGATGCGGCCGGTCCGCGCGTCTCCCTTCACGTTCCCGTGCAGGTGCTGCTGGGCTTCCGGGATTCGTCCGGCGTAGTCCGATCCTCCTGCGCGCCGTGCACGACCCACACCGAGGAAGTCAAGCACGGCATCGACCTCCTCGTCGGGGTTGGCCACGAGGTCTTCGTAGCGCACCACGTGGAGCCACGGCTCGTTTCGGAACTTGTGCAACACGCGCGCGTTGGCACGATACACCCTGGCCGTAAGCCCGGGAAAGCGAGCCATCGGCCTTCCCTTCCTGCTATCGAGCGAACGCGCCTGGGAAGCATAGACAGCGCGGAGATCCCGAATCACGAAGACGACGCGAGCGTCGGGAAACGATTGCCGCAAGCGCTCCATTCGCTCCCAGTAGCGCGAGACCTTGTAGACGTGCACGACAGCACCGCGCTCTCCAAGCGCGAGTTCGAGGCTGTGTCGCAAGAATGCGGGGAAGCCGACCCCGTCGGTCGACTGCTCTCCCTTGAGCCGCCGCTGCAACTCCGCGCGATCGACACCCCACTCCTTGAATTTCGGTTCGGCGAACGCGCGGTCGAGGTAGGGGCCCACATCCGCGGCGGTGCGAAGTTTCGGACCGCGCAGGACGATGCCGTCCCGAACGCCGGACTCGAGCGAGACGGCCACGTCCCGACGCTCATCGAGCAGACGCGCAAGGAGCGTCGAGCCGGACCGGTTCAGATAACAGAGGAACGCGACGCGCGCGGGGCGAACGGCCTCCCGGCCGGTCGCTGACGCGGTATCCGCGTCACCCCCCCGCTGTGCCTGATCGGCCTCCGCGATCTCGCCTTCCACGGGCGCGAAAGATAGAGTATTGCCCGCTCGCCGACCGGGCCGCGGCGGCTCCGACGACGCACGAGCGAGGTTCCGTATTGGTCGAGTGGATGGCGGACTGGCTGCTCCCGTTCCTGTTGCCGCCCGGGTTCTGCCTGCTGCTGGGCGCGGGGGCGTTCGTGCTGTTCCGCTTGGGACATCGGCCAGCGGCGCGTCTCTCGCTGGCGGTCGCGTTCGCGGTGCTCTGGGTCTCTGCGACGCCGTGGTTCGCGCGGACGGTCGCCGCCCCGCTCGAGCGCCAGAACCCGCCGGTCGAGCCCGCTGAGGCACCGTTGGCCGAAGTGATCCTGGTGCTTGGCGGCGGAACCAGCCCGGCCCATCCACCTCGTCTCGAACCCGACCTCGGCGCCGCCGCCGATCGGGTCTGGCTCGCAGCGCGCCTGTACGCCGCCGGGCGCGCACCGCGCGTCGTGGTGTCAGGCGGTGCCACCAGCGCACCCCTCGAGGATGACCTCCTCGAGGCCGATTCGATGCAGTACTTCCTGATGGCCTGGGGTGTGCCGGCGTCCGCCATCGAAGTGGAACACGTCAGCGAGAACACCTGGGAGAACTGCCTGTTCAGCGCACACTTGGTGGCGCCGGCGAAGCGCATCTTGTTGGTCACCTCCGCCCTTCACATGCCGCGCGCAGTGGCGTTGTGCGAGGAGGCCGGCTTCGAGGTGATTGCCGCGGCGACGGACTTCCAGCCCGCTGAGGGCACCACGGGCCTGGACTGGGCGCCGAACGCTCCAAGCCTGGCCCTCACCTCCGCAGCCCTGAAAGAGCGCCTGGCAGCCTTCATGACCCCACTCCTGGTCCGAGAGAAGCCCTAGCTCTGCACCGGTGACCTCGCACGCATTCCGAGCAGGGGTGGGGGAACACGGCGTCAGCAGGCGGAACCACTGCTACCTCTTCCCGGGAACGACACACGCCGGGATGGGCGTGTCCATGCCGGGTCGTCCGGCCGAGCCATGAGGGCCGCATTGAGCCAACGATCCCCGAGCCGTCGCGTCGTGCCGCTGCCTCTCGGTCTGGGGGTCGGCTTCGGGCTGCTGGCCGCCGTCGGCCTCGGCTTCGACCTGAGCGTGCCCGAATCGGTCGACTGGGAAGCCGCCTCGATCTCGGGGATTGCCGTCGAGCGCGCCGGGGGCCTCGTCGTCCAGGATCGTCGCGGCGATGTCATCTGGGCGACGATCGGCTTCACGATCTATCGCAGCGAGGGCAACGGTCCGTTCGAGAAGCTCGAGACACTGCGCCCGAAGCCGAGCGAAGCCTGGGCCGGGTACTCGGCCACGTTTCGGCACTTGTTCCGCTACCAGGAACTCGTCGAGCTGCTGGCGATCTCGAATACCGAACTGATCGCCTTCGCCGGCGGGGAAGCCTTCCGCGTGGACGTCAGCAACGGAGCGGCCGAGCGCGTTCACGAGCTCCGTTACTTCGGCCGCGGGATCGGGCGCGGCCTGATGCCGCACGGACTGACCGTGGATGACGCGGGAACCCTCTACTACGGCGAGTACCCAACGCGGAAGATGGGTGCCGACGACACCGTTCGGATCTACCGCAGCGCCGACCAGGGCCGAAGCTGGGAGATCGCCCACGAGTTCGCGGGCAACTTCGTACGTCACATCCACGCGGTCCAATGGGATCCCCATGGCCGGGCGCTCTGGGTCGCAACCGGCGATACCGATGCGGAGTCGCGCATCGGCTACTCCGAGGATCGGGGCGAGAGCTTCACCTGGATCGGGAGCGGCGACCAGCAGTTCCGCGCCGTCAGCCTGCTCTTCCTGGAAGAGTCGGTGACCTGGGCGATGGACTCGCCGGTCGTCGAGAGCCGTATCGTCCGTTGGCGGCGCGCTACCGGCGTCGTCGAGACCAGCGAGCAGGCACTTCCGAGCCCGGGCTACTACGCCCGCGCGATCGATGGCAAGAGCGGCCTCGTGACGCTCGCCGAGCGCGATGCAGCGGTCCTGTTGATCTCGGGCTCGAGCTTCCAGACCCTCTTCCGCTGGCAGGTCGAACCCGATCCCGAGCGACCGCATCCCGCCGTTCGCCTGCTGCGCTCATCGACACCGTCGGACCCGCGGACGCTACTGATCAACCCGCTGCGCACGGAGCGGGAATCCGCCGCCGTCTACCGGCTCCGGGTTGCAGATGCGCTCTAGCCCCAAGCCCGTCGGCCGCTCACGCCGAGCCAATCACACGGGCCGGGTTCCCGGCCACGATGGCGCCCTGGGGCACGTCGTGGGTGACGACCGCACCCCCTCCGATCATGGCATCGTCGCCGATCTCGACGCCGCCGAGAATCACCACATGGGGCCCGACCTCGACGCGATCCCCCAGCCTCGGGGCGGGACCCGGTGGATCATCCGCCCGGCTGCTGAGCCCGAGCGTGGTTGAATGGCGCAGCACGCAGTCCGCCCCGATCCGCGACTTCGGGTTCACGACCAGTGCGTAGCCGTGGAAGACCCGCAGGCGCGGGCCCACCTCGAGGCTCGGATGGAGTTCGATGCCGAGCCCCCACTCCACGATGAGGCGATACGCGACGAGGTAGAGCGCACTCAGCGGCAACAGCCAGCGCGGTGCGCGATAGACGCGCTGGGCGGTCCGGAACGCGAGGAGCACGAGCTGGAATTTTGGATTCCGCGCGTTCGCGGCCCAGTCCTGTAGCAGACCCTCGCCCTCGACTTCGCTCACGACTTCTCCAAGGCTGCTGCCAGCCTGCAGCCGCACCCAACTCTAGGCGGCTCCGGCACCCTCTTCGAGTTCACCGGCGCGGATTTTCGCGAGAAGGGTCTTGTAGGAGATTCCGAGCAGCTCGGCAGCTTGTCGGCGGTTCCAATGGGTTCGCGCAAGCGCGTGTCGAATCGCCACCTGTTCGGCGGCTTCTGCGGCGAGCCGGCCGACTTCGCGCAGCGGAACCTCGCCGGCCGTGGCTTCGATCTCGGCCAACAGCGCGTCGAAGTGCGCGGGGCCCGGATCGTCGGCGACACGGCCCTGGAGGTCGTCGATCACGCTGGTCTCGCTGCCGAGGACCACGATGCGTTTCAGGTAGTTCTCGAGCTCCCGCACGTTCCCGGGGAACGCGTAGGTATCGAAGAGGCCGAGCAGGCGATCCGACAGTACGGGAACCTCGCGAGCGTGACGCGCGGTCGCACGGTCCAGTAGATGGGTGATCAGGCCCGGCAGCTCTTCGCGACGGTCTCGCAGCGGCGGAATGTGCAAGCCGACGACATTGAGTCGAAAGAACAGATCCTCTCGGAATCGCTTGCGATCGACCTCATTGTCGAGAGACCGATTCGTCGCGCTCACGATGCGCACGTCGACGACGATTTCCCGGTTGCCACCGAGACGGTGGAACGAACCATCCTGGAGGACATGGAGCATCTTCGCCTGGGCGGCCGCACTCATCTCTCCGATCTCGTCGAGAAAGATCGTGCCGCGGTGAGCCGCCTCGAACTTGCCGATCTTGCGCGCGGTCGCACCCGTGAACGCGCCCTTCTCGTAGCCGAACAGTTCGCTCTCGAGCAGTTCGCCCGGCAATGCCGCGCAGTTCACCTTCACGAAACGGGCCTTGGCGCGGATGGAACTGGCATGGACTTTCCGGGCGACGACCTCTTTCCCGACGCCGCTCTCGCCCTGGATGAGCACGGAGACATCGGTGTCCGCGATCTGCTCGATGGTGCGATGGATCGGCTCGAGGCTCGGCCCCTCCCACACGGCGTCCGAGTGCGGCGCCGCACGATCCTGGGCGTGGCGCCGAACCCGCTCGCGATCCAGCAGGACGTCGCGCAAGGCGGCCTCGACCTGGTCGCCATCCGGCGGCTTGTTGAGGTAGTCGACAGCACCGCGCCGGATCGCTTCGACGATGGTCGAGGCGCGAGCATCCCCCGACAGCACCACCACCGGAATTCCTGGATGCGCGGCCGCGATCTTCGTGAGGGTGTCGAGACCCTCCGCTGCGGGACCCGAAACGTCCAGCAAGACGGCGTCCGGCGCTGCACCCGCCTCGAGAAGGGCCAGGGCGCTGCGACCGCCCGTGGCCGTATCCACCTCGAAGCCACGCTGCTCGAGCAAGCCCGCCAGGTGCCCGCGCGCCGACTGGGAGTCGTTGACGACGAGGATGCGGGTGGTCGACTTTCGGCTCAAGCGGGGCCCCTTCGGAACGCGTAACACCGGCGATGCTTCAAGATTGGTTACGGCGCTTGATCGCCCAGCGATGTGGCGGCAGCGTGTTAGCTTTTGCGCACCCGAAAGCCGTGCGGCGTCCGGATCACGTCTCCTGATCGTCGGAGCGGAGAGCGAACTTGACCCAGCCCCAGAGGCGGACGAAAGCCCGCATGCGCGAGCTGGTGGAGGCGTTGAACGGCCACCTCCACCGCTACCACGTTCTCGATGCGCCCGAGATCAGCGATGCCGAATACGACCACCTGTTTCTCGAACTGAAGGCCCTCGAGGAAGAATTCGGCACCCCGCCCAACTCGCCGACCCTCCGCGTGGGGGCGCCACCGGCCGAAGGCTTCGAGCCGGTTCCCCACCGCGTTCCGATGCTCTCGCTCGACAACGCCATGAATGCCGACGACATCCGCGCCTGGGGCGAACGCATGGCACGGGCGCTCGATCGCGACGAACCCCTCCCGCTCGTGGCCGAACCGAAACTCGACGGCGCCGGCGTCGAACTCGTCTACGAGGAGGGGCGCTGGATCGTGGGCGCCACCCGCGGCGACGGCCAGACGGGCGAAGAGGTCACCGCCAACCTGCGCCAATTGCTCTCGGTCCCGCTCGAACTCGAGGGGCCGGCGGAACGCAAGCGGGACCGGGTCTCGGTTCGGGGCGAGGTCGTGCTCCCCCTGGCCGCCTTCGCGCGCCTCAACCGACTGCGCGCGGAACGGGATCTCGAGCCCTTTGCGAACCCGCGCAATGCGGCCGCCGGCTCGCTCCGGATGTTGCACGACGTCGACGTCGAACGGCTTCGCTCGCTCGAGTTCCGTGCCTACGCCGTCGCCGAGGGTCTGCCGGCGGACATCACCGACCAGGTCGGAATCCAGACCCAGCTTCGCGATTGGGGCTTCCTGATCAGCCCCGACACGGCGCGCTGCTCCGATCTCGATGAAGCGATCGCCTGGCACGAAGCGCTGCTCGCGCGCCGGGAATCACTCTCGGTAGAGATCGACGGGACGGTTCTCAAGGTCGATTCCCTCGCGCTGCAACGCGATCTTGGCGAACTCTCCCGGGTTCCACGTTGGGCCATCGCGTTCAAGTTCCCGGCCCATCAGGAACACACGGTCGTCGAGGAGATCTTCGCCAGCGTCGGTCGCACCGGCGCGCTCACCCCGGTCGCAAAGCTGCGGCCTGTCTTCGTCGGCGGCGTCACGGTCTCGAACGCCTCGCTCCACAATCAAGACGAGATCGACCGCAAGGATGTTCGGGTCGGTGACACCGTAATCGTCCAACGCGCCGGCGACGTGATTCCGCAGATCGTGGCGGTCGTGAAGACCAAAGGGAAACGGCGGCGCAAGAAGTGGCGACTTCCGGATCGCTGCCCGATCTGCGACACGAAGTCGGTTCGCGAGGAAGGCGAAGCCGTCACTCGCTGCCCCAACGGTGCCTGCCCCGCCAAGATCCGAAACCGGATCCTGCATGTCGCGGGGCGCGGTGCCCTCGACGTAGATGGGCTTGGCGAGAAGCTCGTCGCCCAGCTGCTCGAAAGCGGGCTCGTGAAGGAGCTGCCGGACCTGTTCGGGCTCGAAGTCGAAGCGCTGCTCGCGCTGGAACGGATGGGTCAGAAATCCGCCGACAACCTGATCGCGGCGATCGCGAAGGCGAAGCGGACGACGCTTCCGCGCTTCCTGATCGCGCTCGGGATCCCCGAGGTCGGTGCCGGCGTGGCGGAGCTGCTGGCCAACCACTTTGGCGATCTCGACCTGCTGATGGCCGCCGACCCGGAGGCCCTGGTCGCCGTCGATGGCGTCGGCCCGATCGTTGCCCAGAATGTGGCCGACTATTTCAGCGAGGGCCGGAACCAGGATGAGATCGAGCGGCTTCGCGGACTGGGGCTCGAGTGGCCCAGCATCGCCCCGCGAAGCGAGCTTGAGGCCGACGGACCTTTCTCCGATAAGACCTTCGTGCTGACCGGAACGCTTCCCCATCTCTCGCGCAGCGCTGCCAAGGCCCGTATCGAGGCGGCCGGCGGCAAGGTCACCGGCACGGTTTCGAAGAAGACCGACTACGTGGTTGCCGGGGAAGCCGCCGGCTCGAAGCTGCACAAGGCCGCCGAGTTGGAGGTCGCCGTGATCGACGAGCCCACCCTGCTCGAGATGCTGGGCGATGGCTGACAAAGCCTCGAAGCAGCCCTTTCGGCCAGGGCTCGGCTACGGCATGACCGGCTTGATCTTGCTGCTCGCAGCCTGGAACGGATTCGCTGCGGGTTTCGGCGACGAGGCGGCGGAGGGCTGGGTCGTGCACGGCAACTACCGAGCCGATGGAAGCGAGGGCACGCACCTCAGCAGCCTGGTGTCGCGCCTCCCCGCGGCCAACCGGCCACGATTGCTGGTGCTCGGCAACAGCCAGATGAAGACGGTCAAGCGGGAAGAAGTCGAGGACAGGCGCCTCGGGCTCGGTGGCCAGTTGGCCGAGCGCCTCGAACGATTCGATGTGATCGATCTCTCTTCGGGCGGCCAGCAGGCTGCCGAGAGCCTTGTCGTCCTCGCGAACGTCATCGAGCCCGTCGAACCGGACGTCGTCTTGCTAGGTGTCGGTGGCTTCAGCATGCGGAAGGCGACGGTCCGCCCGCGCCTCGCTGCCCAGCTCACGGCGACCGGGGCGCTGGAGGCCTCGCTCGAGGGAGCGCCTTCGCCCTGGGTCGCGCAGACCGCGCGGCTCCGGGCGAGCCTCGGCTCCGGCGACCCCGAAGTCCGCGGAGCAAGCAGCCGCGGCGAAACGGTGCAGGCGAGCGTCGATGCTCAGCTCGGAAGCTGGCTCGATCGCTTGCCAGCGGTTCGCCACCGCGGACGGCTCTACGACGAGCTGATCGACCGTCCCTTCCGACGCGACGGGATGCGTTGGCTCTCCCAACGGGTGGGAGGCGCCCGCTTGGCGCGCACGATCGTGTTGACGAGCGGCTTCGACGCGTCGATCGCGTCCGTCGGGCTGGCCGCGCGAATCTGTGAGCAACGAGGCATCCCGCTCGTCCTCGTGCAGATGCCCTACGACGCGACCCGGCCACCGATCGTCTACCGGCCCGAAGAGGCGGAACGCTTGTTGGGCGCGCTGAAAGCCATCCAGCGTGCCGTCAAGAGTGCCGTCATCGTCGATCTCTCTGACGCATTGGCTCCCGAGCGCTTCGGCGAATACGTGGACGGCTCGCGGGACGCGCTGCATTTCGATCGGAACGGCCACCGTGAGCTCTCGATCCTGTTGTCCCCGATCGTCCGATCTGCTGTTCGCGGAGATGGCCCGGCCTAGCCGTGCTCTTCAATACGCTCAGCTTCGCTGGCTTCTTCCTGGTCGTCCTGGCCGGGTACTGGGCGTTGCCCCAGCACCGGGCGCGCCTCGGGCTCTTGCTCGGCGCCAGCTTCTTGTTCTACGCAGCCTGGTACCCGGCCTACCTGCTGTTGTTCGCGCTCGCGCTGGCGATCAACTTCCTCGGCACCCGCGCCATGTCGCGACGCCTCGCTACGAATCGCCCCGCGGCCAGGCGGATCCTGATCGCCCTGATCGTCATCGATCTCGCGACGCTAGGCGGCTTCAAGTACGCGGACTTCGCCCTCGAGAGCCTGATGGCCCTCTCCGGATTCGTGCCAGGTCTCGACTGGCAGACGCCGTCGCTGGGGATTTTCCTTCCTCTCGGCATCTCCTTCTACACCTTCCAGATGGTCGCCTACGCTGTCGATCTCTGGCGTGGCACATGCGCGCCGATCCGGAACCCGCTGAAGTTCGCCCTGTTCATCTCGTTCTTCCCGCAGTTGATCGCCGGCCCGATCGTGCGGGCCAACGAGTTCGTCGAGCAGCTCGAATCGAAGCGCTCCTTCGAGCGAGAGAAGTTCCTCCACGGGCTCGACCTGATCGCCCTCGGCTTGTTCAAGAAGGTGCTGATCGCCGACCAACTCGCGCCGTTCGTCGACGACGTGTTCTCGCGCCCGGGAGACGTCGGGACGATCACGGCCTGGCTCGCCGTCTACGCCTACTCGGCACAGATCTATTGCGATTTCAGCGGCTACACCGATATCGGTCGGGGCTGCGCCTACTGTCTGGGCTACGAGCTTCCGCGGAATTTTCGCGCCCCGTATTTCTCCGGGAACGTCACCGAGTTCTGGCGGCGCTGGCACATGACACTCTCCAACTGGCTGCGCGACTACCTCTACATCCCACTCGGGGGTAGCCGGGATGGCCCGACGGCGACCTATCGAAATCTCTTCCTGACGATGGCCCTCGGCGGACTCTGGCATGGCGCCAGCTGGAACTTCGTGGTTTGGGGCTCGATCCATGGTCTCGCGTTGGCGCTGCTACGCGCGATCCATACGGGGCGCGGCGTGCCGCCGATGGCACCACTCCTTCCGGGCAGGCTCTACCGCTGGCTCTCGGTCGTGACGACCTTCCACTTCGTCTCGCTGGCCTGGATCTTCTTCCGCGCCGAGAGCTTCGACGTCGCCGTGATGATGTTGGGCAACCTCGTCGACCCCGTGCTGCTGACCGCCGCGGATCGATCGTCACTGGGAAACTATGCGTTGCTCACGACAGTGTTGATGATCGGGGCTGCGGCGATCGCGCACCTTTGCATCTGGAATGCCACCGCGCGCCGCATCGAGAAATCCGCGCTCTATGCCTGGGCCCGACCCTTCGGCTGGTCGACCATTGCGATCCTGGTTTCGCTCTATGCGAGCCGCGGAGCACAACAGTTCATCTACTTCCAGTTCTAGCAGGTTGCGGAAGAACCCCGGACCGAGCCCGGTGCGCAGATTTTCGGTCCAATCAAGGCGCGGAGCCGCCGCTGGGGCGAGCCCCAGCAAGGCTTCGCAACGCAGAGTGGGCCGGAAAGATGCGTGCCTGGCGACGGGAGTGGGTTTTTCCGCAG
>JAJDAP010000058.1 GCA_029261795.1 Deltaproteobacteria bacterium
GTCGAAGTCGCCGACCAGGTCGAAGTCGCCGACCAGGTCGAAGTCGCCGACCAGGTCGAAGTCGCCGACCAGGTCGAAGTCGCCGACCAGGTCGAAGTCGCCGACCAGGTCGAAGTCGCCGACCAGGTCGAAGTCGTCGACCTCGCCGAAGCCCTCGATGGCGGCGTTGGTTCCCCCGCCGAGCCGGAAGCCCTCGACGCATTGCCGGCCGACCTCGAGGCCCTGCTCGCGAGCGCGATGGGGGGCGACGACCCGATCGACGGCGAAGCCCTCGATGAGATCCGCCGTCAGATTGCGAAGGACGATCTCTCCGAAGCCGAGTTGCTCGAACTCGCCGCTTCCCTGCAGCAGGAAGAGGACGAAGACGTCGAGGACGAGGTCTCGCTCGACAGCGGACCCGTCTTCCTGGGCAAGGTTCCCCTCGATACGCCGGAGCAGCGCCAGGAGGCTATGGCGAAAGCGGCCAAGCGTCTCGGCATCCCTGAACTCTACCCCGAACAAGAGGAAGTGATCGACGCGATCCTCCAGGGCGAAGACGTCCTGATGGTGCTCCCGACCGGCTTCGGCAAGAGCGCCTGCTACCAGATTCCGTCGATCATCTTTGACAAGCCCGTCGTCGTGATCTCACCGCTGCTCGCGTTGATGCAGGACCAGCACGACACGATGGTTCGGCTCGGACTGCCATGCATCAAGTTGGACGGTCAGCTGCGTGGCAAGAAGCGCCAGAAGGCCTTGGAACAGATCGCCGAGGGGGGCCGGGTGCTCGTGATGACGACGCCGGAGACGTTGGGTTCGCCCGATGCGGCGGCGGCATTGATCGCCGGTGGCGTCTCGCTCGCCGCCGTCGACGAGGCCCACTGCATTTCCGAATGGGGCTACGACTTCCGGCCGGCCTACCTGCAGATCGGCGAACGCCTGAAAAGCATGGGCGCGCCGCCGGCACTCGCATTGACCGCGACGGCCACCGAGAAGGTACGCCTCGCCATCGTCCGCTTCGTCGGGCTGCGGGACCACCGGGTCGTCGCCGCATCTCCGCACCGCGACAACCTGGCCTTCGACGTCTTGCACGCATCTTCCGGCGCACGCCTTCGTGCGCTGGTCCGCCTCGCCCTGCGCGTGCGTCGTCCGGGCATCATCTACTGCTCGACGACGCGCGATGTCGACGAGATCTACACCGTCCTACAGCGCTTCGGTGTGCCCTCCTACCGCTATCACGGCAAGATGAGTGCGGCCGAGCGCCGCAAGAGCCAGGAAGGCTTCATGCAGCGGGGTCGCCGTACGGTGATGATCGCAACGAATGCCTTCGGGCTCGGCATCGACAAGCCGGACATTCGTTATGTGATGCACTACCAAGCGCCGGCTTCACTCGAGCAGTACGTCCAGGAGGCCGGGCGCGCCGGTCGCGATGGTCGGCGGGCCAACTGCATCATGTTGTTCTCGTCCGAGGACCGCATGATCCATGAATCGCTGCTCTCGCGAAGCCGGGTGCGACCGGAACAGCTCTACCGTCTGGCACGGGCCCTGGCGGCCTGGGCCAAGGACGACAAGGTGCCGAGCCTCCAGGCCCTGGCCCTGTCCGCCGAACTCGGCTCACGCACGACCGGCGCGCTGCTCGCGTTGCTCGACGATGGCGGCCTGGTCAAATGGGACCAGGATTCGGTCTTCGTGATCGTGCCGCCGGAAGAATTCGAAGGCCGCGCACGCCAACTCGCCGGCCAATTCGAGACGCTCCGTACCCAGGACGCGCGGCGCCTGGACGCCGTCGCGGACTACGGGCTGCTCGAGGATTGCCGCGCGGTCTTCCTGCAGGATTACTTCGGCGAAGACGGCGCCAGCGATTGCGGGATCTGCGATCGCTGCCGAGGCGGGACCGACCGACCCAACAGCTTCTGGGAACCGCTCGCGCCGCCCAAGGGCGAAGAGCGGCGCCGGGGCAAGGGCCGGGGCAAGACGAACGCGCGCGGTCGCGGCCGGGGTGGGCGTTCCGGCGGATCCGGAAACGGCAACAACAACCAACGGCGACGCGGCTCCAAGAATCGGAGCCGTCGCGGCAACAACAGCAACCGTGCTGCCAACGGCAAGGCCGCGGCCGGCGATGGCGAAGAAGCGCTGCCGAAGCCGCAGCAGCAGGGCGGCGCAGCCGAGAACGGCGACGCGCGTCGCGGACGACGCCGCGGCCGGCGCAGGGGAGGCCGAGGACGCCGCGGCCGGCGGCCCGGCAACCAGGGTTCCGGCAACCCCGAGGGTGGCGGAGACGGCCCGGCGAACACCCCTCCGAGCTAGGGCGGCCCGCACCTGCATCATTCGGTTGCGGGTGACAAATCGCGCGGGTTCAGTGCCGCATAATGTTGCGTTTCGCAGGCTAGAACGCCCGGAGCGTGCTCGATAGCTTGGCACGGGGATTGCTATACGACTGGGTGCGCCTCAAACCCGCCCAGGAGAATTCCGATGACAAAGAGCATGCTTCTCGACCTCGTGCTCGGTGCCGGATTGTTTGCCGCGATGCTCGTCGCCGCAGCTCCCATCCTCGCCTAGCACTCTCCGATCACGAAGCCCGAAACGGGCGCCTCGGGAGACCCGACCCAAGGGGATCCGATTCCAACCCGAGGCACCCACCTGCGGGCAGGTGAAGCCGAACCTTCCCAGGGCTTCATCTCAGGGCCGACCTGGTTCCCCTCCAGGTCGGCCCTATTCGTTTCGGCTCCGCTGCTCCGCCGCGGCGTCGAGCTCGCCTAGAAGCCGCGAACCTCGGGAATGACTTCCTTCGCCAACCGTTCGAGCGTCGCGGTTTCGTGGACGTTCGGAATGTTGAAGATGGCCTGCTGGATCCCGGCCTCGGCGAGCTCGCGGCAATGCGCGATCACGTCGGCGATCGAGCCGTGCTCGGGGCCGAGCTCGATCGTGCCGAGGCTGGTGCGTTGGATCTCGTCATAGTCCCGGTCGAGGCTGTCGCAATGGTCGCCTAGCACCTCAAGCTTGCGGCGGATCTGATCCGCGCCCACATAGCTGAACAGGTTGCAGGCGTCCGCGTATTCGGCAACCAGTCGTAACGTCTTCGTTTCGCCCATGCCTCCGATCAAGAGCGGTGGATGCGGCCGTTGCAGCGGACGTGGAACGCACAGGGTTTCTTGAAGGTGGGAGAACTGTCCGCGGAACTCACCATCGTCGTCGCTCCACATCTGCTTGGCAATCTGGATCGTCTCCTCCAACCGCGCGAATCGCTCGGCCTTGGGCGGGAACGGAATCCCCAGACCGTGGTGTTCGCGCTCGAACCAGGCGGCCCCGATCCCCAGGATGGCGCGGCCGTCGGACAGGACGTCGAGCGTGGTTGCCGTCTTCACCAGGACACCCGGATGCCGATAGGTGACGCCACTCACCAACGTTCCGAGTTTCACGCGCTCGGTGTAGCCAGCCAGAAAGGAGAGCGTCGACCAGCCCTCGAGCATGTCGTCGTCGATGGGGCCGACGTTGGGAATCTGGAAGTGATGATCCATCACCCAGAGGCTCGCGAAGCCTCCCTCGTCGGCGATCTGCGCGATATCGATCAGCTGACTGGCCAGGCCCTCGGCGCCGCCGGGCCAGGTGAAACTCGGGATCTGAAGACCGATGCGCATGGGACCCCCTATCTCGAAGATTGCGGGCGGTGCCACTCTACCTCCGATCCGGCCGGGATTCCGAAACCGCGACGACCAACCAGCGCGGCTGCTAGCGTGCGCCCGTGTCCCAGCCGCCGCCTCCCGCAAGACCGCTGGGACGGCCCTACGCTTGGTTCCTCGGCAGCGCGGGCGCCTGGTTCTGTGCCTTCGGCATGCATCAGACGATGATCGCGCGGCTGGTGGTCGGCGACCTGAACGCCAGCGACGAAGTCACGGGCACGGTCCAGGCAATCTCGATGGGTGCGGGCTTGGCATTGCTCTTCGTCGGCGGTGCCGCCGCGGACCGCGTGGACCCGCGGCGCATGCTGATTGTCACGCATTTACTCGGTGCGCTGCCGCCTTTCATGCTCGCCGCCGCCGTGCTCACGGACCAGCTCTCGCTCCCCTTGTTGATCGTCTGCGCAGCCGGCCTCAGCGCCATCAACCCCTTCGGCTTCCCCTCCCGCGAGGCCATGTGCTGGCACCTCGGAAGCGACCAGATCGAACGCGCGGTCACCGGACAGACGATGGCCCAGTTCGGAAGTCAGGCCGCCGGGATGCGCCTCGTCGATGTCGCTCGCACGGTCGGCAGCGCGCCTGTGTTGCTGGCCCAGGGAATCATCGCCGCGCTCGGTGCGCTGTTCGCCTGGCGCCTGCCACCCGTCCTGATCGAAGCGCCGAAGGACAGACCCAGCTTGACGGAAATGCTCGCGGGCTTGCGTTTTGTCTGGACTTCGGACCTGCGCTTCATCTTCGTATTGATCTTCGGGATCGGCCTGTTCTTCGGCGGCGCCTTCTGGACGGCGGCTCCGTTGATGCTGCGTGCCCGCTTCGGCCACGTCGACGACCTCGGCGCGCTGCTCTTCCTGTTCCAGTTCGGCACGATGGTGGGCTCTGCCTTCCTGCTCTGGCGTGGTGGCGTGCGGCGCAAGGGGCGGGCCATGCTGCTCGCGCTCAGCGCCGGCGGTGGCTTCATCGTGCTGCTCGGCCAGGGCCTCCCTTTCGCAGGGCTCCAGGCCGCGATGTTCGCCTGGGGCCTGGCCGGCGCCTTCTTCATGAACATGAGCCGCACGCTCTTCCAGGCCCGCGCCCCGGCCGCCGAGCGCGCCCGCGTGCTCGCGATGAATCAATTGGGCTTCATGGCGGCGGGCCCGATCGGCGCGGGGCTCGCGGGCTTCCTGTCCGGCGCGCTCGGCCCGGAAATGACGCTGGTATCACTCGGATGCGCCATGCTGGTGCTGGTGGTTGGCGTTGCCGCCTTCTCGCCAGTCATGAAGATGGAGTAGCGCTTGAGCACCTTCTCGGAACAGGTCACCCGGAACGTCCGAGTCCGCGTGCAATCGGTCTACGTCGCGGAGCGCTCGAGCCCCGAGGACAGCCATTGGTTCTTCGCCTATCAGGTAAATTTGCTGAACGAGGGAGACGAAACCGTTCAGTTGATCAGCCGCCACTGGGTGATCACCGATGGCGACGGCTCGCAGCAGGAGGTACGCGGCGCCGGCGTGGTCGGCGAACAACCCCGGCTTGCCCCCGGTCAGAGCTTCGAATACACCTCGGCCTGTCCGCTCACCACCGCGGTCGGTTCGATGCATGGCAGCTACCAACTGGTCACGGACAAGGGCGAACGCTTCGAAGCCGTGATCGCACCGTTCGGGCTCGGCGAGCCGACAGTGGTGCACTGAGGAGACGAGATGACGAGCCAAGCAATGGACCTCGCCGGCCAGACGGTCGTGCTGACCGGCGCGACATCGGGTATCGGGCGCGCAACTGCGGTCGCCCTGGCAGAGATGGGCCCGCGCATGATCCTGCTGGGACGCAACCCGGAACGATGCGAAGAAACGTTAGGCGAGATCAAGACGCGGACCGGGCGCTCCGACATGGAACTGATCCGGTGTGACCTGGCATCGCTGGCTGGGATTCGCGAGGCAGCGGATGCCATCGTTCGTGCAAGCGACAGAATAGACATCCTCATCAACAACGCCGGCGTCACGATGACCCGGCGCTCGGTCACCCCGGACGGCTTCGAGACCACCTTTGCCGTCAACCACCTGGCGTACTTCGCGCTGACGGCCCACTTGCTTCCGACCCTGCTTCGCTCGGCACCGGCCCGGATCGTCAACGTCGCGTCGGATGCGCACCGTTTCGTGAGCGGGATCGATCTGGATGATCTCCAGAGCGAACGCGGCTTCAGCGCACTGCGCGTCTACGGCGAATCCAAGACCTGCAACATCCACTTCACGAGGGAACTCGCGCGCCGCCTCGAGGGCACGGGCATCACGGTCAACGCGCTGCACCCTGGCGGCATCCGCAGCAACCTCGGCGGGGGCGACAGTGGTCCGATGCTGGGCGCCGTGCGAAGCGTGGTGAACCTGTTCTTGAAGTCGCCCGACGAGGGGGCGCGGACCCCGGTATTCCTGGCCACGGACCCGTCGGTCGCGGGAAGCACCGGCGGCTACTACGCGAAGTGCCGGGCGGTCGAACCCAAGGCCCACGCGATGGACGACGCCGTGGCCGCACGCCTCTGGCAGATCAGCGAGAAACTGTGCGGAATCGAGGACTACGGAAGTTAGAGCCTCGCTCGCCGAAACCCCCGCGGGGCGCATTGCGATCTTCACTCAAGCTGGCTACCTATTCATCCGCATGAATTGATGGAGCCTGTTCCGGGCTTCTGCAGACGTCCCACCCATCGCTACGGAGAGCCCCGATGTCCACCGAAACCCCGGCCTTCAAGGTCGCCGACTTGTCCCTGGCCGAACTCGGCCGCAAGGAAATCCGCCTCGCCGAGCACGAAATGCCGGGGCTGATGGCACTCCGCGGGCGTTATGGTGCCTCGAAGCCGCTCGCCGGACTCAAGATCATGGGCTCGTTGCACATGACCGTTCAGACCGCCGTGCTGATCGAAACCCTGACCGCCCTCGGTGCCGACGTCCGCTGGGTTTCCTGCAACATCTTCTCGACCCAGGACTCCGCGGCGGCGGCGGTGGCTGTCGGCCCGAATGGAACCGTCGACGAGCCGCGGGGTATTCCCGTATTCGCCTGGAAGGGCGAGACCCTGGAGGAATACTGGTGGTGCACCGACGTGGCCCTCGAATGGCCCGATGGCTCCGGCCCGGACCAGATCGTCGATGACGGTGGCGACGCAACGCTGCTGCTCCACAAGGGTCTCGAGTTCGAGAAGGCCGAGAAGATCCCGGACCACAACCCCGAGACGGACAGCGAAGAGTGGGGCGTGATCCTCAACCTGCTCCGCACCCGCGCCGAGAGCGACCCGGGCCGCATCGGGCGCATCGTGGCCAACATGAAGGGCGTCTCCGAGGAGACCACCACCGGCGTACAGCGCCTGGAGCAGATGGCGCGCGCCGGCACCCTGCTCTTCCCGGCCATCAACGTGAACGACTCGGCCACGAAGTCGAAGTTCGACAACACCTATGGCTGCCGGCACTCGCTCCCCGACGGCCTGATGCGCGCGACCGACGTGATGCTAGGCGGAAAGGTCGCCGTGGTGTGCGGCTTCGGACAGGTCGGCAAGGGCTGCGCTCAGGCGTTGGTCGGCCAGGGTTGCCGCGTGATCGTGACCGAAATCGACCCGATCTGCGCACTCCAGGCCGCCATGGAGGGCTACCAGGTCACCACCCTCGACGACGTCGTCGATAGCGCCGACATCTTCGTCACCACGACGGGCAACTACGACATCATCACCGCCGATCACATGTCCCGCATGAAGGACAAGGCCATCGTCGGCAACATCGGCCACTTCGACAATGAGATCGACATGGCTGGCCTGAAGAAGACCCCGGGCATCCGCCGCGAGAACATCAAGGCCCAGTACGACGAGTGGATCTTCCCCGACGGCCACAGCGTACTGGTGCTCGCCGAAGGACGGCTGCTCAACCTGGGCTGCGCCACGGGCCACCCGAGCTTCGTGATGAGCGCGAGCTTCACCAACCAGGTGATCGCCCAGATCGAACTCCACGAGAACCCCGGTCGCTACGAGAACCAGGTCTACGTCCTGCCCAAGCACCTGGACGAGGAAGTCGCTCGACTCCACCTCGGCCAGCTCGGCGTGAAACTGACCAAGCTGACGACCGAGCAGTCCGACTACGTGGGCATCCCGGTGGACGGGCCCTACAAGCCCGACAGCTACCGGTACTAGATCCAGCCTTCGGGCTGGCCGGCGGCGTTCGCCGGATCTTGGCCGTGGACGCAATCGGCGATGCAGCCCGCCTCTGTCGGGGCGTCCAGTTCGGAGCAGCGGCGCGGTCTCGACGGCCGGGGCTGAGGGACCTGTTCAACCTGGAGCGGCGGCGGGGTCCAGGAGCGGACCGGCCCTCTTCCAGCCTTCGTTGAGGAGCCAGGTATGGGTGAACGCGACCGCCCGGGTTCCGGGCGTTCCTCTTGCAGCGATCACGAGATCGCGCGCAGAGCGCTTCCAGCCCCCGAACCATCGACCGGAATAGGCGGGATCGATTCGCACGATGCTGGACGGCCGCTTCATGTGCCGCCTGGCGTTCATCAGGACATAGCGCAGGGCATTGCGCACCTGGGTCGGTGTCTTCAACACCACATGGTGATACCGGTCCTTCAGGACCGGTCCAGAGCGCGCGAACACGCGATTTACCGCCCGCGCGAGGCGCGCGCCCAGTGACTTCATCCCACGCCCCAGCGCGTCCGCATCC
>JAJDAP010000059.1 GCA_029261795.1 Deltaproteobacteria bacterium
GACGCCCGGAAGGCCGCGGAGCTGGCGCCGTACATCGAGCAGGCCCTGGCGCGCAAGCGTTGGCTACCGGCACTGAAGGACGATGAGATCCCGGTCGTGAAGCCATCGCGGGAACGCGAGGCGTTCTACCACAAGGAGTAGGGGCGTCGGCGCTGGTGCGGCGGACTTCGGCGGCCATCATCGTGAAGCCAGTACGAGCCCACGGCGATCCGGCGGGCCCGCTTCATCCGAGGGTGCGGCCTCCCTACTCGACGATCGCGATGACGCGATCGGTCAGCTTGCGGAATTCGAAACGCCCCGGCGTCTCGAAGAGCGCGGCCTCGTGGCCCGGGATCATCACGCCATCGCCGACCAGCGCGCGGATCTTCGCATAGGAGTCTACCGACGCCCCGAGATCGAGTCCGAGACCGAGCGCGATGTCTTCCTCGATGTTCCGGTAGTTGTAGACGGCGTCCGAGGCATAACAAACCCGGCCCTCGGTCGTATCGAGACAGACCGTCATCGTCGCGATCGTGTGTCCGGGCGTCAGGTAGACGTCGAGGCCCGGGATCACGTCCTCCTGGTCTCCCTCGGGCAGGAGCACGCGCCCGTTCCAGGCGAGCTTCACGAGATCCAACACGTCGGCGGCGTAGAAACCGATCTGTGCGTGCTTGTTCAGGGACATCCCGCCGGCCGCGTACTCGAGCTCGCGTTTCTGGATCACGAATTTCGCGTTGGGAAACGCGCTGGTTCCACCCGCGTGGTCCCAATGGAGGTGGCTCAGCGTCACGAGGTTCACGTCCTCGGGCTTCACGCCGATCTCGGCGAGCAGGCCGCGGTAGTCGGCGTACTCGACGACGCCCCACTCCTTCGCGTAGGCCGGGTTCACGAAGCCGGCGTCGAGCAGCACCGTCTCGTCCCCACGGCGGGCCACGCAGAACATGAACGGCAAGTCGGCGACCTCGCCCCGGTCGGTCCCGAACAGGATCGCATCGACCGGGTAATCCCGCGCGCTCGCGTATTTCAGGCAATGCAGCTTGTCGAAGGGCTCGGCGGCTCCCGCAGCACTCGAAACCAGCACGACGAGCGTTGCCGCCACGCCTCGCAAGAACACCTGCATCTTCTTCTCCTTCTCCCGTTTCGCGCGCACGGTACCACGGGGCGGCCCCATGCCGGGCCTTCGCTCAAGGCTCGCGCCAGACGAGCACGAGGAGCCCGGCCAACGTGCAGGACGCCAGGACTGCGCCACAGAGGAACGTCGCAGCCGACCCGAAGCCATCCCACAGGAAGCCGGCGAGCACGCTCGCGGCGAGCAGTGCGACACCGCTCCCCAGGTGGAACAGACCGAACGCACTGCCACGGAGATCGGCCGGCGCTGCGTCCGCGACCATCGCGGCGAACAGGCCCTGGGTGAGACCCATGTGGAGGCCCCAGAGCGCGGCTCCGGCAAGGGCGGTGGCGACGCTTTGCCCGTACGCGAGGGCGAGATCGGCAGCGACCAACGCGACGAGTCCGCCGCAAAGCACAAGTCGCCGATCGACGCGGTCGGACCAGGCGCCAGCGGGTGCGGAAACGAGCGCGTACACCACGTTCATTGCGATCATCACCAGCGGGACCATCGGTAACGGGAGACCCACTTCGTGCGCGCGCAGCACGAGGAACGCTTCGCTGAAGCGCGCGAGGGTGAAGACGGCGCCTAGCCCGGCGACGACCCAGAAGGTGCGGTCGAGCTTTCCGAGATCGCGGGCGCGCGGCGCGAACGATGGGCTCGCCTGCTCGCGGGGCCGGGCGGGCTCGCGCACGCCGATGATCAGTAGTGCCACCGCGAGAACCGCGGGAATCGTCGCGATTGCGAATACCATGCGCATGTCGCCGCCGAGGGCGCTGAGCAGCACGATGCCGAGCAGTGGGCCGGCGAACGCCCCGACGGTATCGAGCGATTGTCTCAGCCCGTAGGCGGTGCCTCGCGTGTCGGCCGGTGTCACGTCGGCCACGAGCGCGTCGCGCGGGGCACCGCGGATCCCCTTGCCCACGCGATCGGTGAAGCGCGCCGCCAGTACTTCGAAGGGTGTCGCCGCGATCGCGAACACTGGCTTCGTTAGCGCACCGAGCGTGTAGCCCAGCACCGCGAGCGTTTTGCGCCGTCCGACGCGGTCACTGAGGTAGCCCGAGAACACCTTCGTCACCGAAGCGGTCGCTTCACTGATTCCTTCGATCAGACCGACCAGCATGGTGCTGGCGCCCAGGGTCGTGACCAGGAAGACGGGAAGGAATGCGTGGATCATCTCGGACGAGACGTCCATCAGTAGCGAGACGAAGCCAAGCGCCCAGACGGTTCGGGGAATGGCGCGCCTGCGGCTCTCGGAGTTCGGGCTCACTGCGAAGAGCTTAGCCAGGGGCTCCGAGCCGGTGGAAACGCCCGGGTTCACGAGGCGGGGAGTACCCGGAACCCCAAGTGGTGCGATCGAAAGCCAGGCGGAGCGTCGCAGGGCTCGTTTCGGGCACCCGAGAATCGTTCGCGGGTTGTGAACCACTTCATAGATGGGCCGCGCCCGTTTCGCGAGAATCCGCGCCATCGTGAAGGGCGCGAAGACGACGGAGAAAAGTGGGCTGGTGAGCCTGCTCCACGAGTTGGAGCAGCGGCTCCCGCTCGTAGCGGTCGAGGAACTGATCCGGCTGGTCGCCTCGCCGCACTTTCACGCCGTAACGGACCGCGAGGTCCGCAGCATCTCCGAATACGACTGCATCGAGATCGAGGGGGAGCGCTATTTCGAACGAGCCTTCTCGCCGGGCAAGGAAGCTGCTTCGAGCCTTGCCCTGGCCCGCTGGATCGGGCCCGAACGGGTGCTCGCCGATCTGCGCCAGCTCCACGCCGGCCTCGTGGCTGCGAACCCAGCCTAGAGCCATCTCAGAAACCCGGACCGAGCCAGGTGTGCGCGTTTGGCCCGCTGGCAAGGCACGCGACCGAAGGCTTGCAGAGAGTCCCCGGGCACAGTGCCGGCCTCCGTTCACCCTCCTGGCCTGAAGGGCATGCCGCTTCGGGTCCATGGGCCGACGAAATTGAGCGCTCATTGCGCCCCTCCGGTCCGCCGATGACGCCCCCGCTACAAATGCCACTTCGGTGCGTCCCATGGTCCAGCAAGCACAAGCGTCCCCGAGAACCGACTTCTCGAAAGAGGGTGAAGAGGGCGAGGCCCGCAGGTTCCTCGTCGAACTGGTGGATGCGGCGATTCCCGGGGAAATGCAGACAGACCCCGATGTCCTGCGGCGGGCGCGCACCGTGGTGGGACTCACCCTCGCATTGATCGTGCTCGGTCTCGAGGCCATCGCGTTCTTCGCATGGGCGATCCCGGGCGATAGCTGGCAGCGTGTCGCCGCCGCGCTGGTCGTGGCCCTCGCGATGGTTGGCGCGATCCCGGTCGCCTTTCGCCGTTTCGGGTCTCTGGCACTGGGCGCCAACCTCATGATCGGGGGCTCATGGCTCGTCATCGTGTCGTGCTTCACGGTGTCCGGGGGCATCCACGCGCCTCTGCTCCATTGGTGCGCATTGATGCCGCTGCTCGCCGTCCTGATGGGCGCACCGCGCTCGGCCTTCGTGTGGCTGACCGTCGGCGTCCTCACGGTCTGCGGTTTCGCCGCCCTCGATTCCATCGGGATTCAGGTGCAGGACGAAGCCGGGTTGGCGCACTCCACGGGACCGATTCTCTGGGTGCAACGTCTGATCGACGTGTCCTCGTGGCTCGGGATTCTCCTCGCCGTGGCGCTCGTCTACGAGTCGCAACGCAAGCAGCAGACCGAGCGGCTGGCGACGAAGAATGCCGACCTCGAGGTCCAGGTCCAACATCGTGCCGAGGCTGAGGCCCGCAATCGCTACCTGGCCTACTACGACGAACTCACCACGCTGCCCAACAGACGCCTCTTCGAGGAACACCTGACGATCGCGATTGGCCACGCCATGCGCGAAGGCCGCCAGGTCGCGGTCATGTTTCTCGATCTCGACGGATTCAAGGCCGTCAACGACACCCTCGGACACGGAAGCGGGGACCAGTTGCTCGCGCAGGTGGCCCAGCGCTTGCGCTCGTGCTTGCGCCTGTCGGATACGGTCGCGAGGGGATGCGACGAGAGCGAGACCGGGACTGGAGAGGACCTCGTATCGCGTCGCGGTGGCGATGAGTTCACGATCCTGCTGAGTGAGATTCGGGATCATCGAGAGGCCGCGCTGGTCGCTGATCGTGTTCTGCGTGCTCTCGCCGACGCCTACTTCGTAGGGGAACAGGAGGTCTCGATCAGCGCGAGCATCGGGATCGCGCTCCATTCGGGCGGGATCGGGCCGTTCGGCTGTAGCGATCTGCTCCGGAACGCGGACCTGGCCATGTACCACGCCAAGGACTGTGGCCGGAACAACTTCCAGTTCTTCGAGAACTGGATGACCGAAGATACCTTGGAGCGAGGCAAGCTCTCCGCCGAGCTGCGCCGAGGGATCGACTGTGAGGAACTCGAGATCTACTACCAGCCCATCGTGCGCCCTTTGACGCACGAGTGTGTCGGCGCCGAAGCGCTCGCCCGTTGGCACCATCCCCAGCGCGGTCTCCTGCCCGCAGCGGAATTCATCGAAGTTGCCGAGGAGAGCGGCCTGGCCGTAGCGCTTGGGGAGTGGGCGATACGCACGGTTGCCAGAGACTACTCGAAGTGGCTTGGTGAGGGCGTGGCACCACCGCGAGTCGCCGTCAATGTCTCGGTCGCGCAGCTTCGCCGAGGCACCCTCACCTCGCTGGTCTCCCACGCTTTGCGCGAGCATCCGATGCCGCCCGCCGCTCTCGAACTCGAACTCACGGAGGGCGCCATGATGATCGACGTGGAGGACGCCTCGCAATGTTTGAACGCGCTCAAGGAACTTGGCGTGAGCATCGCTCTCGACGATTTCGGAACCGGATACTCGTCACTCAGCTTCGTGAAACAATTCCCCGTCGATCGACTCAAGATCGATCGCTCCTTCGTGAAGGACGTCGAGGCGGATCGGGAGGCTCAAGCGATCACGACCGCGATCCTGGCGATGGCGCGGCAGCTGGGGCTGGCGGTGGTTGCAGAAGGCGTGGAGACCGAGGCCCAGGAACGCTTCCTCCAATCCCACGGTTGTGAGGAGATCCAGGGTTTCCTGGTCGGGCGCCCGATGCCCGCGGCGGCATTCGCGGAGCTGATGCGGACCGGCCATGCCCCGGAGATGTCGTCGGCCCCCATGCTACCGGCTCGCAAGGGCGAATAACGACGCTGCGGGATCCGGTCGTCGCCCCGCAGCAACGACTGCGCAGCGACTCCGAAGAGGCGCTGGCGTTGCATCTCCGGGCGTAGGGCGGGGCCTGCTTTGCACGCAACCGTGGCCCGGAAGCCGTATTCCCGGGAGGCCTCCTTGAGGCCACCCACCAGATCGGATTCAATGGCACTCGGCTACCGGACGTCCGGTAGCGGGAGGGCCTCATGACTGATGAACCGCACCCCGTCCGGGCTTTGCTGTCGAAGGCATCCGCTGCAGGAACCCCGGGCTACTGGGATTGGCCCGAGATCCCGGTGAAGTGGCACTTCGAGTCGGGGCTTCCCGACCCGGCCACATTCCCGATCGACGACCTGGTTCGGCTCAGCGAACGGGTCCTGCGCGACGATGCCGACGAGGGTCTTCAGTACGGCGGCGGCCGCCGCGGCAGCATCATGTACGGCTACGAGGGGCTGCGCGAGCGGCTGGTGGAGCGCACGGCCCGCGTGGACGGACGCGAGCTCGACCTGCGGCATCTGATGTTGACGGCGGGCGGGGTGCAGGCGATCACGGCCGCGTGTCACGCGCTGCTCGATCCCGGCGACGTGGTCGCCGTCGAGGCGCCGACCTGGGGGGCCGCGATCACGGCGGCACGGATCGCGGGGGCCGAGCCGATTGCGATCCCGATGGACGCCGATGGGTTGCAGGTGGATCTGCTCGAGAAGGAGATCGAACGACTCTCAGCCGCTGGCCAGCGTCTGAAGCTCGTCTACACGATCGCGACCTTCCACACGCCGACGGGAACCTGTCTCAGCCTCGAGCGTCGCCATCAATTGTTGGCATTGGCGCGCCGCCATCAGTTCATCGTGCTCGAGGACAATTGCTATGGCGAGCTTCGTTATTCCGGCGAGCCACTGCCCTCGCTCCTGAGCCTCGACACGGAGGGCTGGGTCCTCAAGGTGGATACCTTCAGCAAGCTGCTCGCGCCGGCATTCCGAATCGGCTGGGCGACCGGGCACGAAGACGTGATCGCCGCGCTGTCTGCCGTGCGCGGTGATCTGGGCGTTTCGCAGTGGGTGGCGCGGGTGCTGGCCGGATTCATGGAAGAGGGGCTCCTCGAACCCCACATTGCCTCGGTGAACGAGATCTACGGCAGGAAGCTGGAGACGGCGCTGGCCGCCCTCGAGGCGCATTGCGCACCATTCGCGAAGTGGTCGCGGCCCGACGGTGGCTACTTCCTGTGGTTGGAACTCGACGAGCGTGTGGATGAAAAAGGCGTGATGCGGCGTGCGATCGCGCAAGGCGTGGTCTGCCGACCGGGGGAGCGCTTCTTCGGCAAGCCGGACGACGGCCGCAAGTTCCTGCGCATGGCCTTCGCCATGGTTCCGAACCACGAACTCGAGCGCGGCATCGCCGTGCTCGGGCAGGCAATGGCCGGAAGCATCGGCAAGGAGACGACATGATCGTTCAGAAGGAGGTCCAGAACTTCGACCTCGCTATCGAGGAAGCCTACGGCTTCGCAGAGGCGGTGCGGGTTGCCGATACGATCTACATCTCGGGCCAGACCGCATTTTCACCCGAAGGCCGCATCGAGGGCGAAGGAGACATGGCGGCCCAGATGCGACAGGCCTACGCGAACATCGGCGCGTTGCTGGCGCGCTACGACGCGAGCTTCGACAACGTCGTCGAAGAAGTGCTCTTCGTGACCGATGTTGCGGCGGCCGGTGCGGTGGCGCGCGAGGTTCGTGGCGAGGTGTATGGGGAGCGCTTCGCGGTGGCGAGTTCGCTGATCGGCGTGCAGGCGTTGGGCGCGCCGCAGCTCCTGATCGAGATCCGCTGCACGGCACGGGTGTGACCGGAAGTTTGGCATCGGTTCATCCCGACGCGGCAGTACAGTTGCTTCTCGATCGGGCCGCCGTGCGCGACGTGATCCTGCGCTACGCGGCTGCCGTCGATCGTCGGGATTTCGCTGGGCTTCGAAGCTGTTTCACGCCCGATGTCGAGGGCGAGTTCGGAGGCGAATGGCGCTCGGGTCGGGACGCGTTGATCGAGTTCATCTCGGGGGTCGCCTACTTCCACACCACGATGCACATGATGGGAAACGCGTTCGTCGAAATCTCCGGCGACCGGGCCTCGCTGCAGAGCTACGCCATGTTGACCCATCACGGCACCCGGGAAGACGGCAAGGAGTGGCAATTCAACGTCAGCAACGGTCGCTATTGCGAAGGGCTCGTGCGGACGGGGAAGGGTTGGCGGATTCGCGAGCGTGGCGCTGAGCCCGCCTGGGCGCCGAAGGGAACCGCCGCTGCGCAATCCCCCGATCCGGCCGTGGCTTGGCTGCTCGATCGTGCCCGGATCCATGACGTGGCGATGCAGTACGCCCTCGGGATCGATCTACGCGAATACGACCGGGTTCGCGGTTGCTTTGCCGAGACGTTCCGCGCCCAATACGGCGAGCGCGTGTTCGCTGATCTTGCGGCGTTGATCGCCTTCATCCGAGGGGTCGAGGCTTTCGAGTCGACGACCCACTTCCTGAGTCGGCCGCTGATCGAGTTCGATGGCGAGTGTGCAAAGGTGGAGACGCTCGCGTACATCACGCATCGCGAGGCTCGGCCAGGCCGAAGCCCGAGGGAGTGGATGTCCGGCGCTTCGCGCTATCGGGATGTCTGGGTTCGGGAGGCCGGGGCCTGGCGGATCACCGAGAGGCTGCTCGGCGCCGGGGACGCCCGCTTGTCCGTGGCTCCATGCCCGCCGCCTGCTTCATCGGATCCGATCGTTCGGTCGCTGTTGGATCGCGCGGAGATCTCGGATCTGGTGGCGCGCTCGGCGCTCGCACTCGACCGGGGCGATTACGAGGGGGCAGCCAGTTGCTTTGCCGGTGCCGGCGACGAGTTCGTCGAGCGGGAGCGCCAGGCGAGCGGCCGCTGGCATCGTTCCGCTCGCATGTTGGGCAACCACACCGTTGCCATCGATGGCGCCCGCGCGCAGGCCGAGACCTATCTCTATCGAACCGATCACGCTGAGGAAGGAGCTCCCGCGAGTCCGTGGAGTGACGGCGCGATGCGCTGGCTCGACGAGTTGGTTCGCGGACCCTCGGGCTGGCGAATCGCACGGCGCGAGGTGGCCGACAATCGGGTACGCCCGGCGGTGTAGACTCTGGCACGGAGGTCATGACATGGCGGAGTGGCTCTTCTCGGCAGACTGTCATGTGGTCGAGCCGATCGACCTCTGGAACGAACGCCTGCCCGCAGGTCTGCGCGAGCGCGCACCGCGCCGTGAACGGCGCGAGGGCGGTGGTTGGAACATCGTGATCCACGTCGGCGGCAAGGCGGTGCGCGCCATGACGTTCGAAGCCGAGAACTTCGAGCACGACGACGATCAGCCGGGACCGGGCTCGGGCTACGAACCCGACGAGCGCATGAAGGATCTACGGGCCGATGGCCTCGCCGGCGAAGTGCTCTACCCGACGATGGGCAACTTCGGCTGGAGCATGCCCGAGGCCGACGTCGGTGCCGCCTACGCTCGGGTGTACAACGACTGGCTGGCCGAGACGTTCGCGGTGCGGCCGGGTTTCTTCGTTTGCCCGGGCATGATCCCGGTACATGATCTCGATCTCGCGATGGCCGAGGTGGAACGGATCGCGAGGTTGGGCTTGCACGGCGCCATGCTCCCGCTGACCGCGCCCGAGGGACGACCGTATCATCTTCCCGAGTATGAGCCGCTCTGGGCGGCACTCGAAGCCCACGGGCTGCCCGTCTCGGCGCACATCGTCACCGGGACGCCGGCCCATGTATTGGCGGGGACTTCCGTCCATCGGGAAGGTGCACCGCCGATCTCGTTGCTAGGCGAGATCCGAGGCGCTGCGCCGGCCCAGGTGATGCTTCACGATCTGGTCGTGGGCGGCGTGCTCGAGCGCCATCCGAGCCTCCATTTCGTGATGGTCGAGGCCGGCATCGCCTGGCTCGGCTGGCTGATGGAAAGCATGGATGCGATCTACGAGCGGGCACCCATGCGCCGGGCGCGTCGCGCCGCTGGCCTTTCACTCCGACCGAGTGAATACCTGCGTCGACAGTGCCACGGGACCTTCATGGACGACCGCATCGGCGTTGCCAATCGCGCGACCACCGGCGTCGAAGCGCTGCTCTGGGGCAACGACTACCCGCATCCGGAGGGCACCTACCCGAACTCGCGCGCCCGGATCGCGGAACTCTTCGCTGGCGTTCCCGACGCAGAACGCCGCGCCATGACCGGCGGCACTGCTGCGCGGCTCTGGGGCTTCGAGCCCGCTCTCACCTGAAACCGGAGGTCCCATGTCCGACCGACCCAGAATCCAGGACACCCTGGCGCGATGCTTCTTCGCCTACGACGAGGGGGCCGGCGACACCATGGCAGACTGTTTCGTCGACGATGGAGAGATCATCGTGACGGTCGAAGGGCAGGGCGAGGTCGATCGCATCGCGGGCCGTGCCGCGCTTGCCGAGTTCTGCAACAAGAGCTTCGCCGCACGTAGCGGCTCCGCCCGTCATCTCATCTCCAACACCTTCGTCGAAGAGGACGGGAACGAGGATGCCCTCGTCGTCTCGTACCACACCACCGTGGCAAGCCAGCCCCGCGGGCCCCAGATCATCCAGACCGGTTGGTGCCGAGACCGCTTCCTGTTCGAAGAGAACGGCTGGCGGATCGTGACGCGCACCTATCATTGCGACGTGGCGCCGTAGCGGCGCGAGCGGTGGCTGTCTCCTCAAGGTCGGTCCCAGGGCGGCTTTTGAGGGGGTGGTTCGCGGGGGGCGTTAGGCGTTCGGGTCCTGGTCGACCGCGCCAGCGGGCGTGAGGCGCCTCGAACGATGTTTCGGAGATGTCGTGTCGGTTCCTGTTGATCGATATCAAAAGAGCGCTATATTCATTGAATGCGGCGTAAGATATCCGGAACACAGCTCGAACTGCGGCACTCCGGGAGGGGTGGGAAGCGGCCCGGCGCCGGACGACCGCAGCAGGCGGGGTCCGGCATCCCGCATCTCTGCCGAGTTGGACTCGCCTCCCGGTATCCCTGCCACGTCACCCTGAAGGTGCGCGATGGTGTGCCTTCCCTCCGAACCGTCAAGCTCGTTCGAGAGCTCGAACGCTCCTGGGCGAAGGCCTGTGATCGCGGGGACTTCCGGCTCGCGCACTACTCGATCCAGGCGAATCACGTCCATCTACTGGTGGAGGCGAAGGATGCGGACGCCCTGGGGCGTGGGATGAAGTCGCTGGGCGCGCGTCTCGCGCGTGCGGTAAATCGCGTGTTCGCACGCTCTGGACCGGTCCTGAAGGACCGGTATCACCATGTGGTGTTGAAGACACCGACCCAAGTGCGCAACGCACTGCGCTACGTGCTGATGAACGCCAGACGGCACATGAAGCGGCCGCCCCGCAGCGTGCGCATCGATCCGGCCTCGTCAGGTCGCTGGTTCGGGGGTTGGAAGCGCTCCGCGCGCGATCTGGTGATCGCGGCCAGAGGAACGCCTGGAACCCGGGCGGTCGCGTTCACGCACCGCACCTGGCTGCTCAACGAAGGCTGGAAGCGGGCCGGTCCACTCCTCGACCCCGCTGCCGCTCCGGGTTGAACCGGCCTCAGTGCCCCGGCCGGCATCCCCCCATCCCAGGCACCGCTAGTCCGCTCGTCCTCGACCCAAGAAGCCCGCCCGCCAGGGCAACCTGCGAGCCCTCCTCGTACAGTGGAGAACCACCCCACCCCTCGTAGACCTTCCGGCCCGCACGGCAACGCTGGAGAGCAGAAGAAGCTTTGATGGACCCGTGCCCAGCGGATAGCGCGGAGCATCCCGAAGGTTCCCTAGATGCAGAAACGCTCGGACTCGGCCTTTTCCCAGCGTACGAGGCGGCTGCTCGAATCGGCGTCGAGTCCTTCGAAGCGAACGCCGATGCCTCGGGCGTGGCTCTGCTGCCACTTGGAACGGCGGGTAACGGTGTAGAGGGTTTCGCCGCGCAGTTCGATCGTGTCGCCCTGGAGGCGGAAGCCGATCGTGAATTTCTCGCCGACCTCGAGTGGCGAACTCATCGCGATGAAGGCCCCGCCGGTGCCCAGGGAATGGATCTTGACGAGTTCTGACTGACGATTCATCGGAACCAATGAGGCCTCGATGCTGACCGGGAGACGCGGCTGGGAGCGGCGTTCGCCGTCAATGGGTGCTCCGTGTGTCATCGTGATCAGATTGGCGAGTGCTTCGGGGGTGTAGGGCTCCCAGGCGGCCCATTGGGCGCCGAGTTCGCGCAACTTGGCTCGGCGGTCTTCGTTCGGCGCTTTGCCGACAACGATGATTCCGGGTTCGCGACCCTTTGCGCGGAGACATTGCAGGGCGGACCGTACCGGCTCGGACGGCGTGGTGGGCGCGATCAGGACCGTGCCGATGGCCTCGGGTTCCTGTTGGGCCAGCAGCAACGCCTCGTCCGGGAACCGCGTGTAGAGCACGAGGAGACCCTGCCGGGTCAACTCCAGCTCCAACCCGCCCAACGGCGCGCCGACCTCGTCGTCGACGATCAGGGCGTAAGGCGTGCACTCCGGCTGAGGGCTGTGTTCCGCAACGGCGAGCTCCGCATCCTCGGCGGTATCCGACACTTCGAGGGTTGCGCCGAACTCGTCAGCGGTGATGGCCTCGCTGTACAGAAACCCCTGGCCGATCGAGCAGCCCATGTCTTGCAGGATCGGCACCTGATTCGCGTCGTCGATCCCTTCCGCAACGAGCGTGAGGCCCAGACCGTTGCCCAGTGAGCAGACCGCCCGGAGAACCTGTCGAGCATCGGGATCCGTAACGATGTGTCGAACCAGCGACCGGTCGATCTTCAACATATCCAGCGGGATTCTCGTGAGGCAGGCGAGTGACGAATAGCCGGTCCCGAAATCATCGAGTGCAGTCCTGATTCCCAGAGAACGAATCTCCTCGAGCGAGTGCCGCGTGGTCTCGTCCTCTTCGAGGTGAGCACTCTCGGTGAGTTCGACCTCCACCAGCTCGGGCGGGATCTCGAAGCGCTGCATGGCACGCCCCATGAATTCGGCCAGGCCGCCGTCGGCGAGTTGCAGGCCCGAGACGTTGATCGAAATAGGAACCAGCGCACGGCCTTCCTGACGCCAGGTTCGGATCTGGCGAAACGTCTCCGCCACCACCCATTTTCCGAGCGGAATGATCCCCGTCGAGGTTTCGGCCATCGGAACGAACTCGACGGGGCTCACGGATCCCAGCGTCTTGTTGTTCCAACGCAGGAGCGCCTCTGCACCAATCGTCGCGCCGGTCGTCAGGTCGATCTTGGGCTGGTAGTAGAGATCCAGGGCGCCGGTATCGATCGCAATCTGGAGTTCGCGACTCAGCTGGCTCTGCCTGGCGACCGAATCGGCCAGCTCCTGATCGAAGACTGCATAGCGATCGCGGCCCTGGTCCTTGGCCCGATAGAGCGCTTTGTCGGCACATTGGATCAGCGCATTCATGTCCGAGGCATGGTCGGGGTAGAGCGCGATCCCGATGCTGGCCGAACTCAGGAGTGTCTTGGTTTCGAAGATGACGGGCTCTCTCGCCACCTCCAGCAGGTCATCCGCAGCCAGCCGGGCGTCCTCGAGGCCGACGATCGGGTCGATCAGGATCGCGAACTCGTCGCCGCCCAAGCGGCCTATGGTGAGACGCGCATCGCCGTTGGTTCCGTTCGCTCCGGAGGTCTCCTGCCGGAATCGCTTGGAGATCTCACGCAGCAGGGCGTCGCCGGCGGCGTGGCCCTCTCGGTCGTTGATCTCCTTCAGGCCATCCAGATCGAGGTAGAGGAGTGCGATTCGAGCGCCCCTGGTCTCGGCTTCGCGGATCCGCTCTCCGAGCAGGTCGACGAAGCGGCGGCGGTTCGGAAGACCGGTCAGGTTGTCGACGTATGCCAGCCGCTGGAGCCGCTCCTCCATGGCGCGTTCGTCGCTCACGTCCCGGATCGTGGCGATACGGGTGCCTCGCGGGTAGCCGCGCTGCCACATCGGCGACGAGCGGACCTCGAAGTGGCGCGCTTCGCCGGGACCCGTCAGAACCGAGAACTCGCTCGCGTCTTCGGCTTGTGACAAGACCGTTCGAATGTCGTGCGGCGGACTCCAAGGGGCACCATCCTCGGGAATCGCAAGCTCGCCCAACAAGGCGCGTGCACTCTTGGTGGCGGCGAGGACCAAGCCTGTCGGATCGACGATGAGCACGCCGTCGCCGAGAGCGTCGACGAGGCTGCCCCCGACCTCGGCCCAACGCGTCCGTCGCGCAGCGGCGAGATAGCCGACCATCAGGGCGCCAATCGGCACGGTCAGCTCTATCGGAACACGCTCGTTGGCCCCGCTCAAGCAAGCTCCGAGGGCGATCGCGAGGGGCGCGCCTAGCGAAAGCGCTGTCGCCCACACGGAAGGACCGTGTTGTCTGGGGCTTCGCGTCGCCCGAAGACACCAGAAGGCGATCGCGACGGCGGCGGTGGCGGCAGAGTAGGCAAACTGCGTCAGGTGCTCGTTCCCGTTCAGGAACGTGACATAGGAGAGCCAGGGGATCGCGGAGGCGATGGCCGCTGGCACACAGAGAAGCAGCCATGCGTAGCTGAGTCTGCTCGGCCGCACACCGAGCAACGGGAACAGCGGCGCAAGTGCCGCGGGCCCGAGCCAGCTGGCGGCAAGGTCCGCGGCTGCCCACTCACCGGCGCCAGCGGCGCCTAGCCAGACGCCCATGACGGCGAGAAACGGCAACTCCCCCCAACGCATGCGCCCGGTTCCCGAGACGAAGCGACTCCCCAGGCCACGGCCGTGGGGATGCAGTCGAAGCAGGATCAGTCCGGCGGCCATCCCGGCGCCGAGGTAGCCGGCTGCGGAGAACCAGGGAAGATTCGCATCGAGAGCCAAAGCAAGAGTCCCGCCCAGAGTGAACCTGGCTTATCGGATAGCGGAAGGCCTCCCTGAAGGTCTTGGAGCATCGGAAACGGGGTTGAGCGTGCAATACGAGCCGTGCAGAGCTTCCCTAGACGAACAAGGACGGCACGACGAACTGCTCGACCATGGCTCGTTCTTCGGCTTCGGATTGCCCGGGCATGGCAAGCAGCGACACGATTACGCGCACGAGCCAGCGCGCCCGGAGGCGGTTCTGCGGGTCTCGTGCATCGGCATCGAGGAGCCGCTCGACGAAGGCCGTGCTGAGGGTTTCGATGACCTCGGAGGCGCGCGACCTGCGGGCGGCGAGTCCGGCGCTGGCCGGTTCGAACCAGGCTGCGGTGCCCGGGTTCGCGCGAACCTCATGGACCGAGCGCAGGATCGATTCGACCAGGCGTTCGTGCGGGTCGTCGATCCTGGCGAGACCGTCTCGTACGCGTTCGACGATCCGTCGTGCAGCGTGGTCGATGTACGCGAGGTGCAGCTCGTGTCGGTTCGCGAAATAGCGGTAAAGGGTACCGCGTGAGCATCCCGCGAGATCCGCGATCTGTGACATGCCGGCTGCGGAGACGCCGATTTCGATGAAAGCCTTGTCTGCCGCGTCCAGGATTTTCTCGGTGGCGATCTCGGGTCGCTCTTCTCGCCCCCATCCGCGGGTCAACGCACCTGGCCCTTGGCGGTGAATGGCAATGATTCGAACCGGCGCACGAAACTGCCTGGCGCATAACGTCCGGCATCGGCATCGACGTGGAACTCCGGGCAGCGTGTCAGCAGCTCCTCGAGTGCGATGCGGGCCTGCAGCCGAGCTGCCGCAGCCCCGATGCAGTGGTGAGGCCCGTAGCTGAAGGTTAGGTGCCGGCGGACCTTCCGCGTGATGTCGCAAGTCTCGGAGTCCGGCCCGAATTCGCGAGGGTCCCGGTTCGCAGAGGCGTAGAGGAGCATGACCCGACGGCCCTCGGGAATCGTCTTGCCCTCGAGTTCGATTTCGCACGTCGTAGTCCGGGCGAGGCCCTGGACTGGAGCGGTCAAGCGCAAGAATTCCTCCAGGGCGGTCGTCATCCGGTCCGGCTCCTCGATGAGCAAGGCCCGTTGATCGGGGTGCCGGGTGAGGAACTCGAGCGCTCCGCCGATCAGGCCCGTGGTGGTGTCGTTGCCACCGGTCACCATCGTGAAGCCCATGCCCAGGATCTTGGCGATGGAAACCGGTTCGCCACCCTTGAGCTGGCCATGGACCAGGGCCGAGATCATGTCCTCGCCCGGTGCGGCCCGGCGTTTTTCGATGAGCGAACCGAAGTAGCCGACCATCTCGCCAACCGCTTCACCGGCGCTGATCACGTCGCCGGCGGCGTTGGCGGCGACGATGGCTTCCGTCCAGCGATCGAATAGCGAACGGTCCTCGCGCGGAACGCCGAGGAAGTGCGCGACCACGAGACTCGGAAGTGGCCCCAGCAGTTCGGCGATCACATCCCCCTCGCCCTGTTCCCGCAAACGTTCGACGCGCTCGACGACGAACTCGCGAATCATCGGCTCGAGGGCGCGCACGGCCTGCGGCGTGAAGCGTTTGATCGCGAGTTTCCGGAGTGCCGTGTGTTCCGGCGGGTCCATCATCACGATCGGGGCTTCGACGCCGAGCGCCTCCATTTCGCCGTAGCGGAAGGTCAAGCCCTGGGCCGACGAGAAGGTGCCCGCGTCGACCGCCGCGTCGAAGACGTGCTGGAAGCGTGAGAGCACCCAGTAGTCGCCATCACCCGTCTTGGGTACGACGTGGTGCACCGGGTCGTGGTCCCGGAGTGCGCGGTACATCGAGAAGGGGTCGCGCCAGGCTTCAGCGCCAGCGGGTTCGAAGCTGGCTTCGGAGGATGTGGACATTCGGGACCTCATGATGGGGAGGTCGTTGTTTAACAAATTTCACAATATGTTCAATAGCGAAGAGACGCGCGTCGTGATCAGGCGGCGGGTCGCTGGCTACTTTCGGCGAAGGCCGGGCACTTGTGGGCCGCAGCCGGCAAGTCCGCCGGGTCGAAGGGCTCGCCGATCTCCGCCTTGGTGGGCCCGAGTTTCGCCGCCAAGGGGGCGAGCGCGGCAACGTCGAAGCCGTAGAGGCTGGCGGCGTTGAGCCCGACCATGCGCTGGATCTCGTCCGGATCGACGCCGGCGAAGGTCAGGCGCAGGTGCTCGCGGGTGTAGGGGTAGGTGCCCTCGACGTGGGGATAGTCGCTGCCCCAGAGAATCCGATCGACACCGATCTTGTGGCGCAGATCGCACTCCTTCGGCGGCAGGAAGCTGGCCCCGATATGGCACTGGCGCGCGAAGTACTCGGAAGGGCACAGCGACATCGCGGCGACCGTCGGGCCGCCGAAGATGTGCTCCGAGCACTGGTCGTTGTGCTTCATGCGGTCGAAGAAGTTGTCGAGTTCGTCCAGCACGCCCGGCGCCCAGCCGACGCCCGTCTCGGTGAGTACGAACTGGAGGTTCGGATGGCGCTCGAAGACGCCCGAGAACATCAGGTGCCAGAGCGATCGGTGCGCCCACCAGGTGACTTCGAGCATGAACATCGCGAGCGATTGCGGCATGTGCATGCCGAAGTTCGGCGTGGCGCCGCCGGAGTGATGGTTGAGCGGCATGCCGAGTTCTTCACAGACCGCATAGATCGGCTCGTACTGCGGCGCATAGAGCGGCTCGATGCCGGAGCCTGGCGGGGCGCCCGGCAACAACACGCCGCCGTTGAGACCGTGTTCCTTGGCCCAGCGGATCTCCTCGACCGATTCCTCGATGTAGGGCAGGAAGATCTGGACGATGCCGGCTCGCCGCCCCGGGGATTCCTGGCAGAAGTCGGCCAGCCAGCGATTCGCAGCTTGGATGCCTGCCCAGCGACGTGGGTATTCCTTGCCGAGATCGGCCTCGCCGAACTCGCTCATCATCGTCGGCGAGAACGGGGACGATGTGTTCGGGAAGATGACTTCGGCGACGACCCCGTCGGCCTCGGTCTCGCGCAGGCGGCGGTCCGTGTCCCAGTTCCGGTTGCCGTCGATCTCGGGATCGCCATCGACGCCGATACTGCGGCTGCCCATCACCTGACGCATCACCTTGGCCATCTCGGCGCTCTGCTTCACCCAGTCCGCGAATTCGCCCTGCCACTTCTGTTCCAGGTAGGGCCCGAAGCCCTCCGGGCTCGACCCAGCGTGGGTGTCGGCGGTGATGAGCAGGTAGCGGTCGAGGCCGTCGAGCGGATTCGCCATTTGAGTTTCTCCGGAGGGTCGGGGCGCCCGATGCGGAAAGTAGCTTACGGCCCGCTCTTCAGATCGACGCTGCGTCGAAGGAATTCGCCTGGGCGGCGTGCCAGGCGCGTGCGTAGTCGGGTGGTGGGATGGGCTGGAGCAGTTCACCCGGTTCGAGGAAATCGAAGAGATTGCCGTAGTGCTGCACCACGTTGGCTTCGGTGCGGCGCAACACGTGCCAGGGCCGCAACTCCTCGGGGCTCTCGAGCCCGGCGGCGCCGACCAGGTCGAGAGCGGCATCCACGGTCTCCTGATGGAAACGGGCGACGCGAGGTGCCTTTTCATCGACGACCAGTCCGACCGTCAGGGACGGGTCCTGGGTCGCGACGCCAGTGGGGCAACCATTGGTATTGCATTGGCGGGCCTGGATGCAGCCGACCGCCATCATCATCGCCCTGGCCGAATAACAAGCGTCGGTGCCCAGGGACATCAAGCGCACCAGACCGAAGCCGCTGGCGACCTTTCCGCTGGCCAGGAGCTTCACGCGATCGCGATAGCCGACGCCAGTGATCGCACTGTGAGCGAACACGAGCCCCTCGGTGAGTGGGCAGCCGAGCGTGTTCGAGAACTCGACCGGGGCGGCGCCGGTGCCGCCTTCGCCCCCATCGATCGTGATGAAGTCGGGGTGTAGCCCGGTCTCGGCCATGGCCTTGCAGATCGCCAGGAACTCCCGGCGCTTGCCGATGCAGAGTTTGAAGCCGACCGGCTTGCCGCCGGCGAGTTCGCGCAACTCCGTCAGGAACTCGAGCAGACCGACCGGGGTCGAGAACGCGCGATGGGCCGGCGGAGAAATGACGGACCTGCCGACAGGGACGCCTCGGATCTCGGCGATCTCGGCTGTCACCTTGGCCGCCGGCAGGATTCCGCCGTGTCCGGGCTTTGCACCCTGGGAGAGCTTCAACTCGATCATTCGCACCGAGGCGAGCGACGCCTGGGCACGGAATTGCTCGCGATCGAAGCCACCCTCCGCCGTGCGGCAGCCGAAGTAGCCGGTGCCGACCTGCCAGATCAGGTCGCCTCCCTGGAGGTGGGCTTGGCTGATGCCACCTTCGCCGGTGTTGTGAGCGAAGCCACCGTCGAGGGCGCCTCGGTTCAGGGCCTCGATCGCGTTCGAACTGAGCGAGCCGTAGCTCATCGCCGAGATGTTGAGCAGCGATGCGGAGTAGGGATGTGTGCAGGCGCCGTTCCCGATCAGGACCCGCGGCGCCGGATGGGCCGCCGGCTTCGGAACCAGGGAGTGATTGATCCACTCGTAGCCAACGGCATAGACGTCGCGCTCGGTGCCGAAGGGGATGGTGTCGCGCAGGCCCTTGGCACGCTGATAGATGAGCGAACGCTCTTCGCGCGGGAAGGGCCGGCCATCCGTGTTGTTCTCGATGTAGTACTGCTGGACGCCGGGTCGCAGCCCTTCGGCGAAATAACGAAGGTTTCCGACCACGGGGAAGTTCCTTCGGATCGCGTGTTCGCGCTGAATCATGTCCACGATGCCGAGGCCCACGATCGGGGCGACCACCAGCGCCCCGTAGGCGCCCGGCGGCCAGAGTGCCGCAAGGCCCGCGACGCTCGTGACCGCAAGACTGGCCGTGATGACGAAGACGGCTCGAGCCGAGAGCTCATCCAGGGGAAGGTGGCGAAGACCTAACATCGCCAAAGGCCCTACGAGCAGGAACGCGAAGCCAGCCGGCGGCCATTGCGCCGTGATGCCCGCCAGGATGGCAGTCAGCACGAGGAAGAAGGTGATGAGGCCTGCGCGCATGGCTCAGCGACTAGTAACGCAATGCGTGGCCTGTCTCCCCTCTGGGCCGGTTCCGCGGCAGCGCTGGTCGATCGGCCGGAAGCCGGGAACTCGCTCTGTGGGCGAAACACTGGGGTTATTTCGACACGATAACTCCGTTCGGCCCTCACAAATATGAAACTTCGTGTTGCAACCCTTTGATTTTCCAGAGAAGATCCAACGAGTCACAGGGATCACCAGCGACCTGACGCTGAGTCCTTGGGGCAGGAGGGGACTTCAATATGCATCGCAACCCGACTCGGATGAGTGGGCTTCGGCACGGCGCCAGCGCACTCATCGTTCTGGCGCTCGC
>JAJDAP010000060.1 GCA_029261795.1 Deltaproteobacteria bacterium
GCTGGCGGGCGGCGGCGGCTTCGTGCTGGCGACCTACGTGGTCTGATCCGCCCCGCGCAGCGCCTCGAGCTCCTCGAGCGTGCGCGGCCAGTCCTGCTTCATCAGCCGCGACAGCGCGCGGTCGGCGAGCAGCTTGCCGCCGGTCTGGCAGGTGGCGCAGTAGTTGGTTTCGTTGCTGGCATGCACGATCCGCTGGATCGGTGACTGGCAGACGGGGCAGGGTTCGTTGTAGCGACCGTGGGCGGACATCTCGGGCCGGAACGCCGTCACCTTCTCCGGGAAGCTGTCGCCGAGTTCGCGCCGCAGGTGTTCGATCCACCAGGTCAAGGTGGTTCGCGTCGCCTCGAATAGCCGCGCGATCTCCTCGGGCTCGAGGCGCTGGGTCAGTTTGACCGGCGACATGCGCGCCTTGTGCAGGATCTCGTCCGAGTAGGCATTCCCGATCCCGCTCAAGAGGCCCGGGTCGGTCAGGGCTCGCTTGAGGGTGTGGTTGCGCCGCGTGAGCGCCTCTTCGAATTGAGCCAACGTGCAGGTCAGCGGCTCGACGCCACCCGGGTCGAGTTCGGCGAGGGCAGCCTCGCCCCGGACGGCGTGCAGGGTGGTGCGCTTCTTCGTGCCCGCCTCGGTCAGCAACAGTGTCCCCGACGGGAAGTCGAAGGCCGCGTGGCCGCGCTTGCCCGGGGGCTTGGTACCCTTGGGTCGCCAGCGGAAACGGCCCGCGATCATCAAGTGGATGACCAGGAAGCGCTCCTCGTCGAAGCCGAACACCACCCGCTTGCCGATCCGACGCAGCCCGCGAACCGCCAACCCCTCGAACTCCGAGAGCGGCGGATCCACGGTTCGCAGCAACGAGATGCTCGCCAGCCGGATCTTCTCGAGCGGTTCGTCGAGGACCCGAGGCGCCAGCGCGTCGAGGTAGTTGGTGATGTCCGGGAGTTCGGGCACCCGCCTAGCGTGGCACTGCCGATGGACCGTTACCAGTCACGCGGCGCAGATGAAGTCCCGAACCTCGACGTAGTTCATCTGGCCCAGCGCGGCTCGAATCTCGCCTCGCGGCCCGGCACCGGACACCGAGACGATGATGGGGAACTCGGCGCGTCGGGCCAGGCTCTCCGGGGCTACGACCCGCGCACCCTGGATCTCGTTGCCGATGCGCCGCGGGTGGACCTCGACGATCTGTGCCGGCCGCTTCCCGAGCCTGGCGAGGTCGCGGCAAAGGGCTCGCCCGGTTTCGCCGTAGCCCCACAGCACGTATTGGTCGGCTGCCGCCAGGAAGCCGCGGGCGAGGAAATGGGCTCGGCAGGCGCTGAAGCGCGCCAGGCGATAGGCGGGGTGGTTGCGCGAGAGTCGGCTCGGTTCGTCCCGCCAACCATGCAGGCGACGGGGGACCACGCCCAGCCGCGCTCCGCTCGCCAGCAGCCGCAGGATCAGATCGTGATCCTCGGGCCAGCCCTGATCGCGGTAGCCGACCCGACGCAAGACGTCGCTTCGCATCATGAGTGTCGGGTGAGCGATGGGGCATTCGATGAATGCTTCCCGGGCGACGTCGTCCGGCGTTTCGATCCCGGCGAGCCAATTTTCGTAGCGGCGCATGCCGGCACCCAGGGGCCGCGGGAAGAGTCGAACCTGACAACCGACACCAGAGAGTGTCGGATCTCGATCGAGCCACTCGAGTTGCAGCGCGAGGCGCTCGCGGTGCATCCAATCGTCGGCATCCATGCGAGCGATGAATGGCGCGGTGCAAGCCTCGAGGCCCCGTTGCAGGGCGGCCACCAGGCCAAGCCCCGCTCCCTCGATCACCTGAAAACGCGGATCGCCCGCGGCGAATTCCCCTGCAATCCGTCGCGACCCATCGCTGCAAGCATCGTCGACGATGATGCACTCGAACCGCGCTTCGCTCTGCCGCGCGACACTGCGGAGCGCCGTTTCCAGTGTGGCTTCCGCATCGCGAACCGGCAGCAGGACGGAAACCGCCGGCATGGCCGAAGTCGCCGGCAAGGCCGAAGTCGCCGGCAAGGCCGAAACCGCCGGCCGGGCCGGAATCGCTCGCGCGCTCAAGCGAGCTGGCCCATGACCCGGGCCCGCAACTCCGAGTGATCGAGGCCCGCCGCGCGGTCCATATCCCGGAGGAAACCGGGGAGTGCAATGCGCTCGCGCACCTCGGCATCGGCACGGAGGCCGAGCGCTGCCGCAACCTCCGTCCACCAGGGCGCGGCCGCTCCGGCAAGGGGTTCCAGGATCAAGATGCGAGCGCCCGATCCTGCAGCCACGGCGAGCTGCGCGACGGCCCGGTCACGGGCTGCCGCGTCGAGTTCGTTCAAGAACCAACCGGCGACGACGGCATCGTTGGGCCCGAGCCGTGGCAAGCCTCGCGACAGGTCTTGCTTGCGAGTGCGCACGGCGATACCGAGATCGCGAGCGGCGTGGCGGGCTTCCGCCAGCGCCCAGCCCGAACGATCGAATGCTTGAACGCCCGGCGGCCGCGGGAATGAGAGCGCAACACCGAAACCGGCCGCACCGGTTCCCGCCCCGAGATCGAAGATACGCTCGACGCCTTCCCAGGCGCAAAGCTGACGCGTCGCCAGGAAAGCCTCGAGCAGGTGGAGTGCGGCGTAATAGGTCGCGAAGGCGGCCCGGCGGGCGGGCCCATCGAGCGCGTTCGAGATGGCCCCGCGCTCTCCGCGCCGTTCGACGTAGCGCGCCGAGAGCGCTTGTACGCCCTTGCGCACGTCACGGAATTCAAGCGGAGCCTGGCGTTCGAGGGCTTTCTCGAGCCAACCGTCGAGGCGCGTGACGAGCGCGTCGAGGTCGGGCGCTTCGGGCGATGCCGGAGTCATCGCCAGGCGAAGACCGGCTGCTCGTAGTTGGCGACCCGAGTCGGCCGCCCGTGCACGGCGACTTCCCGCAGCTGGAAGATCACAGCCGCCGTCGGGGCGTGGATCAGATTGTCGAGCAGGGGAATCGCGATGACGGGCCGATCGCTTTCGGGAATGCGTCGCAGGTGCGGCACCTGGGGCCGCTCGAGTTCGGAGAGTGGAACATGATAGGCGTCCGCGACTTCGTCCGGATTCGGTTCCAGAACCGCGCCTGCGCCGCCCCATACCACGACTGGCGTGATGACGAAGCCCGATCGCGTCGGGTAGTCGTCGAGGCGGCCGAGCACGTTTTCCGCCGGGAGACGCAGGCCGACCTCCTCGTCCATCTCCCGCAGCGCTGCCTCGATGTCGGTCTCGTGCTCATCGAGACGCCCACCGGGCAGCGCCCATTGGCCGGCATGGTTCTTGAGCCGAGCGGTTCGGCGCGTCAGTACGAAACTGGGGCGGCCGGGAGCCCCCGACTCGACCTCGCCGGCCGTGATCGCCAGCGCAACCGCGGCATGGCGGCGGCCGTCGAGGGGGACTGCGCGCCGCTCGAAGCCATCGAGATGGGCTTGCATCCGCTCCCGGAGCCCGCTCCAGGCCAGGTCCTCGGGGGTGCCGGAAGTCACGGTTGCGGAGGGTAACACTCGCTTGGCGCCACGTGTGGGGCCAGCAGGAGGCCGCGAAACGCGCGCGGCGCCGCTAGTCTCCCCGGCCGTCGACGACGGAGGAATGCAGTGGCCGAGATGGATCGTGCGCGCGAGTTGCTGGCCCTTGGAACGCCTCGTCGCATGGAACTCGGCGACCGCGGCGTCGAGATCGCGCTTCTCGATTGGGGAGGGCAGGGCCCGCCGGCACTGCTCCACCACGCGAACGGCTTTTGCAAGGGCGTCCTCGGACTGTTGGTCCCCGAGCTGCGCAAACGTTTCCGAGTGTTCGCCATGGATGCCCGTGGCCACGGCGATTCGACCCGGTTGCCCGGCACGGATGCCTATCGTTGGGACGAGTTCGCCCTCGATGTCGTTGCGGTCGCCGAACGGCTGGCGGCCGAACTCGGCCAGAACCTGGCGCTCGGTCTGGGCCATTCGTTTGGCGGCACCTCGCTCCTGGGTGCGGCCTCGCGCGTACCGGCGCTATTCGAACGCCTCGTTCTCATCGATCCCGTGACCCCCCCGAAAGCCCACGAAGCAATGCCCGAGCGGCTCGAACACACCGCGAAGCTGGCGGAAGGCGCACAGCGCCGGCGCTCGGACTGGCCGGACCGCGCCGAGGCCAGGGCCTGGTGGAGCGAGCGGCCCCTGTTCGAGCACTGGCGCCAGGACGCCATCGACCTGTACGCCCTCGACGGACTCCGCGAGCTGCCCGACGGCTCTGTGGAGCTGAAGTGCCCGGGGGCCGTCGAGGCGGCCGTGTTCCAGAATGGCGGTTCCATCGATGTCGCCGCGCTCATCGAAGGAATCTCCACCCCGACGCTGTGGCTCGCCGCGGACCAGGGCAACTTTCCCCTCGAGATCGCCACGCGGTTGGCCAGCACCATGGCCGAGGCTCGGATCGAGTGTCTCGACGCAGGCCATCTGGTCCCGATGGAGCAGCCGGAGCTCGTCGTCGACGCCTGCCTGCCCTTCGTCGAAGCGGGCTGAATCCGTTCAATCCAGCCCTCCGTGGTGCCGATGAACATTGTTCTGAAACCCACTCTCCTGGACGGGGAGGAGGGTCGGAGGGGTTCGTGCGCCGCCTAGCTGCCGTCGGAACGTTGGGATTCTTGGGTGTTCTAGGGCTTGCCCTCGGTGTTTTCGCAGACACGTCGCAGGCCCCTGCGACCGGGGCCGAAAGCGGGCAGCTCGGCGTGGTCGTGTTGCCGCCGCGGTCACCCGAGGTGCTCTCGAGCATCCGCACCGGTGTACGCGTCTGGCTGCAGGCGGAACTGGCCCGCAACGAGATGCCGCTCGTCGAGATGCCCCTGGTCGATGAGGCGGCTGCCGCGCTCACCAACGCGGATCATCCGCAACTGTTCGGCACGGATGGGCCGAAGCTCGGCGCGTTCCTCGACGTCGCCTATCTGCTCTCGACGCAGCTCGTCTACGAGGAAGGCGAGATCACCGTCTGGGTCCGGACTTTCGATGCCGAGACCGGGTTGCCAGCCACGATCGGTCGTGCTGAGGGAATCCTCGCGAACCTGGGCGAGTTACTCGTCGAAGCAACCACTCCGAACCTGAGAGCACTCGGCGGAAACCTGACTGCGAACCCGCCCGAGTCTCCGCGGCTGGGAGATCTGGCGGGCTATGCGCGCGCCTGGAATCGCCTGGCCCAGGGCTCGCTAGCGGATTGCTGGCAGGAGATGGACGGCAACCAGAGCCCGACCGCGGACTGGTTCCGGTGGCGCATACTCGAGATGGCCCGGTTGCCCCAGATCTCGGTGGCCGAACGCTCGCGATTGGCGAGCGCGCGCGGCGTGAACGACGGCGGTTGGCTGCGGGTTCGCCACGCCATCGTCGAAGGCAAGGACCCCGCCATGCTCGTGGCAGGTGCAGAGAACGCGTTGGCCCGGCAGGACCCGGGCCGCGCGCTCCAGCTCTACGACAAGGCCGCTCGCATCGACCCGAGCGACGATGCTGCCGCGCGAGGCCGGGCCCGGATGCAAACGGTCACGGGAAACGACGACGCGGCGCGAGACGCCTACCAGAGCATCCTGGCCGCCGATCCGAACGACGTGGAAGCGCACGAGGCACTCGGCATCAACCCCAGGCTGCCCCAGACGGTGCGCGCGCAGCACCATCTGAGCGCGGGCCAGCTACGCAGTGAGCGCTTCGAAGTCGAGCCGGCACGCCGACAGTTCTTGAAGGCGCGCAAGCTCGGGGCCATCGGCCAGGCGCGCCAGAACAGGGCGCGTCTCAGCGAGAGAGTGGGCAACAGTGGCGAGGCGTTGCTCGAATACGAAGAGATCACGGCCAACGGACAGGGCGATGTCGATGCGCAACTGGGTCTGGCCCGAACCCGCGCCAAGACCGGGGACAAGGCCGGTGCTGGGTCCGCCTACGATGCTGCACTCGATATCGATCCCAAGAATACCGCGGCCCTGCGCGGCAAGGGCGAGATCCTGCTCGCGCAGGGCAACGCCGGCGCCGCCATCGCACCGCTGATCCGATCGGTTTCGCTCTCACCATCGGACGCGAAGGCGCGGCGCTCGCTGGCTCGCGCTCACCAGCAGCTCGGACAACCCGACGACGCGCTGACGGCGCTCGATCCCGCTGCCGTTGCGCTGGGAGACCGAGCCGGAATGCTCGCCGATGCCGCCGCCATCCACGAAGCCGAGGGCAGAACCGGCGAGGCCCAGGTCACGCTGGAGCGCGCCGTTTCGATCGCGCCGGAGGATCCCCCGCTGCGGACCTCTCTCGCGCGCGTATACCACGCGAACGGCGACAGCGCAGCAGCGGCCCGCGAGGAGGCGACGTTGGTCGCGTTGACGGGCATCTCGATCCAGCCGACCGAGCACGCACCGAGCGAGCCGAGCAGTGGGGATGACGGCCTGGTCGTTTCGGGCTCTCACTTCGATGAACTCGTCTCGAGCTTCCCGACGCGTCACCCGGTTCTACCGGACGCCATCACCAACGTCGCCTTCCTCGGCATCGCCGAGCCCGCGGGCTGGCAGGGCCATGTTCGCAGTTGGTTGTTCCCGCGAGTCCTGGATACCGAGGCGCTCTCCGAAGCCATCGAGGCATCCCTCGCGATGCAGTACGTCATCATCGAGCCAGTAGAGCTGCCCGACGTGGCCAGTGCGGCGCATGCGCGGGTGCTCGGGATGGGCACCAACTCCAGGGATATCTCGCTGGTGAACGATCTGCTGGGGGTGGATGCGAGCTTTCGCGTCGAAATCACGCCGACCATCGAGGAAGGCGTTTCGCCCTCGTTCGGGCCTCCCAATCGCCCCGTTCAGCTCCAGACGATGATGCTAGGCGGCCGGGCCAGCGACGATGTCTTCATCTTGGCCAACGTGGTACGAATGCCCAGACCGGACGTGTTCGTGGTCTGGAACGTTCGCGCTGCTGCCCCGGGTGCGGCTCTGCTCGGCATGCTGATCGCGCTCTTCTCCCGAGGGTGGGGAACGCTCCAGGTGGACCTCGAGTATGAGACCCGGAAATCCTCCAAGGGGTTCTTCTCGATCGAACTCTCGACCAAGCCGGGCCACGCGAAGAAGGAAAAGAACGGGGGCCGGACCAAGACGGCCGCCTATCAAACCCGCGTGCGCAAGTGGTCGCGCTTCGCGAGGGACATGGTCGGTCCGAAGACGGTCTTCCGGCTGATGCCGGCGCGCCAGTACTACGTCGTTGTCCACGGCCTGCTGCAGGACTCGAGCACGAAGGAAGTGATCGGCAACTACCTGGAAGAGCGACGCGTAAAGATCGAACGCGGTGCGGTGACCGAAGTGAAGTTCGACTTCCGCGCACGCAAAGCGCCGGTCAGGGTTCAGTTCTCGCACCCGGAAGACGAACCCGATGGGCAGGTCCTGGTCGCCTTCAAGGGCGACCCCTCTTCACTTCGCTACGTGAAGGAGGATTCCGTCGTACTCTTCGCTGACAACGGCCGACATACGATCGTGGTGGGCGCCGCCGGATCTGTCACCGAGGTCGACATCGAGATCGTCGATCTGCAGGGCCTCGCCGTTCCGATGGCCCTGGGTGAGTCGAGTGGCGCGTTGTTCACGGGCTGTCCGGACGCGGTCGAGCCCTACGTATCGGGCGATTACAGGGTCGCGAGCAAGGCCCTCGATCGGGCCGGCCAGACCGTGCTGGCCAACGCCATCCGTGCCGAGTTCCACAAGGAGCGCGGCGAGAACGAAGAGGCAGCACGTTTCTTCGAGGCCGCAGGGAATCTCACGATGGCCGCCGAACTCTCGGCCCAGACCGAGAACAGCGAACATTCGGCGACGCTATTCGAACAGGCCGGAGACTATCGGCGGGCCGCGGAAGGTTACGCGGACGCGGGCGATCTGATCAAATCGGCCCAGGCCTTCGAGGCCGCCTACGATTTCGACGCGGCCATCGACGCGTACCGTCAAGCGGGTGATCTCGCCAAGACGCTGGAGCTCCTCGAGAAGACCGGGAGCTATTACGAGGCCGGCAGCGTCGCTGTCGAGCAGGGCGACAAGCAGCGAGCGATTCGCAACCTGCAGATGGTGGGCATTCGCGACCCGGACTTCGCCGAGGCGTGTCGAGCACTGGCGGACCTGTTCGCCGAACAAGGCGAATGGGACCTTGCCGTGGAGAAGGCGCGAGAGGGTGTCGGCGTCGGCGGCGATGAGCATGCGTCGCTCGAACTCCAGGAGAACCTGGGCATCTTGTTGGAGAAGGCAGGCCGTGGTTCGGAGGCGCTCGAAGTCTACGAAGGGATCCGCAAGCGCGACTACACCTACGCGGGAGTCGGCGAGCGCATCGAAGCCCTGCGCGAGGTCGTCGCCACCCAGGCGGCCATGGACACCGCGGCGGCTGCTACCGCAGTCGCGCCGTCGTCCGGAGCGAACACGGCGGACGATCGCTATGAGATCCTGGAAGAGATCGGTCGTGGCGGCATGGGTGTCGTCTACAAGGCCCGCGATACGCGGCTCGGCCGGGTCGTGGCGCTGAAGCGCCTGCCGGAGAACCTGAAAGACCACCCCACCGCCGTACAGTTGTTCCTGCGCGAAGCGCGCTCGGCGGCGGCGTTGAACCATCAGAACATCGTCACACTGTTCGACGCCGGTGAGACGGACGACAACTACTTCATCACCATGGAGCTGCTCGAGGGCTATCCCCTCGATGCCGTGCTGCGCAAGCGCGGGAAACTCTCGGCCAAGGATGCGCTGCGCTTGATCCAGCAGACGGGGACCGGGCTCCAATACGCCCACGAGCAGCGAATCGTACACCGGGACATCAAGACCTCGAACCTCTTCTTTACCAAGGACCGCGTGGTCAAGATCATGGACTTCGGTCTGGCCAAGATGCTCGAAGAGGTTCGCCGGGCCGCGACCGTGATCGGGGGGACGCCCTACTACATGGCCCCGGAGCAGGCTGCCGGCGGGGACCTGGATCATCGGGCCGACCTCTACGCCCTCGGTGTGACGCTCTTCGAGTTGCTCGCCGGAAGCGTGCCCTTCACCGACGGAGACGTGACCTACCACCATCGGCACACCCCGCCCCCGGACGTTCGTGAGCGCTCTGTGGATGTCCCCGAGGACGTCGCCCAGCTGATTTCGGACCTCCTGGAGAAGGAGCCGGACGATCGGCCCGCGACCACGGCGGAGGTTGTTACCAGGATGGACGTCATTCTACGCTCCATGGGGTAGGCGTCTCGCAAAGAGCGGCTAGATTCCGCGACTCGCGCATCCGAACCGGCCGAGTCGCAGACCGGACGAACGACAGAGATGCGCAGCAAGATGCGGAGTACAGCGGTGGCCCGGAACGACGCTGGAGATAGCAAGGAACCGACCCTCTCGGGCTTCGGCATGAATGCGGGTCTGGTCTCCGAGATCCGCCAGCGCTACGAGGTCGATCCCGAGTCGGTGCACGAGAGCTGGGCCGATCTGTTCGGCCCGGAGCAGACCCGCAGCGATGTGCCGAGCGGGGTTTCTGATGGTGAACGCCTCTCAGGCGAGGTCGCAGACGCCCCTGGCGCGGGTCTGTCGAGCCCCCAGGTCGCCGAGAAGTACGCTCGGGTGCTGCGGCTGATCCACTCCTTCCGGGCGCGCGGTCACCGGATCGCTCATACCGACCCGCTGACGGATGCGCCCGAGTACTTTCCGGAACTCGATCCGGCGCACTATGGCCTCGGCAACGATGATCTCGATCGGCCCTTCTTCGCCGGCGATCTTCCCGGCGGGCCGATCCAGAGCCTGCGCCAGATCGTGGACCGGCTGCGCGCGACCTATTGCCGCAAGGTCGGCGTCGAGTTCACCCACATCCAGGACCCCGGCCGTCGCCAGTGGTTGCTCCATCGCATGGAGACGAGCGAAAACACGACGCCACTATCGGCGGGCCAGCGCCTGCGGATTCTCGAGAACGTCTGCGCCGCGGAGCTGTTCGAGCGTTTCCTGCATACGAAGTTCGTTGGCCAGAAGCGCTTCGGTCTCGAAGGCGCCGAGGCCCTGATCCCGATGCTCGACACGATCGTCGAAGATGCGCCCCAGCATGGCGTGCGCGAACTCGTGATCGGGATGGCCCACCGCGGTCGGCTCAACGTGCTCTCGAACATCATGGGCAAGTCGCTCGAGTCGATGTTTGGCGAGTTCGAAGACGTCGAGGATCACGACAATCCGTTCGGCTCCGGCGACGTGAAGTATCACAAGGGCTTCTCGAGCGACCGACGCACGATGTCCGGCGAAGGGGTGCATCTCTCGCTGACGGCAAACCCATCCCACCTCGAAGCCGTCGATCCGGTCGTGGAGGGCAGAGCTCGGGCCAAGCAACTTCGAACCGGCGACGAACGGGGTCACTCGATCGTCCCTGTCCTGATCCACGGAGATGCCGCGTTCGCTGGCCAGGGGATGGTTCCCGAGACCTTGAACCTCTCGCACCTGCGCGGTTATTCGACCGGCGGAACCATCCACATCATCGTGAACAATCGGATCGGCTTCACCACGACGCCCCAGGAGGCACGCTCGACGCTGTACGCCACCGACGTGGCCAAGATGATCCAGATTCCGATCTTCCACGTGAATGGCGACGATCCCGATGCCGTCGTGCACTGCATGAAGCTCGCGTTCAGCTATCGGCAGCGTTTCGAGGAAGACGTGGTGGTCGATCTCGTCTGCTATCGGCGTCACGGTCACAACGAGAGCGACGAACCCAGCTTTACCCAGCCGGTTCTCTACGAACGGATCCGGAACACCCAACCGCTCCGACAGCAGTACACGGAGCATCTGGTACGGGCCGGTGTGCTCACCCGGGACGATGTGGATCGCATCGAAGCCGACCTCGGCAATCAGCTGCAACAGGCGCTCGAGATCATCAAGACGCGTCCCCCTGGGCCCGACGAGCCCTATGATCCGCGCGGGCCCTGGACCGGTTTCTCTCGGACCGGCCCGGAGGAAGCGCCATCGACCGCGGTACCCGTCGAGCGCCTTGCCCAGATCTCCGAGGCGATCGCGAGTGTGCCGGGCGATTTCCGGGTGCACGCGAAGCTAGGCGCCTTGCTGGACAAGCGTCGCAAGGTCGTCGCCGAGGACGGCGAGATCGATTGGGCCATCGGCGAGGCACTCGCCTTCGGCAGTCTGGTGGTGGAGGGAACGCCGGTGCGGCTGTCCGGACAGGACAGTTCGCGCGGGACCTTCAGCCATCGCCACGCGGTGTTGGTCGATCAGGATACCGAGGCCGAGTACGCGCCCCTCGACCACATCTCCGAGACCCAGGCACGCTTCGAGGTCTACGATTCCCATCTCTCCGAGGCCGCGGTCCTGGGGTTCGAGTACGGCTACAGCCTGGCCGATCCCACCACCTTGACGCTCTGGGAGGCCCAGTTCGGCGATTTCGCGAACGGTGCCCAGGTCATCATCGACCAGTTCATCACCTCGGCTCACGTCAAGTGGCAGCGCATGAGTGGCCTCGTGATGTTGCTCCCCCACGGCTACGAGGGGCAGGGCCCCGAGCACTCGAGCGCGCGGATCGAGCGCTTCTTGCAGCTCTGTGCCGAGGACAACCTCCAGGTCGTGAACTGCACGACGCCGGCCCAGTACTTCCATCTGCTCCGTCGGCAGATGCGCCGCGCCTATCGTTGCCCGCTCGTCGTGTTCACACCGAAGAGCCTGCTGCGTTCGCCGCGCGCCGTCTCCTTGGTCTCCGAGCTTTCCGATGGCGGGTTCCAGCCGGTGATCGACGATCCGACGGTGAAGGATCCGCACGCCGTGAAGCGCGTGATCTTCTCGAGCGGCAAGGTCTACTACGACTTGTTGGCCCATCGCGAGCAGCGCGAAGGCTGCGAAGCCGGAGAGTCGCGTGGCGAGGTGGCACTGGTACGGCTGGAGCAGATCTACCCGTGGCCGGATCTCGAGCTTTCGCGCGTCATGGAGCGATACGATCACGTCGACCGCGCGGTATGGGCCCAGGAAGAGCCTGCCAACATGGGGCCTTGGACCTTCGTGCGCGAACGGATCCAGGATGCACTCTTGCCGGGCGAGAAGCTCGCCTACGCCGGCCGTCGAGCCAGTGCGAGTGCGGCCGTCGGCTCGGGTCGCGTGCACCGGGAAGAACAAGCCGCGCTGGTTCGGGTCGCCTTCGAGGGCCTCGACTGAGCGCGCCGCCGGGGCGTGAGCTGCGATGAGCGCCACTCCGTTCGAATCGTTGGAGATCACGCCAGCGCAGCCAGAGGGGCCGCGCTCCGCAGCGGCGCTTCGCCACGACCCGCCGCTCGCGAAGGCGCGCTTGGTGACGGGACGAGCGCTGGCGTGGGGCGAGTTCCTGGCAGCGCTCGGCGAGGCGCTCGGCGTCTTCGGCACGGGCGTTCCGCGCGCACTCTGGCATGGGGGCCTGCACGTGGCGGGGCGGCCGATCGATCCGGATCGACCTCCCCAGGAGGTGGTCGCCGGGAGCAGGGTCGCCGTCTATGCGTTCATTCGGGAGCCGGCTCCCCGGGGAGGCTTCGCTCCCCGTGTGCTCGACGAGGGCGCGGGGTGGCTCGCCGTCGACAAACCGGCCTGGTTCCCGATGCAGCGGACGCGCGCGAGCTTTCGGGTTTCCTTCGAGGGCGCGCTCCGCGAAGCACTGAACGAGCCCGGTCTGATCGCGGCCCATCGCCTCGATCGCACCACCAGCGGTGTGGCGTTGTTCGCCCGGAATCGTGAGAGCGCTTCGGTCATCCAGAGTCGGCTGGGCGAGCGGGAAGTGACCAAGCAGTACCGCGCCCTCGTCCATCCGGCGCCGCCAGAGGACAGCTTCGAAGTGAGTGGTCTGCTCGGTCGCGTGGCCCACCCTCGGCGCTTCGCCTTCGGAATGTTAGGTTCCGATGCGCCGCCTGAACATCGCGCGAGACCGAGCGAGTCCAGGTTTCGGGTACTCGAACGCCAGGCTGCGAGAACGCTCGTCGAGGCTCGCCCGATCACGGGTCGCACCCATCAGCTGCGGGTCCATCTCGCCCATGTGGGTTCCCCGATTCTCGGCGACGAACTGTACGGCCGTCGTTGGGAGCAGGGCGATCCCGAACGCGCACTCCTCCATGCGTCTCGCATTCGATTGCGGTTCCCGGACGGTGGGCGCATCGATGTCGAAGCGCCGGACCCCGCCGATTTCGGCGATGTCGGTTAGAGGCCCGATGTTCAGTCCTCGAAGCAGACCGCGTCGCCACGTTGGACGACGCCGGGTTCGAGAACCCGGGTCGAGACGCCACCGCGCCAGTCCGGTTCGAGGGCCTTTCGGAGACCGGGCTGGAACCGGTCCATCAACGCGCAGGGGTCCGTTTCCGCGCTCACCTCGAGCAGGGCGGTGCCGACGCGAATCCGCCGTCCGGCGGTATGCGCGAGTTCGATCCCCTCGACGAGCAGGTTCGCGCGCCGGGTGGTCCAGTGGAGTTCTGCGCCTGCGGCGGCCTGGGCAGCGTCCCAGTCCTCCCGCGCGAGAAGCGTGACCTGCCGCTTCTTGCTCTTGCGGTTCTTGCCGGCGAGTCCGTCCGAGCCGATCTCGATCGCGGTGGATTCCGTCATGTCCGCCCCAGGTTTCGGGCGGCTCGCGATCCCCAGGATTCGTCCACGCACGGGACAGAGCTTCGCATGCGGTCTCGCAGGGATCCAGTTTCCCCGTGGTATGGCCGCGCCGAGACTGCTAGATGGGTAGGCCGTGATGGCATCCCTAGAGACCGATCGATCCGAATGGACGCAGGACGAGCAAGCCGCCGCCGTGTTCCCCGGTGCCAGGCGGCCCGACCGCCGCCGCGTGCTGGAGACCCACGGCCTTGGATTGGCCGTTTCCGAGTGGGGTGACGAGAACGCCGAGCCGCTGCTCCTGGCTCACGGGGGTTTCGACTTTGCCGGAACCTATGACGGTCTCGCCGCCCGACTCGCCGATGCCGGCTACCGCGCCGTCTGTTGGGACCAGCGTGGCCACGGCGATTCCGATCATGCGGAACTCTACAGCTGGGACGCCGACGTTCGAGATCTGCTCGACGTGCTCGACTCGGTCTCTCGCGAGCCCCTGGTGGTGATCGGCCACTCGAAGGGAGGCGCGATCCTCACCCACCTGATCCAGTCGATGCCCCATCGGGTGCGCGCCTTCGTCAACATCGACGGGATCCCGACCCATCGCCCGCCTCCGGATGTCGCCGACCACGAGCGAACCCGGCTGCTGGCTCGTGAGCTTTCGGGTTGGCTCGATCACCGGCGTTCGGCCGCTACCCGTGTGCGCAAGCCGGGCACCCTGGCCGAACTCGCACAACGCCGTCAGCGGATGAATCCACGGCTGCCGCTCGATTGGTTGCGCTATCTCGCCACGATCGGCGCCCGCAAGGACGCAGACGGTTGGCGCTGGAAGATCGATCCGGTGCTTCGCCCTGGCGGCTTCGGCCCTCACCGCGCGACCTGGGACCTACGGCGCTTCGCGAGTCTTCCGGTTCCGTTGTTGGGCTTGCTGGCGACCGAGCCCGAGCCGATGGGTTGGGGGACCGATCCGAAGGAAGTGGAGCCCTATCTCCCGAAGAACGCCCAGGTCATCCCCGTCGAGGGTACGGGACACTTCATCCACATCGAACAGCCGGATCGCGTGGCGGGACTGATCACGGGATTCCTGGATGGTCTCTCTTGACGATCCGGCTGCGACATTCTCGCGTGGAACTCGCACTCCACGAGTTGCGGTCGGCTGAAGGACGGCCGTTGCTCTTGCTTCACGGCCTCGGCGAACGTTCGCCGGCCACGTTGCCAGAGGACATGAAAGCCTGGCCCGGGCCCGTCTACGCCCTCGATTTCAGCGGTCATGGTGCGAGTACGGTGCCCCGCGGCGGCGGTTATACCTGCGAGCAATTGATGGGCGACGCGGATACGGGCCTCGCCCATCTCGGCCACGCCACGCTCCTCGGTCGAGGTCTGGGCGCTTATGTGGCCTTGCTGCTGGCCGGCGCACGCCCGGCCGAAGTGCGGGGTGCGATCCTGTGTGATGGCCTCGGTCTGGCCGGTGGGGGGCCCGCCCCGCTGACCCCCCAGGTGATCTTCTCCAATCCGAATTCCCTGGGGACACCCGACGGCTACGGCCTGGCGGAACTCGCCCGGGACGTTCGGCCGCCGGACTACGCCACGGCCTTCCTGCGCCAGGCCAGCGAGCTCTCGGGGCTCGATCAGCCGGTCACGATCTGCACCATGGAGCGACCGGACTGGCTCGTGGCAATTGCCGAGGAGTTGGACGCCGAGAGCGTGTCGGTCTCGCAGGCCCTCAAGCGCTACGCAGAGGTCGTCTGAACCCAGCGCTTGCGGAGTGCAGGCCAGCAGTGGTCTCATGGCGCCATGACGCAAGCTCCTACCGATTCCGAAGGCCGCACACTCCTCGAGCTACCCGAAGCCGCGACCTGCGGTATGGGGTTGGCGGTTCATGCCCGCAACGCTCCGGACCGGCTGGCCATCGACGCGCCGGGTGGCCGGCGGACATTCGCCGAGTTGAACGCGCGCGCCAACCAGCTCGCTCGCGGGTTGCGAAAGCGCGGGCTGGCAGCCGGCGACGCTGTGGCGCTGCTCTGTTCGAATCGCGTCGAGTTCGTCGAGGCCCTGGTGGCGTCCCAACGAGCCGGGCTTCGGCTGACGCCGATCAATTTCCATCTGACCGGCAACGAAGTCGGCTACATCGTCGAGAACTGCGAGGCGAAGGCGTTCCTGGCCGACGCCGGCTATGCCGAGGCGTGCCATGCGGCGGCGAAGCAGGCGCCCGCCGCGACCGAGCGGCTCGCGATCGGGGGAGCGATACCCGACTTCGAGCCCTACGACGAACTGTTCGCCGACGAAGACGCATCCGATCTGACCGATCCCGCGCTCGGAACCTCGATGCTCTACACGTCCGGCACCACGGGGCGGCCGAAGGGCGTCTACCGGCGCAAGCAGCCGGCCGGTGGTTCTCTCAACGCACCACTCGTCCAGACGGCTGCTTTTCGGCCGGGGGAGGATGTCTCCCTCGTCACCGGTCCCCTCTATCACGCGGCGCCGCTGGCGATCAATCTCGCCTTCCCGTTGGCTGCAGGTGTTGGCTCGGTGGTCATGGGCAAGTGGGACGCGGAGGAGACGCTGCGACTGATCGAGAAGCATCGCATTACCCACAGCCACCTGGTTCCGACCATGTTCCATCGGATCCTCCAGCTGCCCGAGGAGACTCGCGCGCGCTACGACACGTCGTCGCTTCGCTGGGCCATTCATGGCGCGGCCCCGTGCCCGGTGCACGTGAAGCAGGAGATGATCGACTGGCTCGGGCCGGTTCTGTACGAATACTACGCGGCGACCGAGGGCGGTGGCTTCTTCATCGATTCCCACGAGTGGCTGAAGCGCCCCGGTAGCGTTGGCCAGCTCGATCCCGAACGCATGACGGTAAAGTTGTTAGGCGATGATGGCGAGCCGGCCACCGACGGCGAGATCGGCACCGTGTATTTCGGCGCGCCCGAGGTCGGGCGCTTCGAATACTTCAAGGCACCCGAGAAGACCGAGTCCGCCTACCGCGGTGACTTCTTCACGATGGGCGACATGGGGCGCATCGATGCCGAGGGCTACCTCTTCCTGACTGGCCGAAGCGCCGAGTTGATCATCTCCGGCGGCGTCAACATCTACCCCGCCGAGGTGGACGACGTCCTGCTCCAACATCCGGCCGTCGGCGACGTCGCCACGATCGGGGTCCCCGACGACGAATGGGGCGAGCAGGTGAAGGCCGTGGTGCTGCCAGCGGCCGGAATCGCGCCCGATGACACCCTGGCCAACGAGTTGATGGCTTTCTGTCGCGAGCGGCTGGCCCACTACAAATGCCCGCGCAGCGTGGACTTCGCCATGGAGTTGCCGCGTCTCGACAGCGGCAAGATCCAACGCCGCAAGGTGCGCGAACGCTACGCCAGCGAGCGCTAGCGTGTCCGGGACCGCGACGAACCCGTTGGTATCGCTACCCCGCGGCTAGATCGCGCGGAGTCCCATCTCTCCTCGTACGCCGGTCCAGGAGCAACCTGACGAGCGGAAACGAAAGGCGGAGAAGGCGAACACGGGATGAGGGAAGCGTGGCCGTTTCCCGACATTGGAAAACGGGGCGCGATTCCAGTGTTCCAGTCCATTCATCGCAACAGCCAGGGAGTCGATAGGCGCTCCAGCGGGTGGACGCCAAGGAGCCGTGGGAATGCGATACGGGAGAACGTGCGGGGTCGAGACCTGCGCCGTTGGCAACGAGCCGCGCGCGCATGGGTTTCACCGCTCCAACGGCCCGGCCCCGCGGCATCGAATCCGCGGGCCTCGATGAAGATCCTCGTCGTCGATGATAGTTCGCTGGCGCGCAGCCTCCTGATCGATGCGATGAACCAGGCCGAGCTCGGCGAGCACGTCTTCCGCGAAGCTGGTAATGGCATCGAAGCGCTCGAGCAGGTGCACAGTGAGCCTCCCGATCTGATCCTCTCTGATCTGAGGATGCCGCGCATGGACGGGATCGAGCTTCTCGAGGAACTCCAACGTCTCGGCGTATCGGTGCCGTTCTGCCTGGTCACCGGGGGCATGTCGAGCGACGCTGAGGAGCGGGCCGTGGCTCTCGGGGTCGCGAAGATTGTCGCCAAACCGTTCAGTCCTCAGACGCTGGCCGATGCCCTCCGCGACTTGTTCGAATAGCAACGCGAGCGCGAGTCGACATGGGAGATTGGAATGGGAGCCCTCGAGGTCTTGGTCGTCGACGATGATCGCGACATGCGGATGGCCCTGAACGCCAGGTTGCGTGGCCAGGGCTACGAGACTGCGTCCGCTGAGGAAACTGCTGGCTACCGTGTCGGCTGAGGATCCCACGCGCCGGAGTCCACGACCCGCTCCGGCCCCGGGGGCCGCGAAGGCGGGCCCGGACGAGACGAGTCCGCAAGGCGCGGGGCTGCCCTCACCTCCCCGGAATCCTGTCCTCCCGGTTCGTTGTGAGGTGCGTTTGACGCTCGTTCGGGCGCTCGGGAGTGAGGACAGCCCTTCGGAGCAGCCAGAGGGCGGGATCCTGGTCGATCCCCTCGTCGCGGGCCGACCGATCCGTCTAGAGATAGCCCGCGGCCGATTCTTCGTGACCAGCGCCATCCGAGGTCTCGAGCGCCTCGGTCGCGATGCCGTGCAGGTCGTCACCGCGAACAGTGTCTACCGCGTCGAGCGGGCCGGGGTTGCCGCGCCGGGCCGCTCGAAGGGCCGAAGCCTGAAGCGTTTGCGACTCCGTGCACTCCGGCGGTTGGCTCGACGTGTCTCCAGTGAGCATCCCCGACTCATCCAAGCTCCGGTCTCACCGGAATCCACGCAGCTGCTCGGCCCCGTGGAGGAGGGCACGCGCTACGTGGCCGTCCTCTCGGAGAGCGGAGACGCGGGCGACCCGTTCGCACCGGGAACCCGAGTCCGCATCGCGCGGACCCGGCGGAACCGGCGGAAAGATCTCGGTTTCGGCTACGTGCTCGATCCCATCGAGATCGGGCAGCCAGTGCGCTGCTCCACCGACGACGGCAGGGTCTTCGCCACGACCGCGGTAGGCGCGGTGCTCGAAGCGGGGCCGCGAGCGATCGATTTCGAGACGGCGAACACAGTCTACCATTTCGAGCGGGTCGCCAAGGACCGTTAGGTCATCCTGCCCAGCGGCGCGAGCGAGGGCGACACGAGTGTGGCGGCTGGCCGTCGGCTATTTCTTCCGGTCGCCGAACTACGCGCTCTCAGAGAATATGCTGATCCGCGCGCCCGGAACGCAAGTTGGCCCTTGGTCCATCGGGACCCCCCGACTATGCCTGACTATGCCGGGGGGATACTTACTGGCAGGGCCACTGCCACACCGTCTATGATCGGGCCCCACCTGTTCCGCCGGATCCGGCCCGCTCGCGGCAGCCCGACCGGCAGGAGGACCCCCGTGGATCTGAGCTATGGGCCCGAGTACGAAGCGTTCAGAGGCGAGGTCAAAGCCTTCCTCGATGCAGAATGGCCGCTGAAGGGCGACGAGGCGAAGCTGGACCTGCAGGGCCAGGCGGTTGCCTTCCGGAAGAAGGGAATCGCAGCAGGCTACCTCGCGCGCAGCATCCCGAGGCATTACGGCGGCTCCGAGCAGGAAGCCGATTCGCTCAAGGCCCAGGTCATTCGCGAGGAGTTCGCCCGCGCCCGCGCACCGATGGAGGCGATGGGCATCGGCACGATGATGCTCGTGCCGACCCTGCTCGAGCGCGGCGAAGAGTGGCAGCGGGAGCGCTGGGTCGAGGACACGGTGCTCGGGAACACCGCCTGGTGTCAGGGCTACAGCGAGCCCGGCGCCGGCTCTGACCTAGCATCGCTCAAGACCAAGGCCGAGCTCGATGGCGATGATTGGGTCATCAACGGCCAGAAGATCTGGACGTCGGGTGCGCAGCACGCGGACTTCATGTTCATCCTGTGCCGAACCGAGCCCGGGGAAAAGAAACATGGTGGCATTTCCTACCTGCTGCTCGACATGAAGCAGCCAGGGATCGACGTTCGTCCGCTGCGGCAGATGACGGGCGGCGCCGATTTCAACGAGGTCTTCTTCAGCGACGTGCGAACCCCCAAGGACTGGATCGTGGGCAAGCGCGGCGAGGGCTGGCTGGTCTCGCGAACCACGCTCAAGCACGAGCGGAATTCGATCGGTAACGCGGCTCAGGCCCAGGGGACCTTCCGGAACATCCTGAAGCTGGCGAAGCAGAGCACGATCGACGGCAAACCGGCGATCGAGAATCCGGCGATCCGCCAACGACTGGCGACCCTCGAAGGTTATGTGCAGGCCCACGTGTACTCGGGTTACCGCCAGATGACAGCCGGTCTCCGCGGCGAAGATGCCGGCATGATCCAGCTGATGAACAAGCTCCACTCGACGAACATCGGCCAGGAAGTCGCCAAGATCGCCGTCGACCTGCTCGGCGACGGAGCCCTGACCGATCCGTCCCAGGGCGCGCGCGGCCTGTTCGCAGGGCCCGAGAACGCAGCGGGTTGGGTGGGCCAGTACATGAGTTCGCTCGGCGTCGCGATCGCGGGCGGCACCGGCAACATCCAACGCAACGTCATCGCCGAGCGCGGGCTCGGCCTTCCCCGCGACTACTTCGCCGACGCGCACAAGCGGTAGAGAGAGCTCATGGACTTCGGACTTTCGGAAGAGCAGCAACTGCTGCAGGATACGGTCGCCCAATTCCTGGCGAACGAGAACGATCCCAACCAGCTTCGCGCGCGTTTCGACGCCGAGGAACCCCACGATGAGACCTTCTGGAAGGGCCTGATGGAGCTTGGCCTCGGCGGGTTGTTGGTACCCGAGGAGCACGGGGGCGCAGGTCTCCAGATGATCGACGCGGCGCTGGTCGCCGAGACGATGGGATTTGCCGCAGCACCGGGTCCCTTCCTAGGGCACACACTCGCGGGCCTCGCGATCGCGCTTGGTGGCAGCGAGGCACACAAGCGAGCATGGCTACCGAAGCTGGCAACCGGAGACGCGCTGGGCACCGTTGCCTTCGGCGAGGAAGACGGCAGCTGGCTGCCGGAGCAGTGGTCGGTTGGTGGCGATGCGCTCACCGGGACGAAGTGCCACGTGCCCTATGGCGCCCAGGCCGACGTGATCGTGGTCGGGACCAAGGGCGGCGGGCTGGCACTGGTCGCGCCCGGCGACGGAGCGACCATCGAACTGTTCGAAGGCGTGGACCGGACGCGGCGGCTCTACACCGTGCGCTTCGACGGCGCTGCCGCGGAGGCACTTCCGGACGGCTCCGATGCGGCCTCACGTACTCGTGACGCCGCGTTGATCTTGTTGGCTGCCGACGCCTTTGGCGGTGCCAGCCGCGTACTCGCCATGTCCGTCGAGTACGCCAAGACGCGCGAGCAGTTCGGCGTGACGATCGGCCACTTCCAGGCGCTCAAGCATCAGCTTGCCAACATGGCCCTCGAAACCGAGCCGGCGCGCGGTCTCTTCTGGTACGCGGCCCATGCATTCGACGAGGTTCCCGAGGATTGCGAGCGGATGGCCGCCCTCGCCAAGGCCCATGTCACCGACCGCTTCATGCACGTGGCGCGCGAGGCAACCGAGGCCCACGGTGGCATCGGCTTCACCTGGGAGTGCGATGTCCAGATGTGGTTCAAGCGCGCGCTGTTCGACCGGGCCTGGCTCGGTACGCCGGGGACCCACCGGGAACGCGCCGCGCAGTTGGCTGGCTGGTAGGACCGCACTCCGCGTTGCGGGCCGAGCGCTACTCCTCGTCGAGGGCGCGTAGCTCGTCGACGTTCTGCCGGATCGCCTCGCGCTCGCGCCGCAGATCTTCGGCTTCGCGCCGCTTGAAGCGCAGGCGCAGCCATGCGCTGGCGTCATCGAAGAAGCGCTCGTAGCGCTCGTGGAAGCGCATGGCGAACCACGAAGAGACAGGAGCGAGGACGGCCACGAAGAGCGCGGCCCCGGTACCCCAGGCTGCGTAGGCGAGGCCACACCAGATCGTCCAGGTGATGGGGAACAGGAAGAAGCCACCGAACAGCTTCATGGTGGCCGGTAGGTCGCCGGTCTTCATGAATCGCGCGACCACGCCGCAGAGTCGATAGGGGATGTAGCTCAGTGCGGTGCCGATGAACGCGAGGGGAAGCCAGAACAGCAGGAGCCAAGCCGTCCCGAAAATCTGGGCGGCGACGACTTCGCTGGGAAAGCGCGCGGCCAGTTGCTCCTCGCGAACCTTCATCTTTCCAAGCGATTCGGTGTACGCGGCGACCTGTCGGGAGAGCGCGTCCATCCTTTCCGGATCCCGCTCTCGCAAGCGACCGTAGGCCGCGATGAAGGTCTTGCGAACCGCGAAGGCCTCGGCGAGTGCCATGCGGGTGGGAAGCTCGGGCGCATCGATCGTGTAGAGATCCGCCGCTTGCTCGATCAACGAGGCCTCATCCACGGACGGGTAGTTGAGGGTCACCGCGCGCAACCCCTCATCGATCGCTTCGGTCAATGCCTGGGCCCCTTCGAAGCCATCCCCTTCGGGTTGCTCCGCCCAGCGAGTCGGGTCGATCGGTTCTCCGATTCGTACCAGGGCGCGGGATCGGAAGGTGCCCTTCTCCTCGAACGTCAGGCCGACGGGAACGATCCGAAGCGCGCTCGCGCCATGCGTGCGCATGGCGCCCAGCGCGATCCGGGCGGCACCGGTCTTGAGTCGCGCCAGATGCGGCGCATCGTGGCTGATGCCTTCCGGGAACAGCGCGATCGCGCCGCCGCCACCGAGTTCCTCGTGGCAGGCCGCGAAGGTCCCCTGGTTCTGGCTCATGTCCGAACCGTCCTGTGCCCGGTAGACGGGAATCACCGCGGCGAGCTGGAGCAGTTGTCGCATGCCAGGGACCTGCCACAACGTGCTCTTGGCCAGGAAACGCGCGCGCACTTTCGTCGCAGCCAGTACCAGCACCGGGTCGACCAGGCTGTTGTGGTGGTTCGCGACCAGCAGGACCGGGCCAAGGCTCGGAAGGTTCTCCCGGCCCACCACCTCGATCCGGCGAAAGAAGACGAGAGCACAGAGCCGGGCCAGGCCGGCCACGAAGGCATCGAGCGCGCGTCGCAGGGTCATCCTCCTGGGCTGGTCAGCCGATGTATGGAACAGTACATCGGATGTACGATGCGAAGGCATGAGAATGGCTTCTGACGCCTTCTCCGTTGGATAGAGCGAGGGAGAGTGGATCATGGCCCTGTTCAAAGGCAAGGAACGTGCCATCGCCGGAGCCATGTCGCGGCTCACCGCGGTGAACCCGTTCCTGCCGGAACGGATCGCGCTGGAGCAGGAAGTACTGGGCGACGCCTTCGTGGCGACCCGCCAGGTGTGGAGCGTCGACGCCGAACTCGACGGCATGAATCCCAACCTCGAGGCGCTCGAAGCGACCGGCCGGAAGCTGCTCGACGATGCGCGGGCCCGGCTGGCAGGTGGCACGGCGCCGAGCGCCGAGGAGCAGGGCCTCTACGAGGATCTGGTGCTCTACCGCCTCTATGCCAGCTTCACCGAAGACTGGCGGGCGATCCTGGAAGCCGATTCCCAGAAGGCCAACAAGACCACTCGTTATGCGGCATTCGAAAGGACCGCCGAGCACTATCTGGAAGTGAAGGGCTTCGAGCGCCGGGGTCGCCTCGACTCCCCATTCCTCTTTGCATACGGCTACCAGACCTATCGTGCCTTTCACTTCGTGTTCCGCCAGCTCTATGGCGGATCCCTGCCCGCGGCCGAGCTGCGGGCCGCTGCCTGGCAGTCGATCTTCAGCGCAGATCGCGGTCGCTATCGCCGCGTGCTCGTGGACCGCATGCACGACTACGCCACCCTGATCACCGGGCCTTCCGGCACCGGCAAGGAACTGGTCGCCCGAGCGATCGGACACGCCCGGTTCCTGCCCTTCGATCCGGCCACGTCCACCTTTTCGAGTGCACCCAGCGAGGGATTCTTCCCGCTGAATCTCTCCGCACTCTCGCCGACCCTGATCGAATCCGAGTTATTCGGTCACAAACGGGGTGCATTCACCGGGGCCGTCGAAGACCACGCGGGCTGGCTCCAGACCGCAGGTCCTCTGGGAACCGTATTCCTCGACGAGATCGGCGAACTCGATGGCGCGATCCAGGTGAAGCTGCTGCGCGTACTGCAATCTCGCACCTTCCAGCGTCTCGGAGAGACGAACGAGCGCGACTTCGAGGGGAAGGTCATCGCCGCAACGAATCGGGACCTGGGGGCCGAGATGCAGGCCGGGCGCTTCCGAGAGGATCTCTACTACCGGCTCTGTTCCGACCGGATAGAAACGCCGAGCCTTCGCACGCAAATCGAGGACCACGCCGAGGACCTGCACAGCCTGGTGCTCGTGATCTCGCGACGCCTGTTCGACGAAGAGGGAGATGAGATCGCCGAGACCGTCAACGAATGGATCCAGGGCCACCTGGGGGCCGATTATGGTTGGCCGGGCAACATTCGTGAGCTCGAGCAATGCGTACGGAACGTCGTGATCCGTGGCGCCTATCATCCGATGGGGCGGGGCAGTGGAGAGTCGGCCCGCGGCGCCCGGGGGACGTTCGCAGCGGACCTCGTCGCGGGCACACTCGACACCGACCAGCTACTGGCTCGCTATACGGCCCTGATCTACCACCAGACCGGAAGCTACGAAGAGGCAGCACGTCGGCTCGCCATCGACCGCCGTACCGTCAAGGCGCGCATCGACCGCACCTTCCTGGCAGACCTCGAAGGCGAAACCTCGGGCTCGTCGTTGCCTGACGACGCCAGCGACTAACGTTTCGAGCTATCGCTTCGCGTTGGTCTCGACCATTCGCTTCAGGTTGGACAAGGTCGTGAAGGGAACGTCGCTGGCCACCTGGGCGACGAGCCATCCCGGGAGTGAGCCACCCGGGTCCGAATCGATCATGTACTCGACGCTGGTTCCGCCGTTGTCGTTCGGGCGCAGGTCCCAGTGGCCAATGATGCGGGCCATGCGAACGAAATCCGAGTTCACGGGGACGTTCATCTCCTCGGTGTTCTGGAAGTCGACCCGGTGACCGCCGCCTTCGGAGATCAAGGTCGAGCGCACCACCGAATCCCGGTCCGAGACCGGCCAGGGCGCCCCCACGCGGTTGTAGGCGAAGCTGGCTTCGTCGGTCTGCTTCAGGAGCCTGGCCTCCTCGCAGTTGGCCATCCAGCGGGTATGGGTCGTGGTGTCACGGATCCAGGCGAGCACCTCGTCCGGTGTGCCCTTGATCTCGGTCGTGGCCAACAGGATCGGCAACACACGGCTCGAGTCCGCTTGCTTCTGGACGAGGATGCCCGCTTCGTTGCGGACCTCGGTCCAGGCCTGGGCGAACGCCGCATTGCAAAGCACGAGGAGTAGGAAGGGTACGGCCAATTGAGTCGTCATACGGGTCATCGGGTCTCCAGGTAGACAGGCGCAGGCCGAGAATGTGACGAATTCGGGCGCATTCGGGTTCACCCGAACGCGATTTATTCCACTTTCAGGCTTCGCAACCGGCCGAGAGCGGCCGCGATTTCGTATCGCCTCGGTCGCGACAGGTTCGAACGGCGATCGAGCGCCTCCAGCCCCGTCTCGTCCAGCCAGCCTTCGAGAGCGTCGAGAACCTCGGGCAGGGTCGCTCCTTCTCCCATGAACTGCCGCGCCGCAGCGAGACAGAATCCGATTGCGCGTAGTTGGGAAGGCTCCACCAGCGGCTCGACGGCGCGCAAGTCCACGATCTCGCGCCCGAATCCCAATTCATCGGTGCCACGCACCTCGATCCGCACCTCATGTCTCCCCTTCGACGGGTTCAGGCTGCTGGCGATCGGGACGCGAGGGGCAGCTTTGCGCAGGGCGCTGCGCGCCTCCTGAGAACGGCCGGTCGGGTGGCTACCCGCGATGTTCCGCGCCTGTGCCGTGACGTCGAACGCTTGATAGGCGCGCATCTCGATCACCGTGTCCGCCACGTCGAAATAGTCGCCAGAGCCGCCCATCACGAGGATGGTCGACACGCCCAGGTTCTCGTAGAGCTCGCGCACCCGGTCGACGAACGGGGTGATCGGTTCGTGGTCGCGGGCGACCAGCGCCTGCATTCGGGCGTCTCGCACCATGAAGTTGGTGGCGGACGTGTCCTCGTCGAGCAGGAGCAGCCGGGCGCCGGCTTCCAGGCCCTCGATGATGTTGGCGGCCTGACTGGTGCTGCCGCTGGCATCGTCACTGTTGAAGTTCGTGGTCGAGCGCTCGTCGGGCAGCGAATCGATGAACGCGTGGATGTCGCAGCCAACCACCCGTCGACCATCCTCGGCGCGGATTTTCACGGTGTCAGGATGGGTCGCCACGCACTCGCGACCGTCGCCGGGGATATGGGCGTGCACGGCGCGTTCGAGGGCCTGGAGCAGCGTCGACTTTCCGTGGTAGCCGCCGCCCACGATCAGGGTGATTCCGCGAGGAATTCCCATCCCGACGATCCGAGTCCTGCCATCGATCGGATTGCGCAGCGCGAGTTCGACCTGCAGCGATTCTGGACCCACGAAGGGGGTCGCGTGGTCCGAGAGCGGCGTCTGACTTGCGCCACTCGCGCGAGGCAGGGTCGCGCCCTCGGGGATGAAGGCGATGAGTCCGAGCGTGTCCAATTGGCATTGGAGGTGGCTGTGGTTCTCGCTGGCTTCGGCGTAGCGAAGCGCCTCGTCGGCGCTGGCGGCGCTGGCGTGGAGGGCCATGTCGGCGAGCGCGGGCAGCTCCTCGATCAGCAACGCCTCGGCTTCGCCTGCGAGCACGCGCCTTCCCGCGGCGGGCAAGCCGACTTCGAGCCGTGCTTCGATATGCCGATCCGTGGCCGTCGCAGCGGTCCGTTCCAGGATTGCTTGTCTGCCGGCATCGATGAAGACGCGACCGCTCTTTCCCGAGCCGCGATCGCCGCGCACGAGTTCCTGAATTGCGCGAGCGACGGCGCGGGCCAGGTAATCCTCGAAGCCGATCCGGCGGGCTCGTGAATCGAGCAGGGCCGCGGGCCAGGCAGCGGCCCGTGCATCGACGCGCAGCCGCATGCGGGAAGGAGACGCGAACGGATCTCCCTGGACGTGATCGATGAACAGCGTGGCACCATCCAGTTCCCACGGACCGCGTAGCTCCTGATAGGCCCGGTAGCTGCGGCCATCGATCTGGCGAAGCCGACGACGCAGCTCGGTCGTGGAACCCATGGCCCGGGAGGGTATCACTCCGCGCGTGGTAGGATCGCGTGCAATGGATGGCATTCACGACCTCGGCGGCAAGCACGGCTTCGGCGGTTCGCTCGAGGAACGCGACGAAGCCGAGTTCCATGCGCTGTGGGAGCCACGCGTCCGCGCCATCGCGGGTCTGATGATCGGTCAGGGCTGCTTCAACGTGGATGCCTTCCGCCACGCGATCGAGCGACTCGACCCGGTTGCCTACCTCGGCGATGGCTACTTCGGTCGTTGGCTAGGCGCCGTCGAGAAGCTGGTCGAGGAAGCCGACCGGCGGCCGCGCCCGGGCCTTTTCCCCGATACGTCCACACTGCGGGTGATCGACGAGCCGCCCAGATATGCGCCGGGCGATGAAGTCGTCACGCGCAAACTCCATCGCTCAGGCCACACCCGCTTGCCCGGCTACGCCCGCGGTTGCCAAGGGACCGTCGCGCTCTGGCATGGCGCCTGGGTTTTCCCCGACACCCACGCCCATGGCGAGGGCGAGAACCCGCAGCACGTCTACGCCGTCCGCTTCGATGCGCGCGAGCTCTGGGGTGACGCTGCCGAAGCCGGAACCAGCGTCCACGTCGATCTGTTCGAGAGCTATCTCGCTCCGAGGCCCCGCTTCGAGGTGCCCGCATGAGTGACCACGACCACGCACCGGATCCCCTGGCGATCCGGGCCGAGGCCCTCGAGAAGCTCTTGACGGACCAGGGTCTGGTGACTGCGGAGGCCATCGAGGGCGTGATTCGCCACTACGCCGAAGATGTCGGCCCGATGAACGGCGCCCGGGTCGTCGCGCGCGCCTGGACCGATCCGGCCTACCGGGAACGACTTCTCGAGAACGGCCGCGAGGCCATCGCCGAGCTCGGCTTCGGCGGAGCGCAGGGCGAACGCCTGGTCGTGGTGGAGAACGAACCTCAGGTGCATAACGTCGTGGTCTGCACGTTATGCTCCTGTTATCCGTGGCCGGTGCTAGGCTTGCCTCCGAGCTGGTACAAGGATCCGGCCTATCGTTCACGGGTCGTGCGCGAGCCTCGCGCGGTGCTTCGAGAGTTCGGACTCGAGCTGCCGGACGAGACGGAAGTTCGCGTGTGGGATTCGAGTGCCGAGATCCGCTACATGGTGCTCCCCCAGCGACCCGTCGGGACCGAATCGCTTTCCGAGGCGGATCTGGCGCCACTCGTGAGCCGCGACGCCATGATCGGTGTGGCCCAGGTGGAGGCGAACCGTGAGTGAGATCGACCAGCTGCTTCCGGATGAAGACGCTGGCGCACCGCCGCGTAGCAACGGGGAGATCGTGTTCGAGGCGCCCTGGGAGAGCCGCGTTTTCGGTCTGACCCTTGCCCTTCACGATGCCGGTCGCTTCGAATGGCCGGAGTTCCAGTTCGCCTTGATCACAGCGATCGCGCGGCACGAAAAGAGCGTGGAGCCGGAGGCCTATCACTACTGGGGCTGCTGGCTCGAGGCCTTCCGGGCGGTCGCTTCGCAGAAGGGGTGGCTCACGGAAGCCGCGTTGTCCGGCCTCGAATCCGAACTCGCGGCGCGTCCACACGGTCACGACCACTGAGGGGCCGATTCTTCATCCCTGGTTGCGTGGCGGTCCTGGCCGGGGCTCTCGCCATCGCGGCGCCCGCGGCGGCAACCTGGTCGATCGTGGCCGTCGATGCCGAGACACGAGAAGTGGGCATCGCCGGCGCGTCCTGCATCGGCGGGGTCGAGATCATCGCCGGCGTGATGCCGGGCCACGGGGTCATCGCCGCCCAGGCGTTTGCGAACGTCGAGGCGCGGGATCTCGCCCGAGACCGGTTTGCCGCCGGCGACTCACCGGCAGAGGTCTTGACCGAAATCACCGACCCCGCCTGGGACCCGTCCCGTTGGTACGACGTGTTAGGCGGGGGCTCCCGCCGACAGTACGGCTTGGCGAGCTTGGATCCGTCTCCGGATCAAGAGACGTTTACGGGCTCGGATACCAGCGCCTGGGCTGGTGGGCGAACAGGCGCGGGCGTCGCGGTCGCCGGGAATCTGCTCTACGGCCCCGAGGTCGTAGACCGGGCGCTGGCCGCGTTTGGCGCCCCGGCGGGTGCCTGCGAGCCACGGCTGGCAGATCGGCTGCTGAGTGCGCTCGCCGCCGGCGGGGAAGCGGGCGGTGATCGCCGCTGTGAGCCCCAGGTCGCTGCCCTGTCCGCGTTCCTCGAGGTCGCAGCGCCGTCGGATCTCGTCGGCGAGTCTTCGCTGCGGCTGATCGTCCCGCTGGAGGACGAAAGCGAGAACAGCTTCGCGGTCCAGGTTTGGCGGCTGTTCGTTTCGAAATCGGGCACCGCCGGCGACAATCCCGTGAGGAAGCTGCGCGGGCGCTACCTGGAAACGTCGGGGGGTGCCGCCTGCCTCTTCGACTTCGCGACCGGCGCCTATCAACCGGCGCCGTGAAGCGATCCCCGATCACGGGCTGAACAAGTCGAGCTGGTTGCGAGCGCCCGGGATCCGAAAGTGCCGCGTTTCGAGTTCGGGCAACCGCTCGGCGAGGCCGAACCTTCGCCGATAGAGATCGAAGACCTGTTCGAGGTGCGCCGCGTGATTGCCCGTTCCCCGTTGGCGGTCGCGGAAGTTCGGATCGTAGAGACGCCCGCCACGTAGGCCCCGCAGCTGGTTCAAGACCTTGGCCTTGCGCTCTGGATGGTGCTCCTCGAGCCAGTTCGCAAAGATGTCCTTCACGCCGTGGGGCAGCCGCAGGACCACGCGACCCGCGCTGCTGGCGCCGGCTTCGGCTGCGGCCCGCAGGATCGCGGGCGTCTCGTGATCGGTCAGTCCGGGGATGACCGGGGCCACCATCACGCCAACCGGAATGCCGGCTTCGGCCAGTTTCGCGACGGCCGCGATCCGCTTCGAGGGTCGCGCGGCGCGCGGCTCCATGCGGTGCTGGAGCTTCGGGTCGAGGGTCGTGATCGAGAGCATCACGGCCACGGCGCCGTGGCGAGCGAGCTCCTGGAAGACGTCGATGTCGCGCGTTACGAGCGCACTCTTGGTCAACACGGTTACGGGATTTCGGAACTCCGCCAGGACCTCGAGACAGCCACGCGTGATGCGAAGCTTCTGCTCGGTGGGCTGATACGGATCGGTCACGCCCGAGAACGCCAAGACCTGAGGCACCCATGACTTCTGCGTCAGGCGCTGGCGCAGCAACGTCGGCGCGCGGTGCTTGGCAAAGATCTTGGTTTCGAAGTCGAGTCCGGCCGAGAGCCCCAGGTACTCGTGGGTCGGTCTCGCGAAGCAGTAGGCGCAGGCGTGCTCACAGCCGCGATAGGGGTTGATGCTCGAGGCGAATCCCACGTCCGGGCTGTTGTTGGTCGCCACGATCGTACGAGATGGATCGGCAAACACCTCTGTCGGGACGTCGTGTTGAACGCGCTCCCAGGCTTCCTGGTCCGTGTTCTCGTAGTGCGTGGGATCGAAACGGTTCGCCGGGTTCGTCTTCGCTGCACGTGCGCGCATGAAGCGAAAGTAAAGCGAAAATCCTTCAGGTGCAACTGAATCCCAGGCCAGGATCGCATATTCTCCGGAAATTCGGCCCGCCCGACGGCCCTCAGCCGAGCCACTTTCGGAGCGGGCGCTCGTTGCGCTCGTCGAACTGGATTCCGGCATCGAAACGCTCGAGGGCCTGGCGCACGGTTCGCTGGCCCGTTGCCACCGGGTGCTCGCGGAAGAAGCGCGCCACGTCCTGGCGCCACGCCTTCGTGCCGAGTCCGGGGAGCGCTTCGATCGGACGGGTGACGAGCATCGGCGGGAGCCGCTTCTGGAGCTTCTTCCAGCGCTGCTTCATGAAAGTCCAGGTGGGAACGGCCGCCGCCGGGTTGGCGAGCAAACGCATCAACACCATGGCGACGTCCTGGGTCCCGACCGCGTCGGTGAGCGACATCTCGAGGGTACGTGCGATCAACACAGAATCGCGGAAGCTCGCGGTCGCGAACAACAGCCGACGTTCCTCCTGGGGTGTGGTGGCCCGCTTCGATTCGGCCAGGAAGCGCGCATAGAGGGCGGCGTCACCGTCACGCGCCCCGAGCGCGACGACGTCGCCGGCGAGGTTCGGCTCGAGGCTCGAACGCTTGCGCAGATAGGCGTCGCAGTGATGCGAAGCCGCCGCGAGGATCTCGGCGTCCTCGCCGACCCGCCCGGCCAACGCCAACAACTGCGCTCGTCTCATGCGCGTGTGGTCGCTCTCTCCGCGTCGGGCCCTCCACCCCATTTCCCGAAATGCGGGTGCGAAGACAGCGCCGACCCGTTCGCGAAAGGCGCGCTCGCCCTCTTCACCGATCGTTCGCCCGGCGCTTCGCGCGCAGCTCGCGAGCGCTCCCGGCAGCGTGGCGAGCACATCCGGATCCTCCTCGTCGCAAAACGCCATGGCGAGCTCGAGGAACGTGCCGATCGGGGCTTCACCAGCACGCACGATGGCCCATTGGTGTTCCAGCAACCCGAGTCGCTCGACCGGTTCCAGTCGAGCGCGTCCGCGCGCAAGCGCGCCTAGTTCCTTGGCATCGTGAAGGGGCCGGAAGAAGCCGCTCTCTTCGGCGTTCCCGTAGACGAAGGTCGTGGTGCCACGGCCCAGTTCGATCGCGCCGCTCTTGCGGGTGAGGAGCTCTCGCACGTTCCGCGTCGAGTTGCGCGTTGCCACACGAGCAACGAAGGGAATCGGCCAGGCGGGAGCCGGCGCGCGCTTGGTCTTGCGTTTCGCGGCCGAGGCATGAAAGCGGGCCTGTCGGTAGCGAAGCGTGTTGCCCTCGCGCTGAAGTCTCACCAGCGGGAACCCCGGTCGCTCGATCCATGCGCGCACGACCGGCTCGACGTCCTGGCCGGAGGCCTCGCCGAGCGCGTTCCAGAGGTCGGCCGCGACGGTGTTCGATTCCGCGTGGCGTCGGATGTAGCAGCGAACACCTTCCCGAAATACGTCGGCGCCCAGGTAGCGCTCGATCATGCGCACGACGCCGGCGCCTTTTTCGTAGGTGATCGCGTCGAAGTTCTCTGTCGCCTCTTCGGGGCTACGCACACGCGAGTAGATCGGGTGGGTCTCGTCGAGGGCGTCGAGCCCGAAGGCCATTGACTTGTGGTGTTGGAAGTCGCTCCACATGCGCCATTCGGGCTGCCAATCGTCGACGATCTGGAACGCCATCCAGGTGGCGAACGCCTCGTTCAGCCAGAGGTCGTCCCACCAGGCCATCGTCACCAGATCGCCGTACCACATGTGCGCGAGCTCGTGGCAGATCACCTCGGCGACGCGTTTCTTCTCATCGAAGGTGAGCGTCGCCGGGTCCGAGAGCAGCAGTGTTTCCCGGAAGAAGACCGCCCCGGCGTTCTCCATGGCGCCGGCCTCGAAATCCGGTGCCGCGACGAGATCCAGCTTCGCGTACGGGTAGGGGATGTCGAAATAACGTTCGAGACGCGCGAGCGTCTGTCTGGCGCACTCGAGGCCGAAGGCCGTGAGCTTCTCCTTGCCGGGAACGTGCCAGGTGCGGATCTCGGTCTTTCCGCAGCGGACGGGCTTCGAAGCGACCAGATCGCCGACGGCGAGCGCAAGCAGGTAGGTCGAAAGCAGCGGCGTGCGCTCGAAGTGGAGGGTCTTGCGGCCGTCGCCCGCGCGCTCTTCGCGCACGACCGGGCCGTTCGAGATGACCGCATGCTTCTTGCCGGTGGTGACCGAGAGCTGGAAGCGAGCCTTGAACGAGGGCTCGTCGAAGCACGGGAAGAAGCGCCGCGCGTCCGTCGCCTCCAGTTGCGTGAACGCGTAAAGCCGCTTTCCGTCGCGGGCAGCGTAGAGGCCGCGTAGATCGCTGCGAAGCTTCGAGCGAAAGCTGAGCTGAAGCGTCGCTTCACCGGCCGGGATCGGCTCGTCGAAAACGATCTCGACGGTTTCTCGCTCGGGGTGTTTCACGACCCGCCCGCGTCGCAGTTTCCCCGAAACCTCGAGGCGGGGCTTCGATACCCGCATGTCGTCTGCATGGAGTTCGATCGAGGTTCTTCGGCGAGCCAGAACGAGGCGGTGGCGCACCTCGCCGTGGTAGGCCTCGCCGCGGGTCGGATCGACTTCGACGTGGAGATCGACCTCGCTGGGTCGGACGTCCCTCCGAAGTCGATAGGTGGTTCGCTTCGGCCCCGCCGCATCGCGCATCGCTCGCTCCCCCTCGTTGGCGGGCAGGGTAGCGTCCAGGCCGGTGATTCTCCTGGGAGATGCTCACCGAACACGAAGATCCGGCGTCGCCGCGATCGATCGACGAATCACGGTAGGCTCAGTGGGCGCAGCGAAACAGGGAGGCGGACGCGATGCCAGTCGAGAAACTCGGGATGGTGCTGTATCCGGTCGATGATCTGAGCAACGCGTTGGCGTTCTACCAGGAGGCACTGGGGCTGGCGCTCAAGGTCCGGGATGGTGATCGGTTCTGTGCCCTCGATGCCGGTGGCGCGACCCTGGCACTGGCCGCCGGCGACGAACGCGTGGCGAGCGGTCCGTGCGCATCCCTCGAGGTCGACGACGTCGACAGCGTGGTGGCAAGAATGACCGCCGCTGGAGCGCAGATCGAACGCGCCGCCGAGGACGGTCCGCATGAGCGCCGAGCCTTGCTTCGAGACCCAGCCGGCAATCCCCTGGTCATCTATGGGCCATTGGCCGGTTAGGCGGGTTCACGCGCGAGGTCTTCGAGCCGTCGGATCAGCGGTTCCGCGAAGCGGCTGAAGCGCTTCAGCTCGGCCGCGGGAACCGGCCCCCAGGCGACTTCCAGCGCACGTCGGCGCGCTTCCCGGATTCGTTCCATGCGGCGGCATCCCTCGGCAGTGAGTGCATAGCGCCGCTGGCGCGCGTCCTCGGGATCAGGTCGGGCGCGCACCAGCCCCTGCTCCTGCAACTGGCGGAGGGTTCGAGAAACCGCCGCCGCCGAGCATTCGCGGTCGCGCGCGAACATCGATGGCAGGAAGTGCTCGGTGGCGATCTCCTCGAGCACCCGCCATTGCGCCTCCGTGAGCCCGGCTTCGGCGGCGAGCTGACGCCGACGGAGCGCGAAGAGATCGGTCAGGGTCTGGAGCCGATCGACGGCGAGCAGGGTGGCAGCGGATTCGGATTCGCTCATGGTTGTCCAAATAGTTAACATAGGTTAAATAATAAGTCCGGCGAAGATTTCACCCCGTCGCGAACCTGGAGCCTCTCATGGATCTGAAGGACAGCGTCACGCGCCAATTCGGCGCCGTCGCAGCGAACTACGCCTCGAGTTTCACGCATGCCCAGGGGCCCGATCTCGATCGCCTGGTCGAGCGTGCCAGTGCCCTGGCGCCCCTGACAATGCTGGATGCCGGCTGTGGCGCCGGCCACACCGCGCTGGCCCTGGCCGCCCTCGGAATCCGAACCACCGCTCTCGACCTCACCCCGGAGATGCTCGACCAGGGCAGGGCCCTGGCCTGCGAGCGCGGCCTCGAGATCCGCTTCGATCTGGGCGACGTCGAGGAACTGCCCTACCCGGATGCCAGCTTCGATGCGGTGAGTTCGCGCCTGGCAGCACACCACTTCCCGAACCCGCGACGTGCCGTCTCCGAGTTCCTGCGCGTGTTGCGGCCGGGTGGCACCTTCTTGCTTTCGGACGTGGTCTCCTACCAAGAACCGTTGGCGGACACCTTCCTGCAGACGATGGAGCTGCTTCGGGACCCCTCCCATGTTCGTGACCACCGCATCGACGAGTGGACCCGGATGATCGAGGAGGCCGGCGGTCGCGCTGCGCTGGTCGGATGTTGGCCACTGCTGCAGGGCTTCGACAGCTGGGTCGAGCGCATGCAGACGCCCGAACCCGAGGTGGTCGTCCTGCGACGAATGTTCGAGACCGCTTCAGCAGAGGCCCGCAGCGCACTCGAACTGGGAGAGGGAACGGAGCGCGGGTTCACCCTGACGGTCGCCCTGATCGAAGCTCAGCGGCTCGCTTGATCCCGGAGGGGCAAGGGAACGGCATTCTAGCGGCGCCAGCCGCGGTATGATGGCCGCCAATGGCTGGAAAGCGCCGGAAACGAAGCCGCTCGGCTGAGGTCATCCATTCCGGTCCCGACGGCGTACTCCTCCGACAGGCCGAATCGCTAGGACCCCGCCACGGGCGCGACCGGTGGTCGGTTCAGCGCCGCACCGAAGGACCCTCGGAAGACCCCATGCATCGGAGACTTTCCGCAATCGCACTGGCCGTGGCGTTGAGCGCCGCGATGGCCGGTTGTCAGAGCCCGTCCCGAGACGCGCTCGCGGATTCGCCGCAGGCACCGACGCCGCCCCGGCTCGGTTCGCGCGGACAGTTCCCTCCGGGTACCCGGGTCTTCGTGAATCACCGAGGCACCGTCGTGCCGATCCAGGAGCCGGACTTCCACATGCGGGTCGCGCGGCGGGCCTATGCCCACGGCCGCTACGCGCTGGCCGCGAACGAGGTCGAGAAGGTTCGCGGTGGTGTCCGCTGGTTCGAAGAACGCTCGGGTGGTACCCGGCGCAAGCGTCTGGCAGAGGCCAGCCGAGCGCTGCACATGCTGGCGCGAGAGCTGCGCAAGCGCGAAGTCGATTCGATCCGGGTCCTCGACGGTGTCTTCCAGGACACGCTGCATGTGCTCGGCGACAGTCAAGCGGCCTCGTTCGAGGCGACGGAGCAAGCCGAGCGCTGACCGGGCTAGAGCAATCCCTGGTGTCGGGCACGGACGAACGCCTCTACCAGCTCGATGCGCCGCAGCGAGTCGCGGATCTCGACGGCAAATTGGCGACGTTCCGCGCCGAGGTCGGATTGCCCAGGGCCCCACAGGTTCCGATTGCGGGCCAGTTTCACGGCCGTGCCGAACAGGGTCTTGGAGACGGATTCGTTGCGTTCCAGGTGTCGCTGCAACAGGTATTGCTCGCCGAGGGCGAGGCATTCGTTGAGGAATGATTCCTCGTCGAGGCGCTCTTCGGAATCGTGGGTTTCCAGCACGTCGCCGACCACACGGTAGGCCTCGAGGAACGGGCGCAGGATGCGGTGGGCCTGCAGCGGCCTCAGCCTCGGCAGCAAAGCCTGGATCCGGTCCGGCCCCTGGTCGAGTCGTTGTTCCCAGGCGCTGTCGTGGAGCGAAAGTTCACGGTGGATCTCGCCCTGGAAGAGCTCGCGTTCGGGGAAGAAGAACTCGAACTTGAGCAGATCGCGGAGGCGGAAGGCTTCGTCCCAGAATTCGCGACGCCGATCCGCGACCTCGGGTTCGGCGGCGCGGAGCAGCGCCAATTCCGCGATGGAGCCGGCAACGAAGTAGTGGATCACCGTGTTGCGGTAGTAGGCGGCCGCCAGATGCTGGTCCGGGGAAATCCGGTAGACCGGCTCCCGGCCGCGCTTGAAGGCGATGAGCATGCCGCTATCGGTCAGTGCTTCGAGCACGGCGCCGACGCCCTCGGGGCGTTCGAGGTCCAGCTCCTCGGTCGTTGCGAGGCCTCGCCGCCGCACGTAGCCGACCAGGTTATGCAAGGCATCCACGGCCTCGCTGCACGAAAGTGCGCGATCTCCACGGCCTAACATTGCGAGACAGACGAGCGAGATCGGTGTGATGGGTGTCGCCTGGTTGATTCGGACACAGACCTCGAATGCCAGCTTCTGCAGGGCAAGCTCGTGGTCGTCCGGGTGCGGCTCCGCCTCGGGGTTCGGCGGTCCCAGGGCCTTCGCGACCGAGACCGGCTCGCCAAAGCGGATGAAGACGCGTCCATAGCGGCTCCCCATGCGGCGAATGAGCCGGACGAACCAGGAGAAGCTCTCCTTTTCCTTGGCAGCGCCGCGTTGTTCGGCAGCGTAGTCCCCGACATCCGAGATCTGGTCGTAGACGATCGAGACCGGAATCAACTGCACGTCGTCGCTGCGGCCGCGGCGATAGGCATCGATCACGTAGGCGAGCAATCCGAAGCGTGGCGGCAGCAGCTTCCCCGATCGGGAACGGCCGCCCTCGATGTACCACTCGAGGGAGAAGCGCTTCTCGATCAGGTAGTCGATGTAGTGACGCAGCACGACCTTGTAGACGACCGCGTCCTTGAAGGAGCGACGGATGAAGAACACACCCGCGCGCCGAACCAGGGGACCGAGCGGGAAGAAGTTCATGTTGATGCCGCCGGCCGTGTGATTGGGCGGCAGTCCAGCCTGATGCAGCAGGGCCTGCAGCACGCCGTGGTCGAGGTTCGACTTGTGGGTCGGTAGGAATACGACAGGGTGCTGCTGGGAAAGCCTACGTACTCGTTCGATCTCGGCGGGGTCGTGATGCAACGTATCGCCGTAGGCGCGGCTGTAGAGCAGCCGCCAGATCTGCACGACGATGTCGATGACGAAGGTCGAGTGGGAAGCCGCGATCTCTCGGAGGCACTTGTTCGCCTCGGCGCGCACACTCTCTTCGCTTCGGCCGAGTTCGCGCGCGACCTGGCTCAGCTCTCCACGGAAGGCCGGGCGCTGCAGGATGCTCTCGCGCACGAAGCGCGGGACCTTGTAGCGCGCGCCCCGTAAGCGGCGCTCGGCGCGGTCCAGCGCGAGGGCGGCTTGCAACGCCACGAAGTCGGCGAGGCCGACGGTATGGCCCGCGTCGCTCGTCGCGACCTGCTGCCAGCGTGCGCGGAGTTCCGAGGCCGGTGCCGGTTCTCCGGCGACGATGCGGCAACGGCTGGGATTCCGGAGGCGGACCCAGTATGCGCGAATCAGATTCGGATCCCGGGGGTCGCCGAGCTTCAGCAGGTCGGAGAGCCGCGCGCTGCGTTCACCCTTCCTTTCCCGGGCGAGCCAGGCCACCCGCAGCGGTGCCATGAGCGGATCATCCCCGGTGGCGAGTGCTGCTTCGAGAGCGGGGTCGAGTTGGCCGTGTCGCAGTTTTCTCGAGGCCGGCAGTGCCATCGTTTCGATCACGGGCCCGCCCTCGGGCGTCTGGCGTTCGATCCACTCTCGGAGCAACCGCGCTTCGAGTCGACTCGAAGCGTCGACCAGGAAGATCACCCGATCCGATCCGGACTCGGGAAAGCCGGGCTCTGAGGTGGGCAGCTCGGCTAAGTGCGGCGCGGTCATGACACTAGTCTATCTCGCCTGCCCCACGTCTGGCTCATTCCTGTGCCGCGCCCCCCATAACGAGCTGCGTCATGGCCCGGACCCCGAGCAGGAGCGCTGATTCATCGACGCTGAAGAGCGGCGAATGATTGGCGGCGGCATCGGCGGCAGCCACCTCCGGTGAGCGGATTCCCAGCCAGAAGTAGACGCCGGGCACCTGGTTCGCGAAGAACGAGAAATCCTCGGCGCCGGTACGGGGCGGCGGGGTTACCAGCTTTCCCTCGCCGACGACGCGCTCGAGCACGGTCCGGGCGCGAGCCGTCAGCGCCGGCTCGTTGTACGTGATGGGATAGCCCTCGGGAATCTCCACGCTGACCTCGGCGCCCGAGCTCTCGCCGATCTTGGTCGCGGTCCGGCGGATTCGCGCAAAGAGGTCTTCGCGTTGGCTCGGATCGAGGTGGCGTATCGTGCCCAGCAGCGTGACCTCGTCCGGGATGATGTTATGCCGGACGCCCCCATGGATGGCTCCGATCGAGACGACCGTCGGAAGCCTCGCATCCATCTGGCGGCCAGGAATCGCGTGCAGCGCCAGCACGATCCTGGAAGCGACCGCCACCGGATCGACGCCGGCCCAGGGATAGGCGGCGTGGGTCTGGCGGCCACGCACCGTGATCTCGAGCCGGTTGGAGCCAGCCATCGCCCCGCCGGCAAGCAGCGCGATCTCGCCGGCTTCGTGCTGGGGCACCACGTGGAGGGCGAAGGCGGCGTCCGGCCGGGGCTCGTCGAAGGCGCCTTCTTCCAACATCAAGCGGGCGCCGCCGCGTTCGCCGGCAGGAGCCCCTTCCTCGGCGGGTTGGAACACGAACAACACCCTCCCGGGGACCCGCGCGCGCATGCCGCTCAGCACCCGCGCGGCGCCCAGCAGGATCGCGGTGTGGGCGTCGTGTCCGCACGCGTGCATCACACCCACGTCCTGTCCCCGGTAGCGGGTGCGAACCGTCGAAGCGAAGGGAAGGCCCGTCTGTTCGGTGACGGGCAGGGCGTCCATGTCGGCTCGCAAGGCCACCGTGGGGCCGGGTCGGCCGCCCCGCAGGACGCCGAGCACGCCGGTGTGGGCGACCCCGGTGCGAACTTCGAGTCCCAACCGTTCGAGTTCCGCGGCCACGATGGCGGCCGTGCGGGTCTCGCGGTTGCCGAGCTCCGGATGCTCGTGGAAATCGCGTCGCCAGGCGATCACCTGGGGTTCGACCGCGAGAATGGCGTCCTCGACACTCGACCCCTCGGCGAATGCCGAGAGCGCGCCCCCTGCCAGGCAAGCGCAGCCGAGAATACTGCCAAGGACGCGACGGATGACTAGCACGGGGTCTCCTTCAATCAGGCGGGAATTGACGGGGAGGGTACCTTCCGACGCGCAAACGTGGAGGCATGATGTCCGAGCCCGATTTCGATGATGTCGATCTGACCGAGGCCGATGAGCCGCGACTGCCCGTGTTGTTCGAGGATCGGCGGCCGCCGCAATCCGCGATTCTCGCCGGGGTCGGACTGGCCTGGTTGAGTGCGGCGCTGACCGGCGGCTTGATCGTGTTCCTGTTGGCCATCGTCCCCGGTGCCCTGCTCCTTGCGAGCGGGCTCGCGAGCCTCGCCATGGCGGACGAGGCACGCGCCCGGCACCTCGGTGCGTTGGGCGCCGCGATCGGAATCCTGTTGGGCCTACCGATCTTGCTGGTGGCCGGCTTCGGTACAGGGCTGGTGTTGGTGGGGCTGGCCGTGGCCGCCCTGGTCGCCGAGGGCTGGATCTCGTTCATGCGGACGCCCCCCATGGAGGATGTCCCACCCGCCTCGGTCTCGGTCCGCCTCGCCGCCGAGATCGCGGCCGATGACGCGGTGCTCGGGATGATGGTGCAGAGCCTGCACACGCCGGGCATCGAGGATCGCCCGCGCATCGCGCGCGAACTCGAGGCGGCGCAGGCACTCTTCGCCGATCGCGGCTGGCTCGCGAATCCGGCGACCTATCATCGGGTACCGCCGGCACCGGAAGACGTGCGTCGTACTCGGGAATCGTTCCTGGGCATCGACTACAGCCACCTTCGTTTCGCCAGTGAGTTCGAACCCCGCATCGAAGAACCGGGCCGTGAACGATGGCTGGATCGTCGTGCCAATCGGACGGCTCACGCCTGGGTCCTCGAACACGAAGGTCCGCCTCGGCCGTGGCTCGTCTGCATCCACGGCTATCAGATGGGTGTGCCGTGGATGGACTTCCCCGCTTTCGACGTGCGTCGCCTTCATCGCGAACGCGGACTCAACCTCGCTTTTCCCGTCTTGCCGCTGCACGGCCCGCGCAAGGTCGGCCGCATCTCCGGCGAGCATTTCATGGGCGCCGATTTCCTCGATACGGTGCACGCTGAGACCCAGACGATGTGGGATATCCGGCGCTTGCTCGATTGGATTCGGCAGCAAGGTGCCGAGGCGATCGGTGTCTACGGCCTCTCGCTAGGCGGTTACAACACGTCGCTTCTCGCTTCCCTCGATGACGATCTGGCCTGTGCCATCGCGGGAATTCCCGCGACCGATTTCGCTCGGCTCGTCTGGAAGCATGGCCCGCCGCGGGATCTGCTCCACGCGGAGTCCGCCGGCGTGGATCGTCCGGTGGTCGACGAGGTCTTGCGGGTGGTATCGCCGCTCGCTCTCGAGCCGAAGCTTGCCAAGGAACGCCGCTCGATCTTTGGCGCGATCAGCGACCAGCTGGTTCCCTCGGATCAGGTACGCGATCTCTGGCGCCATTGGGAGCGACCCGAGATCGCCTGGTACCCGGGCGCGCACCTGAGCTTCATGCTCCACGGAAACGTTCGCCGGCTGCTGGAGACGAGCTTGGACCGGGCCGGTCTTCACGCGTCCGGTTCGTGAACCAGCACGATCGGGTCCGCATCGAGGCCCGCCGCGATCCGACACACGATCGCGTAGGGCACCGGCTCGTTGGCCTCCTCCATCCCCTCGAGCAGGTTGATGGAGACGGTCTCGCGCAAGCCGGATTCGCGGAAGCAGGCGTCTGCCACGATGCGAACGAAGGCGCGTCGCGATAGTCCGAGCTTCCGCCGCATGCCGCGGATGGCGGTGCCGTCGGGGGTGACGGTCTGGTCGTCGTCGAATGCAGACATCGGGGCAGGGTAACGCGCCTGGCCTCGCCGCGATCAGGAGGTGGCCTGAGCACGCCGCGTTTCGAGCTCGGCCAGGATCTCGGCATGACGCGCACGTGTGATCGGGAAGCCGCGTGCCAACAGGGCGGCGAGGGCGACGAAACCCGCGGGCACGACCGCCGTGAGGACGCGGATCGTGATGATGCTCTCCTCCGGCTGGCTCGTAACTTCATCGCCGCCCACATAGCCGCTGAGGCCGAGCACGTAGAGGGCCAGGGCTACCGCCGACGCGCCACCGAGTTTGCGTAGGAACATGAAGAGACCGAAGTAGACGCCTTCTCGACGTTGGCCGGTGCGGAGTTCGTCCTCGTCCACCACCTCGCCGAGCATCGACCAGGGGATCATGTCCGCCGCCGCATAGCCGACGCCCCCGATCGCGGCACCGACGAAGATCCACCAGCGGGGCCAATCCGGTTGGGCCAGGAAGAGCAGCGCCTGGGAGCCGACCCAGGAGGCTGCACCCAGGATGAAGATGGTGTGCTTGTCGACGTGTCTCGAAATCGCATTCCACATCGGCATCGAGAGCGCGACACACGCCAGGAACAGGCCCAGGGTCCAGCCGAAATCCTCGGGCCGACCGAGCCACCAGGTGAAGTAGTAGAGGAACATCGTGGACGTCAGGTCGATGGCGATGCGCCCGAAGATGTAGATGCCGGTCAGCCGCACGAAGGCCAGGTGTCGCACCAGCGTTCCGATGCTCTTCAGCAAGCCATCATCCGGAGCCGCGGTCGACGGCGGCCGTTCGAAGGTGACCCGGTGGATGAAGGGCCACACCATCATGATCCAGACGCCGAGTGCCAGGCCGGCCTTCTGGAAGCCCTCGGCACCGCCGCCGAAGAAACCGGCGATCGGACGCACCGCCGCGGCCGCGAGCAGCGCGCCGAAGATCGCACCGACCGCACGCCAAGCGTTGAGCGAGGTGCGCTCGTCGTAACTCGACGTCATCTCGGGAATGATCGCCAGGTACGGCACCGCGATGACGGTCATGCTGAGCGAGAACAAGACGTAGAGAGCGGTGTAGAAGTTGGCTGCGTCTTGTTCCGCCATCCCCTCGGTGTTCCACCACAAGGCGGCGAAGCTCAGGCCGAACGGCACCATCCCGATCAGGAAGTAGGGCCGCCTGCGCCCGTATTTCCATTGGCTGCGATCCGAGAAGCGTCCCATCAGCGGATCGCTGAACGCGTCGGCGAACCTCCCGACGAGTGGCACGAATGCGGCCGTGGTCGCCGCGATGCCGGCCACGTCCGTCAGGAAGAACGGGTAGATGAACAACATCGAGGCCAGGCCGAGGTTGATCGTGTGATCACCCAGGGCATAGACGGCCTTGGTCAAGGTCGGGAGCGTTCCCGCCGACGCGTCCGGCTCCGGTTGTGCGTCGCTCATCGCTTCCCCACGAGCGGGGAGTCTAACCGTTCGATCGGGTTTCGGAGCTAGGCATCCTCTGCACGGACGACCTCACAACGACGGTGAGTGGAAGGGGTGCGCGCGCAGGAGGGCAGCGTGGGCCAGGAGAGAATCATCTTGTCTCGCGGCGGCGGAAGGTCTTGAGGGGTGGGGGCCTCCCGACTCTCTGGGGAGGGCTCGCAGGTTGCTCTTGCGGGCGGTCTTCTTGGATCGAGGACGTGCGGACTAGCGGTGCCTGCACGAGGGGGTGCCGGCCGGAGCGGTGAGGACGGTTCAGCCCGGAGCGGCAGCGGGGTCCAGGAGCGGACCGGCTCTCTTCCAGCCTTCGTTGAGGAGCCAGGTATGGGTGAACGCGACCGCCCGCGTTCCGGGCGTTCCTCTTGCCGCGATCACGAGATCGCGCGCGGAGCGCTTCCAGCCCCCGAACCATCGACCCGAAGAGGCCGGATCGATGCGTACGCTGCTGGGCGGCCGCTTCATGTGCCGTCTGGCGTTCATCAGGACGTAGCGCAGTGCATTTCGAACCTGGGTCGGCGTCTTCAATACTACGTGGTGATACCGGTCCTTCAGGACCGGTCCAGAGCGCGCGAACACGCGATTCACCGCACGCGCCAGGCGCGCGCCCAACGACTTCATCCCACGCCCCAGGGCGTCCGCATCCTTCGCCTCCACCAACAGATGGACGTGATTGGCCTGGATCGAGTAGTGCGCGAGCCGGAAGTCCCCGCGATCACAGGCCTTTGCCCAGGATCGTTCGAGCTCGCGGACGAGCTTCACGGTTCGAAGGGAGGGCACGCCATCGCGCAGCTTCAGGGTGACGTGGCAGGGATACCGGGAAGGGAAGCGAGTCCCGTTCGGCGGAGATGCGGAATACCGGACCCCGCCTGCGGCTTTCGGCCGGCGCCGGGCCGTTTCCCGCCCCAGCCGGAGTGTCGCAGTTCGAGCTGGATTCCGGGTGACTTACGCCGCACGAATTGAATACAGCGATCTTAGACTATCAATCAAGAGAAATCGTCATCACATCTCCGAAACATCGTTCGACTCGCCCCATGCCCGCTCGCGCCGCCGGCCCTGACCCGGTCTACCTAACATCCGCGCGAACCACCCCTCTCAAGAGCCCTCCGGAACGCAACTCGCTTGAGAGGGACTGACATGACGTCGTCGAAACGGTCTTCGACTCGCGTCTCGGACTCCCGGCAATGCCCGGAACTAGCTGGCAGCGAACGAAACCGCGGAATACGGGATCGCGAGTGCGGAGGTTCCCTAGTCGGCCTTGATTCGAATGCTTCCGCCAACGGTATCGAGTTCGAGGCTCGGGCCCCCGCCGTTGAGATCGGCATTGACGTGGCTGCGATCGACGCGGCCATCGACGGCGAACTCATCGTCCAGGCGCACGTTGCCACCGATCGTCCTTGCGCGCAGGTGAATTCCGGCATCCTTGGGAATCCGGACTTCGATGCTGCCGCCTGTCGTTGCGATCTCGCCGGCCGGAATGGCTTCGAAATCCACCGCGATCGATCCGCCGCTCGTGCGCGCATAGACCTCGTCGCCGGCCTTGCTGACCCGGATGCCGCCGCCACTGGTATCCGCGTCGACGCGCCCGCCGATCTCGGAAGCGCGAATGCTGCCGCCGCTGGTCGAGGCGAACAGATCGCCGGCCACTTCCTTGGCTTCGATACCTCCGCCGCTGGTCTCTGCTGCGACGTTGCCCTGGATCTCCTGGACTTCGATGTGTCCGCCGCTGGTGCGCGCCACCACGTGGCCGATCAGTTCCTGGACGTCGATATGTCCGCCCCGCGTACTCAGCTCTAGATGGAACTGCTCTGGTACGCGAGCGTGCACGCGAACGCGTCCGGGCCGGAGGAAGCTGAACAGGCCGCCTCGAGCGTGGCCGACCACGCTGAACTCGTCGCCGTCCTGGTTGATTTCGAGTTCGAGCCCGCCGGAGACCTTCGCGTCGATTTCGATGCGTTCCTCGTTGTGGGTATCGATATCGATCGAGCCGCCGGGCAGATCCACGCGCAGAGTGCCGCCGAACGCGGCCGTGAAGGTCTCCTTGATGTCGTCCGCAGTCGCAGCGGCCGGGACCAACAACAGCCCCACGAGTATCCACTTGTTGAACATCTTCATCACTCGTTCCTCCGGCTATTGCTGCTGGATGCGGATGGATCCGCCAGCGCTTCGTACGACCAATCGCGGTCCGCCACTCTCGATCGTCCCCAAGGCATGGTGCGCGCCACGCTCGCCCTCGAAGTTCCCAGCGGCGAGATCGATCTTGCCTTCTCCGCTGCGGGCATCCAGGGCAGCGCCGTGCTTCTCCGGCAGCGTGATCGCAACGTCGCCCTGCTCCGTTTCGACCAGTCCAGCGCTCTCGCCCGAGAAGTCGATGCGGACGTCGCCTCGGTCCGACCGTGCGGTGACAGGTCCGTTGACCTGGCTGAGTTCGATGTCGCCGTCCAGCGTCTTGATCGCGATCGGTCCCTCGACCTGGTCGAGCAGCACGCGGCCACTTCCGGCTCGGATCTCCGAGCGACCGGCGATGCGGGCGGCACGAATCTCTCCGGAATCGGAGGAAACCTCGAAATCGCCGCGGACCTCGTCGATCTGTGCGCTCGCGGAATCTTCCAGGTTGAGTTTCACCCGGCCATCGACGTTGCGAACCAGGATGTCCGCGTCGTGCAGGGTTCCGCGCAGACCACCGATCAAATTCTCGACGCGAACGTTTCCGCCCCAGCTCACGACATTCACATCGATGCCCTCCGGGACGGAGACGTCGATCCGGATGTTGGGGCCGCCGAACATCCAGGTCGTCGTGCCTCGGGCGCGAACATCGAGCTGGACCCGGCCGCCGCGCCGTTCGAGGGAGACCTCGACATCCCAGTTTCCCCAACCCGTCGTGTCGACCCTTGCGCGGACCTGGTCGTCGCCGGCCTGGGACGTGAGGCGTATGTAGCCGGGGTCCGGTCGCAGGCCTTCGCCGAAGTCGATTTCCACGTCCACCGTTTCGCCATGCTTGGCAGGAACGGATTCGACGAACTCGTCCGCCTTTACGGCACTCGCTGCGAGAAGCCCGGCGAGCAGGATGGCGAGGCCGATCGAGCGCCCGAGCGAGAAGGGATGCGGCGATCCCGCCGCCGATTGCATCGTCATTTCTGGAACACCAAGGAGATCCCCGATCCGTTTCAGTTGGTCGTATCGCAAGAGGCGTGCCAGCGGATGGCGGACGGAGCGTCCGCTTTAGCGCCGCATCCGCAGCAATCGGCCTGCACGCCGCAGTGTAGGGACTGCACCCGCTGCCACCGTTCGGCCGTGGAATCGGTAGTCTGCGCCGCAATGTCCTCGGCCCCCGGCCCGTTCCAGGCCATCCTGTTCGATCTCGATGGCGTCCTCGTCGATTCCTACGAGGTGTGGTTCCAGCTGCTGAATCACGCGGCCGCGCACTGGTCGTATCCGGCGATTCCGCGCGAGACCTTCCATGCCTGTTGGGGGCAAGGGGTCGAGGCGGATCAGGCACGCTTCTTCCCGAACCATCAGATCCCCGAGATCGAAACGTTCTTTCACGATCATTTCATGGAGCACGCCGCCGAGCTCGTGGTTGCGAACGAGACCGAGGCCATCTTTGCGGCGCTTCGATCTCATGCGGTACGCACTGCCGTGATCACGAATACACCGAACCCGCTGGCGAGTGCGGTCGTGCAGCGCGCAGGGGTGAGCCCGGACACGATCATTGGCGCCAACGACGTGCCGAATGGGAAGCCGGCGCCGGACATGGTGCTCGAAGCATGCACGCGCCTGGCGGTGACGCCGGAACGATCCCTGGTGGTTGGCGATTCGCGGTATGACGCGGGAGCCGCGCGCGCTGCCGGTGTTTCGTTCGCCGGGATCGGCGGAATCGAGGGGGACCTGACGCTGGGTTCATTGCTCGATCTGCTGCGCTACCTCTGAGTCGGCATGTCGTCCAATCTCGAGATCAAGGCCCGCTGTTCCGACCTCGGGGCCGCACGCGACCGAGCAAAGGCCATTGCCACGGAGTGGATCGGCGTCGATCACCAGGTCGACACCTACTTCAAGACACGCGCCGGCCGTCTGAAGCTGCGCGAATCCTCGCTCTCCGGCGGCCAGTTGGTTTCATACCTGCGTCCGGACCAGCAGGGTCCCAAGCGCTCCGACTATCAACTGCTACCCGTCTCGGATCCGGACGGCCTGAAGGCGTTGCTCTCTGAACTCCTCGGCGTGCACCAGATCGTCCGCAAGCAGCGCGAGATCGCGCTGTACCAGAACGTGCGGATCCACCTCGACCGGGTCGAAGGCCTCGGCAGCTTCATCGAGTTCGAAGCCGTCTTCGATGGGGACCCCGCGGAAGAGCACGAGCAGCAACGCAAGGTCGATTTCCTTTGCGAGGCGCTCGGGATCCGAGATGAAGACCTGATCGCGATCTCGTACGAAGGGCTTCTGGAGAATCCGCGGGTGTAGACTGACGGCATGAGCCAGGCTTGGAGCGTCGCCCCGATCTTTCGAGTCGGAGACGTGCGGGCGGCGGCCGAGCACTATCGCGACGTGCTCGGCTTCGAACTTCGGCCGGACAGTATCCAGGAAGGTCCCGGCGGCGAGGGCGCGATCTACGCGATCGTGCGCAAGGCAGGGATCGAGATCCATCTCGGCCGGGCACGAAGTGGGTGGCGCGTGGATCCTGGCGAGCGACCCAATGCGATCGGCGCGTACCTGCGGGTTCCGGACGTTCGAGCGTTCCACGATGAACTGGTTGGACGAGGTGCGGACATCTTGCAGGCGCCCGTGGCCGAGCCCTGGGGCGAACTAGCGATCGTGGTTCGCGATGGCGACGGCTATCTCCTCTCGTTCGCTTCGCCCGGAGAATGATCCCGCCACCCACAGCCGTAGGTGAAGGCTTCGTCGTCGACGTACTTGCCGGCCTGGCCTTCGGGGCAGAGCCCGAGCGCCTCGTAGGTGATCAGCTCGTTGGCGCTGAAACAATCGTGCAACTCGACCACGTCCACGTCTTGCGGTCCGATGCCGGCCTGTTCGTAGACCTGGCGCGCCGCGTCCTTGGTCATGTCGCTACCGACCATCTTGATCATCGACTTCTCGTCGAAGGTCGAGGCGAAGTCGGTGGTCATCGACTGGCCGATGATCTCGACGGCCTGGCCCTCGAGGCCGTGCTTCCGAACGAAATCTTCACTGGCGATAATGGCCGCGCCGCCGCCGTCAGAAGTGGGGCAGCATTGGAGCTTGGTGAGCGGGCCATAGACCGTCTTCGCGTTCAGGATGTCTTCGAGCGCTCCTCGAAAGCCTGGCCATCAGGGCCCGGCGGGTGCGGGACCGGGGGAGCATACGGGGTAGGCTCGCGTGCTTCCATAGGTGTCCGTCATGCGTCTATCCTGCGCATTCGCGTCAGCTGGAGCCGTGGCGGGCGCGATCGCCCAGCTCACTGGGCGCGACGGGATCGTGCCTAACGATCTTTCGCGAAGCTCTCGAGATCGGAGCCGTAGAAATCGGCGAGCAGTTCCGACGAGGAACCCCAACTCGCCGGGTCGATCTCGAAGAACCAACCCGAGAACGAGGCCACGCCGATCACGACCGCGATCGCGGCGGCGCCGACCGGGACCCAGAAGCCCGGGCCCATGCGAAGGGCCTTGGGGGGACGGAAGCCGAACACACTGGCTGCGATCGTGAGACCGTTGGCCATGTGGTACGTGCCGCAGACGCCTAGCACCATGTAGTAGATGGCGAAGCCGACACCGAAGAACACGGTGGTGAAGTTGAGGTCACCGAAGCCGACCTGGGTATCCGTCGCCAGCGGTGCGATCCGTGTGGCGCCAACGTGGCCGAGGATCACGGCCAGCAGGAACCAGCCCGACCAGCGGTGAAGCCGGAGCCGCAGCGCGGGCTTGCCGTTCCGGCCCGCTCGCCGCCGCCGCACGATGCGCGCGACCGAAACGCAGAGGTGGGTCAGCAGCGGAATCGCCACGACGACGATCTCGAACAGGGCCGTCTGGTAGAACGCCCTGGCCCCCTCCCGGAAGCCGTCGAAGCTCTCTTCGCCGCCGCTCGCGAACATGGTACTCAGCAGGTGAAGCACCAGGAACAAGGAGAACGTCAGTCCCGAGGCCGCCTGGATGCGAATCAAGCGACGTTCCGTTTCAGCTGCAGTCATGGGTTGCTCCCGGGTGCGCGGGTTCGCGTTCGTCGGAGACCCTAACCGGCGAAACGCCGCTTCGGGTCGGCCTCGGAAACGGATGGTTCGAGCGGCACGAATTGGTTCCAGCCAATCGCGCCGGGCGCCTTGCTACTCCGGGGCCATCTCGCTGCGGTAGCGCTGCATGCTGCCGTCGAGCAGGGTGAGATTGGTGAAGCCGGCGGCCTCGAGGATTTCGAGGGCTCTGCGCGCTCTTCCGCCGCGTTCGCAGTAGGCGACGACGCCGCGTTCCTTGTAACCGGCGATCTGCTCGAGCCGGCCCGGAAGTTCCTGGACCGGGATGAGCAGGGCTCCAGGCACATGGCCACTCGCGAACTCCTCGGCGCTGCGTACGTCTAGCAGGAGCGGACCGTTGTCCGTGCCGAGGAGGGCCGCGAGATCGGCCGGCTGCACGGCCGCCGGGGCCTCGGCCATGGCGGCCGGCCCGATCGCGACGATCGTCGCAACGAGGACGAGCTGCAGAGCATGTCGTCGGCGCATCACGCGAAGGTACTACACTGCGCCTCGGTCCAACGAATCGAGGAGAGCCATGCCGTCCATCTTCACCCGAATCATCGAGGGCCAACTGCCCGGGCGCTTCCTATGGAGGGATGAGAGGGCCGTTGCGTTCCTGACCATCGCACCGATCAAGCCGGGCCACGCGCTGGTGGTTCCGATCGAGGAGGTCGATCACTGGCTGGACGCCTCGCCGGAACTGAACGCGCATCTGATGGCCGTTGCCCAGAAGGTCGGCGCCGCAATCCAGACTGCATTCGAACCGACCAAGGTGGGTCTGATGATTGCCGGGATCGAGGTGCCGCACGTCCATCTTCATCTCGTGCCCATCCACGAACTGCACGATCTGGATTTCTCGCGCGCGATCTCGGATCCGGCGCCCGAGATGATGGATGATGCGGCAGAGAAGATCCGGATCAGGCTCCGCGCCGCCGGTCACACCGAGGTGGCCGACTAGCGCTTCCGCTCGTCGAGGTCAGTTCGCGTATCCGAGCGCCTTGAGGCGTTTTTCCAGGTCGGCCTCGTCGGCGTCGGGCTCGGAGATCGGAAGTCGCGGCCAGTGATCCGCGGGAACCGTCTCGAGGGGGCGCGCCGAGAGCGCGGCCGGATCCAGCAGCTGGACAGGCAGCCGCCCTGCCAGCCCTTCGGGCACCTTGGCGCGGGCCAGCCAGGCGTACAGGGGCGCGACGTCGAGGACCGAGAGCCGGTCGCGTTCAGCGGTGCCGCGGATTCCTGGACCCGCTGCGATGAAGATCGCCGTGGGCAGGTGGTTGCCACTGAAGCCGTCGCCGTAGACGACGTCCCTCGCGGCGACGACTTCCTCGCCGATGCGAATCTTGCCGTCGGGCCAGACGTCTTCCCAGGCGCCCAGCGGGAATCCCACCACGAAGCCATGGGCATCCGTGTCGAGTTGGGTGCCGAGCACCCAGCCGAGGCCGCGAAGGGCGTTCTGTTTCAGCGTCTCGACCAGGCCGCGCTCGAAGCCCGCGGGACGCTCGGCGACGTCGACCGGTTGCGCCCAGAAGAGCGGGTCGCCCTCGAGCGTCGTGAACGATTCGAGCCAGGCTTCGACGCTTGCCAACGCGGCCTCGCGCTGTTCGAAGGGACCCTTGAAGCCGCGCACGGTGACGTAGGCGAACCCTCCGCTCAGTTCGTAATCTTCGCCGGCCGGCACGGCCGCATCGAGCCGCTCCTCGAGGAAGAACGACCAGCGACGCTGGGGTGAACCATGGGCCTGGAATCCGTGATCGGAGCTGATCACGATGGCCGTCTCCTCGGGCAGGGCCGCCGTGATTTCACCGACGGCCGCGTCGAATCCGACGTAGGCCTTCTGGAGGGTGCCGCGAAATTCCGGCTCGAGTTCGGCAACGGTCTCGGCATCGAAGGTTTCCGGGAACGAGTGCGCCCAGAAGCGGTGCGAGAGATTGTCGAGCGCGTAGAACGATACGGCGCCGGCATCGAGATCGAAGCGCTCGACCAATGCATTGAACGCGGCCGGTTTCCGGGCGAGCTCGGCGAACGATTCGTCCCAGAATCCCTTGCGGCTCCGAATGCCCTCGATGTCGTAGCGATGACTGCCAGCGAGATCGGCGGGCGCGGTCTCCGGGCCGCCCGAGAGCCAACCCGGGATGACGAACCCGTTCGGCAGCGGGCGCGGCGGCCAGGTCACCAGGTACTGGTACATCCCGACCCGGAGGCCTTGATGGGCCAGCCACTCGAAGACGCGCGGAACCCGAACGTCCCGTTCGTCGACCATGAAACCGGCGATGCCGGTGATCTCGGGTGGTTGGCCGGTGGCCATCGCGGTCCAGACGGTCGGCGAGTTGACCGGTTCGACCGTCTCGAGGTTCGCATGGACGCCGCGCGCCATCAGCGCTGCGAGATTCGGCAGCTGGCCTTCGGCCAGGAGAGGGTCGATCACGTTCCAGCTCGCACCATCGACGCCGATCAGCACGACGCGGGGCGCGGCGATGGCGGCCGCGCCGAGCGCGAGGATGATCACGAAGAGAGCCGGAGCCACGAACGGGCCGAGCATGGGAACCTCGGGGCGCGGAGGCGGCAGTCTACCCTCGCGGCGGAGCGGTCGTCTATGCTCGTCGGGTGATTCGCCCGCTCTTTGCGTCGTTGTTCCTGCTGGCGGCCACGCCCGTTCTCGCGGAGCCCACGGTGGTGGTGCTTTCCTTCGACGGCGTTCGTCACGATCACATCGACCTCGGCGAGCTGCCGTCCTTCGAGCGCATCGCGCGCGAGGGGGCACGGGCAGAGGCGCTCGTGCCGATCTTCCCGTCGAGCACGTTCCCCAACCACGTTGCCTTGGCCACCGGTGCACCAGCGGACGCGAGCGGAATCGTCGGCAACCATTTCCTCGATCCGGAGCTCGGCGAGTTCGACTATGGGAACGACGCCCGCTTCATCGAAGCCGAGCCACTCTGGAGCAGCGCCGAACGCCAGGGGGTTCGCGCGGCGACATTCTTCTGGGTGGGCTCGGAGACCGATTGGCGAGGAACCGGGGCGAGCTATCGCATGGCGCCATTCGACGGGGAAATCGGAGAGTCGGAGAAGGTCGATCAGATCCTCGCATGGCTGGACCTGCCGGCCGCGGAGCGGCCACGCCTGGTGATGTCCTGGTGGCATGGCGCCGATGCCGCCGGACATCGGAACGGACCCGAGCACGAGGAGACCGCAGCGATGCTTCGCCGCCAGGACCGCTGGCTCGGCACGCTGCTGGCCGGGATCGATGCGCGCAAGCTCTGGGAAGAACTAACGTTGATCGTGGTGAGCGATCACGGCATGGTGGCGGTCCGCGAGACCCACGATCTGGGTGCGGCATTGGAGGACGCGGAAATTCCCGCTCGGGTGTTCCATGCCAGTGCCGTGGCCAACGTGCACCTCCAGCGTCCCGAGGATGCCCCTCGTGCCGTTGCGGTCCTGTCAGCCCTGCCCAACGTCCGCGCCTTTACCCGCGCGGGGTTTCCGAAGCAGCTCCGCTACGACCACGCGCGATCCGGCGACGTGATTGCCCTGGCCGAGCCCGGGACCGCACTCTGGCGGGCCTATCGCGGGCTCGATCTACTGCACCGGGCGGGTTCGCCTTTCGGCCGCGTGGTCGGTGCCCACGGTTACGACCCGGCGACGACCGCCGATGTGCACGGCATCTTCGTGGCCCTCGGCCGCGGTGTCGGGAGCGGTGTGCGACTTCCCCGCGTGCGAACCCTGGATGTTGCGGCGACGGTGAGCGCACTGTTGGGAATCGAAGCGCCCGCGCAATCCGAAGGCTCTGCAATCCCGCTCAGCGGTACGCAGCGTTAGGGAACCGCTCCGCCGGTCGGTTCCACGGCGTTCGCTGAGGGAGCGGAGTCCAGGCGAGATTCTTCTGCTCGGAAGCGTTCGTGTGGCGGCGAAAGGTCTTGAGGACCGGGCTGGCTCTCGACTCTCTGAGGAGGGCTCGCAGTTCGCTCTCGTGGGCGGGCTTCTCGGGTCGAGAACGTGCGGACTAGCGGTGCCTGCATGAGGGGATGCCGGCCGGGGCCGCGGGGACGGGTCAGCCCGGAGCGGCAGCGGGGTCCCGGAGCGGACCGGCTCGCCTCCAGCCTTCGTTGAGGAGCCAGGTGTGCGTGAACGCGACCGCCCGCGTGCCAGGCGTTCCTCTTGCCGCGATCACCAGATCTCGCGCGGACCGCTTCCAGCCCCCGAACCATCGACCGGAAGAGGCGGGATCGATGCGCACGCTGCTGGGCGGCCGCTTCATGTACCGCCTGGCGTTCATCAGCACGTGGCGCAGTGCGTTTCGAACCTGGGTCGGCGTCTTCAACACCACATGGTGATTCCGGTCCTTCAGGGCCGGTCCAGAGCGCGCGAACACGCGATTCACCGCACGCGCCAGCCGCGCCCCCAGCCCGTCCGCACCCTCGATCATCGCCCGATCGGCCTGACAGCGAGCGGCACCACCCCCTCAAAACCCTTTGGGGTCCCAAAAGCGACGCAGAACTCCTCCACCCCTCTGGGCTGGAATGCTGGGAGGGTCGCCTGCGCGGAGCTTCCTCGGTTCGGCGGCCGCTGGCCCGGGCGGCGCCCGCGCTCAGCCCGCGGTCAGGACCATCACGGCCTTCGCTGTGTGCATGCGGTTCTCGGCCTGCTCGAAGACCCGGCTCTGGGGGCTCTCGAACACGGCGTCGTCCACCTCACAGACTTCCGGGTTCTCGCTGGCGAACTCGGTAGCGAGATCGTGGAGGGCCGGGAGGCAATGCAGGTAGATCGTGTCCGCGCGGCCGGTCAGCCGCATCATGTCGGGTGTGACCTTGTAGTCGCGCAGCAATGCGACGCGTTCGGCCAGGAGATCTTCTTCGCCCATCGAAACCCAGACGTCGCCGTAGACCGCGTCGCACCCGGCCATGGCTTCGGCGGGATCCTCGCTGACCCGAATCGCAGCGCCGACGGAGGCGTCATCGAGCAACTCCTTCACCAGGGCGGGCGAGGGCTGGAGCTTCGCCGGGGCGAGGATGCGCAGGTCGACGCCCATCTTGGCTGCGCCGATCATCAACGAAGTGGCCAGGTTGTTGCGTCCGTCGCCGACATAACAAAGTCGCGTTCCCCGGATGCGGCCGAAGGTCTCGCGAATGGTCAGCAGGTCGGCGAGCACCTGGGTCGGGTGGTAGGTATCGCAGAGCGCGTTCCACACCGGGATCCCGGCCCAGCGGGAGAGTTCGCTCACCAGCTCGTGCTCGAAGCCGCGGAACACGATGCCATCGAAGAGTCGGCCCAGCACCCGGGCGATGTCCTTGACGGACTCCTTCTGGCCGAAGCGGATGTCTTCCGGGGGCAGGATCTCGAGGTTCGCGCCCTCGTCCGCGGCGGCGACGGCGAAGGAGGCGCGTGTGCGGCACGACGGCTTCAGGAAGATCATGGCGATGTTCTTCTGGGCGAGGCGCCGCGGGAACAGGCCGCTCCGCTTGGCCGCTTTGAGGTCGGCCGCGGTATCGATCATCTGCTGGATCTCGTCCGCCCGGAAATCCCGGAGCGTGAGGAGACTTCGACCGTTCAAATGGATCGGCATCGAGCTTCTCCCTGTACCCGTCGCGCGGGTTGGGCCGAGCAGGGGGTGGGGCGCACACGCCGACGCTGCGACGACATGGGCCAACCCGGCCGGGATGCAATCGTGCCACGATATCGATGGTCCCTCCCGGGCGCCAACGGCTAGGCTTCAGCCGCCTTGATGAGCGCCCACCCTGAAGCCGAGTTCCAGCGAATCTACCTGCTGGCGGAACAGTTCGAGGACCCGCCGGAACCCTTTCGGACCGGGGAGGCGGGACAGGTCTGGTTGGGGCCCGAGGGCCGAATCGCCACCGATCGGCAGGTCCGGATCTCGGCGAATTCGACCCACGCGCTACTGGGTCATGGTGTCGTCGACGAGCTCAACCGGCTGCCCGTGGAGGGCAAGGTCGGCCAGGGCACCGACGTGCTGATTCCCCATGCCGTACTCGAGGATGCACAGCTGGTCTTCTACGAGGCCGACCGCAAGACCTACGGTGGAAACTGGGAGTTCGTCGTCGGTACCGAACCGGATCCCGCCGCGATCGAGTACCGGGTCCGGATCGTGAACCGCGAGTACCAGCGCACGTTGTCGCAGCTGACCTTCCTGCTCGGTTCCGCCAGCCGCGCCGGGCGCGCAGTGCGCGTGCGGATCTAGCGCGGACGATGAATCGTCCGGGCTGGGGCAGCCGAGGTGGCTAGCAGCCAGGACGCGCGACGTCACGCGGCGAGCGGACCCTCGGTTGGCTTGCTGTTCGCGGCAGCAGCATTCTCGGCGGCTGCCAACGTCGCCGCCTACCCGCCCCTGGGCGCCTGGCCGGTGGCCTTCGTCATGTTGGCCCCACTGGTGGCTGCCCTGGATCGGGCCACGCCTCGCGTCGCCTTCTGGATGACCTACGGCTATCAGGTCGCCGCCGCCGTCGCGATTACGCGCTGGTTGGTGGTACCGATGGCCGCCGACTTCGGGGTTGCGGCCTGGCGTGCCTGGATCTTCACGGTCGGGCTGGTCGCGCTCTACGCCCTGCTCCACGCGCTCGTCGCGGCCCTCTGGGCCGGCCTTCGGCCGCGCTTCGGAGAGACGGTGGCACCCCTTGCCTTCGCCGCCATCTGGGCGCTCGGCGAAGCCCTGCGCGCCGGCCCCCTGGGCCTGCCGTGGCTGTTGACGGCCCACGCCGTCGTGATGTCGCCGGAATGGATCCAGGTCGCCGATCTTGGCGGCACGCTGGCGGTGGGTTTCCCGGTGCTGGCCGTTTCGGCGGGCCTGGGGATGGCCTTCGCACGCCGATCCTGGCGGCCCCTGCTGGCGCCCGCCCTGGTTGCGCTGTGCTCGTTCGCCTATGGCCAGGTTCGGATCAACGAGGCTCCCCCGCTGGGTCCCCGGTTCGAGGTGGGGGTCGTACAGGCCGCCGTGCCGCCGCGGGAGCGCTTCCTCGAAGGCTCTGCCCAACGGAATCTCGAGAGACACCTAGAAGCCAGCCGCGCACTGCTCGGCGAGGGTCCACTCGATCTGATCGTGTGGGCCGAGACATCGATCGACGCGTACCTGAAGCCTGGCTCGGAGGTCTCGGTTGCGCTCCAACGCTTCGTCGATCGGACGGGTGTGGCGTTGGTCACCGGTGCCGCGCGAAACCACGGGGACCAGGTCTACACCAACTCGATCCTGCTCTTCGTTCCCGGCGGGACCGAGCCGGAAAGCTACGACAAGCAACATCTCGTGCCCTTCGCCGAATATGCCCCGGCGTTCGGAAAGCTGCTCGACCCCTTGATCAGCGAGCTCTCGAGAGAAATTCCGTTCCGCCCGGGCACCGAGCCCCACGTGTTCCGATCCGGTCCGATGTCCTTCGCGGCGCCGATCTGTTTCGAGATCTCCTACCCGGACGAGGTCCGACAGTTCCGGGCCGGCGGGGCGCAGTTGCTGTTGAACCTCTCGAACGATGCCTGGTTCGGTCGCACCGGCTTTGCGGAGCTGCACCTCGGCCAGGCACAGCTGCGAGCGGTGGAGCTGCGGACCTGGCTGGTTCGCGGCGCGAATACCGGGATCTCGGCGTTGATCGATCCCCAAGGCCGACTCCAGGAATCTCGCCCCGTGTTCCAGCCCGGGACGCTGCGCGGCCGGGTTGGCCTCGCCGGCCCAGAGACGTTCTTTTCCCGCCACGGCGTGGCACCCACGATCGGGCTACTGATCGCTGGGCTCGTCATCGCGCTGGCTCGGGGACGCGAGTGCGCTCGTTAGTCGTTCACGCTGCCGCTCGCAGATCTGACGCGCTGCGAATCGATGGCATCGGTCACTCCCACGGCCACGGTGCTCGCGTGGCCAAGAGGCCTTCCGGCCCTGCGCTAGGATGCCGGGCCATTTCTCACGTCGAGAGGAGTTCCCATGCTCGTGATTTCCGTTCGGATCCGCATCGATCCCGCCAGCCGCGACGCCGCCATCGCGGCCGCGAAGCAGGTCATGGCCGAGACCCACAAGGAGTCCGGTTGCAATGAGTACGTCTTCACGGCGGACTTCGACGACCCCGGCGTGTTCCGGGTCTTCGAGGAGTGGGAGAGCGCCGAAGCGTTGGCCGCACACTTCAAGGCACCGCACATGGCGACGTTCCAGAAGGCGATGGGCGGCTTCGGGATCTCGGAAATGGATGCCCATCAGTACACGGTGACCGAGAAGGGGGCGATCGGAAGTTAGGTTCCAGCCCGACTCGCCCGCACTCAAATCACCGAGAGTTCGTCCTGTGGAATGGCCGTCTTCCAGCGTCCCCGGCGGAAGTACCAGACCAGCAGGGTCGCCTTGACGGCGTAGTCCGGGATGAGTGCCGCGTAGATCCACTCGACTTCCCAATCGAGCACACCCCAGACCAGCAGGGCTCCGCCGACCCGGGCGCCCAACAATCCGGTCAAGACGGCGTAGAGCGGGAATCGTGTGTCGCCAGCGCCGCGCAGGGCGCCGGCCAGGGTGAATTCGATGGCCATCAGGGGTTGCACCAGACCCAGGCACCACATGAAGACCACGGTCAGGCGTATGGTTTCCTCGGCGAGTGGGTCGGCCGGGTCGACGAAGAGCCGTGTGAACCAGCCAGCGGTCGCAACCAGGATCGCGCCGAACACGGTCATCACGCCCATGGCGAGCCACATGGAGCGCCAGGCGGCGCGCTCGGCACCGTCCGGATCTCCAGCACCCAGGCGTTGGCCCACCAGGGTCGAGGCGGGAATCGAGAATCCGAAGCCCAGCAGGAAGGAGAGGGCCAGGATGTCGACGCCGATGCCATAGGCCGCGTTGGCCGCGGTGCCGTATTTGGCCACGAACCAGATGAAGGCGCCGAGCCCGAAGCTGAACACGAACTGTTCGAGGCCTGCGGGCAGTCCGATCCGGACCAGCATGCGGATGCGGTCTGCGTTGAAGGTGTCGCCCGGCGGGCCCCAACCGACCACGAGCCAACCCGCGCGCCAGAGAGCGATCAGGATTAGGCCGCTGACCGCGAACGAAGTGATCATCGAGAGGCCCACGCCGTCCATGCCCAACATGGGGGCACCGAGCCAGCCGCCGACGAACAGGTAGATCGTCGCGATCCCGATGATCGATGTCAGGAGCCCGAGCCACATCGGGCGAATCGTGTCGCCAGCGGCGCGCAACGCCGCCATCGGGATGAAGTTGACCGAGAAGATCACGGTCCCGGCGCCGGCCCAGCGAACGAAGGTGACGGCTTGTGCCGCCGTGTTGGCCTCGAGATCGAAGACGCCGACGAGTGCGTCGGCGAAGTAGATCACCGGAAAGGTGATCAACAGGGAGACGCCGATCGACAACCAGAGCGAGGTGCGTGCGACGCGTTCGCCTTCATCGCGATCGCCGCTGCCCCAGGAACGCGCGACCAGGGCGGCGGTACCCGTCGCGATGGCCATCACGAAGACTTCCAGGGTGAAGAAGACGCGCATGCCGATGTTGCGCGCGGCGAGGCCTTCGGGTCCGAGAATCGGGCCGACGACCGCGAGGGACACCAGTCCTCCGACGTTCTGGGCCAGGTTCGTCACGATCACGGGCCAAGCGAGTTCCAGGATGCGACGGGTGTCACCCGTGCGGCGCGACGAGGCGCCTGCGTCGCGCTGGATCTCGGCGCCCGTGGCCGTCCCTTCGTTGGCAACGGGCTCAGCCATCGGGGGAGATTAGGGAGAATTGCGCATTCCGCACCAAGGACGCGGCACGAGCGACAACGGAATCATCAGACGCAACGGGGACGGACTCCTCAAGTTTCAACTTTGCAAGTTTCCCCGAAGGGAAACTTGCAAAGTTGAAACTTGAGGAGTCCGTCCCCGCTCAGGCGCGCGGGCCGCCTGGGTAGAGATTCGCTATCCCGCGGTCTGGGCGCCGTCGATATGAAGCGTCGCTCCATTCACGTAGCGCGCTTCCGGGGATGCCAGGTAGGCCACGGCAGCCGCGATCTCCTCGGGTTCCGCCACCGCCATCAGCGGCATCAACTTCTGGAAGAGCTGCATGTCCGCGCCCTCGGGAAGTCGGGTCTCGGCCGCCATCCCCGTGTTCACGCCGCCGGGCGCGACGGCCACGGCGCGCAGGCCCTGCTTCGCGTATTCCACGGCCAGGCATTTGGTGAACGAGATGACGCCGGCCTTGCTGATGCAGTAGGGCGACGTGTAGGCCTGGCCTTTCACGCCAGCGGCCGAAGCCATGTTGACGACGACGCCCTTGCGTTCGAGCAAGCTCGGCAGGGCGGCCTGGGTCAGGAAGTAGAGGCCGCGCAGGTTGATGCCGATGAGCCGGTCGAAATCGGCTTCGGTCACCTCGCTGACCCAGCCCCAGTGCATGACGCCGGCGACGTTGCACAGCACGTCGAGACCGCCGTGCTGGCTGCAACATCTCGCGATCGATGCGCGACACGCGGCGGTGTCGCTGACGTCGAGCGTCTCGGGTTGCGCGGAGCCACCAGCCGAGGAAATCAGGGAGACGGTTTCTGCCAGCCCCTCTGCGGCGACGTCCGCGGCGATGACATGAGCGCCTTCGGCCGCCAGACGTTCGGCGCAGGCGCGGCCGATGCCGGCGGCGGCACCGGTGACCAGGGCGGTCTTCCCTTCGAACCGTCGCGTCTCATTCGGGGAAATGGGGCATTACCTCGTCGATCAGCAATTGGAGGGATTCGTTCCACTCCGGTTGCTCGGTGCTGAAGTCGTAGATCATGATGAGCATGCCGCCGAAGCCGCCGGTCGCTTCCTGCAGCGCGGCGATCTTCCTGGCAACCGTCTCCGGCGATCCGACGAACCAGTTGTGTTCGATCAGGTAGTCGACGTCCAGCGCCGAATCCGGTTCCGACGGGTCGACCTTGAAGTGCTCGCCCATGCCGTTGCCGACGTAGAAGGGCAGCAGGTACTCGCGCCAGCAGCGGCCCATGGCGCCTTCGCGCACGCGGCGACGCGCTTCTTCATCGGTGCGCGCGACGTAGACTTCACGCACCAGGCGCCATTCGCCACGATCGGGGGTGCGACCGCTGCGTGCAGCACCGGCCATCACCGAGTCCCAGTGCGAAGCGGTGTGCCTCGGGTTCAGCGAGATCGAGAGCGGCACGTAGCCGCGCTCGCCGGCGAGCTTCAGGGTTTCGGAACCCGGCGAGAGGCCGGCGATGCCGATCGGCGGATGCGGCTTCTGGAACGGCTTCAGGTGGAGGCGCAGGAAGTCGAAATCGGTTCCCGGCGGTCGCACGTTCCAGAACTCGCCGTCGAAGCTGAAGGGTTCGCCCTCCCAGACGCGCAGCATGATCTCGAGGGCTTCGAGGGTGCGGCGCCGGTTCTCGCCCGTGCTCGCGTCCATGTCGAACAGGTTGAGATCGCTCGGCAGGGCGCTGATGCCGACGCCTAGCATGTAGCGACCCTGGGCGATCTGATCGAGGAAGGCCACGCGATGTGCCAGCTCGATCGGATGGTGGTAGGGCAGCAGATGTGCGCCGGGGCAGAGCTTGATGCGCTCGGTCTGCATCAGCGCCTGGGCGATCAACAGATCCGGCGCCGGATTGGGTTCCCAGGGGGCCGTGTAGTGCTCGCCGATCCAGGCTTCGTGGAAACCGAGTCGATCCAGTTGTTGTAGCTGCTCGAGATCCCAGCGGTAGCCATCGATGAGAGAGCGCTCGGGCGGGTGGGAGGGCATCACGAAGGCGCCGAGTTTCAACGGGCGTACTCCTTGCGGGCGTTGGCCCAGGCCTGGCGGCGCGTTTCGTTCGGGGCCAGGGCCAGATGGCACGGGTCATCGAGGACCAGCGTGGTTCGATCCTTGGCGGAGTAGGGTGGCCAGGCCAGGCCTTCCGGCGAGGGGTCGCCGCTCCGCGCGAAGCCGGACCAGGCCGCCAGCATCGCGGCCGAGACCCGCTTGGTCGCCTCGCCCGCACCGGCGAAGTGCGGCACCAGGCCGGTGTTGCCGAGTGCGAAGGCGATATCGAGGGCGTGGCAGGCGCCGAGCTTGCCCTCCTCGAAGGGCGACGAAAAGTTAAAGCGATACATGAAGGTCTGCGATTGATGGCGCGCCTGGGCTTCGGCGAGACGCGTTGCCGGGAAGAACAGGCTGGCATCGGTTTCGAGCGCGAAGAACTTGTCGAGGCCGACCAGCCCCGGCTCCGCGTAGGCCGCGAGCAATAGTGCCGCCCGATCCAGCATGTCGGCCTCCGGCCCCGCGATCCGGCCGGCGAGGTATTGCGGCAGGAACGCCTCGGGGATGTCCGCGAAGCCGGGCAGCAGGTGGTAGAGCTGCATCTCCTGCGAGTTGGTTCCGATCACGAGTTCGACCTCGGCGGCGGCTCCGGCGGCAATCGCCGTCAGCGGATCTTCCGGCAGGATCTCGCCATCGACGAAGGGCGCGAAGAACATGCCGATGCGCCGGGGGCCGGGTTCCTCGCAGCGGGCCTGGGCGTCGAGGATGGCGCCGCCCTCGAGCCTCCGCAGCCAGGCGAGCTCCGGCTCACTGCCTTTGGCGGCAACCGCGAAGAGGCGCGCTCGCTCGGATGCCTCGTCTAGGCTCAGGATGCCCTCGGGCGCCGCACTCTGGATGATCGCGCGGCCGAACAAGCCCTTGGCCGAGGGCATCGCCAGCAACGCGACGAGGCTGCCGGCGCCCGCGGACTCGCCGAAGACGGTGACGCGATTCGGGTCTCCGCCGAACGCGGCGATCTCGTCGCGCACCCAGCGCAACGCGGCCAGCTGATCCTGGAGGCCGAGGTTGGCAGTGCCCGGCGCCCCGGTCGCCAGGAAGCCCAGCGCGCCGACGCGGTAGTTCAAGGTCACGACGATCACGTCGCCGGTCTTCGCCAGGGCGGCGCCGTCGTAGACCGGCCCCGAAGCAGCGCCGGTCTGGAAGGCGCCGCCGTGGAGCCAGACCATGACCGCGCGGGGCTCGTTCTCGGCTTCCGGGGCGAAGATGTTGAGCGAGAGGCAATCCTCCGATTGCGCGAACTCGCCGAGCAGGCCGAGCGTCTTGGAGAGGCCGTCGACGGGCTGGAGCGGGCCAGGACCGAACGCGATCGCATCGCGCACGCCGTCCCATGCCGGCGCTTCTACCGGGGGCGCAAAGCGAAGCGCGCCCAGCGGCGGGGCCGCGAACGGGACGCCGAGGAAGCGCCGCACGCCATCACTGCGAAGCCCACGGACGGCACCCCGAGTGGTCTCGATGCGGGGCTCCGGTCTACTCATTCATCAGTACGCGTTCGGGATCTTCGGAGATGGCTTCCGCACGCCCGTAGACGATGAGCTGGGCGTGGCCTTCGTTCACGGAAAGCGCGACGCGCGGCTGGCGCAGCGCGTTCTTCCACTTGGCGGTGAAGGCCTTCACCGAGATGATCAGACGCCCCTCGCCATCCATGAGGTAGGCCACGGTCGAAAGCTGCGGCGAGCCGTCCTGGCGGCCGGTCGCGAAGACGGCAAGTTTTCCCGCCTCGAGGAAGGCGCGTTGGGCGTCTTCGAGCATTCGATGTTCCTCCACGGCCGGCGAGCGTGGCGCGGCCGGCGGCATCATTCAAGGCTGCGGTAGCGTCGACGCCTGGAGGTCCCGCATGAATTTCGAGATTCCCGCCGAGATCGCTCGCTACCTGACCGAGCTCGACGACTTCATTGCCCGTGAGATCCAGCCCCTCGAGGCCGAGAACATCCAGTACTTCGATCATCGCCGGGAGAATGCCCGGACGGATTGGGATAACGATGGCGTGCCGCGGCCGGAATGGGAGGCGTTGCTGCGCGAGATGCGAAACCGCGCGGACGCCGCAGGCCATCTCCGCTACGGGCTCCCCAAGGAGCTCGGCGGGCAGGGCGGGTCGAGTCTGGCGATGGCGATCATCCGCGAGCATCTGGCCGCCAAGGGGCTCGGCCTCCACAACGACCTCCAGAGCGAAGCCTCGATCGTCGGCAACTTCCCCACCGTGATGATGTTCTGGATCTACGGAACGGCGCCGCAGAAGGAGGAGTTCATCGAGGGCATGATCACGGGCGAGAAGCGGATGGGCTTCGGCCTCACCGAGCCCGACCATGGCAGCGACGCGCTCTACCTCGAAACCACCGGTACGCGTTCGGGCAGCGAGTGGCTCCTGAACGGCAAGAAGCGCTTCAACACGGGCCTGCACAGCGCGACCCACGATCTGATCTTCGCGCGGACTTCCGGCCGACCCGGCAGCCCACACGGCATCACCTGCTTCGTGGTGCCGACGGATCTGAAAGGCTTCGTCGTCGAGCACATGTGGTGGACCTTCAACATGCCCGCCGATCATGCCGAGGTCTCGCTCACCGACGTGCGCGTCGACGACGCCATGATCCTGGGCGAGGAGGGCCAGGGGCTTGCTTGCCTCCAGCACTTCGTGCACGAGAACCGCATCCGCCAGGCGGCCTCCGGCATCGGCGCGGCCCAGTATTGCATCGACCAGAGCGTGGCCTACGCGCGCGAACGGGTGACCTGGGGCAAGCCCCTCTCCGACAACCAGGGCATCCAGTTTCCCCTCGTCGAACTCCAGACCGAGTGCGAGATGACCCGGAACCTGGTCTACAAGACCGCGTGGCATCTCGATCGCGCCGAGCACATGACCGACGTTTCCTCCTGGGTTTCGATGGCCAACTACCGTGCCAACCGGCTGGTCTGTGATGCCGCCGATCACGCGATCCAGGTCCACGGTGGGATCGGCTACAGCCGACACCTGCCATTCGAGCACATCTATCGCCACCATCGCCGCTACCGGATTACCGAGGGCAGCGAGGAGATCCAGATGCGCAAGGTCGCCGGCCACCTGTTCGGCTACACCGGCCAGAGCGGAGGCGCCAAGTGATCGAAGAACGCGGCGACCCCGCACGGCGCCTGGCGGGCAAGGTCGCCGTCATCGTCGGCGGCGGGCAGACGCCCGGAGACACGATCGGCAACGGCAAGGCGACGGCCCAGTTGTTCGCCCACCACGGGGCCAAGGTCGTGGTGGTGGATAGCGCCGAGGATCGCGCCCAGGAAACCGTTTCGACCATCGCACGAGCGGGAGGCGAGGCCCTCGCCTGCGTCACGAATGTGACGAACGAGGGCGCTGGCGCTGCGATGATGGCTGCGGCGACGGGCGAGTGGGGTCGCGTCGACATCGTCCACTACAACGTCGGCATCGGTTCCGGCGATCTCGGTGTGCAGAAGACCACGCTCGCGGACTGGAACGCGATTCACGAAGTCAACCTGACCGGCGCATTCCTCACCTCCCAAGCCGCGGTGCCCGCGCTCCGGGAAGCGGGTGGCGGTTCCCTGCTGTTCACGTCATCGATCGCGTCGATCGCGGGGGTGAACATGAGCGCGTACAAGACCTCGAAGGCCGGGCTCAACGCACTGGCGCATTCGCTGGCCGTTGCGAATGCGCGTCACGGCATTCGCGTGAATAGCATCCTGCCCGGCTTGATGGATACGCCGATGGCGATCGAAGGGATCAGCAGCGCCCGCGGCGTCAGCAAGGACGAACTGCGTAGCCAGCGCGACGCCGTGGTTCCGCTCGGCCGCAAGATGGGGACGGCCTGGGATATCGCCTACGCCGCGCTGTGGCTGGCATCGGACGAAGCGCGCTTCGTGACCGGCATCGAGCTGGCGATCGACGGCGGGCAACTCGCGCGCATCGGCTAGCCGTGCGCGCCGGGCTCCCAGCCGGCGCGGTCCAGGTGCGTTCGCGCGAAGGCCAGCGGTTCGTCTTCCAGGGTGGTCGCGAGTGTGTCGTTCCAACGGTTCAGGAAGCCGAACGCCGAGATCATGGCCACGATCTCGAGGATCTGCTCCTCGCTGTAATGCTCGCGAAGCAAGCGGAAGTGATCGTCCGTGACTTCCGAAGGCTGGAGCGCGGCATCGCGGGCCACCCGCAGGGCCGCGCGTTCAGCGTCGTCGAAGAGCGGGCTGGTCTCGAACTCGAAGGCGGCCTGGACCTTCTTCTCGCTGGCGCCGGCGCGCGTTGCGCTCGAGGAGGTGTGGGCCTGGCAGTAGCGGCAGCCGGCGGCCTGGCTCGCCACGTAGGCGACCAGCTGTTTCAGTTCCGGTGTGGTGTTCGGCAGCGCGAAGACGGCGCCGACCATGCCGGCGAAGCCCTGGAGCAGTGCCGGGATACGTCCCATCGTGAACATGCTGTTCGGGACGAATCCCAGCGTCGTTTCGACGATCTGGAACACGGGCTCGAACTCGGCCAACGCTGAACGGGGCAGCGGATCCAATCGTGCCATGGGAAGATCCTCCACCAGTAGAATACCCGCATCTCGACAGGAGGATTCGATGGGAATGCGAAGCGCGAGCCTGGCCGTTGGCCTGATCCTAGGCTTCAGCCTGGCGAGCTCGGCCAGTGCCGCGGAAGACGCCGAGAGCTGGCTCCAGGCGTTCGACGAGACCGGGACGATCCGGATCCTGACCCACGACGAGAGCGGCGAGATCCGCGACACGCCGATCTGGGTGGTCGTGCACGACGGGGCGGCCTGGGTCCGCACCAACGATTCCGCCTGGCTGGCCAACATCCGCCGCGGCTCGAGCATCGAGATCCAGGCCGAGGCGGCCGCGCAGCAGGTCGTGGCCGAAGAGGTCGTCGAGGCTGGGCAGCTGGCCGAGGTCGAGGCGGCTTTCAAGACCAAGTACGGCTTCGTTCAAGAAGTGATGAGCTTCTTTCGAGTCAGCGCACCCGAGGTCCTTCGGCTCACGCCTGCACCATGATGCACCTCTACGACTACTGGGAGAGCGGGAACGGCTACAAGGTGCGGATGATGCTGCATCGGCGAGGCCTCCCCTTCGAGCGGACCGAACTCGACATCCTGAAGGGCGAGACGCGGACAGCCGACTTCCTGGCCAGGAACCCCAACGGGCGTATCCCGTACCTGGTGCTCGATGATGGCACCGGCCTCGCCGAATCGAACGCGATCCTCTGGTACCTGGCCGAGGGCACGCCCTGGCTCCCGGATGAAAAACTGGGACGGGCCCGACTGCTTCAGTGGATGTTCTTCGAGCAGTACAGCCACGAGCCATTCATCGCCGTGCTTCGTTTCTGGAACTTTGCCAACAAGCTGGGCGAGCACTCGGCGGACGAGGTCACGGCCAAGCGGGCAGGCGGCTACGCCGCGCTCGATGTGATGGAGGCGCACCTGGCTGGGCGCGCGTTCTTCGTCGGCGAGCGCGAATCGATCGCGGATCTCGCACTCTACGCCTACACCCACGTGGCCCATGAGGGCGGCTTCGAACTCGGCGGCCATCCCGCCGTCACGGCCTGGCTCGACCGGATCGGCGGCGCGCCGGGCCACGTACCGATCAGCGAGGTGCGCGGGCTTCCAGCCGCCGAGGGAGACCGAGGGGCAGGTTCGAGCTAGCCGAAACCTCTCAACCTGCTCTCGAGATCATCCCAGCCAAGATGCCGCAAGCAGTGAGGAAACCCATCACGGAGGCTATGACCGCTAGCTTGCCCGCAAGCCGATGGCGCCGCACCGCAACGGGATCGGCCGGCGGATCGTCCGGGTTGCCGGTCACGCGACGGCTGGCCGTGAAACGCCGGGCGAGAACCAGCCCGGTGAGGCCGGCCAGCAGCATCGTCACCACGAAGCTCTCGTGGATGTAGAGGTTGTAGCGATGGGCCGCGCTCCAGAGCGCCAGGTTCTCGCCGCCCAGCGTTGCGACCTTGACGAGGTACGAGACCAGGAACAGCACGATCAGGCCGCCGGCCATGAGCATGCTGCGATGATGCACGGCCACCTCGTTGCGGCGGATGGCGCGCACGCCGCGAACCGCAAAGGCGACCACGCCGGCCATGTTGAGCAGGGCTAGCGTCCAGAAGGCGAGCTTTGCGTCCATGGGTCTCCCGCGGCATGGCATGATCGGTCATCGATGGGCCGACCGGTAAACTAGAACAAGTTTCAAATCGAGTGGAGCCCCAACCGTTGCCCGAGCATCCGACCCACCCTGACATCGATCTCCTCGATGGCGATTTCTACGCGGGGAATCCCTTTCCCCTCTATGCCTGGATGCGTGCCAACGCACCGGTCTACTGGGACGCGAACAACGAACTCTGGGCGATTACGCGCCACGCCGACGTCCAGGAGGTCGCCAAGACGCCCGCGCTCTTCTGCAACGGCGGCGGCATGCGGCCCAAGGTCCCCTCGATCCCGTCGATGATCAACATGGACGGGAAGCTCCACAAGAAGCGTCGCGGCCTGGTGAATCGGGGCTTCACGCCGCGCCAGGTTTCCGAGCAGGAAGCCAAGGTCCGCCAGGTCTGTCGCGACCTGATCGCGCGCATCGCCGAACGCGGCGAGTGCGATTTCGTGATGGAGTTCGCGCCACATGTTCCGATGATCATGATCGGAGACATGCTAGGCGTGGCCCCCGAGGACCGGGAAATGCTGTTGCGTTGGTCCGACGACCTGCTGCGTGGGACCCATCCGAGTGCAGAGCCGGAAGTCGCCGCCCTCGCGATGAACGCCTTCACCGAGTACGCCGCCTACAACGCCAAGGTCGTGGCGGACCGGCGAGCGAACCCGGGCGGCGACGACCTGATGAGCCTGCTCGTCGATGGCGTCGTGGACGGCGAGAGCCTCGATGACGAGGCGTTACTCCAGGAATCCCTGCTGATCCTGATCGGGGGCGACGAGACCACGCGCCACGTGATGACCGGGGGCATGTACCAGCTGCTGCAGCACCCGGACCAGCTGGCCGCACTCCGCGCGGATCCGTCGGCGAATCGCGACGAGTCCGTTTTCGATGCGCCGGACGAGTTCGACACCACGCGCTCACCGAACGAGCATCTGGCCTTCGGCGGCTACGGCCCGCACTTCTGCTTGGGCTCGTCCCTGGCGCGGCTCGAACTCCGTGTTTTCTTCGAGGAAGTGCTGCAGGCGCTCCCCGACCTCGAGTTGGCCAGTGGGGATGCGCCGACCCAGCGCTCTTCCGATTTCGTCGTCGGCACCGAGCAGATGCCGGTGCGCTTCTCGGCGAGTCTGCCAGCGAAGTGAGCCGCGCAGCCTGTCGATGGATCGCGCTGCTGGCGCTGATCGGATGTCCGGCCATCGCTCTTGCCGAGTCATCTGCCGCGCCCGGGGCGTTCGAGTTCGCCCTGATCGGCGACTACCCGTACTTCCCGCGCGACGATCTCGGCATGCCGCATCTGCTGCGCGATATCCGAGCCGACCCCTCGCTGCGCTTCGTGCTGCACCTGGGCGACGTCCACAACCCCCGCGCGACGCCGTGCTCGGAAGCGAACTTCCAGACGCGCTTCGACATGCTCGCGAGTCTCGGCCTCCCGTTCGTGCTGACGCCCGGTGACAACGACTGGGCCGATTGCAAAGAGGATCAACGGCAACACCTCGCCAATCTGCGACGGATCTTCTACGCCGATCCCACGCACGCCAACGGGCCCGGCGGCTTTGCGGTGACGCCCCAGAGCGAGCGCGCGGGCCATGCCGAGTTCGTGGAGAACGCGGTCTGGGAAACCGACGGTGTGATCTTCGCGACGTTGCACATGATGCTGCCCAGCCGGGTCCCGTGGCTCGACCCGCTGGCGTCGGACAAGCACCGCTTGATCGACGCCAGCGAGGCCTGGCTCGATGAGGTTTTCGTGCTGGCCCGGGAGCGCGATGCGCGAGGCGTCTTCCTGGCGACCCAGGCGGATATGTGGCCGATCATGGGGACGCCCAGGTTCATGAATCTGATGTACCCGGAGCTTCTGGACCAGGCGCCGGCCTTCGATGCCTTCAAGGCGAAGCTCGCTGCTCAGGTTCGAGACTTCGCGCGCCCCGTGGTCCTGGCCAACGGGGACAGCCACTACTTCCGGATCGACAAGCCCTTGACCGACGAGCGGTTGGAGATGCTCCAGACGTTCACCCGGATCGAGGGTTTCGGCTCGCCTCACGGCCATTGGGTGCGGGTGCGGGTCGAGCCGGATCGGCCCGAGGTCTTCAGTTTCCGTCAAGAACTCGTGGCAGAGAATCTCTTCACCCTGGTCCCTGCGGAGCTTCGCGACGAAACCGGCACGGATCCCGGGGTGGGCCCGATCGCCTGGCTGGTCCCCTTGTTCCGGTTCGGGCGGCGGGTGCTGATCGTGATTGGTGGGTTCACGGTCTGCGTCTGGCTCCTGCGCGGCGTTCGCAGGTTGCGCGGCGGCTCCGGCGCCTGAATCGCACCGTGGTCCGAGACAGGCCGCGTTCGCTCGGCTGGCCACACCCGCTCGAAGGGGTCCGTCGGAGGCGCTCCTCGAACCCCTCCGAGCGAACGGGCCCCGACCCCGGCAGCCAACGGCCAGGGGCCGTCGGCCGATGACTGCCGGGCGGGCACGGTGAGACGTCTCCGTCTCGTCCGTTGAGTACATGAGACCACGCTCGAGCCGGCCGAGCTGTGAAGTCGTTCACACCCGGGGGGAATTTCTGGTGGTTGCGGGGGCGGGAACGGTTCTCTAACCACGCCTCCCGTGCTGTACCACGACCTCCAGATCGAACGTGTCATCGACGAGACCCCGGACGCCCGCTCGTTCGTGCTCCGCATCCCCGAAGCCCTGAAACAGGATTTCGCCTACAAGGCCGGGCAGTTCCTGACCTTCAAGGTCGGCTGGGAAGGGACCGAGCTGATTCGGTGTTATTCGCTGGCGAGTTCGCCGGGGGTGGACGCAGAGCACAAGGTCACGGTGAAGCGGGTCGATGATGGGCGGGTCTCGAACTGGATGATCGACCAGCTCGCGCCGGAGCGGCGGATTGCCGTGATGGCGCCGGCAGGCCGCTTCGTCCTCCGGGAGGCGGAGGCGCCGCTACTGCTCTTCGGCGGCGGCAGTGGCATCACGCCCGTGATCTCGATCCTGAAGACGGCGCTGGCGACCACCCGTCGGCGGGCCCGGCTCTTCTACGCCAATCGCGATGCGGCCTCGGTGATCTTCCGCAAGGAACTCGACGAGCTGGTGACAGCCGACCCTGCGCGGCTCGAAGTGGTCCACCATCTAGACGCAGCAAGCGGCTTCGCCGGCCCGGCCGAGATCGGTCGCGCTCTCAACGGGTTCGAGGACGCCCACGTCTACGTCTGCGGGCCGACACCCTACATGGACCTGGTGGAGAAGACGCTGGCGGAGCGTGGCGTTACCCACGACCGGATCTTCATCGAGCGCTTCGAATCGCCGGCGGATGGCCAGGCCCCGGCCGTTGTGCTCTCGGCCGATGCTGAAGTGCCCTCGGAATTGGTCGTGCATCTCGGTGGCCAGGTGCACCGCGTGCCCTACGAAAAGGGTCAGTCGATCCTGGTGGCAACACGCAAGGCCGGCCTCGAAGCGCCGTTCGCCTGCGAGGAAGGCTACTGCGGTTCCTGCGCCGCCAAACGGATCCAGGGCACGGTCGTCATGGCCACCAACGATGTCTTCGAAGAAGACGAACTGGAAGAGGGCTGGGTCCTCACCTGCCAGGGCGTCCCCACCGGCCCCATCTGCGAAGTCAGCTACGACGACTGAGCGGGGACGGACTCCTCAAGTTTCAAGATTGCAAGTTTTTCAAACTTGCAATCTTGAAACTTGAGGAGT
>JAJDAP010000061.1 GCA_029261795.1 Deltaproteobacteria bacterium
AGAGGCTCAATGAAGCCATCAAGCTCTACATCGAGGTCAACAACGAGAATCCCAAACCCCTCGTGTGGACCAAAACCGCCGACGAAATCCTCGCCTCCATCGCCAGGTTCTGTAAACGAACTTCCGGCGCAGGACACTAGATCATTCGGATGCGGGAGACACTGGTGCGCGCTGTCAGCGTCTCGCGGTCGTGTCCGTCGGCGGGGTAGATGGCGTAGCCGAATGCCAGGCCCGGGCGCGCGCCGTCCACGCCCGTGTGCCGGCCGATCTCCTCGGCGACGGTCCGTGCCAAGGCCGTGATGCGTTCCTCGGGTGCCGGTCCCGGGTCCGGCAGCAGGATCTGGAATTCGGCCTCACCGGTGCGCGCCAATACGTCGAACTCGCGCAGGCTCGTCTTGAGGGCGTCGGCCGCGCGCAGCAGGACGCGTTCGGCGCGGCTCGCGTCATGGGCCTCGCGCACGGCATCGAGGTTTTCGATGCAGCAGGTGACGAGGGCCAGGGCCCCTTCGCGTCCATCTGCGCGCACGAGTTCCTGGTCGAGTCGGCGATTCAGGTAGTCGCCATTCGGCAGGCCGGTGTCTTCGTCGAAGTTGCGATGCTCCTTCGTTGCGGACCAGATGCGCGCCGTCTCGAGGGCGCGTTCGACATACAACACATAACGTTGGAAGATGTTGAGGTCGTCTTCGTGGAAGGAAGACGCGAAGAACTGGTCGACCCCGATCTTGTCGTAGAATGCCAGAGTACCGACGATGCGACCTTCGTTGCGCAAGGGCGCCGCGAGGGCGGAGCGGAAGCCGCCGGCGAGCTCGGCCGTCGCGGGGTCGCTTTTCAGGCGCGGAATCAAGCGAGCCTGGCGGGCCTTCAGGGTGCCGACGGAGACCTGCTTGTCCAGCCGGAACAGCTGCTCCTGGGTGCGGCGGTCGGCCGAGCCGTAGTAGGAGCGGATTACATAACGTCGCGTCTCCGGGTCCTGGAGGCGAAGGATCGAATGGTCCGCTTCGAGGATCAGCGCCCCCGATGATGTCGAGAGTCGGCAGACCTCGGAGGTTTCCTTGGCGGAGACCAGGCGAATGCCTGTCTCGTTGATGGCGCCGATCTTGGTGTTCTGGGCCGCCATGCGCGCTTCGCGCTCGGCCTGGGCGATCTCTTCGGCGGCGGCCGCCGCGATCTCCAGCAGGGTCTCCCGCAGCGCGCGGGCGCCGCTGGCGAAGGGTCCCGGCCCGCACTGGACCGAGAGCACGCCGACCAGTTTCGGGCCGGCCAGCAACGGCAGCGCGGCCAGCGCGATCGCTCCGGCGGCGCCGTCGATGAACTCCGGCTCCTGGCGCGCTGCTGCCCGGCCGTCGATCCCCTGGCCGACCTTGATCCGATAGTCGCCGCCGAGCCCGCCGCCCTCGAGCGAGGTCGCGGCAAGTCGCAGTTGCTCGGCACTCTCGTCGTGCAGGTAGACGGTGGCGATTCCGCCGCCTAGCAAGGCCGCCACCCGCTCGCACAGGTCTTCGAGGCGGCGATCGAGGCCCTGGGTTCCCGACAGGGTTTCGCGAACAGCTCGAACAGCTTCGTAGCGCGATGCCTGGCGTCGCAGCTCGTCGCGCTCCTGGGTCTGGGCGATGATCTGGGCATCGAGCTTCCCGAGCTGCTCGGCGAACTCGAGATCGTCATCGTCGAAAGCGTCTGCGCGCGTGCCGTGGTGGAGGTTCAGCACGCCCAGCACGACGCCTTCGTGGACCAGCGGAACGCAGAGCGCGGATTCGACGTCCATCCGGGTCCGCACCAGCCTGAAATCTTCCCGGCCCGCCCGTCCGCGAACCTTGAGGGGCCGCGCATCGGCGGCGACCTGGCCGGCAATCCCTTCGCCGAGAGGAACCCGGATCTTGTTCCAGAGCTCCGGCTCGACACCGATAGCGACGCGGATGCGGAGCTCTGCGGCCTCCGGGTCGAGCAGCATCAGCGAGCCACCGTCTGCACCGGTGACGCCCATGGCGATTTCGAGCATCCGGGAGAACAGCTCGTCGGGGTCGACGGTCAGATTCACCGACTCGACGACTTCGTGTAACGCCTGCAGCAGCTCCTGCTTGTGATTCGAGCCACTCGTGCCATAACCCCAAAGCAGACGCGCTGTGAGCGGCGAGACCACCTGGATGCGCGCTGCCGCATCGGGAAAGGCCGTGGCGAAGGGCGGTTCTGCGGCATCGACGACCGCATGGAGCGCGCGCTCGAATAGCGTCGGATCGGAACTGATCGCAAGGCTGAGATTCATCGCGCGCGCCCGCGCCTCGGCGGCCTCGGGGTCCGTCGCGAATACGCCAGCGATCTCGATCTCGGGATTGTCTTCGAGGATCGGGACGAGCGCGAGCGCTTCTTCCGAAGCGCCATGGATCGCGACGGCCTTCCTCATCTGCCCGAGGGCTCCACGGGATCGATTCGCACGGAGAGGGAGACGCGGAGTTCGCGGCCACGCTCATCGCGCAGGGTCACCGGCACGCGGACGGTGCGGGCGTCGGCACGTTCTGCCTGGCCCACCTCGGAGATCTCGGCGGTTTCCCAAGCGGCTTCTTCTTCGGCCAGATCGAAGGCGGTGGCGGCCACCTCCTGCTGGAAACCGTTCTCGAACAAGCTCTCGGCTTCCGCAGCCAACCCCTGTGCCGGCGTGGCGAAGAGATCCGGATCCATGCCCTGATCGAGCGAGGCTGACAGACCCATGGGATCGGTGGTATCGAGTTCGGATAGATCGGCGATCGGGCCGGCTTCGGGCGATCCTGCCTCGGGTACAGCGGTCATGCGATCGAGGATCTGCGTGACGCCCTGGGGCGGCGCCACCGCCGGGTTCGGCATGGCTTCTAGCGGCGCCTTCGCTTCTAGCGGCGCCTTCGCTTCCAGCGGCGCCTTCGCTTCCAGCTCCGGGTTGGCAACCGGCTCCTGGACCGGGCTCTCGCGCGGGTGCTCGCGGAGATGCCGAATCACGCGTTTCGAGATCGTGGTCAGGGTCTGCAGCACGGCGGTGCCTTGGGTGGCCACGGCCTCGAAGGCGGCAGCGCCGCCCATGTGGAGCTTTCGGTGCAGCTCTTCGAGGGCATACGGATCGCCCAGGTCACGTTTGTTGTATTGGATCACGAGCGGCACGTCTTCGATCTCGCGGCCGTAGGCGCGCAAGGCAGAGCGAAGCTCATCGAAGCAGCCGAGGTTCTCGTCGATGCGCTCGAGGTTCGTATCCACCACGAACACGATGCCGTCGACCTCGTCGAGCACCTGTTGGCGGCTCGGGCCGTGTTCGACACCAGAGGGCGCCGTCAAGACCTGGATGCGCGTCTTGACGCCGCCGACGTCACCCAGCTCGATCGGAAGCATCAGCGAACAAACCGTGGGGTCGATTCGGGTGGGGATCTCCCTCAGCTCACCGCGGTGGTCCGGTCGCAGCTTCTGATGGATGACTTCGAGGTTCGTGCGCTTTCCAGCACCCGCGATACCCCAGTAGACGATTCTTGCGTTGACGACCGTGTCCGGTTCACTGAATTCCGCCATCAGATCTTTCCCTTCTTCTGCAGGATACGACGAGCTTGAGCCGAAACGGCGGAAGGTACGTCCTTGCTCTTCGTGATGTTGCGCAAGTCCTTCTCCATCATGAAGTTGAGGAATTTCATCGCTGTCGGCAGGGGGCATTTGGGATTCGTCGCCAGCGCGATCTTCACCTGGTAGCTCTTGGTCCAATCGCGGTTGTTCGCGATGATGCGCAGCACGTCGTCACTCACGTTGCGAGCTTTCGCGTAGTTCGCGACCTCGTTGTCCGTGATCTTCGGGCTGCGGATGGCCGCCGACGCCACGATCTTGTTGCGGTCCCGGATCAGTAGCCCGCGCGCCTCTTTGTTGCCCATGCGCGCCAGCTTGATCTTCTGCATCACGTTCATGGTCTGGACCAGCGCGAACAGGTTGCCCTCGTCGGCCGCCGATTCGTCGTCGTCGTCGGCCTCCTCGATCAACTCCTTGGCGAACTCGCCGACATCGTCGCCCAGTAGCGCCTTCAGGGTATCGAGTGCGGATTCGTCGGTAACTTCCTTCTCGACGATCGGTCCGTCATCTCCCTCGGCCGGTACCTCGGACTCTGGTCGTTCGAGCCCCATGAACGACAACAAGCGATCGATGGTGGCCCGACCGGTGACCGGGTTCGCGCCGAGGGCGTCTACGATATCCGGAGTTCGCAGCACGCGGGTCTGGTTCGCCGCAATGATCTCGACCACGCGTCGGTGTGGAAGCCCGGCCAGGAACGTATAGGTCGGGTCGTCGGCTGCCGCGTTCAGGGCAATCAGCTCCATCCGGGCTTCGTTGTCTTGCCACGCCTGGGCAAGCCAGCTGAGGACCGACGGGTTGGTGCGTCCCGAGAGCACGGTACTCGCGAGGCTGTCGGGAAGGTCTTCCAGGCTCTTGCGCGCACGAGCCTTGACCTCATCGTCAAGGTCGTGGAGCAGGGCGAAGAGGACGGTGGCGAGTTCGACGGGTTCGAGGGGCAGCGCACCGCCGGCGGCCATGCGGCGCGCTTCGACCGGAGCATCCCGCCGAACATACTTCTCCGCCTCCGGAGAGAGGGTCAGGCGGATCTTCTGCGGTTCGCTCAAGCTCAATTGCTCCCCGCCATTCGAAGAAGGGACGGGGAGGTGTGAGCTGGGCTCAGGCCTCCTCCGCGGCCCCTTTCTGCGCGTTGGCGATGATCTTGTCCCGCTCCGAGGCGGGCACGTCGTCGTAGTGGGAAAATTCCATGTGGAACGCACCTTTGCCGCCCGTGAGGGAGGTCAATGCGCTCGCATACTCCAGCATTTCGGCCATCGGGACCTCCGCCTTGATGACCTGTAGCGATCCACGCGCTTCGGTGCCCTGGACCCGGCCCCGTCTGCTCGACAGATCGCCCATCACGTCGCCCAGTTGGTCGTCCGGGACGGTGATCTCGGCGTTCATGACGGGTTCGAGCAGGGTCGGTTTTCCCTGGGCAATGGCCTCCTTGAAGCCGAAGGAGCCGGCCAGCTTGAAGGCCATCTCGTTCGAGTCGACGGAGTGGTGCTTGCCGTCGATGCAGCGGACCCGGACGTCGACCACCGGGCAACCCGCCAGCGGGCCCGCCGCGGCAGCCTCCAGGCAGCCCTTCTCGACGGCGGGGATGAGGTTTCGTGGGATCGAGCCGCCCACGATCTCATCGGAAAACTCGATCCCGCCCCCCCTGGGGAGAGGCTCGAGGCTCAGGTAACAGACGCCGAACATTCCCTTGCCGCCGCTCTGCTTCTTGAGCTTTCCCTCCACGTTCTCGGCCTTTCGCGTGATCGTCTCCCGGTAGGGCACCTTGGGGGTCTTGAGCTCGACTTCCACTTCGTAGAGCCGCTTCAGCTTGGCTCCGGTCATGCGGATGTGGAGTTCGCCCATGCCGGTCAACAGGAACTCGCCGGTGGCGGGATCGCGGCCGAGGGTAAGGATCGGATCTTCCTCGATCAGCTTTCCGAGGCTCGCGAAGACCTTGTCCTCGTCGGCCTTTTCCCGTGCCGTGATCGCGTAGGACAGGACGCCGTGGGGCACCGCGATCGGGGGGAGTTCGACGCCGCCCTTTTCGAGTGTGAGGGCGTCGCCCGTGTGCGTGTCCTTCAGCTTCGCGACGGCAATGATGTCGCCGGGACCGGCTTCGTGAACATCGACATGTTCGGAACCGTTCAGCTCGAGTAGTTTGCCGAAGCGCTCGTGTGCGCCGGTGGTGGTGTTGAGAACGGCAGTGCCTTCCGAGGCCGTGCCGGAGACGATGCGCAGGATCGAGAGCTTGCCCGCGTAGCGATCGATCGCGGTCTTGAAGACGACGCCGCTGAACGTGGCCTCGGGATTCGCCTCGATAGGCGTTCCATCGAGGGCGAGGAACGGTGTGCGATCGGTGGGCGAAGGCAACAGGTTCCCGATGGCGTCGAGCAGTGGGCCAACACCGATTCCTTGAATCGCGGCGCCACAGAGGATCGGCACCAGTTGGCGAGCTCGGGTGGCGGCAATGAGCCCCTCTTGGACGGCCTCATCGCTGAGTTCGCCATCATCCAGGTATCGCTCGAGCAGTTCGTCGTCGCATTCGGCGACGGCCTCGACCAACGCGGCGCGCGCGTCTTCTGCCTCGCTCCGCTGCTCTTCCGGGATCTCGCCGAGCGCGCTTCCGACCCGGGCTTTCATCTGCGTGAGGTCGATGACGCCCGCGAGCCCGGAATCGCCGAACAGGGGCAGCGCGATCGGTACCGCGTTGACACCGATCGTCTTGAGAGACGCGATCGCGCCGGTGAAGTCGGCGCGATCCCGATCCAGACCGTTCACGAAGCCGAGCACGGGGATGCTGGCCCGCTCGCTGGCGCGCCACATAGACTCGGTGCCCACCTTGGCCCCGTCCGTCGCGCTCACGACCAGCACGCCGGCATCGACGGCGCGTGTCACGATCTGGCTGTCACCCTGGAAGTTCGGGTCGCCAGGTGTGTCCACCAGTGTGATCCGAAGCTCGCCGGATGAAAACGAGAAGGCCGAAGAGGAGAGCGTGTGGTGACGTTCCTTCTCCTCCGGCGTGGCATCGAGATGCGAACTGCCGTCATCGACCGAGCCCGGCGCCGAGATGGCACCCGCCTGATGAAGCAACGCTTCAGCAAGAGACGTCTTGCCGTCGCCCGCATGGCCAATCAGGGCGAAGTTGCGGGTCTCGGCGGGGCTCCGGTCTGTCATTCCTACTTCTCCTTTCGCGCGCCTCCTTCGGCGGCACGATTCTTCTCGAACAGGATTCGCAAGCCTTCCAGCGTCAGGAAGGGCTCGACCCGTTCGATGGATTTCGTTTCGGCAGCGATTCGGTGGGCGAGGCCACCGGTCGCGATGACCCGGGTAGACTCGCCCAGCTCTTCCTGGATGCGCGCGACCATGGAGTCGACCATGCCCGCATAGCCGAATAGCAAGCCGGATTGGAGCGAAGCAGTCGTCGTCCTGCCGATCACCGAGCGAGGGCGCACGAGTTCGACGCGATGAAGCATCGAGGCGCGGTCGAAGAGGGCTTCCATGGCGATGTGGACGCCCGGGAAGATGGCACCGCCCAGATACTCGCCCTTGGCGGATACGCAGTCGAAGGTGGTCGCCGTTCCGAAATCGACGGCCACCACGGGCCCGCCGACGAGTTCGAAGGCGGCGACTGCGTTGACGATCCTGTCTGCGCCAACTTCGCGCGGGTTCTCGTAACGGACGGGCATGCCGGTGCGGATGCCCGGGCCGACGATCACGGGCGGTTGGCCCAGGAGCTTGCGGCAGACGCGCTCCCAGATCGGGAGCAGGGGCGGGACGACGCTCGACAGGATGACATCGCTGAACGATTCCGGTTCGCAGTTGGCGATGCCGAACAGGCCATGGAGAGCCACCAGGACCTCGTCGGAGGTCTGCTCACGATGCGTCGCCATGCGCCAGTGATGGGCGAGTTCCGCGCCGCCATCGCTCTGGTACGAATAGACGCCCAACGTGACATTGGTATTGCCGACATCGACGGCCAGGAGTGCGGTGGGGCTCATCGCGTTGCGTCCTTGACGGCAACTGCGTCCCCGACGACGTTTGCGTCCCGGACGACGGTCACGTCGCCCGCGAGAACACGCTGCTCGCGGCCGTCCACGCCTTCGAGCCGCAGCGCGCCGTCCGACCCAATGCCGATGGCGATGCCCTCGGCCTGAACCACCCCGTCGAGATCGGCCACCCGGACAGGCTGGCCACGCATGCTGAAGTACGCGTCGAAACGCGTCCGGAGGCCCTCGAAGCCGTGCTGTTCGTGGATGTCCAACACCGCCTCCAAGGTACCGTAGAGATGGGCCGCAAAGGCTGCGCGATCCACGGGTTTCCCGGAAGCGTCGGCAACGGATGTGGCTCTCCCGCGAAATTCCTCGGGAAGTTCTTCGCGGGCGACATTCAGGTTGACCCCGATTCCGAGCACGGCCGCGTTGCTCCGGCCCGCGGTCGTTCCCTCCATCAGGATGCCCGAGGTCTTCAACCCCTCGAGCAATACGTCGTTTGGCCACTTGATCGCGACCCGTTCCGGGTCCCCGAGCCAATGGGCGGCCGTCTCGGCCACCGCGATACCGGCTGCGAGGACCGTCGTCGGCTCGATGCGGCCCGTCGCCGGACGCAGCACCACCGTGGTGTAGAGGTTGCGGCCGGCCGGCGAGAAGAAGCTACGCCCGTGGCGCCCGCGGCCCGAGCGTTGGGATTCGGCCAGGACGGTGGTGCCATGCGCGGCACCCTGGCTGGCCAATTCCGTCGCGACGCGATTGGTGGAGTCGGTCTCATCGAGGCCGTGAAGCTCGCGGGCCAACCAACGCGTCGTCAGTTGCTGGCGGATCGCTTCGACCAGGGGCGCAGCGCTCGGGCCGGTCGTCATCCACCGTGCCCGCTGTTCGAGGAATCGTCGTTCCGAACTTCGAGGGCCACGTCGACGGCCGGAGCCGAGTGGGTGAGGGCGCCGATCGAGATGCGATGGACACCGGTCTCGGCGATCGCGCGCACCGCTGAGAGCGTGACGCCACCAGTCGCCTCCAGGGGAATGCGATCGCCCAACGCGGCCACGTAGGCGCGCAGTTCCGGCACGGTCTGATTGTCGAGAAGGAGAAGATCGGCACCGGCGTCCACGGCGGCCTGTGCATCCTGAAGCGATTCCACTTCGACCTGGATTTCGAGCCCGTCGTCGGCCCCGGCCCGCGCAGCCTTGACTGCCAATGCCGTGCCACCAGCGGCGGCGACGTGATTGTCCTTGATGAGTACGCCGTCGTAGAGGCCGAAGCGGTGGTTGACGCCGCCGCCACAGACCACCGCGTACTTGTCGAGGACGCGCCAACCCGGCAGCGTCTTTCTCGTGTCGACGATCTGGGCGCGCGTGCCGCGCACGGCGGCAACGAACCGCGCGGTCCAGGTCGAGATTCCGCAGAGGCGCTGGAGGAAATTGAGCGCGGTGCGTTCGGCGGCCAGGATTCCGCGGGTGGAACCACGGATGCGCGCCAGCTCGCTGCCCGCCCGCAAGCGCTCGCCGTCGTGACAGAGCGTTTCGAATCTGACGTCGGGATCGAGCGCCTGGAAGCAGGCGCGCGCGACTTCGATCCCACAAACGATCAGGTCTTCCCGCGCTTCGAGTGCGACCGTGGTGCGCGCCTCGGTGTCAAAGATCGCGTTGCCCGTGACATCTCCGGCCCCGACATCCTCGCGAATCGCGAGATCGAGAAGCCCGAACCATTCAGATTGGGCAGGCGAGGGGGGGCACGACGACACGTCCGGAGTCTAGCTGCTCCCGCGCGCAGCTCGGTCTCCGTGATCGATGTCCTTGGGCAATTCGGCGGACGGCAGCCGTTCTACGAATTGCCTTTCATCTTGCGGATCTCTTCTTGGATCAGCGTCTCGGCCATCTTGGGAATCACTTCCCAGGCGACTTCCTCGACGCGGGCGAGCGCGTCCTGCACGATGCGTTCGGCCACATCGCCGAAGGCTTCCCAGGCGATCTTCTCGATCGCGTCGTGGAGCTGCTCGCGCATCATCGGCGAAAGATCCGGGCTCGCCGGGTCGCCGGTGACCTCGATCGGTGCCGGGGATGCTTCGAAGGGAGCATCCTGCGCGAAGGCCGGTTCCGCTTCCTCGAGCGGAGCGGCTTCGACGGGATCCTCGGAAAGACCGGAGCCGAACGCGTCGAAGGGCTCGGGGTCGGTCCCGGCCTCGATCGGCTCGGGCTCCGGCGCGAGCGGCGCTGAGAATACAGGCTCGGCGAGCGCGACCTCGGTGGTCGTCGGTGTCGCGAACGGACCCGGATCCGATTGCTCGAGCGGGTCGGCCAGAAGCGGTTCCGACTCGGTCGGTTCGATGCCGGCTTCGGCGGGTTCGGGCTCTGCCTCGGGGGCCGGTGTCACCATCGCGGCGCTGAAGGAATCGCCCAGGTCGGAGGAGGAGACGTCGTAGTCGCCAGCACCTTCGGGGTCGAGGACCGCCTCGACGCCGGCGCCGGAATCGGCAAGCGGATCGATTCCGGTCTCGAACGGGCCACTTCCGGTCTCGTCGTTGGCGTCGAGATCGAGCGGCGCACCGAAGTCGCCATCCGTCTCGAGCTCGGGCAGGTCCGGCGGCACATCGCCCAGGACGACGCGGGTGACATCGTCGGCTTCGTCATCCGCGAACAGGCCGGCACCCGGTTCGCCGGTCGGGGCCGCTTCGCTTCCGACCGGCGGCAGGGTCTCGGCGGCGGCGAGGTCGTCGCTTCCCATCACGAGTTGGGTGAGATCTCCGGCGGGCTCTTCGACGATCGCTGCGAAACCAGCGTCGGTTTCTGCATGGGGATCGATCAGGTCGGGGGCAGTCGCCGGCTCGGTGATGCCCTCGTTCGGGTCGAAGGAGAAGGCTTCATCCGAAGCGGCGAGGTCTTCGCCCATGATCATCGTGGTGCGGGGCGCCTCGGTCGCGGGCAGGCTACTGGATTCACCGGTCGGCTCTTCGAGAAAATCGAAGGGCTCGGCCGATGGACCAGGCGCTGCGGCAACGGGCGCAACCGTCGGCGCCTGGGCGAGTCGTGCGTTCACCGTATCGACGAGTGCCTGGGCTTCGAACGGCTTGGTGACGTGTCCGTCGGCACCGGCCGCGGTCGCGCGCGTCTCATCGAAGGCCTCGAAGGTTCCCGTGAGCAACAGCACCGGAACATGCGCCAGGTCGGGATCTGCCTTGAGCGCCTCACAAACTTCATACCCGTTCTTTCCAGGCATCACGACATCGGCGAGGACGATGTCCGGGCGGGCTTCCCGCGCCTTGGCGATCGCATCATCGCCGTTGTCCACGGTGATGAGAACGACGTCTTCGTTGGCAAAGCTGATTCCCACCACCTTTTGGATGGTGACGCTGTCATCAGCGAGAAGCAGGGTCTTCGACATGATCCCCTCCAAGGCGATCTACAGATTCCGGTACAAGACCGCGGTAGGCGAAACCACCCCCGCGACACACAAGGCGCTGTATCGTCGCCTTGGCGCAGGGCATTGACCCCTTTTTCGAACCACCGCGAATCAACCGAACGATTGACCGCAGGCTCGCGCGCTGGATGGTGCCAGTCAAGTCGTGCCGGGGGGAACCCGATACGACCAGGGCCGGGGCGCATGCCCTACGGTTTCTGTGGAGAGCGAATGATTCTCAGTGCGGCTGCTGCGACCGATGTCGGCCTACGAAGGAAGGGCAACGAGGACCGCTACGCCCTCGCCCCCGAACTCGGCTTCTATCTGGTCGCGGATGGCATGGGTGGCCACACGGCTGGCCAGGTGGCGAGCGAGCTGGCGGCGGAAGCGTCCGTGCGCGCGCTCGAAGCGCTGCAAGGCGCCGCTTCGAGCCTGACCGAGCGTCTCCGTGCGGCCGTGACGTCGGCCAACCGGACGATCTTCCAGACCGCCCAGCAGCAGCCCGAGTACGCGGGCATGGGAACCACGATCGTGGCCATCCTCTCGGACGGGAACCGCGCGGCGTTGGCTCACGTCGGCGATAGCCGCGCCTATCTCGTCCGGGGCGGGAGGATCCGGCAACTCACCGATGATCATTCGATCGTGGGCGAGCTGCTGCGTCGCAATGAAATCAGCGAAACCGCAGCACGCGAGCATCCGCACCGCCACGTCCTGACCCGCGCCCTCGGTGTGCGCGAAACCGTCGAACCGGACCTGGCCGAGATCACACCGCAGCTCGGCGATCTGTTCGTCCTCTGCTCCGACGGGCTGACCGGCCACGTCGAAGACGACGAGATCTGCAAGATCGTCTCGGACAGCGATGACCAGCAGGAGTCTTGCGACAAGCTGATCGACCTGGCGAACCATCGCGGCGGCCAGGACAACATCACCGTCGTGATCGCGGAAACCGGCGAGTAGCATCCGCTTCTACGTTCGGGACTGCGCGCCCGCTGGGCGGAGTGGTTCCGGGGAATGGCTCGCAAGCTACAGCCCGCCTTCCCGTAGCGCGTCGGAGCGTGTTCGTTCGAGCTTTCCCGGGACGTTCCCTGCTCCGCTCTATTTCCCCTCCACCACTCCGCCCAGCGAGCGCTGTAGTTGGCGCGGGAGAGAACGTGCGTGCGAGCCCTATCTCCCCAAAACATCAGGGATCATCTCTTCCTCCGAATGTGCGCGAACCATCGAGAAGGGGACTCACCCGCAGATAAAAAAGGGGGTGCGAACCACCACCGAAGTTCCCCGCAGCACGGCGCGCAAGGAGGCTACTCGCGGGGCGCTGGGCGGGGGTGTGGTGGAGGGGAAATAGAGCGCAGCAGGAAATCCCGAGTCAGAACTCGAACGAACAAGCTCCGACCCGCCACGGGAAGGCGGGCTGTCGCATGCGAGCCATTCCCCGGAACCACTCCCCCGCCCAGTGCCCCGGCGTACTACCCAAATCAGCCCAGGGCGGCGCCGTAGGCCTCTACCCCTGGTCCACCACGTTCTTGAGCTTCGCCCGGAGGCGGAGCACGGACTTGGTGTGGATCTGGCAGACCCGGGATTCCGTGATCCCGAGGATGTTGCCGATCTCTTTCATGTTGAGGTCTTCGTAGTAGTAGAGGCTGATCACGAGGCGCTCCTTCTCCGGGAGCGTCCCGATCGTGTCGGCGATGATGCCCTTCGTCTCGTGAAGCTTGAGCGTCGCGAAGGGGTTCTCGGCTGTCGGATCCTCGACGATGTCGGCATAGCTTCCGGTGCGGTCGCTGTCCTGACCACCACCGCGGATCTCTTCGAGGTTCACCAACGAGATGCCGCGCACCTGGTTGATCAGCTCGTGGAACTTGTCGATCTGTAGACCGAGGGAGTCGGCCACTTCGTCTTCGCTGGCTTGGCGGCCGAGGCGTTGCTCGACTTCGCCGTAGGCGCGCTCGAGCTTTCGACCCTTCTGGCGCACCGAGCGGGGCACCCAATCGAGGCTTCGGAGCTGATCGAGAATCGCACCCTTGATGCGGAACTCGGCGTAGGTCTTGAACTTGCAGTTCTTGTCGGGATCGTACTTCTCGATCGCGTCCATCAGGCCGATGACGCCGGTGTTATGCAGGTCATCGAGATCGATGTGAGAAGGCAGGCGTACGGCGATACGGTTCACGATGTACCGGATCAACGGCGTATGTTCGAGAACGATCTGTTCCTTCAAGTTGGGCGGGATCTCGCCGTGTTCTTGTCGGGCTTCCTTCAGCTGCGTTTCCATCGAATGCTTCCCCAGTGGTGGGGGCCTTGCCGGCCCCGGCCTTGCCGGCCCGTTGCGTGCGGACTGCTGAGAAGAGCAGGGCCCGTGCCAAGATCGGGACAGCGGCTTCCAGGAGCGCGCAGGGGAACCTCCGGCAGGCCGCCACTGAAGGTTCAAGTGGTCGAAAACGCTTGGAAATCCCGAAACAGAGATTTCCATTCGGAACGCCGAATCGAGGCGCAGCCCTTGGCGGCACGCTCGGCAAGCCGTGCGCGGCAGTGTCGGGATCTCGACGCCACGACCGTCGGTCGTGTCTCGATCTCGTCACTCGCGATGCCCGGAGTCCGGCGGAATGCCGAAGAGCGGGCCGGTCAGCGCTCTGGAACACGAGCGCGTTGGTTCACTCTTCGGGCGAGAGCCCCTTCTTCTTGATCTTTTCGAGAAGGGTCGTCCGGTTGAGCCCGAGGAGCTTGGCGGCCTGATTCTTGTTCCAATGCGTGCGTTCGAGGGCCTGCAGGATGAGGTCGGCCTCGAATCGATCGACCACACCATGAAATGAAAGACCCGCTTCGGGCACACGCGGTGCGTTCGCGTCGGCTGCGGGTTCGGCGGCGCGCAGCGAGGGCGGTAGATCCGAGAGTCCGATCTCTCCATCACCACAGAGGACGACCAATCGTTCGACGAGGTTCTCGAGTTCGCGCACGTTGCCGGGCCAGTGATGCCTGGCCAGGGCGGCGAGTGCCTCATCCGAGATCGTGCAGGGGCCATCCTCCTTGCCCTGGCCCATGCGCGCCAGGAAATGGTGGACCAGCAATGGCACATCGCCATCGCGTTCGCGCAGCGCCGGTGATTCGATCGGGATGACGTTGAGCCGGTAGAAGAGGTCCTCGCGGAAGCGCTTCTCGGTGATGGCCGTCTCGAGATCCTGGTTCGTCGCGGCCACGATGCGGACGTCCACGCGCTGGGTCTCGGAGGATCCCACCGGTTCGAAGGTCTGATCCTGGAGCGCACGCAAGAGCTTCACCTGGAGGTTGGGACTCATGTCGCCAATCTCGTCCAGGAACAGCGTGCCGCTGTCGGCGAGCGAGAAGCGCCCCACCCGGGCGTGGATAGCGCCGGTGAATGCCCCCTTGATGTGGCCGAACAGCTCGGATTCGAGGAGCTCTTCGGGTATCGCGCCGCAGTTGACCGTTACGAAGGGGCGCTCCGCCCGGCGGCTGTTGAAATGCAGCGCGCGGGCGATGACTTCCTTACCGGTTCCGCTCTCGCCCGTGATCAGCACGGTCGAGTCGGTATCTGCCACGCGCTCGACGATGTGGAGGACTTCGCTGAGCGCGGCACTCTGGCCGACGACGCTATCGAACTTGTGGCGGCCCTGGAGTTCCTGTTGCAGCCGTCGATTCTCGGACTTGAGCTGTCCGTGCTCGATCGCCTGCTGAGCCAGACGACGCAGTACGTCGTGGGCGGCGCCATCCATCGACTTCTCGAGGTACCAGAACGCGCCGGCGCGAAGTGCATCGACGGAAGATTCTGCACCGCCGTAACCCGTGATGATGATGCACGGGAGGTCGGGTTCTGATTCGTGCACGCGGCGAACCAATTCCAGGCCACTGATGCCGGGCATCTTGACATCGCACATCACCAGATCGAGCGGCGTGGCCAAGACCACGGTCATCGCGTCGCTGGCATCCTGGGCGGTGGTCACCTGATGACCGGCGCGCAAGAGGATCCGCGAAACCGCGTTCCGGTAATGCTCGTCGTCATCTACGACCAGCACGTGCGTCTTTCGCAAGCGTTTCTCCTGGAAACCTGGGGGGAACGCCTCGGGGGATCGGCTCGCCCAGTCTAGCTCGAACTATTCCTGAAGCCCGTAGCGAGGACGTCGCTGGCGGCGTCCACGGTAGGGTGCCGATGCCCCGAGACGCCTCAAGACCCGGACATCCCACTCCGATAGGCTCCGGATGGATGCCCAGGAGCCTCAGGGGCTCGTACTGCTGGTCGACGACGAGCCGCTCTTTCTGCGTGCGCTGGCTCGCATCTTGCGGCCGGAAGGGCATCGGCTGTTGACCGCGCAGAGTGCGGGCGAAGTGTCGGCGGCACTCGAAGATCCCGCGCTCGAAGTGGTGCTGCTGGATCTCCAACTCGGCCAGGACAGTGGACTCGTGGTGTTGGATCACGTGAAGCAGGTTCGCCCGGAAGTGGAGGTCGTGATGTTGACCGGCCACGCCAGCGTGGAAAACGCCGTGCACTGCATGCAGCGCGGTGCACTCGACTATCTAGAGAAGCCGATCCAGGATGCGTATCGGGTGCGCAACACGGTTCGGCGAGCGCTCGAACGTCGGCGCCTGCTTCATCGCAACGACGAACTGGAGCGGGCCCTCGCCACGCGGGAAGACGAGCCGCTGCTCATCGGGAAATCGGCCGCGATCCGGAACGTGTCGAAGACCATCCAGAGTCTGCGACATAACGAGAGTACGGTGCTGATCCAGGGCGAGAGTGGCACCGGAAAGGAACTGGTGGCGGCCTCGATCCACATGGCCAGTCCGCGCAGTGGCGAGACCTTCGTGCCGGTAGATTGCGGCGCACTCCCAGAATCGATCATCGAGAGCGAGTTGTTCGGTCACGAGAAGGGCGCGTTCACCGGTGCTGTCGGTGCGCCGGGATTGTTCCGGATGGCGGATGGCGGGACGCTGTTTCTCGATGAGATCGGCGAACTCGCACCTTCCGTCCAAGCAAGGTTGCTTCGGGCCCTCCAGGAGCGGGAGGTTCGCCCGGTCGGGTCGGGTCGGCCGGTATCCGTGGATCTGCGCATCGTAGCGGCGACGAACCGCAACCTTCAGAAACGTGTCGATGAGGGCTCCTTCCGGCAGGATCTCTTCTACCGGCTGGATGTCGTGAGAATCGAGTTGCCGCCACTGCGAGAACGCGTCGAGGACATTCCCTTGTTGGCGAATCACTTCTTCGACAAACATCGCGGCGCGTCGACGAAGGTGACCGGGTTCGAGCCGGACGCCCTGACGCGGCTCACTGCGTATTCCTGGCCCGGGAACGTGCGCGAACTCGAGAACGCCATCGAAGCGGCGTTGGCCTTGTGTCCGAATACACGGCTCTCGGCGGCGGACTTCGCCCTCGGGAATGGACGTACGGCGGAGACGCCGCCAGCTCCCGTCGATCTGCCGCTTTCTCTCGACGCCTACGAGCGTTGCGTTCTCGAACGAGCACTGGGTGAAGCACGCGGCGATGCCACCGGCGCCGCCCGCCGACTCGGAATCGGCCGTTCCACGCTCTACCGGAAACTCGCCAAGCACGGTCTCTCGACAAGACGCGGACCGCAGGCGCTGGTCGCTGCTGGTGGCAACGCATCGATCCGATAGACTCGACCAACCCCCGCGGAGAGTGTGGATTGGAGGGCGCGGAGTGACCAACGGGTCTCCGGTCGTGAGTGGAGCGGCGCGGTTGCGGGTGATGTTGGTGTCGCCCTGTGTCGAACCGGGCGCCGATGCAGAGGGCGTGGTCGACGCCCTGCGTTCGCTCGGTTCCGATGCACAACTCGAACTGATCCCCGACCTAGAGACGGCTCGCCCTGCGTTGTCGTCCAGCGAGGTCGATTGTTGGATCGCCGATGAAGCGCTCGGAGCGACGTTGCTCCCGTGGCTCTCCGAGACCAGTCGCGCTGGCGGGCCTCCATGCGTCGTCCTGGTTCGCGGCGGCGGCGCCGAGTTCGCACTCGCTGCCTTCGAGCATGGCGCGGGCGCCTGCGTGTCCGCCAACGATGCGCTCGCCCAGGCACTGCCCGCGGCCGTGAGGAGCCAGGCGGCCCGACGAACCGCGATCGTCGAGCGCGGGACCGCGGCTTCGTCCTTCGAATCGGGCTCGCTGCTGGATGCCCACGGTGCCGAGATCATCCGCACCATGAACAGTGCGCTCTGGCTGGTGGATTGCGACGCACGCATCGATTTCGCGAACCCGGCCGCCGCCCAGATCGTGGGTCTGGACGTCGAAGAGTTGGCCGGTTTGCCGATCTCGCACTTCTTTCGCGATCGTGACCCGGAGGAGATCCCGATCCAGCGTGTACTCGACCACGGCGAACGGCTGCGTGGCGCCGAGACCGTGCTGACCCGCGACGATGGCCGGGTCGTTCCGATCGGCCTTTCCTGTGCGCCGTTTTCGCGCGGTAGCGTTCGCGCGGGCGCCGTCGTGATCTTCCAGGACCTGACCGAGGCCAAGCAGCTCGAGCAGCAGGGCCTCCAGGCCGAGAAGATGGCCTCGATCGGCCAGCTCGCTGCGGGCGTGGCCCACGAGATCAACAATCCGATGGGCTTCATCCACGCCAACCTGTGCCAGTTGACGGAGTACACGGGCGATCTCGCTCGCGTCTGGGAGCGTGTGGAGACGCTGCGAAAGACGGCGGCGGCAACCCGCGTCGACCCGGCGGCCCTGAAATCCGCGGCGGCTGAACTCCAGGGCATCATCGATGAAGTCGATGCCGGCTTCTTGATGGAAGATTTCGCCAAGGCGATCGGCGAAAGCCTCGAGGGCTCGGAGCGGGTTCGCAACATCGTCCAGGATCTCCGGGCATTTTCGCATCAAGACACCGCCGAGCGCGTGCTGACGGATGTGAACAAGGCCTTGGATTCGACGGCCAACATCGTTTGGACGATGATGAAGCATTCCGTTCGTCTGACGAAGGAATACGCCGATTTGCCCGCGCTCTCCTGCTTTCCAGTGCCCCTGAAGCAGGTGTTCATGAACCTCATGATCAACGCCTATCAGGCGATCGAGGAGCGGGCCGAGTTGGATGCCGAGCATCGGGGCGAGATCCGGCTCGCCACGAAACGATCGGGCGATGGGGTCCAGATCGTGGTGACGGACAACGGGTGTGGAATGAGTGCCGACGTCATGGCGCGCATCTTCGATCCGTTCTTCACCACGAAGGAAATCGGTGTCGGTACCGGGCTCGGGCTATCGACGAGTTTCAATCTCATCGAACGTCACCACGGAACGTTGACGGTCGAAAGTCGCGTCGGCGAGGGCAGCACCTTCGAGGTCTGGATCCCGATCGAAGAACCGGCCTCGTGAGTGGAGCTGGCGCCGTCGTCCTGCTGGTGGACGACGAGCCGTCGATTCTTTCGGCACTGCGACGCAGCTTGCGCCGCGAAGGCTGGGAGATCCTGACGGCTGCCTCCGGCGAGGAGGGCTTTGCGCTGTTGGCGGAGCGAGAGGTCGCGCTCGTCGTGTCGGATCAAAAGATGCCGGGGATGAGCGGGATGACATTCCTGGCCGGTGTCGGCGAGTATGCGCCAGCTGCCCGCCGCGTCCTCTTGACCGGCTGGCCCGAGATGCTGAGCCAGGCGGAGCTGAAGGCCGCCCGGATCGATGCCGTGCTCCCAAAACCCTGGGAAGACGAACAGTTGAAGACGACCCTTCGAGGCCTCGTTGAGGGGTTGTCAGGCTGAGCCTACGTTCGAAGGTGCGGTGACGGGCCGAGATCGCCACTGCTCTGCGCCGGACGCTGGAGGGCCTCCCTACGTGCCCTTGGGCAGGCGGGCGAGATAGTCGAGGTCGGCCTTCTGGGTATTCTTGGCCCCGACCGAGAGAATCCGGAAGCGCCGGGCCGTGCCCTTGGTGTAGTAGATCCTGCCCTTGCCCGCGAAGGCCAGTTCGAAGATCGACAGATGCGGCGGCAGGCCTCCCAGCTTGCGCCGCACCACGGCTTGTTCGGGTTCGTCGGAGAGGCGTTTGATCGCCTCTTCGGCGCGTAGTTTGAGGCTCTCGTCACGCAGTGCCACGAGATCCGAAATGGCGTGCTCGTCGACCTCGAGGTTCTTGTAGAGCGTCCGAAATCGGCGCTCGAGAAGGTCGTCTTCGCGCGACGATCTACCCTTGTTGGTTCGTTTGACCTGATGCCGGAGCTCTTCGATCTCGGCTTCCTTGGAGGAGAGATCTTCGGTGGCCTCCTCGAGAAGCTCCTCGAGGGCGCTCCGCTCTTCGCCGAGTACATCGACCTCTTCGGCGTAGAGTTCGTTCTCCGGCTCCAACTCGCCCAGCCGTTGGCGCACGCTGCCGAGTTCGGACTCGATCTGCTCTGCCCGTCCGGCCAGGTTGTCCCGGGTGAGGGTCAGCGCCTCGAGTGCCGCTTGTTCGCGGTCGGTCAAGCGGCGCGTGTAGACGGCGAGCACGGTCACGAGCATCGCTGCGTAGCTGACCAGGATCAGGTTCGCGAGCAGACTGTTGTGTGGGACCGAAACGTCGACGTGGGCCACCGTGGCCGGCAGCAGGTGCTCGCCCAGATCCTCGGTATCGCGCGGCAGCAGCGGAATCGGGATCCCGGCAAAGATCGCGGTGTGGCCGTCTGCGGCAACCACCAGGGGACGTACGCGGACGTCGCCATAGCGGACCCACCGCGATCCGGCGATCCGTTCCGCGATGCGCGCGTGGATCTGATCGGCAACGGGTCCGTCGGCCGGGTCCACGCGCACGGCTACTTCGGTGACGTCGCTGAAGTGTTGGAACAGGAGGCGCTCGACGCCTTCGACGCTAAAGGCGTAGGCCACCAGGAAGGCGAATATCGCGCCGTATGCGAATCGGAAGCTCGCGAGGCGCTCGAGTGGGCTGGCCCGGGTGGCAGCGCTCGGGGCACCGGCCGTCGCGTCGGTTTCGTCGTTCTCGGCCATCCTGGCCCTGTCGATAGCAAACATGCGCGGGTCGCCTCCGCCATCCGCATGAGCCCGGATGGACACCGACCCCTGGGCTCGGTTCCGGGGCGCCGGGGTCGGCTTCCGGCTAACGTCCCGCGCCATGCGCGTCGTCGACCTGGACCGGGACATGAGCGACGTCATCCCGACGGGAACCACTCGTGATAGCGAGTTCCTGTTCGAGCGGATGACGCGGGCCACCTTGGATGCGACCCGACCGGCACCCGGACGCAGGATTCTCGATGTGGCCAGCGGCTTCGGCCAGGACGCGATTGCGCTGCGTGCCTCGAGCGGGGCCGACGTGATCGGTGCCGAGCCCTCGGCGCGGATGATGGCGTGGACCCGATTCAAGAGCGGCGAGACCGAAGGCCCGCTACCCGAGTGGGTGCGCGGCTGGGGGGATGCCCTGCCATTTGCGGACGATTGCTTCGACGGCGCCTTCTGCAAGGGCGCTCTCGACCACTTCGATCAGCCACTCGAGGCGATCGGCGAGATGGCGCGGGTGACCCGGCCCGGGGGCCGCGTGGTGCTGGCGATCGCGAACTTCGATTCGTTCTCCTGCCGAGCCGCCCGATGCGCGGACGACGTGCGCGAGGGTGCGTTCGGGGCGGAGGTGGCTCGAGGTCGGCGTCATTACGATGTCCCGGCGGATCACTTCACCCGTTACGAACTCGGGCTGATGCGCGAACAGGCATCGCGACACGTGGTCCTCGAAGAAGTGATCGGCATTTCGATGGCTTGGGGGTTCCCGTTCTGGACCCGCGCCGTCCAGGCGCTCCCGGACGCCTTGGCAGATCGGATACTCACCTTTCTCGACGGCGCCGCGCGCAAGCTACCCGGGTTGGCGGATGTGATCGTGCTGGCCGGGCGCCCGCGCGAGGATTCGGACTGAACCGCTCGGAGCCCACCCGGCTGCCGCGAGCCTACGCCCAGCGCGAACGCGGCGAGCGCTTCGCCGCAGAGCGGATCGCGGCGTGTTATGCCTACCGGCCGAGCTATGCGCCGGAAGTCTTCGAACGGCTGCGCGCACTGGCGGCGGAGCCTCGCATCCTCCTCGATGCCGGGGCCGGGGATGGTCGGATTGCTCGGACCCTCGCGCCGGAGATGACCCGCGTCGACGGGGTGGATCCTTCCGCGGCGATGATCGCGGTCGGCAAGGATGCGCCGGGTGGGCGAGCAGCCAACTTGCGCTGGATCGAGGCCCGCATCGAGGACGCCACACTCGAGCCTCCCTACGGCCTCGTCACGGCCGGAGCGAGTTTTCATTGGATGGACCCGGACGTGGTGCTTCCCCTGTTGGGCACGGTCCTGGCGCCGGGGGCGCTGCTGGTTCTCCTCGATGGAGACGCACCCGTCGACCCTCCCTTCGAGGACGCGGTCGCCGCGGTGATGCGGGAGACCGTCACGCGAGCCGATGGCACCCCGCCAGCGGGCTGGATGAACGCGCGTGAGCGGCTGGAGCGGCCGATGCTCGAGCACCCGGCCTTCGAGCCTCTTGGCGTTCACGTCACCGCGCCGTTCCCGGTGGCTCAAACGGTCGAGGACTTCATTCGCTGCGAGCACTCGCGTCAGAGCTTCAGCGAGAGTCATCTGGGCCCCGAGCTCACCGGCTACTTCGGCACGGGGATGCGCGAGGCACTCGAACCCTTCGCGAGCGAGGGCATGCTCCACTACGAGATCCGGACACGGGTCGAATGGGGGCGGCCCGGCTGAGACCGATGCCGGGTCCGGCCTAGCGACCGACCCGCCGGCGCCAATCGACGACCCGGCGATACTCGTCGGCGGTTCGAGCGGCAACGCTCGGCCAGGCGTAGGCCTCGACCACACGATCCCGTGCGCCCTCGCCGAGGCTTCGCAGGCGGTCCGGGGCTTCGAGCAAGCCGCGGATCGCGCGAGCCAGGGCCTCCGGATCGTCCTTGGCCACCGTCTCGCCACCACCACCGGTCGCCATCACTTCCGGCAAGGCGCCGGCTCGGGTCGCGACCACGGGCGTGCCGCAAGCCATGGCTTCGGCAGCGGGAAGGCCGAACCCCTCATAGCGGGACGGGACGACGACGAGGCTGGCGCTGCGGTAGAGCCGGATCAGTTCGTCCTGGGGCACCCGGCCTGCGAGATCGAGGCGCTCGCGGCAGCCGAGTTCGCTGGCCCAGCCGGCAGCCTGGCTGTCCGCAGAGTCAACGAGTGTAAGGCGCACCGCTTCGGGGAGCCGGGCGAGCGCTTCGAGGAGGGTTCGGATCCCCTTGTTGGGGTCCGAAGCGCGGCCGATGCAGAGCAGTCGCTGGGGCTCACGCGGCACGCTCGGGTCCGGCGAGAAGAGTTCGGTGTCGATGCCGTTCGCCACATTGGTGAGGCGCTCGCGCGCGACACCGAAGTCCCGTTCGATGGTATCGGCGCTCGCTTCGCTGCTGGTGAAGACGCGGTCGAGCTGACGTGCGACGAAGCCTTGCATCCCGATCGGATAGAACTGCATCGAGCCGATGGCGTCGGCCAGGTCCACATCGCGCTGGAACGAAGCGCGTCGATCTACCGTGAGCGGATGGTGCACGGTCGTGACGACCGGAAGGCCGAGCGCGCGCATCGGAAGCAAGCCGTAGCCGAGGCACTGGACGTCGTGCACGAGGTCGTAGCGCGCGCCCGCGCGCATTCGCTTGGCAAGGACCCGGAGTGCGCGCAACGAGAAGGCGAAGGGTTCGGGCAGGAAGCCGAGCCGACTCGCCGCGAGTTCGTAGAAGTGGAGCGGTCGCAGCGCGCGAAGGGGCGCCTCGGCGGGGACGAAGTCGGCCCAGTCGCGCAGGAACCACTTCGCCCAGTACATCTCGTTCTCGACGTGTTCGACGGCGCCGGCGAATGGCATCGGATCGGGGTAGGGCGGTCCCACGATCACGTCGACCTGATGGCCGAGGCGCGTCAGTTCGCGAGCCAGGAACCACAGGTAGATGCCTTGTCCCCCGCACTGCATGTTGCCGCGGTAGGCGACGAAGCAGATTCGCAGCGGGCGAGCGTCCGGGCGATCCGGCGCCGCGCTCATGGCGTGGCAGGCTTTTCCGCGTAGAGCACGACCGACTTGGGGCAGATGTAGTTGAGGACGCGTTTCTCGAAGCCGTCCATGAACCTGGACCCGGTCGCTCGGATCAGCTGGTTGTGATAGAAGCGGACCAATCTGCTGAGGTCCGCCGTCGGCAGGCCTGCGATCGAACGCAGCACCCAGTAGAACGTGTGCAGGCCGTGGGCGAAGCTGCAACCGTCGGTGCGAAGGCCCGCGGCAGCCAGCCCTTCGGCGAGCTGTCGGGGGCGGAAGATGCGGATGTGGCCGCCGGGGCTCTCGAAGTAATCGTCGCCGAGGCGCAGGTAGAGGAACTCGCTCGTTGCGGTCGGGATCGTCAGCGCGATGCGACCACCGGGCTTCGTGACGCGAGCGAGCTCTCGGATCGCGCCGCGATAGTCGTGCACGTGTTCCATGACTTCGGAGCAGATGACGCGATCGAAGGTTCCGTCGGCGAACGGGAGCTCGAAGGTGTTGCCTTGAAGAAAGCCGCCGCGCGCTTGCTTCTTGGCGATCGTGTCGTTCATGCGCCCGGTGTGCGGCGCCATCGAGGGCAGATCGAGATCGAGCCCGACGATGTTGGCGCCGCGCTCGAGCGCTCCGAAGCAGTGGCGGCCTTCGCCGCAGCCTGCGTCGAGGAGCAGGTCGCCGGGGCCGATATCAAGCCGCTCGAGATCGACGGTGAGTAGCACGCCGGGTCTCCTCGAATACGCTGACGAGCTGGGCGGCAGCCTGGTCCCAGCGGAACACCTGCTGCACGCGCTCGCGGGCCGCCGCGCCCATGCGCGCGGCCTTGTCGGGTTCGGACAAGATGTCGCGAATCGCATCGGCCATGGCTACGGCATCTCGCGGCGGTACCAGCCAGCCGGCCTCGCCATCCGTGCCGACGACTTCGGGCAATGCGCCGGCGGCGTTGGCGATGACGGGCACGCCACAGGCCATGGCCTCGCTGGCCGGGAAGCCGAAGCCCTCGAAGAAACTCGGAACCACGGCGATCCGCCCGGTCGAGTACTCGCGCACCAGTTCGTCCACCTCGAGGAAGCGGTCCTGGAACTTGACGCGCCCGTGCAGGTTGAACTTCGAGATCAGGCGCGGCACCAGCCCGTCGGCCGGAATGCGGCCATCGACGATCTTGAGGGTGACTTCCTCGGGGAGCAGCGAGAGGGCCTCGAGCAGTGTGCCGATCCCCTTCTTCCGATCCTCGGTGCGACCGATGAAGATCAGGTCGGCTTCCTTCTGAATCTCCGGATGCGGGTGGAACAGCTCGGCGTCGGTCCCGTTGTACACGACCTCGACGTCTCGTTCGGGAATTCCGAAGTACTTCTCGATCTCGAATCGCGAGGCTTCACTCACGGTCACGATCTTGTCGAGGCGAGGTGCTACCTGCTGTTGCATGAACAGCGGGAAGTAGAGCGTGCGCTTGATCTTCTTGATGAGTCGTGGATCGACAGCGAAATCGGCCTCGCGGTCGATGTGAAGTGGGTGATGGATCACCGAGACCACCGGGACGCCCATCTTGCGGATGCCTAACAAGCCCCAGGAGAGACATTGGTTGTCGAATACCACGTCGAAGCGATGCTTCTCCTGGAGACGCTTCCACTGCCGCATCAAGCGGAAGCCGAAGCTCTGCATCTCCGGGAACACGCCGATGCGCGAGACACCCAGCTCCCACAGGTTCAGCGGCGTCAGCAGGCGCCGAGGGTCGTTCTCGCGCGCCCAGTCTGCGAGTGGCAATCCAAAGACGTTCTCGTTCTCGATCTCGTGAAGTGGAATTCCGGCTTCGAGATCGGGGAAGGGGGGCCCCGCGATGACATGGACCTCATGACCGGCCCTCTGCCATTCGCGCGCCAGATAGGCGGCGTAGATGCCCTGTCCGCCGCAGTACATGTTCCCGCGGTATGTCAGCAGCGCGATGCGCATGGGTCTGGCCTATCCCTGGCCGTTGGCGTCGTCGTTCGCCGGCGGTGCCGGATCAGCTTCGGGTTCGACCTGGATGGTCGCGATCGTGAAGCCGACCCAGAAGGTCAGGCCGAGTACGAACGCGAGCAGGATTCCGACCGGAATGGCCACGGCCCACCACGCGCCGTTCAGCAGGCCGGAGAGAAAGATGAGGCCCAGGACGGCGGCGGCCACACAGATGGCGACGCCCTGCGCGCGGGACGAGTCGTTCATGGGAAGGAGTCTCCGGGGGGGCTGGGGAGGAGGGCTTCGGTCCACCCGCTTCGGCAGTTTCGCGAGGGCGGGAGGGTGATCGTTCCTGGTGGTTCGCACCAGGTGGGCTCCATTTCGTCGAGGAGGCTTCCTTCAAGCGGGGTGATTCTGCCCCCGGGCCGAAGCACGGGCGAAACACACCTCAGGTCGCCCGATCTCGGCAAGGGACGGACCCCGTTCGTTTTATCCAACAGGAGACGAGCGTGAGTCCCGCCCCAAAGCGAGTGGACCGGGGGCATTCTTGCTGCAACCCCGCGGCGTGTCAACGATTTTGGCTCTAAGCTGCCGCCGGTGAAAGTGATTGGCTTGATGTCCGGTACGTCTGCGGACGGCATCGACGCGGCTCTTGTCGAATGGCCCGACGGGCCCACCACGATGCCCTTCGAACTCGTGGCGTTCCGCGAGATTCCATTGGGTGACGCGCTGCAGGCGCAGGTCCACGATCTCGCAGCCGGGCGCCTGGCCGAGGGCACCGGACTCGCAGATCTCGTGGAGTTGGACGTTCGGTTGGGCGAGCGCTTCGCCGAGGCCGCTCTGGCTATCGTGGCGGAAGCCGGGCGCTCGATCGACGAGATCGACGCCATCGCGTCCCACGGACAAACCGTGGCGCACCATCCCGAGCGGCGGGCCACACTCCAGATCGGCGATCCCTCGGTGATCGCCGAGCGAACCGGGTGCACGGTGGTGGCCGATTTCCGCACGCGCGATGTCGCCGCCGGCGGCCAAGGGGCCCCGCTGGCGCCGTTCTTTCATCACGCGGTACTCGCCAGCGACAGCGAAGCCCGGCTGGTGCTCAACCTTGGCGGCATCGCGAACGTGACCTGGCTACCCCGCGCTGCCGCCCCCGGCGACGTCGTCGCCTTCGACGTCGGGCCCGCGAACTCACTTCTGGATGGCGTGATGACGACCTGGAGTGGCGGCGAGCAGCGCTTCGATCGAGACGGTGTCGGTGCCGCTGCGGGCGAGGTCGACGCGGCGCTCCTCGCCGAACTCCTCGACGATCCCTTTCTCCGCAAGCCACCGCCGAAATCGACCGGGCGCGAGCGCTACGGGATCGCCGAAGCCGAAGGGTTGGTGGCGCGTTGGCGGGCGGAGCGGCGGGAACTCGCCGATCTCCTGGCAACCCTCGTCGCATTCAGTGCCGAAGCCGTTGTCGCTGCAACGCGCGATCACCTGGAGGGCGCCCGGGTCGAGCGCATCCTCGTGGGTGGAGGCGGTGCCCGAAACCCTGTCTTGATGAGAACGCTCTCCGATCGCGCGGGCGTGCCCGTCGAGCCGGTCGATGCGGCCGGCATTCCCGCCGCCGCGATGGAGGCGATGGCCTTCTCGCTGATGGGCCGCAACGCGTTGCTCGGCCTACCCAACCATCTACCGCGAACCACCGGTGCGCGCGGCCTGCGCGTGTTGGGCGAGATCGTGCCTGCGGCCGATGGACGGATCGCTCCCCGGCTATAGCTTCAGGACCAGGTCGTCATCCGCGATCTCGAAGCCTTCGTGATCGCTGCGCGCGCGCATTTCGGCGCCCAGGTGGGTAAGCAGGATCCGGCCGCAATCGAAATCCGCCCGACGCGAGGCGAGTTCCTCGAGGCTCAGGTGGTATTCGAAACCCTGGCGATCGAGGGTGCACTCACAGAGGAACAGGTCGCTGCCGCGCACGTGCTTCGGTAGTTGGTCGAACCAGCCGGTATCGCCGGAGTAGGCGATCCGTCGCCCCGAGCCTTCCACGAGGACCCCATGCGGGTGGGAATCTGGCGAGTGGAAGGTTTCGAAGGCCCGCAGACGTACCGGGCCGAGGTCGACCTCCTTCCCGTTGGGCAGTTCCTCGAAGGAGAGCGGGAAATCATAGCTGCGCCTGTCGAGCGGGTGCCCGAGGGCGCGCGCCGCTTCGTGGACGCGCGCTTCGATTCCCGGTGGGCCCACGATCCGCAGCGGGCCGCGGCGCTCGTCGGCGAAGACCGAGCCGAGCAGGAAGAGCGGGATGCCACCGAAATGGTCTGCGTGGAAATGCGAGACGACGATGGCCTCGATTTCCTCGCGGTCGATGCCCGAACTCGAGAGCCCGGTAAGTGTGGTCTGGCCGCAGTCGAGCAGGACCGAGCCGCTCGGCAGACGCAACAGGTAGGCGCTCTGGCGCCGGCCGCCGGCGCCGAAGGCGTCGCTGGTACCGATGCAGACCAGTTCGCTCACGACGACGCTTCCTTCGTGTCCGTTGCCGGGACCAGATGGAAACGGCCGCCGGCAAAGACGCCTCGTTCCAGCACGCTTCCGGCGGGAACGGATTCGCGATCCCAGACGACGGCGTCCACGAGCGCGACGTCGTCGGGTACCGTGGCCAGTGCGCCGATCACCGAGCGGGGTCCGAATCGCGCGCCAGCGGCCCGCGCCGCCGTGTCCACGTCGAGGTAGGAGAGTGTGGGTAGGTCGAGGTTGGCAGCCAGGTACTCGGTCGGGGTGCCAACCGGAATCCAGCGACAGCGAGCGGCGTCGAGCACCTCGCCGCCGACGGCATCGGGTTCCCGCTTCGCCCAGGGCGCCCACCATTCGTCGAGATGACTGAAGCTGTCTCGTTCAGGAAGTGTGTCGAACGCACGCGCCGACAGGACGTTCACCCAGCTGTACACGCCAGCCTGCTCCTCACCGCCCCAATCGATTCTCTGGCCGATCCTGCGAAGGCGACCCTCCCCGTCCAGTCCGATCGTACCGAACTCGGCGGCCCGGGGATGCTCCGTCATGAGCGCCGTCACAGAACGACCCGAATGGGTGTGACGCCGGACCAGCCCCTTCAGATCGAGATCCACGATCATGTCGCCGCCTAGCACGAGACAGGGATCGCTCTCGCGCAGGAACGAGGCGACCCGGCGAATGGCTCCACCCGTGTGGAGCAGCTCGTCCTCTCCGGAGAAGTGCAGTTTCATTCCCGCCGGGACGGAGGCTTCGGCGGCGGCACGCAGCACACCCGGCAGGTGATGAACGTTGATGACGACCTCGCTGACGCCGGCTCGTGCGAGCAGGGCCAGGGGGTAGGCGATCAGCGGGAGCCCGCGCACCGGAACCGCTGGCTTGGGGCGCCAGTGCGTGAAGGGACGGAGCCGTGTGCCGAGACCGGCCGCCACGATCATGGCTCTCACGCGTCTACCCCGTTAGCGAGCGCGCCAATGAAGTCGACCAGCGGTTCCAGGTCCGGGTGGCTGCCGGCGACCGACTGCGCGGCGCGCTTCAGATGCTGAACGGTCGTTGGCACATGGCATAGCGAAGCCGTGTCGCTGCGGGTCTCGGCCACATAACGAAAACGCGCCAGGTCCTTTCCCTTGCGGCTCAGTGTGAGCAGGGCAAAGCGTCGGGCGAAGTCCGTCGGATCGGGCGCATCGGGAAGGCGAGGGCGGACCTGCGCCAGTGCCCGCTCGATGACGGTCTCCGGCCAGGCGATGTAGGAGTCGTGGAGCAGGCAGACCAGGTCGTATTCCGGCGGCGCGAGCAATGCGCCTTGGAGGTCGATCCACAGCGCGCGCCCATTCTTGATCAAGAGGTTTCGACTCTGGAAGTCGCGATGGGCCAGGCGTTGGGGGGCCTCGGCGCAAACGCTCGCGATGTAGGTGAACGCGCGCTGCACCGCATCGTGTTCCGCGGCGGTCGGCGTGCGTCCGAATACCTCGGGGAGCACCCAGCGTGCAAAGAGTTCGGCCTTGTAGGCGAAGGTCGCTTCATCGAGGTGACGCTCGAAGGCCTGACACCCGCCCGGGTTCTCGATCCGCTGGAGCCGCACCAGGTCGTCGAGGATCGTGTCGAGCACCTGGCTGGCGCGTCCCGGATCGACGTGGAAGAGATCCTCGAGGGTCTGGCTGCCACCATCCTCGAGCAGTGCAACGTGGCCGTCGCCGCTGATGCCGAAGCAACCGGGCACGGGGAGGCCTGCATCTTCGAGTAGCCGGCGAGTCGGCTCGAGCGGCGGTTCCGGCGGCACGCCCGCTGGCCGGCCGGCCGGGTCCTCGTCGGCCTCGATGCGCGCGATCAGGACGTCCGGGGGCTGGCTCAACGTGACGCGATAGAAGCGCCGCAAGCCGAGCCCGGCGGGCACGGCCGTGATCGTTCCTGGCGATTGGCCCAAGCGCGCGCGGCAGGTTTCCTGGATCCGCGCTTCGTCATCGCCTGTCGTCACAGCCGCCCGTTCCGCCTAACCAAAGAACAAGTGGGTGGCCGCCACCGCCCCGAAGAAGCCGGCCACGTCGCCGGCCAGACAGGCGGGGAGGATATGGCGCGAGTCCCGCACGCCGACGGCGCCAAGGTAGACGGCGAGGACGTAGAAGGTGGTTTCCGTCGAGCCCATCAGGGTCGAGGTGAGCATGCCGATGAATGAATCCGGGCCATAGATGGTCAGGGTCTCGGTCATCAGGCCAAGGGCGCCGGAGCCGGAGAGGGGGCGCATCAACGCCATCGGTAGCACTTCCGCCGGTATGCCGATGGCGCTCGTAAAGGGCGCGGCCCAGCCGATCAGGATGTCGAGGGCGCCCGAGTTCCGGAACATGCCGACAGCGACCAGGATGGCGACCAGGTAGGGGGCGATCCGGATCGCCACGCTCATCCCTTCGCGCGCGCCCGCGACGACCTCCGAGTAGGCGTCAACGCCCGCCAGGAAGCCGATCGACAGCAGGCCGAGGACCAGGAGTGGCAACAGCCAATGCACGGCGACCTGGTCTCGAAGATAGGCGCCGGGGTCTTCGGCCTGAATGAATCCAGAGACCGCGAAGCCGAGTACGCCGAGCGCGATGGCCATTGCGAGGAGTTTCCGCCAGAGCGGCCAGGTCTCGGCGCCGTCCGAGTCGAGGCCAGGAAGCGGCGCGACCTCGAGACCTGTAGGGGTGGCGGCCGGCGCGATATCCGCCGGAGGGCGAGGCCGGAACCAGGCAACCCGCTGCAGTGCCAAACACACGAGGACGGCAGTGAGGGTGGAGCAGAGGGTGGCGATGAGCGTGGGGATCCAGATCGCGAAGGGCATCGTCGAGCCGGTTGCCAGGCGAACCGCGACGGTTCCGGTCGGGGCCATCAGTACGACCGACGAAGTGTTGATCGCCAGGAACAGGGCCATCGCATTCGTCGCAGAGCCGCGCGTGGTGTTGAGTTGGTCGAGTTCGGTGATGGCCTTGATACCGAACGGCGTCGCTGCGTTGCCCAGGCCGAGCATGTTGGCCGCGAAGTTCATGATCATCGATCCCATCGCGGGATGGTCGGGCGGGACATCGGGAAAGAGTCGGGTCAGGATAGGACGCAGTACGCGTACGATGGGCCGAAGCAAACCGCCTGCCGTCGCGACCCGGACCAGCCCGAGGAACAACATCATCGCCCCGGTCAATCCGATCACCAGGAAGATGGCACTCTTGGCCGAGGACAGGATGCCGTTGGAGAGATGCGCCATGCGCGTGATTTCGTGGCCGGCGGCATCGAGCAACACGGCGCCGTCGGGCCCCGTGACCGGCACGTCGGCGAGCGCGGCGGCGCACAGAACTGCGACCGCGACCATGAAGAGCCAAATGGCATTGAGCACGCGCTCCCCCTTCGCAGCGTGCCGCAGAACCGCCGAACCCCATTCGAACCGGCGGTCGCGTTGATGACATCCAACGTCCCGGATATGCTCGCGCACGTCAACCGACGCCCCCCTCGGAAGGGGTTCGTGCGCATGCGCACCATCGGCCGGCTCAGTGCCGTCTCGCTCATCATCAGCATCGCGTGGTTCGCTTCGGGTGCAGTCGCGGGCGAGCAGACACCTGCCGAACTTTCGCGCTGGCGAGCGCGGCTCGATCGGGCGCTCGCGGACCCGGCCCTGCGCGGTGCCAGCTTCTCTGCGCTCGTGGTCGATCGCGAGACGGGTGTCGTGCTCTATTCACGCACGCCCGAGCGCGCCCTGATCCCGGCTTCCACCCAGAAGTTGCTCACCGCCGTCGCGGTCCTGGATGCCTTCGGCCCAGGCCATCGCTTCACCACCCAGATCCAGGTGGCCGAGCGCCTGGGCGCTGATGGCGTGACCTCGAACCTCTACGTGTCCGGTGGCGGCGACGCGAGTCTGACCTCTGAGCAATGGTGGCGCTTGGCCGCGGACCTTCGCGCCCAGGGCCTGACGCGTGTGAATGGCGACCTGATTCTCGACGATGGTGCGTTCGACCGCGTGCGCTGGCATCCGAGTTGGGAGCCGGTCACGGCGCGTGCCTACCACGGGCCCGTCGGCGCACTTACCGCGAACTACGGCGCCTTCCGCGTGGTGGTCTCGCCGGCGCCGCGCGCGGGTCTACCCGCGCGCGTCCAGATGGATCCGCCGGTGCCCTATCTACGGGTCGAGAATCGGGCGAAGACACACGTGGGCGCGCGCACGCCGGTGCGGGTCGAGCGGCTGGCTTCGGTCGGGAGCGAGCGCATCGTCGTCAGTGGCCGGATCGCGCCGGGTGCGAAGCCGCAGGAAATCTGGCGTAGCGTTGCGGACCCCTTGGCCTATGCCGGTGCGGTTCTGCGTCTCCAACTCGAGGCCAATGGAATCGAGGTGACGGGCACCGTGCGGATCGGCACCGCGCCGGCGGACGCGACCGAACTCCTCGCCTTCGAGGGGCATCCGGTCCGGCACATCGTGGGGTTGCTGCTCAAGTACAGCAGCAACATGATCGCCGAGAGTCTGGTCAAGGACGTCGCCCGTGCCGAGAACGCGGCGACGCCGTCGAGTTGGACGACCGGGATGGCGGCCGTCTCGCGCCGCCTGAGCGCGCTCGGCGTACCCCTCGAGGGCGTGAAACTGGTGGATGGTTCGGGCCTCTCGCGGGAGAATCGGGTATCCGCGGTCGTCCTGGTCGCGACCTTGCGGGCCGCGGACGCGCGCTTCGCGATCGGTCCGGAGCTGCTGGCCGGGTTGCCCATCGCGGCCGAGGACGGGACGCTCGAGAAGCGCGCCATGAGAGCCCACGCCCAGCTGCGCGCCAAGACCGGAACGCTCGATGGTGTCACTACCCTGGCCGGGCACGCACGCGGCGCGGACGGCCGCGAGCTCGTCTTCGCGCTGCTCGTGAACGGCTACCGCGGGGGTGCGGCGCGCGCGGTCGATGCCGTTGACGTCTTTGCGGAAGCACTGGTGTTGCCGACTTCGCCCTAACGGGCGCCGGTCAGCGAGAGGCCCATGCGAAGCACGGCCTCGATGTTGTTCTGCACGGCGTAGCCGGCCGTTGCAATCAAGAGGCCCAGCACCGCGGTCTTGGACAGCGACCCGAACAGCGGTGTCTGCACGACGACGACGAGGGCGAGAAAGGTCACGCCCGTATCCAGCAGCAAGCCGCCCACCAGTCCGAAATGCTCGAAGAGCCAGGCCGCCCAGGGGTTGGCTTCGAGGACGTCCCAGCCAGCGACCGGTGCGCGCAGACAGAGGTAGGTCGTCCAGTGGTCGGCGATCGCGAACAGCATCGCGACGAGAGCCAGCAGGTGCAGCATCGGCTGGACTCGAAGCAAGGCTCGTGCCCTCGCCGGTCGCAGTTCCCAAGGGGCCCGTGGTGGCGGGGGTCTCGTGACGGAGTTGCGTAGCCCTGAGGGGCCTTCGGCAGCTGCGATCCGGGAAGTTGGCTTCCCAGGAAGGGAACTTGGCTTCCGCGCGGCGGGTCCGGTTCGCGGAGCGGGCTTCAGCGACCTCGGCGCATTCGTCCCTTGCCGAGCAGCAGCCAATCGATCGAGACGTTCTCCTTGATCGCAAGGTGGATCAGGAAATCGGTGTGCGGAGTCGTACCGTTCTCGTAGCGGTTCACATTCTGCTGAAACACCCCGAGGTCTTTCGCGAACTGTCGCTGGGACCGCTCGCCGCGAACCTCGGCCAGGCGCTCGGGGAGTTTCTTCTTTGCACGATCCACGGTCTTCGGCATCGTTCAGGGGGCTCCGCTGGAAGATTGGGACTCAGAGGAAACGGGTGTCACACCTTTGTGTACCCGACGGAAGGGCGCGCAGTCTAATCAACCAACGCACCTTGCCGCAACGCAAATTCTACGCATCGAGGCCGTTTCATCCGTGGCGCTTCGAAAAGATGATCTCTGACGGTTGGAGCAGTGTACGACGTGCGAATCACCGGCGGTGAACTGGCGGGACGAAAGATCACGGCACCACGAAGTGACGCACGCCCGACCTCCGATCGCGTGCGCGAATCCGTGTTTGCGATCCTCGGAGACCTCTCCGGACAGGCGGTTCTCGACTTGTGTGCGGGGTCCGGCGCACTTGGATTCGAGGCGCTCTCACGAGGTGCGGATTCGCTGGTTTCGGTCGATCAGGCGAGCGCTTCGATCGATCGCATCCGCGAGAACGCCAGGAGCCTGGGCGTCGCCCCGGGCGTGCGGACGCTGCGCATGAACGCACTGACCGCGCTGGCGCGGTTGGGTCGTGCCCGGGATTGCTTCGATCTGGTCTTGATCGATCCGCCCTACGCCGACGATCTTGCCGCGGGTCTCGCCGAAGGGGTCGTCCTCGCGGGGATACTCGACTCCGCCGGTCAGGTGGTGGTGGAGTCTGATCGCCGGCATCCTCTGGGCGACGTCCCCGGACTCCAGAAGCACGATGAGCGGCGCTACGGTGATACGCTGGTCACGTTCTATCGCGCCAAGGCACACACCCCGAGCGAACCCGAGCCGAGCGAACCAGAGGAGCCCGGACCCCATGAGTAACGATTCCAGCCGCGCGCTATTCCCGGCGAGCTTCGACCCCATGACCAACGGTCACCTCGATCTCGTCAGGCGTGCGACCCACGTATTTCCCAACCTGGTCGTTGCCGTCGCCCACAACGTGGGGAAGACCGGACTCTTCTCCACCGAGGAGCGGTTGGAGATGATCAGCGAAGTCCTGGGCGACACGCCGGGCATCGAAGTGACGTCATTCGACGGGCTGGTCGTCGACTTCGCCCATCAGATCGGCGTGAAGACCATCGTACGCGGCCTCCGTGCCAACGCGGATTTCGAGTACGAGTTCGAAATGGCGCTGATGAACCGCCACATGCGGCCCGAAATCGAGACGTTGTTCCTGATGACCAGTCAGGAGTACTTCTACGTCAGCTCGTCGCGCCTCAAGGAACTCGTGCGGTTCGGGGCGGACGTTTCCGAGTGGCTCCCGCCGGGGGTCGAAAAGCGCCTCCTCGAGAAGCTGGGAAGCTCTGACTGATCCGGTACCTTCCCGGAACCCCCGGATTTTCCAGGGAGTTTTCCGAGCGGACCAGCTCGGTCCCGACACACGGCGGAACTGCGGCGGATGAACGGACGTAGAATCCTTCTGGTCGTAAGTGGCGGGATCGCCGCCTACAAGGTCCCCGAGATCGTGCGTGCGCTCACGCGCTCGGGACATGAGGTGCGCTGCGTCCTGACCGCGGCCGGCGCCGAGTTCGTTTCGCCGCTCGTGCTTCAGTCCCTGACCGGCAATGCCGTACGTCAGTCGCTGTTCGATGCCGGGGAAGAGGGCGCGATCGGCCACATCGAGTTGGCGGATTGGGCCGACGCCGTGGTCGTGGCGCCGGCGACGGCGAATCTGCTGGCGCGGTTGGCTCACGGGCTCGCCGACGATCTCGCGAGCACGGTCTTGCTGGCAACCCGGGCTCCGCTGCTGGTCGCGCCGGCGATGAACGTGAACATGTGGGAGCACCCGGCGACCCAGGCGAACCTGACGACGTTGCGCGAACGCGGGGTTCGCTTCGTCGGGCCCGACGCCGGCGAACTCGCTTGTGGCTGGGAAGGCCAGGGGCGCCTGAGTCCCCCGGAGGAAATCGCCGCCGAAACCGGGCTCTTGCTTGGCTCGCTCTCGCTGGCCGGTGCCTGTGTGGTCGTGTCTGCCGGCGGCACCCGCGAACCCATCGACGCGGTGCGGTCCCTGACGAATCGCTCCTCTGGCAAGATGGGCTACGCGCTGGCTGCCGAGGCGGCGTTGCGTGGCGCGGAGGTGCGGCTGATCTCGGGCCCGAGTCATCTGCCGACACCGGCGGGTGTCGAGCGGATCGACGTCGAGACGAGCCTCGAAATGCGTGACGCCGTGCTGGCCGATTTCGAGCGGGCCGCGATCGTGATCATGGCGGCTGCGGTCGCCGATTTCCGGCCTGCCGAGGCGTCCGAACGCAAGATCAAGAAAGAAGACCTCGCAGAGGACGCGGGCCTCCAACTCCAGCTCGTGCGGAACCCGGACATCCTGGCCGAGATCAGCGCCGAGCGGGGCAATCGCATCGTCGTCGGCTTCGCCGCCGAGAGCCACGATGTCCTGGCAGCGGCGCGACGCAAACTGAAGCGGAAGGGTTGCGACTTGCTCGTCGCCAACGACATCTCTCGCGCGGACGCGGGTTTCGAGACCGACGAGAACGCGGTCATCCTGTTGACGCCAGATGGCGCCAGCGAGGAGCTTCCCCTGCTGCCCAAGCCGGAAGTGGCTGCGCGGATCTTCGACCGGATCGAGAAGCTGCGGGAGGACAGGCGATGAGGCGGTCGTTGCCGGTGCTGCTCGGCCTGATCGTCCTGATGGCAGCGCCTGGCTGGAGCGCCGAAGAGACCGACGTCGGCGAAGAGATTCCCGTGAGGAGTGGTCCGATCGCAGTCGTCGAGTTTGCCGGAGCCGTCAACGCTGCCTCCGCCGACCATTTCCTCCAGGCTCTCGAACAGGCGGAGGAGATGGACGCCGCAATCCTTCTTGTCGAACTCGATACGCCCGGCGGCGTGATCACCGACATGAAGGACATGCTCCAGGGGATGCTGAATAGCAAGGTGCCGGTGGTGGTATTCGTGCAACCGCGCGGAGCCTGGGCTGGCTCAGCCGGCGTATTCATCACCATGGCGGGTCACGTGGCGGCGATGGCGCCCAGCACGACCATCGGTGCCGCGCATCCCGTCATGGGGGGTGGCCCCCAGCCGAAGCCTGCGCCGGACGAAGACGGCGAGGTCAAGCCCGGCGACTACATGCTCGAGAAGTTCGAGAACATCACGGCGAGCTACATCGAGGCTGTCGCAAAGGAGCGAGGCCGGAACGTCGAGTGGGCCGAGAAGGCGGTGCGCGAGTCGATCGCGGCAACCGCCGACGAGGCGCTCGAACTGAACGTGATCGATTTGATCGCAGAAGATCGAGCCGATCTCCTCGCTCAGCTCCACGGACGTAGGGTGGTGTTGGGCGGTGAGACAATAGAACTCGATATCCGCGATGGCAGGATCCTGGAGATCGAGACGTCGTTGATGACCCGGGTCTTCCAATACGTGCAGCACCCGCAGATTCTCGCGCTGCTCTGGGCGTTGGGAATGTTGGGCATCTACTTCGAGTACAACAATCCGGGTTCTATCTTTCCGGGCGCCTTGGGCGCCACGTGCCTCGTCTTGGCGCTGATCGCGATGCAGGCAGTTCCCTTCTCGTGGACCGGCATCATTTTCGTGGCGATCGGTCTGGGATTGATGGTGGCCGAGGCATTTTTCCCCGCCTACGGCGTACTGCTCTTGGTTGGCGCGGCACTGCTGCTCGTCGGCGGATCGATGGTCTTCGATCGGCCCGAGGTTTCCGATCTCAATATCGACTTCTGGTCGGTGCTGGTGCCTCTCGTTGCCGGGTTGACCGCCTGCATGGCGGCCATCGTCGTTGCCATGAGCCGCACCCGGGGGCTCGCGCAGGTGGCCGGTGTCCATGAGTTGATCGGCATGCGCGGCGTCGCCCGGACCGCATTGGAGCCGAGCGGTACGGGCACCGTCTTCCTTCGCGGGGAATACTGGACCGCGCACTCGGCGGAGGAGATCCCCGCGGAAGCGAAGGTGGAAGCCTTGGCCGTCGACGGGATGCGTCTCGAAGTCAAGCGCGCGGACGACTAGGCTGGGCGGGGTCGCACACTTCACGTGCGGTCCGATTTTCCGACAAACAGGGGGGAAACATGACGGGTGGACTGATCGTCGCTGCGATCGCGGCGGGCTTCTTCATGATGGGCGTTCGGATTCTGCAGGAGTACGAGCGCGGCGTGATCTTCCGCCTCGGCCGATTCCAATCGGTCAAGGATGCCGGCTTCAAGTGGATCATCCCCATGGTCGACCGCATGGTGAAAGTGAGCCTGCGCGAGATCGTGATGGACGTTCCCGCGCAGGAAGTGATCACGCGGGACAATGTCTCGGTCAAGGTGAACGCGGTGCTCTACTTCCGCGTCCTGCACCCGAACCACGCGATCATCAACGTCGAGAACTATCTCTACGGAACCTCGCAGCTTTCGCAGACGACACTGCGCAGTGTCTGCGGCCAGGCGGAGCTCGACGAGCTACTGGCGGAGCGGGAATCGATCAACCGGAAGCTGCAGGAGATCATCGACGAGCAGACGGAGCCCTGGGGCATCAAGGTTCGCGCCGTCGAGGTGAAGCAGATCGACCTGCCGCCGGACATGCAACGGGCGATGGCAAAGCAGGCCGAGGCGGAGCGCGAGAAGCGGGCCAAGGTGATCCACGCCGAGGGCGAAGCCATGGCCGCCGAACGACTGGCCCAGGCTTCCCAGATCTTGTCGACTGAGCCTGCGGCGCTGCAGCTCCGGTTCCTCCAGACGCTGGCCGACATCGCTACCGAGAACAACTCGACCATCGTGTTCCCGATTCCGATCGACATCCTGAAGCCCCTCTACGACATCCAGGCGGGCAACCCGGAGGGTAGGACCCAGACGAGGGAGCGGGGAGAGTAGATGGCCGACGAGGTCGAGAAGAGTGCCGGACGCTTGCTCCGGCGCTTCACGCTGTTGTTCGTCATTTTGGGCGGCGTCGGGGCCTGGATCTTCCTGACTGGCTTCGTCCAACTCTCGCCGGGTGAGTCCGCCGTCATCCTTCGCCTCGGCGTCTATGACCGCACCATCTCCGAGGATGGACCGCTCCTTCACCTCCCGCAGCCGATCGAGACCCGTACCGTCGTCGAGAGCGGACGTAATCAACGGATGGACTTCGGCGATGTGGACGATCCCGCGAAGCGCGAAGAGACCGCGATGCAGACGAGCGACAACAACATCGTCTACCTCGAGTTTCTCGTGCTCTATCGATACGCGGATCCATTCGAGTCGCTCTATCGCGTTCGCGATGTGGAGACGACCCTGCGCGAAGCGTCCCAGGCGGCCATGCGCGAGGTCGTGGGGCGCAACACGATCGACGGTGTCCTTTCCGACGCGCGCGGTCAGATCGAGGGGGATGTGGCCGATCTCCTCCAGACGATCGTGACGGACTACCAGCTGGGGCTCGAGATCGATGGCGTCGATCTCCAGGAGGTACAACCGCCCCAGACGGTGCGCGAATCCTTCGATGATGTGATCAAGGCGAACCAGGATCGAAGCCGAAAGGTCAATGAAGCCGAGGGGTATGCCAACGAAGTGGTACCGCAGGCGCGGGGTCGCGCCGCCGAGCTTTCCGCAGAAGCGAACGCCTACCGTGAGTCGAAGGTCGCAGCGGCGTCGGGCGAAGCTCAACGATTCACGTCTCTCCTGACCGAGTACCAACGCGCGCCGGAGATCACGCGCAAGCGGCTCTACCTCGAGACGATGGAAGAGATCCTTCCCGAGGTGGAGATGGTCATCATCGAGCCGGGCTCGGCCTCGGTGCTGCCCTACCTCCCGCTGGGTTCGGCGGCACAGGGTCGGGGAGCGAAGGAATGAAGCGGATCCTGGTCCTGCTCCTGGTCGTCGTCGGTGTCGCGGGCGCAACGAGCTTCCTGGGATTCGGCCCCGTCGTGTTGAACACGGAGGGTGAACAGCGCATTGCACTCCTGCTGGGCGAACCGAGGGTGGTCACGGAACCGGGGATCTCTTTCGCGATCGCGACGACACCCATCTACGTGATCGAGCGGCGCTGGCTGCATCTCTCTTCGGAGCCTCGCGAGATCCAGACGCGGGATCGTGAATTCCTGACCGTCGACAACTATCTGATCTGGCGCATCGGAGACCCGTTGCTCTTCCGGGAATCGTTCCCAACGACCATCCGGGGAGACCTGTCCAAGGCGGAATCGCAGCTGGAGCGTCAGATCCGCTCGATCGTTCGCGAGGTGATTGGCCAGCAGACCCTCCAGGAGGTCCTGAACGAATCGCGCGTCGAGATCATGCGCACGATCACCGAGCGGGCGAAGCGCGACTTTGTGGCGCGGGGCGTGGAGGTGAAGGATGTCCGCATCAATCGCACCGAGCTCCCGCAGCGCACCGAAGAGAATGTTTACGCGCGCATGCGCTCCGAACGTGAACGGTTGGCACGCAAGTACCGCGCCGAGGGGGAAGAGGAGGCGCGCACGATTCGCGCCGAAGCCGACCGTGAGCGGACCGTGATCGAGGCCGAGGCGCTCCGTGATTCCGAGGTTATGCGGGGCGAAGCCGACGCCGATGCCACGCGGATCTATGCCGAGGCCTACGGAGCCGATCCCGAGTTCTACGAGTTCGTCCGGAGTCTCGAGGCTTATCGCAAGACGATCGGATCAGGTACCACGATGATCCTGCCGCCAGACCATCCGTTCTTTCGCGTGCTCCAGAGCGACGGGAAGCCGCCGGACCGCTAGCGCGGCACCCGCCACAGACGCAGACTGGCCCAGGCCAGGAAGAGGGCGATCAGCAGCCAGGGTAGGAGCGCCATCATGCCGCCCACGCGGAACGCGATGCCGCCGGCGTACTCGCGCAGTACCAGGAACGTCGTCAGGATCGCGACGCCCTGAAGGGTAGGGAGCGCCAGGCTCTTGGTTCGCTCCACGGACAGGCCCAGGGGAATCGCGAAGGCGACGAACAGCAAGACCAGCACGGGCACCGAGAGTCGTGAATGGAAGATCGAGCGGGCGGGGCCCGAGTCTCCGCCGCGCGCCTCGGCAATGTCGATGTGGGCGGTGAGCTGGGGTAGGCGCATCGCTGCGAGTTCACGGGCGTCGAGGCGCAGGTTGCGGCGCGACGCGAGGGCGAGGGTGATGTCCTCGCCGCGCTGCACCACGGGAGGGCGCGTAGGGTCGGCGATGTCGAAGGTCCGCACGATCGCCTTCTCGAAGCGCCACGCCTTGTCGCTCTCGCGGTGTGCGACCCGCGCGTGAATCGTGCGGATCAGTCGGCCGCTTTCGTCGCGTTCCAGGACCCGGGCATTGCGGATCGAGGATCCCGTCGCGTTCGGGGCCTCGCCGCTATAGACGATCCGGCCCGAGTGATACCACCAGGTGCCCGAGCGTAGCTCGATACTGTCCGTGAGCAGCCCGGCCTCCTTCGCCATCAGGACCGCCGCCGAGCGGCCGAGGGTCTCGTTCAACCAAAGGGTGAAGGCCGATAACACCATCGCCAGGAGCAGTAGGGGTACGAAGGCCCGCAGCGGTGAGATCCCGCCGGCGCGCAGGGCCATGACTTCGAAGGAACGTGCGGCCTGGCCGATCACCATGAAGCTGCCAACGAAAGCGGCGACCGGGATCAGGTAGGTGAGATAGCTGGCCGCAGTGCGCAGCAACAGCACCCGGATCGCCTCGCCGAGCGAGGCCTGGGAGTCCATGATGTCGCCCCAATTGAGCAACATGTCGACGACGACGACCAGGAGCGCGAGAATCACCAGCGATCCGGCGAATGCCTGCAGGAAGCGGAGCGAGTAGTACCGCCAGAGGGTTCTCATCGGCGCGGGAGTCTAGCGATTGCGGGTGGTGCGGGGCAGCGAGGCGTTGGGGAAGCCTCTGGAACGCGGCGTTCTCACCGTAGGGAACTTCGATGGCCTCCATCTGGGCCACCAGAGCATCATGCAGACCGTGACGTTGCGGGCCCATGCCCTCGGTGGCCCCGCGGCGGCCTTCACCTTCGAGCCGCATCCGCGCCGGGTCCTGTATCCCGAGCGCTCGCTGAAACTGCTGACGACACTCGAGCAGAAGCTCGAACTGTTCGAAGCCGCCGGCGTCGATGTCGCCATCGTCGAGCCGTTCGACCTCGGCTTCGCCCGGCTTCCGGCCGAACGTTTCGTGCGCGAGATCCTGCATGCGCGAATCGGGCCCATGGAGGTCTACGTCGGCTACGACTTCCGCTACGGCCGAGACCGCGAAGGGTCGATGAGGACCCTGACCGAATTGGGACCACACCTCGGGTTCTCGGTCACGATCATTCCCGAGGTCAAGCTCGGCGCCCGCGACGTGAACTCGACGCGGATCCGAGAGTTGTTGGAGGGAGGCCAGGTGGAAGACGCTGCGGTGTTGCTGGGTCGTCCCTACACCGTGCGCGGGAGTGTCGTCGAAGGAGATCGGCGCGGCCGCACGATCGGATTTCCGACGCTGAACCTGGCACCCGAGAACGAGATCCTTCCCGCACGCGGCGTCTACGCCGGCCATGTGCGATTCCTGGATGTCGGAACGCCGAACCAGGGGGCCCGCTACGCGGCGGTGACCAATGTGGGCAAGCGCCCCACCTTCAAGGAAGACGATCCCGTCATGGCCGAGGCCCACGTCATGGATTTCGAGGGCGACATCTACGGGCGGCGCGTCGAGCTGACCTTCGAGCACCACCTGCGCGCCGAGGAGCGGTTCCCGGACATCGAGGCGCTGAAGGCCCAGATCGGCCGCGATGTCCTGCACGCCCGTGAGCGACTCGGCGCCGAACATTGAGTGATTCGACCTCGAGCGAATCGCCGGACGCTTCAGGCTTGGCCGGCTCCGCGGGCGGTGCGTTGCGCGATCCCCGGATCTGGCTCGGCTTGGCCGTTACCGTGGGCGCCATCGCCTTCACCTTGCGTGACATCTCATTCGCCGAAGTCGCTGCGGCAATCGGCGAGGCAGATCTCTGGCTGTTGCTCGCCGTGGCGGTGCCGGCCAACGTCGCCTCGCTCTGGGTCCGCGCGCTGCGTTGGAAGCACCTCGCCTGCCACGTGGTTCCGATGACCGCCGGGGCGACCTACCGCGCGACCGCGATCGGTTATCTCGTCAACAACCTGCTGCCGCTGCGCATCGGCGAGGTGGTGCGGGCCTGGGTGTTGGCGCGCGAGACCGGTGGAGCCACCGTGGCCCTGTTCGGAACCGTGCTGCTCGAGCGGGTGATCGACCTGGTGGTATTGTTGACGATTGCATTCGTCGTAATTGGTCAGGTCGTGGATCTTGGGGCACTGACAGTCATCGCTTTCGTCCCGATCGTGGGGATCGTACTCCTCAAGTGGTGGCCTGAGCGCCTGCTCAGCATCGCCAGTGTCTGCGGACACGCGATCTTGCCCGATTCGCTCGCGGGCGGCGCAGATCGATTGCTGCGAGAGCTGGCCAACGGCCTTTCGGGGCTCGGCGGCGGGCGTCGCCTCGCAGCCGTCGCCGCCTGGTCCTTCGTCCTCTGGGGTGTGGTGGTCCCACTGACCTTCTGGGGGCCGATCCTGGCGTTGCCGATCGGCCTGTCGGGACCCATCCAGGAAGCCTTCGCGTCCTATGTCTCGATGCTCTACGTCGCGGTGGCTGTCGCGATTCCCTCGGCTCCCGGCTTCTTCGGCGTCTACCACGCCGCCTGTCGCGAGGCCCTTGCCCCCCTGGGGGTGTCCGCCAGTCTGGCCCTGGCGATGGGGACCCTTTCGCATCTCGTCTTCTGGCTCACCTTCGTCGTCTGCGGCGCTCTCGCGCTGCGCAGCAGCGGCAGCCGCCTCGGCGATATCCTGAGCCGCGCCCAGGTGAAGTCGCAGGACTGAGCGGTTCGCCGCACCTCGCTGGTCAAGTTCGCCCGACCACCCGCCGATAACTGGGCGGGTTCGCAGCACTTCTTGCGGGCGAAATGCGTGTCGAGGGTGGGGACGATCCCCGGCTCGACGTAGCGGAGAGGGCGTCTTGAACGAGCGGATCGGGGAACTCCTCGTCAAGGAAAACCTGCTCACCACGGAGCAGCTCCGAAAGGCGCGGGAGGAATCCAAGGACGGTGGTGCACGTCTTGGCGCGCAGATCACCAAGCTTGGCTTCCTCCAGGAAAACGAACTCAACGAGTTCGTCGCCAAGCAGTACGGTGTCCCGGACATCGATCTCGACGAGTTCGACATCGATCCTTCGGTGATCCAGCTGATTCCCGAAGACGTCGCGCTCAAGCACACGGTCATTCCGGTGAATCGAGCGGGCTCCACCCTGATCCTCGCGATCGCGGATCCCTCGAACATCTTCGCGATCGACGACATCAAGTTCCTGACCGGGTACAACGTCGAAGTCGTCGTCGCTTCCGAAGAGCAGATCAAGCGTGCCGTCGACCGGCACTACGACAAGACGTCGAGTCTCGACGACATCATGGGCGATTTCGACGACTCCGAGATGGAGATCGTCCAGGACGACGATGACGTCGATATCGGTGAGCTCGCCAAGGAGTCCGAGGACGCACCTGTCGTCAAGCTGGTGAACCTGATCCTTACCGACGCGATCAAGAAGGAAGCGTCGGACATCCACGTGGAGCCCTACGAGAAGGAGTTCCGCGTCCGGTACCGCATCGACGGTGTGCTCTACGAAGTGATGCGCCCGCCGATGAAGCTGAAGAACGCGCTCACGTCGCGGCTCAAGATCATGTCCGAGCTCGACATCGCCGAGCGCCGACTTCCCCAGGACGGTCGTATCAAGCTGAAGTTGGGGCGCGGGCGCGAGATGGACTATCGCGTCTCGGTCATGCCGACGCTGTTCGGCGAGAAGACGGTACTTCGGCTCCTCGACAAATCGAATCTTCAGCTCGACATGACGAAGCTCGGATTCGAGCAGGAGCAGCTCGATGTCTTCCTGGATGCGATCCACCAGCCGTTCGGGATGGTGCTCGCGACCGGCCCGACCGGTTCGGGCAAGACGACCACGCTGTACTCGGCGCTCTCAGAACTGAACAAGGTCAGCGAGAACATCTCCACCGCAGAGGATCCGGTGGAGTTCAACCTCTCCGGCATCAACCAGGTGCAGATGCATGAAGACATCGGCCTGAACTTCGCGGCGGCGCTGCGATCGTTCCTGCGTCAGGACCCGGACATCATCATGGTCGGCGAGATTCGCGACTTCGAGACCGCGGAAATCGCGGTCAAGGCCGCGCTGACGGGCCACATGGTGCTTTCGACGCTGCACACCAACGACGCGCCCAGCACGGTCAACCGCTTGCTGAACATGGGCATCGAACCGTTCCTGGTCGCTTCGTCCGTCAACGCGATCCTGGCCCAGCGCCTCGCTCGAAAGGTCTGCGGCGACTGCGGCGAGCCCGATCCCGAAGTTCTCGCCGAGGCCCTGGTTACGGCCGGTATGTCCGAAGAGGAAGCGAACGCGACCACGCCGATGAAGGGGCGTGGTTGTGGCAACTGCTCAGACACCGGCTTCAAGGGCCGCGTCGCGCTTTATGAGGTGATGCGTATCGGCGAAGAACTGAAGGAGTTCGTGCTGAACGGCGCGTCGGCTACCGAAATCAAACGCGAGGCGATTCGCCTCGGCATGGTCACCCTGCGGCGGAGCGCTCTCAACAAACTCAAGGAAGGCATCACGACCTTGAGCGAAGTGCACCGCATCTCGTCTGCGGACTTCTAGGAGCCCATCGTCAAATGGCAAACCTGCACCAACTGCTCAAGGCAATGATCGAGAAGGGCGCCTCCGACCTTCACATCACGACCTCGAGCCCGCCTCAGCTCCGGATCGACGGAAAGCTGCACCCGTTGAAGATGCCGCCGCTGTCTCCGCCAGAGACCAAGCAACTCTGTTATTCGATCCTCACCGACGCGCAGAAGCACAAGTTCGAAGAGAATAACGAACTCGACCTCTCGTTCGGCGTGCGGGGCCTTTCGCGCTTCCGCGCGAACATCTTCACCCAGCGCGGGGCGGTGGCTGGAGCCTTCCGTTCGATTCCCTACAAGATCAAGACCTTCGATGATCTCGGCCTGCCACCAGTGGTGACCGAACTGACCAAGAGGCCACGCGGGCTGATTCTCGTAACCGGCCCGACCGGCTCGGGGAAATCCACGACCCTGGCGACGGTCATCGACAAGATCAACACCGAGCGCAGCGAGCACATCGTCACGATCGAGGACCCGATCGAGTACCTGCACCCGCACAAGGGCTGTGTCGTGAATCAGCGTGAGGTCGGCGCAGACACCTCGAGCTTCACGACCGCGCTCAAGTACATCCTGCGCCAGGACCCTGACGTGGTGCTGATCGGCGAGCTTCGGGATCTCGAGACGATCGAGGCGGCGTTGACCGTGGCGGAGACGGGCCACCTGGCCTTCGCGACCTTGCACACGAACTCCTGTGTCCAGACGATCAATCGGATCGTCGACGTGTTCCCGCCATACCAGCAATCGCAGGTCCGTGCCCAGCTTTCGTTCGTGCTGGAAGGCGTGATGAGCCAATCGCTGTTGCCGCGCGCCAACGGTCCCGGACGCGCATTGGCGCTCGAGATCATGGTTCCGAACGCGGCGATCCGAAACCTGATTCGCGAGGACAAGATCCACCAGATCTACTCGCAGATGCAGATCGGCCAGGAGAAGTTCGGCATGCAGACGATGAACCAGTCGCTTGCCGGGCTCTACCACAAGCGGCTGATCTCGATGGACGACGCACTCCATCGAAGCAGCGACCAGGACGAGTTGCGAAAACTGATCAACGACGGTGGTGGAGTTGGCGTGCGCCGGCCCGCCAGCGCGGCCTAGAGGGAGAACCGCATGGCTGTCTTTACATGGGAAGGGCGGACCCGGCAGGGGACGACGAAGAAGGGTGTGATGGAGGCGGCCACCGAGGCTGCCGTCATGGCACAACTTCGGGCTCAGATGATCGTCCCGGTCGGGGTCAAGGCGAAGCCGAAGGACATCTTCGAGGGAATCACGCTTCCCGGAAGTGGCCCCGACGCGAAGATCCTGGTGATCTTCACGCGCCAGTTCGCGACGATGATCGACGCCGGTCTGCCACTGGTGCAATGCCTCGACATCCAGGCGGAGCAGCAGGAGAACAAGGTCTTCCAGGACGCGCTTCGCACCATCAAGTCGGACGTCGAGCAGGGCTCCACGTTCGCGGATGCGCTGAGCAAGCACCCGAAGATCTTCGACAACCTCTACTGCAACCTCGTCCGCGCCGGCGAGATCGGCGGCATCCTCGATACGATCCTGAATCGCCTCGCCACCTACATGGAGAAGGCGAACGCACTCAAGGCGAAGGTCAAGAGCGCGATGGTCTATCCGTCGACGATCCTGGTCGTGTCGATCGGGGTCATCGTGCTGTTGCTCGTCAAGGTGATTCCGGTCTTCAAGAAGATGTTCGAGGATTTCGGAGGTGCGCTCCCGGGCCCGACCCAGGTCGTCGTGGACATGTCCGAGTTCCTCCAGGCGTGGATCGTCTACATCCTGATCGTCGTCGCCGCGGCGCTGTTCGCGTTCTTCACGGCGCGCAAGAAGGTTCCCCAGTTCCACTACCAGACGGACGCCATCTTCCTGAAGATGCCGGTCTTCGGGTCGCTACTGAAGAAGGTCGCCGTTTCGCGCTTCAGCCGAACGCTCGGCACGATGATCTCGAGTGGTGTGCCGATTCTCGATGCGCTCGAGATCTGCGCGCGCACTTCGGGAAACAAGGTCATCGAGGGCGCGTTGATGAAGACACGTGCAGCCATCTCCGAGGGCCGTACGATTGCGGAGCCGCTCGAGGCGTCCGGGGTCTTCCCTGGCATGGTCGTGCAGATGATCGCGGTCGGCGAGAGCACGGGCGCAATGGACTCGATGCTGGCCAAGATTGCCGACTTCTATGATGACGAGGTCGACCAGGCCGTCGAAGGCCTGACCGCATTGCTCGAGCCCCTGATGATGGTGTTCCTCGGTGGCACGATTGGCGGCATCCTGATGGCGATGTACCTGCCGATCTTCAAGATCGCCGAGAACATCCGATAGCCGGGGCCTCGAACCAGTGAATCAGACCGCGATCGGGGGATTCGCGGATGCTGGCCGCGGCCGGCTCGCTCGCCTGATGGCGGCGCGACTCGCCGTCGCGCTAGTTGTGCTCGGAATCGCGCTGCTCTTCGTAGGAGCCGGCCGGGGCCTCGGCGACGCCGCCGAGGAAACGACGCGGGGTCTCTACGGGACCATCGCGGTCGCGTTCCTGGCAACGGTCTTGTTCGCCGCAGCGTTGCCGAAGGTGCGGAACGTCAGGTCCTATGGGGCGCTCCAACTGGTCGTGGACCTCGCGCTGGTGACGAGCGTGCTGCTCTTCAGCGGGGGTGCCCGCTCGATCTTCAGCTTTCTCTATCTGCCACTCGTCGTGCTCGGCTCGGTGCTATTCGATCGACGCGGCGGCTACGCGACGGCGCTGGCCGCATCACTCGGCTTCGCGGCCGTCGTGCTGGCGGCGTCACCGTCAGCCTTTGGCGACAACCGCGCCGATCCCCTCGAAATCAAGATGGCCATCTGGGGCGTGCACACCGGAGCGCTGCTGCTGGTGGCTCTGCTGTCGAGCACGCTCGTGGGTGAGCTTCGGGTGGCGGGTGAGCGCCTGCGAGCGAGTCGCAGCGAACTTTCGAAACTATCATTGCTGCACGAGCGCACGGTCGAGAGCCTGACGAGCGGACTCATGACGACAGACGCGGCAGGTCTGGTAACCAGCTGCAACCCGGAAGGCGAGCGGCTCCTGGGTCGGACGGAGAAAGAGCTGCTGGGAAAGCCCATCCGCGACATCGCGGATGGCTTCGCCCTGCTGCTGTCGGCTGGGCAGGCGACAGGGCGTGCTCGCCAAAGATTGGTACGCGCCTTGGATGCTGGCGGCGAACAGCATCTCGGCGTGGCAATCTCGGACTTGCGGTCCCAGGCCGGAGAGGCGGACGGCCACGTCGTGATCTTCCAGGATGTCACCCAGGTGGTCGAGCTCGAGGCACAGTTGCAACGCAACGCGCGGCTGGTTGGTGTGGGTGAGCTGGCGGCCAGCATCGCCCACGAAATCCGGAACCCGCTAGCGGCCATCTCGGGTTCAGTAGAAATGCTCGAGGCCGAAGCGCCGGCGGAGGAGCGGAGCCGGTTGCGTGCGATCGTGCTGCGCGAGATCGCCCGTCTCGATCGACTGATCAACGATTTCCTCGTCTACGCGCGCCCTAGCGAGGCGAAACTGCGAGCGGTGGAACTCGGACCGCTCCTGGCAGAGCTGGTCGAAGGGGCCTGCGCGGCAAAGACGAGGATCCGCGCCAACGCGCAAGCAGACGTGATGATCGAGGCGGACCGCGACCAGCTGTTCCAGGTCCTGTGGAACCTGATCCGCAACGCCGATCAGGCGATGGGCGGTCACGGGGAAGTCGAGGTGACGACTCAGGTCGTTGATCCTGGCGCTCAAGCGCCCTCCGAGGCCGGCCGAAGGAGCGACGAGGGGGTGCGACTCGTGGAGATCGCCGTGCGCGATACGGGCGCCGGAATCGAACCGGCCGCGCTCGAGCGGATCTTCGATCCGTTCTTCACGACCAAGGCGGAAGGGACCGGTCTGGGACTTCCCACCGTGCACCGAATTCTCGAGACGCATAACGCGACGATCCAGGTCGAGAGCCGGGTCGGCGAGGGAACGATCATGCGCTTGCACTTCCCGCTACTCGATGTGGCGAAGCCGGAGACTTCATGAGCGAGCGCGCACGCATCCTGATCGTGGACGACGAGCGCAGCATGCGCGAATTCCTCGAGATCCTGTTTCGCCGTGAAGGCTATGACGTCGAGACGGCGAGCGAGGTCGATGCCGCCCTTGTCGCCCTCGCTGCCGATGATTTCGACCTGGTGGTCACCGACGTTCAGATGCCCGGGCGATCCGGGTTGGATCTCCTGCGGGAAGTGAAGGCGATGGCACCGGACACGGTCGTGGTGATGATCACGGCCTTCGCGACCACCGAGACGGCGATCGAGGCCATGAAGGAAGGCGCCTACGACTACATCAACAAGCCGTTCAAGACCGATGAGGTCCGGCTCGTCGTGGCCAAGGCGCTCGAGAAGAAACTGCTCGCGACGGAGAACGTTCGGCTGCGCAGCGAGCTGAAGCGCGAAAAGCGCCAGCGCTCGATGATCGGCACCAGCGCGGCGATGCAGGCTGTCCACGACCTGATCTCCCAGGTCGCCGCGACGAAGACCAATGTCCTGGTCTCGGGCGAAAGCGGTACCGGGAAAGAACTGGTGGCTCGCGGAGTTCACGAGCAGAGTGCGCGATCCGATGGCCCGTTCGTGGCCGTCAACTGCGGTGCCATTCCCGAGAATCTGCTCGAGTCCGAGCTCTTCGGCCACGTGAAGGGCGCCTTCACCGGGGCCGTCCAGAACAAGCCGGGTCTGTTCGAAGCGGCCGAAGCCGGCACGCTCCTGCTCGACGAGATCGGTGAGATGCCCCAGGCGTTGCAGGTCAAGTTGCTACGCGCGATCCAGGAGAAACAGATTCGACGGGTGGGCGGAAGCGCTGATCACGCAATCGATGTTCGCATCGTGGCGGCAACCAACCGCGACCTCCGCGAAGAGGCCGCCGCCGGACGTTTTCGCGAGGATCTCTACTACCGCTTGAACGTCATCCAGATCACGATCCCACCTCTGCGTGAACGGATGGAGGATGTCCCCCTGCTGGTCCAGCATTTCGCGGAAAAGTTCGCGGCAGAACAGGGGCGCTCGGTTCCAGTTTTTTCCGACGCTGCGCTGCAGCGGATCGGTGCCTATTCGTTCCCGGGAAACGTTCGGGAACTCGAAAACACGATCGAACGCGCCGTGGCTCTGACGCGCGGCGATGAGGTGGGTGAGGACGTCCTCCCGGCGGCACTTCTCGAGCCCCCGGTGACAGCCCGCAGTGCTGTCTTGCCCGACGACGGCGCTGATCTCGATGAACTCATGAACCAGTATGAGCGAACACTCCTCGGTGAGGCGCTGCGCCGCACCGGGGGCGTGAAGAAACGCGCAGCCCAACTGCTTGGAATCTCGTTCCGATCGTTCCGCTACCGCCTCGAGAAGCTCGGTTTCCACGACGACGACCCGGACTGACGCTGTGCCTCCGGTCCGGCGTCCTCTGGGAATCCAGACCGAGGTCTTGATGAGCCTCGTGCTGGTCATGGGTCTCGCGACGGCCGTGCTGATCGCGGTGTTCGCCTATCATCAGGAGTCGACGCTCCGAAGAACGTTGGGCCGGGGCCTGCTGGCAGAAGCCCGGGCACCCGGCGCAACCGCGATCTTTCCGGGTACGGAATGGTGGTGGGTCGATCGCGGAGGCGTCTTCCGGCCGAGAAATGGCCGGCCGAACGCACCGGATGAGGCGCTGGTACGGCTCGCCCGCGAGGCGCGATCGCTCGGCAAGCCATTGCTGCGGCCAGGTGGCCTGACTGAACCGATCCGGTTTGCGGCGCCCATGGGCGGAGATGGTGCGATGGCCGTGGCGAGGCTCCCGGCGGAAGTGTCGGCGTCGCTTCGCGCGATTCCCCTGATGGTCGTGGCGACCCTGGCCTTCGGAAATCTCGCGATCTTCAGCGCCTTTGGCGCACTGTTGCTGAGACGTCGCGTGGTGCGGCCCCTGCAACTCCTGGCTGAGGGCGCTCGCAACATTACCGTCGGTGGCCGGGGGCTTCGGGTCGAGGCTGTGGGGCCGACGGAGACGAAAGCACTGGCGGAGGCCTTCAACGAAATGACGGACGCACTCGAGGGCCGCACAGAGGCCCTGACCAAGGCCGTCGTCGATCTGCGCGAGGCGAACACCGAGCTGCGTGAGGCGCGCGTGGAACTCGACCGTGCCGAGCGGCTGGCCGCCGTCGGTACCCTGGCCGCCGGCGTGGCGCACGAGGTCGGCAACCCGATGGGCGCGCTCTTGACCTTCATCGAACTCGCTGCCCGCGAGCCGGACGGCGAGATCGCGCAAACGCACCTGACTCGCGCGCGCGGTGAGGGAGAGCGGGTGCGTCGGATTCTTCGGCAGCTGCTGGATTTCTCGCGGCCTCCGCGCGTCGTCGCAGCGGATCTCGAACTCGGTCCGGTGGTAGAGGACGCTCGGGAATTGGCCCTGGCCCAAGGGAAAGGGCGGGGCGTTCGGGTCGAGGTTCGAGAAGCGCCGAATCTGCCGATGGTTCGCGGCGACGAGGGCATCATCATGCAGATCCTGCTGAATCTGCTGTTGAACGCTTTGGACGCCGTCGTGGAGGGAAGCGCCGACCAGCAACCGAGCCTGCTCGTCGAAACGCGTCCCTGCGTTCTGCACCGGAGACCCGGGGACGAGTCCATCACGGCAGCGCTTCGGTCGGTGCCCGATGGTGTGGCCTGCATCGTGGCCGACAACGGTGGCGGGGTTCCCGAAGACCTGGCGGAGAAGGTCTTCGATCCCTTCTTCACGACGAAGGATCCGGGCGAGGGCACCGGGCTCGGACTCGCGAATGCGGCGCGGCTGGCCCAGGAACTCGGCGGCAACCTGGCCCTGGTCGAGCCGCCGGACGGCTACTGCACCGCCTTTGCATTGCGCCTGCCAGCGGTTCGCGAGGCCACGGAAACCGGCACGCGGCGTTAGCGGGCACGCAACAGGTTGCGCACTGCGCAACATCGTGCACCCCAGCGATGTGCAAGCTTCCGACCAAAGCTCAAGGAATCGCGCCGATCGACCGATTCGAGGGACCGGCACGGAGTTTGCTCCGTTGTGTCCCGACCCAAGGAGGTCGCTTGTGCGCAAACCCTCGGAACATGGCTTCACATTGATCGAGGTCATGGTCATCGTGGCCATCATCGGCGTCCTGGCGTCCCTCGCGATCCCGAACTGGCAACGAATGAATGACAACATTCGCCTACGGGAGGCGGCTCGCACGCTAGCGGGTGCGATGAACTACGCACGCCAACAATCTATCCTGGTGGAGCGCCCGCACTTTCTGTTCTTCCAGACGGGTGCGGCGGTGGACATCTGCGGGAATGCCGTGCCGGCCCCGGTGACGGTGTTGGATGACGTCAACGGGAACTGCTGCTTCGACGCTGGTGACACGTTCGTCAACTACTTCATGGATCCGGCGCTCCAGGCCACGATCGGATGGGGCACCAGCAACGCGGGCGGCCCGGTTCCCGAAGATACGGGAGCGGGCGGTTTCGCAGCGGGCAGCAGCTTCTTGACCCAGTTGGGTGGGCCGACCAGCCATGTCGCATTCCGGCCCGATGGTGTCGCCGTCGTGTTCGACAACACCTGCACCGGGGGCCAGGTCGGTACCGGGGGTGGGGGGCTCTACTTCACCAACGCGCGGCCCGGCGTGGCCCTGGGTGCGCGGCGAGACCTCGCCGTTGTCATGTCACCGCTGGGGATCTCCAAGGTCTACCAGTTCGATAGCGCCGCCGGAGTGTGGACCCAATGATGCAATCGTACCCGGCGAGAAAGCGCAGCGAGGGTCTGACGCTCCTCGAACTGATGATCGCGATGGTCATCCTCTCGATCGGCCTGCTCGGTCTGTTGACCATGCAGATCGAGGCGATGAAGAGCGGCCGCGTCGGGAAGCACGTGACCGACGCTGCGCGAATCGCACAGGACCAGATGGAGCAGCTGCAGAACCAGTCGTGGGTAGCCAGTGCGCCGACCGCGTGGACCGTGCCGACCCCGTTCCTGGGTCGGGTCGACGCCGTGAACCTCGCGGACACCGTTGCGGCCCCGATCGGCCAGTCCATCGATCAAGCATTCAACGTTTCCTGGCGCATCGTCCAACTCGGCGCGATCACGGATCTTCGGCGCATCGACGTGCGCGTGACGTGGGTCGAGCCCGCTGATATTCCAGGCATGCCGCCGCGACGTTATGCGGTGTCCAGCATGCGTTACAACCCGTAGGAGTCTCCGTGAAGTACCGCCAGGGTTTCACGCTCATGGAAGTGATGGTGTCGGCCGCCGTGCTGGGCATCATCATGTTCTATCTGACCGACATGCTCGTGCAGCAGAGCCGGACCTACGCCGTCGTCGACGACGTTCACGAAGCGCAGCAGAGCCTTCGCGCGATTGCGGACCTGCTCGAACGTGAAGCTCGCTCGACGGGCATGCTGGTGCGCGAAGGCGGCGCGGCCTGCGGCATCGACAACGACGTCAATGGTTCGGACATCCTCTTTTTGACGGATTTCGATGCCCTCGACCCGACCGACGTGACCGAAGCCGGGCTGGGCCTGGACGTTCAGGCCGGCTTCAACCCCGGTGCCCTGAATACCCTGACGTTGCTCGGCCGCGCCCTCGAGCCGGATCCCGCCGACGTCATGTACGACAACTCGACACCGCTCAACGGGACCGCGGATAGTGACTTCTTCTGGCCCGGTGCCGGAATCGGCGGCGGCATCATCGTCACCGACAAGAGCAACCCGGATCGTGGGGCGCGCTGCGGCGTCATTACCCAGGTCGCGCCTGCCGGGGCCAGCAATCTCTCGGTCGGGGTCGACTGGGGCGTCAGCATTGGCGGCGTTCCGTACGCGCCGAACAATAATCTCGCCGCGATCATCCCGGGCATGGCCGCGCCGAGTCTCATTGCGATTCCCGCGCATGCCTACCTGATCGATCGCTCGGTCGCGGGCCGACCGCGGCTGTGGCGCGACGGTGTGGTGCTCGCCGATGATGTCGAGGATCTCCAGATCGCCTACTTCCACGACGCCAACGGCAACGACACCTTCGATCCGGGGGAGTGGAGCGGGGATACCGCCGCGACCCCCTACGCGGCGAACGCGCTCGACAACTCCGAGCTCCGCGCGCTCCGCTTCAACCTGGTCGTGCGCACGGCTGAGCAAGATCCGGACGTCTTCCAGAACCCCAACCTGGCATTCGGCGTGGTGCAGCCTATCGAGAACTCGAACGTTCTGGCCGGCCCCGCCGATGGCTTCCGACGACGCATCTATACGCGCACGATCCGGCCGCGCAACATCGGTCTGCGCGGAGCGGCGGCCGCGTCTTCTCTGTGAGGTCCAAGATGAAGCGAGTTTCCACGATGAATCCGAATCGACGCCACCAAGGTGGCGCGGCCATGTTCGTGGCCGTGCTGATGTTGGTCCTGATGGGTGCCCTCGGCCTCGCGGCCCTCGAAGGGGCCAGCCAGGATCGCCAGATCGCGGGTTTCCAGAATCGTTCGGACAATGCGTTCTACGCCGCGGAAGCGGCGGTCGCCCAGGCGCGTCAGTTGGTTCGCGATGACTCCGCGCCGAACGCGGCGGGGAAGCTCGTCGCGGCAAACCTCGCGGATGTCGCGCTCTACGACCGAGAGGGTGCGCTTCCGCGATACGGGCCGGATCAGGCGATGCTCGCCGTGAATCCCACCGGAATTCTCGATCTGAACAAGACCGGCCCGGTACCCGGCGTGGACGGCCGCGTCGGTGGAGCCGGGCTCACGGTTCGTTATTTCCAGATCAATGTGCAGGGGACGAGCCCGCAGGCCGGCTTCGGCCTTGACGGGCGCGCCTCGACCGCACGCATCGAGACCATCGAAGCCAAGGTCGGAGCCAGCGGATACTGACCGAACGCGGTCGCAAGGAGGGGGATCATGAAGTCGACGACACGGGTGGCACTCGGGCTCTTGAGCCTGGGCGCGGCGGCAATGGCACTCGGTTGCGGGGGTGACTCGGACTCGACGGCACCGGTGACCCGCGCGATGGGTGATGTCGATCAGCAACTGAACGGCAGCGACGAGCCCTTCGATACGGAAGGGGGCAACGCGGCCCCGGTCATCCGCAACGTCGAGATCGATCCGCGATCTGCCGTCTCGGGCCAGCCGCTGCGGGCCGTGGTGGACAGCTGGGACCCGGATGGTGACTACGTGCGCCTGAGCATCTCCTGGTATCTGAACGGCCAGCTCATCGCCGAAGGCCAGCCCACGGTCACGATCGACAAGGTCGATCGTGAGGACCGCATCGAAGTTCGTGTGTCCGGTTCCGATGGCAGGCTGGAGAGCCGTGTCGAGACGGCCCGGGTCGGGGCTGGCAATCGCGCTCCCTACATGACGCGCGTCTACGTAACGCCGGACAACCAACTGATCCGCCGGGGTGAACGCCTGATGGCGCACCCGGAGGGGTCGGATCTCGACAACGACGAGCTCAGCTTCAGCTACCGCTGGTTGGCGAATGGGCGGGTCGTTTCGCGCGATCGCGAACTCGACACCGCGAAGCTCAAGCGCGGCGACAAGGTCGTGGCGGAAGTGGTGGCCAACGACGGCCAGGCAGACTCCCTCGCGAAGCGAAGCTACGAGATCGAGATGTCGAACTCGCCGCCAGTGATCACCGTGTTGCCGAAGCTCGAGGTACTCGATGGCGAGCTCCGCTACGTCTTCAAGGCCACCGATGCCGATGGCGACCGGAACCTCCGGTTCTGGGTCGAGGACGGCCCGGCGGGCATGCAGATGGACTCACTCTCCGGGGAGCTTCGCTGGAAGCCGAGAGCGGACCAGGCCGGGGTGCATCCCGTCCAGGTGGGTGTGAAGGATGGCTTCGGGGATGGCACCCAGTTCGAGTTCCAGGTGACGGTGAATGCCGACGCCGGCGCACCCCCCGCCTCAGCACGTTAGGCGCTGCGCAATTCCTTGCAGGCCCGCACCGGCTTGCGGTGCATTCGCCTTCGTTCCCATCGGGGACGAGATAGAAAGCCGAGCAATTACAGACAGTTGAAGGATCAGCGGCGTTGGGCACGAGGCTTGCTACTGGAAGCTTCGAGCGAATCACGCACTCGATCGATCCGGGAGACCGACATGCTTCGACCCCACCTCAAACTAGCCTCCATCGCCCTCGCGCTGGTCTTCGCCCTTTCGGGCGCGGCCTCGGCACAGTCGACGGACGACACGGCGCTCTTCTCGACCGTCGTTCCGCCCAACGTCATGTTGCAGGTCGACAACTCGGGCTCGATGCACCACGTCGTCTGGCACCCGAACTACGATCCGAGCTCGAACCCGAGCTGCAACTACTTCACGGATACGCGGAGCTACTTCGTGGGCCCCTTCACATCGGACAACTTTCCGAACGGCGGAAGCGACTCCACGTTCCGGGACGGGACGTACGCAATCTCCGGTAGCGGCTGCGTCAACACGGCCCGCAACATCTTTGCGGACCCGGTGGTCACGGCATCGATCAACTGGACGCGCTGGAGTGGCCACTACCTCAACTGGTATTACAGCGCGGTTTCCGACCCGGACTACTCCGACATCATCTCCTCCACGAATGGCACCAACTCGCCCTGTCTCGGAGGCGGGAGCTATTCGCTCTACCGTCGGTCGCGCGTGACCGCGGCCAAGAACGTGCTGCGTGACGTGATCTGCCAGGTGAATGCGGCCGGTGCCGTCCGCTTCGGTCTGGCGCAGTTCCGCCGCGGCGGCGATCCGCACGGCGGCTACATCACGGTTCCGATCAACGATTATCTGGATTCCGCGGGCAATCCCAACGTCTACACGCTGAACGGCCAGACCCAGAGCCACGGCGATCACCTCGATGACGCCATCGACCAGCTCACCGGCGAGGCGTGGACGCCGCTCGCCGAGACGCTGTTCCAGGTCTACACCTACTTCATGAGCCGCACGGCGGCGGATCGACCCGCCGGAGCGACGAGTGGGACCTTCCCCGAGTACGAGTATACGACCAGCACCGCCGCTGCCAGCGGCGGACCGTTCAGCAGTGCCGGTACGCCCACGGTTCCCGACAGCCCAGTGCAGTTCGATTGCCAGAAGAACTTCGTCATCGTCATCACGGATGGTGAGTCGACCAAGGACGACTTCGATACCGATAGCCAGTCCACGGACCAGGGCTTCTCGAACTTCGGGAACCTGATCGGCGACTACCACAATGATTCCGAAGTGGAGACCGGTCAGCCGAGCGAGGGCAGTCTCTGGCTCGACGATATCGCCAAGTTCATGCAGAACGTGGACTTCCGTCCCGACATGCCCGACCCGAACGGCTTCCCGCAGGTGATCGACGTCTACACGGTGGGCTTCACCACGTCGCCAGCAGCGAACGCCTTGCTCTCGAAGACGGCCACGAACGGCAACGGTCAGTTCTACTTCAGCCGCGACCCGGACAAGCTCGCGAGCGACATCATCGCCGCGGTCAGCGACATCGTGCAGAAGTCGCAGTCGTTCACGGCCGCAACCGTTCCCGCCGCGCGTACTTCCGCGGGCGGCAAGTTCTACACCTCCTTGTTCGTGCCTTCGGCCCAGGATTCGTTCTGGGAAGGACACCTGCGCAGCTGGGAAATCACACTGCTCGGGCACATCCACGACAAGAACGGCACCTGTGCCGTGAGCGACCCAGAGCAGCCGAACGAATGCTCGCTCGGGCCGTTCAAGCCGACGGCGGTTCCGTTCTGGGATTCGGGCAACGTGATCTCGGCGCGCACGCCGTCCTCGCGCAAGCTGTTCACCACCAAGCTCAATGCCTCGGGTGTCTCGACCAAGGTGCGCTTCGACAACGCCAACATGTTGCCGGCCGACCTCGGGCTCGCGGTGGCGGACATTCCGACCTACGACTACCTGCCGCATCCGGCACCGGCGAACGCGACTGCACTCTCCGGGCTCGTGGTCGACAACGTGCGGGGTTGCGAACTCGGTACGGGCGGCCCCGGCTGCTTGAAGCGGCCGTGGTTGCTCGGCGACATGTTCCACTCGGACCCGATCGTGGTGGGTGGAGTGCCCAACGGCGTTTCGGAGCCCGGGCACGGCGCGTTCCACGCGACCCATGCCACCCGCGACAAGATGATCATTGCGGGCGCCAACGATGGCTTCATGCGCTTCATCGACGCCGGGGTATGGAGTCTCGCAGCGGTGCCGCCGGCCTATGGCCAGGGTACGGGTGACGAGGTCGCGGGTTTCATGCCCTACGCGGCGCGTCAGAACGCCAAGGAGCTGGCCCGCGACACCGGAACACGGGACTTCTATACCGTGGACGGGTCGCCGCGCGTTGCCGATGTCTGGTTCTACGCGAGCCCGACCATCAACACGCACCTGACCAACGGAACGGATTGGCGCACGGTCCTCGCGAGCGGCATGCGGCAGGGCGGTCGAGAGATCTTCGCCCTCGATATCACCGATCCTTCGCGTCCGGTGGCTACGGCATGCCCGAATACGCGGAGCCCCTCGGATTCCGGTTACCCCTGTTACCTGTGGGAGTTCCCGCGCGAGAACGCGCCCGCCGCCGAGAAGGCACTGATGGGCGAGACCTGGTCCGAACCGATCATCACCAAGATCCGCGTTTCCGTGAACGGGAACGACAACGGTGGTGCCGGCTTCGACCGCTGGGTGGCGATCGTGGGCGCAGGCTACGACCCGAGCGGCGACCCGAACGATTGGGCGTCCTACGACGCACTCGCGACCCAGGGTCGGGCGATCTTCGTGATCGACATCCAGACGGGCGAGGTCATCGCCAAGAAGGAGTTCGACGCGTCGGCCACGGTTGCCAGCAGCACCGACCCGACCACGGTTGCCTACAGTTCGCTCAACCCGGAACGCAGCATGCACTACGCATTCGCTGCAACGCCCGCGGTCTTCGACCTGGACGGAAATGGTTATGCGGATACCGTCTACATTCCCGACCTCGGCGGAAACGTCTGGAAGTGGTCGATCGAGGGCATCGCTCACGACTCGGTGAACAGCTCTACCAAGGACTACGATCAGAACTCGAACTGGGAATTCAGCAAGTTCTTCAGTGCCCCCACCCACCTCGATGTGGGGACGGGCCTTCGCTACTGGAAGAGCTTCTTCTTCGGCCCGAGCGGCACGGTGAAGAGCGGCAGGCTCTGGCTGGCGCTGGGCTCCGGCGAGCGCACGCACCTCCAGTTCCCGGGCCTGCCGGCAACCACCGCTGAGAACAACCGGCTCTACGCGCTCATCGATGTCGATCCGCTGAACTCGATCAATGTGGCGCCCGCGGTGGCCGAGACGGACCTGGTGAACCTGACGACGGGGACGGGCTGTCCGGATCTCTCGGCGACCAAGGGCTTCTACTTCGTGGGCACCGATGGAGAGAAGTTCATCACCGAGACGGACATCTTCTTCTTCATCGCCTTCGCGGCCTCGTACTCGCCGACCGTGTCTGTATCGCCGTGCTCGGCGAACGGTACGGCCTCGCTGTACGCCTTCCGCATCTACTGCGGGGAGGGGGTCTTCACCGATCCCGGCAGCGGCAGCACGGTGACGAGCGTGCAGATCGGGGACGGTATGCCGACGGCGCCGAAGATCACGATCTCGACGGACCCGTCCGGCAAGCATACGGTCGTGGTCAACAACCAGAATGGCGACCTGATCGACCCGAGCCGACCGAAGTGCACGGCGCCCCCGTGCACCACGTCGTGCGACAAGGCCGTGAACCCCAACTGCCCGCTACCGCCGGACTTCCCCACGACGGGACAGATGTACTGGCGGGAGTTCTAGGAGATGGACATGAACAAGCGAACGATTCGAGCCGCAATGATCTCGGTAGCCGCCCTGCTGGTGGTTGGCCTGATGGGGGCGGGCGCGAGCGCGCAGGCGGGCTACAGCGATGCCTCCGTGCTGGTCGACAAGTTGAACGCGACATCGACATTGATCCTCGAGGAGGGCCAGCGCCTCACCGTGCGGTCAGATGCCGTGATCACGATGGATGGTGAGAAGATCTCGTTCGGCGCGATCCCGACACCGAAGCAGGCCCTGCCTGGCATCATCATGGTCCAATGGGCGCCGAACTCCGACGGGTCGACCTCGAAGCTGCTGATCCGGAGATTCCTGGAGTAGCGCGTCCACTCGCAAGACCGAAACGAGAAAGCCACGGCGACCCGCCGTGGCTTTCTTCGTTTGGCGGCGTGTGTTCGGAACGGCCCGACGCGGGGCTCCCGCAGCCTTGCGGCTGGGGGCGGCGCTTCAGCCGTCGGCGCGGCCGAGCCCGTATTCCTTGATCTTGTAGAGCAGGGAGCGGTGGCTGATGCCCAGCAGTTTCGCGGCGTGGGTCCGGTTGCCCTCCACCCGCGCCAGGGCCTGCTCGATCCAGTCGCGCTCGAAGCGCGCGCGGGCGGCCTTCAGCGAGAGGTCGTGGACGGCGTCCAGGGGGTTGGTGGTTTCGCTCCCGAGGCCGGCGGGCAGTTCCTCCGGCGTGAGCGACTCGCCGCGGGCCAGGATGACCGCGCGCTCGATGACGTTCTTCAGTTCGCGAACGTTGCCGGGCCAGGTGTGGCGCACGATCCGCTGGAGCGCCTCGTGGCTGACCGAACGAACGGGCTTGCCGAGCGTCTCGGCGAAGTGGGAGACGAAGTGATCCACCATCAGCGGGATGTCCCGTTCTCGCTCGCGCAGCGGCGGCACGTCGATGCGGATCACGTTGAGCCGGTAGAACAGGTCCTCGCGAAACCGGCCACTGGCGGCATCGGCCTCGAGATCCCGCGAGGTCGCCGCGATCACCCGGACGTCCACCTGATGCGATTTGGTCTCGCCAAGGGGCCGGATTTCCTCCTCCTGGAGAACGCGTAGAAGCTTCACCTGGAGGGTGGCCGGCAGCTCGCCGATCTCATCGAGGAAGAGGGTGCCGCCGTCGGCCTCGGTGAACAGGCCCCGCCGCGCACGGTCGGCGCCCGTGAAGGCGCCCTTGGCGTGACCGAACAACTCGCTCTCGAGCAGGTTCTCGGGGATCGCACCACAGTTCACCGCCACGAAGGCTTCGTCCGCGCGGTTCGATTGCGTCTGGATCGCGCGGGCAAGAACTTCCTTGCCCGTTCCGCTCTCGCCCAACAACAGGACGGTGGCCTTGTACTCGGCAGCGCGCTCGATCACGTCGAGGAGCGCCACCATGGATTCGGAGGCTGCAATGATCGGTTGCTGGCCGACGGCATGGACTACGTCGCGCTGCAGCAGCGCACTCTTCCGTCGGAGGCGCTCGCGTTCAGCGGACTTGCGGATCGCGAGGACGACCTCCGAGGGCTGGAAGGGCTTGGTCAGGTAGTCGTAGGCGCCAAGATTCATCGCCTCGATGGCAAGGTCGGCCGTGCCGTAGGCGGACATCATGATCACGGTGGTACCCGGCGCCCTGCGAATCAGTTGGGGGAGCAGTTCGAGTCCATCGCTCCCCGGCATGCGCACATCGCACAACACGAGATCGAAGCTCTGCTCGGCGACGCGCTCGAGGGCGGTCTCGGCGTTGGTGGCCACGGTCACGCCATAGCCTTCCTGGGACAGGAAGAGCTCCAGACTCTCTCGTAGCCCGGCGTCATCGTCTACGACGAGGATTCGCTCCTTCATGGGAGGCCTCTTCGGCTTCGCCGTCATCGGAGATGAGCTGTACCGAAGGGTTCGGGCCCGATGCCGCCGAATCGGGGTGATGCGCGTTCGGGGGCGAGTGCTGCCAGTGAACTGAATGTGATCTGCCGCACTAGGCGATTGCGGAAGGTGGCTCAAGTCCCCGGAACAGCAGGCCGATAGCCCTTTCGTCCGAGCAATTCTGCCCGGAGCACGCAACTGACCAGCGGGAGGGGAACGCGCGTGCCGAGTAATCAAGTCCAGCGCTATCGCGAGTCGATGATGATGAGCAAGGCGGAGTTGGCCCGAAAAGCCGGCCTGTCGACGCTCACCATCGATCGGATCGAAGCGGGCCGTCCCTGCCGGTTGGACACGAAACGCAAGATCCTGATCGCCCTCGGACTCCAGGTGTCCGATCGCGAAAAGATCTTCGGATCCATGATGCCCGTGTTCTCGGGTCTCTCTGCTTCCGATGAAGCGGACCGGGCCTAGGGCCCGAGGAGGAAGACAACACCGTGCTTTTCTCGTTTGGAAAGACCAAGTCAATCGTCGGTCTCGACATCGGCTCTTCGTCCGTCAAGGCCGTCGAGTGTGCTGTTCGGGGCAAGGGTGTGGAACTCAGCAAGGTGGGCATCGCCCAGTTGCCTGCTGAGGCCATCGTCCAGGGTGCCTTCCTCAATTCCGGTGCGATCACGGAAGCGATTCAGGAAGCCATCGAATCCGCGGACATCAAGGTGAAGAACGTCGCCACCGCGGTTTCGGGCCACTCCGTGATCGTCAAGAAGATCAGCCTGCCCACGATGACGCGCGAAGAACTCGAAGAGTCGATTCGCTGGGAAGCCGAGCAGTACATCCCCTTCGATATCAACGAGGTGAACCTCGATTTCCAGATCCTGGAAGGAGCGGATCTCGAAGGCCAGATGGACGTGCTTCTGGTTGCCGCGAAGAAGGATCTCATCGACGACTACGTGCACGTCATCAGCGATGCTGGGCTCACGCCCTCGGTGATCGATGTGGCCGCCTTCGCCGTCGAGAACGCTTTCGATGCGAACTACGACTCGGACCCCGAGGAAGTGGTCGCGCTGGTCAACATCGGTTCCCAGGTGGTGAACATCAACATCATCGCCGGGGGCTCGCCGGCCTTCACCCGCGACATCTCGACCGGTGGATCGGTCTACACCGAAGAGATCCAGAAGGCGCTCTCGGTCTCCTGGGAGGAAGCCGAGCGCATGAAGATCGGCGGCGTCGGCCCGGAGAACAGCCAGGACGTCGTTCCCCAGGAAGTCGAGGACGCGATGCGGAACGTCACCGACACCGTGTTGGGTGAGATCAGCCGTTCCCTCGATTTCTTCTCGGCCACGGCCGCCGAGAGCCGAATCAGCCGGGTGATCCTGTCCGGGGGCGGCTCCAAGGTTTCCGGCCTCGAGGCGGCCTTCCAGGGCAAGACGAACCTTCCGGTGGAGCGCATCAACCCGCTCGCACGGGTCGCTCCCTCGTCGCGTCTGGATGCCGAGTTCCTCGAAGACGCAGGACCTTCACTCGCGGTGAGCCTCGGTCTCGCCCTGCGAAGGATGGACGACTAATGATTACCATCAATCTTCTTCCGGTTCGCGAAGAACGCCGCCGAGCCGGCGTGCTCCAGCTGGTGGCGCTCATGGGCGCCAGTCTGCTGGTCTCGATCGCGATCAGCGCGCTGGCGCATTGGAGCATTCGCTCGGACGTCAACGCCTCCTTGCTCGCCGGGGCAAAGGCCCAGGCGCAGATCGATCAGTTCGGGCCGCAGCTCAAGCAGGTCGAGGAATACCGCACCGTCAAGGCCGACATCGAGCGCAAGCTCGACGTGATCGGCCGACTCTCCGATGCGCGTTCGGGCCCGGTTCACGTGTTCGACGAGATCTCGGCGCAGATTCCGGATCGCGTCTGGCTCGAGACCATCGGCGTCCGGGACGGCGAGCTGACGGTGAAGGGCATGAGTCTCGACAACGAGCTCGTCGCGCTGTTCCTCACCGGCATGGAAGACTCGGCCTACTTCAAGAACGTCGAGTTGCTCCGAACCGAAGCCAAGGAGAAGGACGGCTTCAAGTTGAACGCCTTCGAAGTGAGCGCGTTCCTGACTTCGCCCGAGGCCGAGCGCCTGGCGCGAGAAGCCGCTGCGAAGACGAACCCTGCCGATCCGGGCAATGGCGCCCGCGGTCTGCAGCGCCTGACCGGCAAGAAGCTCTAGGAGAGACTCATGGATCTTGGTCTCGAGAAATATCAGGGCCAGCTGGACAAGCTGGCGAAGCTACCGAGGGCGGTCCGGATCTCGCTGGTGCCGATCATCGCGGTGCTGGTGGTGGGACTCTACGGCTACTTCCTCTACATGCCTGCCAAGGCCGAGCTCCGGTCCGGTCACGAGCGACTGCTCCAGCTCCAGCGCAAGCTCTCCGAGGTTCGTGCGGTGGCGTCGAACGAGGGCGCCGTCAAAGAAGAGATCGCGGTCCTCGAGAAGAAGCTTGGCAATGCGCTGCGTCAGCTTCCGGACTCGAAGGAGCTACCGGTCCTGCTGACGGACATCACCAGCCTCGGCAAGAACTCGGGCCTCGAGTTCAAGGCATTCCGACCCCAGGAAGAAGAGCGCAAGGCGTTCTACGCCGAGGTGCCCATCGATATCGAGTTCACTGGCCAATTCCACGACATCGCGACCTTCTTCGACGAAGTATCCCGGTTGCCGCGGATCGTGAACATCGGGGAACTCGCCGTCACCGTGACGCGGGAGACCACGACCAACACCTGGCTCTCCGTCAAGGGGCAGGCCACGACGTTCCGATTCGTCGAGCCTGAACCTGAGGCGAGCCAGGCATCGGCTAAGGGCCAGCGCGGCCGAGGGGGGGCGCACTGATGTGGCGCACGAATGGAATCCTGGTTGGGCTCTCGGTACTCGCACTGGGACTCTCAGCCTGTAGTGGGGAGTCGGCCGGCCCTAGCGCATCCGACTATCAGCGGCAGCGGGCCGAGATCCTCGACAAGCACAAGGCCAACGCCCGCGCTGTCGCTGGCGGGGAAGCCCAGGCTGGCGAGAGTGAGTCGGACGGCGGCGCGATGCTAGGTGATATTGGCTCGTTCTTCTACGACGCCGTTGGCAAGCGGGACCCGTTCCGGTCCTTCATCCAGGACAACAAGAACCTGGACGAGGGCATCGACAGCCCGCTCGTGAAGTTTGATCTCGGCCAGCTCGAAGTGGCCGGTGTGGTTTGGCGCGGTGACCGACGCCGCGCCCTTGTCCTCGATCCGTCGGGACAGGCGTATGTGGTTTCCGAAGGCGACAGCATCGGAAAGAACGCCGGGAAGGTCCTGGAGATCGATGACAGCATGATGCTCGTGCGTGAGAACTACGTGAATTTCCATGGCGAGCAGACCGTTAAGGAAATCGAGATGCGTATCCGGCAGAGCCAGGGAGGGTGAGCTCGATGTTCGCACTGAACAGCAACCAGAATCGCGGGAGCGTGTGTGTCACGGCAGTCGTTGGACTGTTGATGTTGACACTCGCGTGTGCGACTTCGCCTACCGGGAGCCCGGTTTCACCGGAACTCGCGGATCTGCGGGTGGAGACGGAAGGGGACACCACAGTGGTGACCCTCGAAGGTACGGCTGGGGCAGTGGCCCAGTCCTTCCAGGAAGATGATCCCGCACGCGTCGTGGTGAATCTGACGGGGGTAGCCCCGGGCTCCACCGCCGGTGCCATCGCGGTGTATGACGGGACCGTCGACGAAGTGATGGTGTCCGAGGGGACCGATGCAACGCGCATCGAGATCGCCCTGGGGACCGTCGCCGGGCACGAACTCGTGCCGGGCGAGGGAAGCCTCTCCATCAGGATCACACGCCAGGACACGGGGAGCATGGGTGGGGACGATTCGATCGCCGCCGCCGATGTGACCGATCCGTGGGCCAGTGTTTCGGAGGAGCCCGAGTGGACGGCGACCGAGACGACGGTTCCGGAAGTGCACGCCGACGAGTCGGCCATGCCGGCTGGGGAAGCGACTTCCGAGCCGATGGCTCCGGCCACGGTGCTGACCGCGGTAACCGCGACGCAGCAGGGTGAGGGCGTCTTGCTCGAGCTCGAGGCGGACGGCGAGATCGCGAATGCGACGCACTTCGTACTCCCGGACCCGCTGCGGCTGGTCGTCGACCTTCCCGGTCTGTCGACCAAGGCGCCTTCGCGGACCGAGATCGGTGGCGCGTTGATCGAGCGCATTCGCGTTGGGCAGCACGATTCCAAGGTTCGCGTGGTGGTGGATGCCGCCGCCGGTGCCGAATCGTTCGGTGAGCCCAGCCTGAGCGGCGTCGCCAACGGCATGGCTGTCGCACTCGGGGGCGCCACGCTCCCGGAGACGGCTGGCATGGCGATGGCCTCGGACGGAACCGAGGGGATCGAGCCGATCGAAATTGTCATCGAGCGGATCGCAACGGAGGAGACCGAGGTCGCCGAGACCCTGGAAACCAGCGAGGCGTCCGAGCTTGCCGCAAGCGACGAAGACCCGTGGGTGGAGTCGACGACCGATGCCGACGAAGCCTCCGAGTTGGCGTCGAGCGACGACGAAGCGACGGAGGAGACTTCCGCCGACGAAGCCTTCGAGATGGCATCGATCGATGACGAAGCGACGGAGGAGATTTCCTCCGAAGAGACCGCGATCGAGATGGCGGCCACCGAGGACGAGCAGACCGACGAGGCGGTTCCCGCTTCCCAGGACGATTCGTTCGAGATGGCCACCGACGCGCAGCTGGTCTACGGCGTGCAGCTCGATTCGAGCTCCACCCATGATCGGGTCGTGATCGTCACCGATGGCGCTGCCGACTACTCGACGCTGCTCCCGGATGCCGAGACGGTGATCGTGCAATTGCGCGGTGCCGTGATCGACGAGGAAGCGACCGCGCGCATCACTCCGGACCATCCGGCCGTGGTGTCGATGGTCTCGGCCTTCGATCAGCCCGAGATGGAAACACCGGAAGTTCGCGTGGTGATCCAGCGCGCTGCGGGCGTTTTCCCGACGGTGACCCAGAAGGGCCCGATGCTCGTGCTGGACTTCGCCAAGGCTGCAGGTCAGGCCGCTCCGATTCCGGCGCTTGGTCAGGCCAGTGCGACCGCGACAGCGAACCCGTGTGGCGCAGCGGTTCCGGCAGCCATCCCCTCTTCGGGGGAATCGATCGAACTGCTCAACGAGGGCGGTCTGGTCGAGGGCAAGCAGTACTCGGGCCGACGCATCAGCCTCGACTTCAAGGACGTGGACATCGACGACGTGCTCCGGCTCGTGGCCGAGGTCTCCGATCTCAACGTCGTGGCCGGTGACGAAGTCAGCGGATCCGTGACGATCCGGCTGGTCGACGTTCCCTGGGACCAGGCGCTCGACGTCATCCTCCTGACCAAGGGTCTCGGCTTCGTGCGGGTGGGCAACGTGCTCCGCATCGCACCGAGCGAATCGCTCAAGGCAGAGGAAGAGGCGCGCCTCCAGGAGAAGCGGGCGAAGGAGAAGCTGGAGGACCTCGTGGTCAAGCTCCAGCCCGTCAACTACGCCAATGTCACCGAGGTCTCGAAGATGATCAAACGCCTGCTCACGGCACGGGGAACCGTCGACGTGGACAAGCGAACCAACACGATCATCCTGAAGGACATCGCGGCCGTCATCGATGAGGCGACGGCCCTGATCAAGGCGATCGACACGCAGACGCCCCAGGTCATGATCGAAGCGAAGATCGTCGAGGCCAACCTCGACTTCCTCCGCGAGGTCGGTTCCACCTGGGCCGTGGGCGTGCAGGATCGGATCGACGCGTTCGACCCGGACAGCGACGCCCGGACGAGCAGCACCACACCGGGTGCACTCGGAAGCAGCGACCTGGTGTTGCATAGCGTTCCCGGTCTGGGCGCAGGCGACGCAGCGAATAACTTCGTCGTCTCCAACCCGATCACGCAGCTGGCCACGGGCGCCGTGAACCTGGGTGCCTTCATCCTGGACGAGAAGTTCGATGTCGACGTCCAGCTGGCGGCAGCCGAGAGCTTCGGTGAAGGCAAGGTCATCTCGAGTCCGCGCATCGTGACCTTGGACAACCGCAAGGCGAGCATCGAGCAAGGCGTGTCGATTCCGTTCCAGACCTTCGAGAACGGTGACGCCAAGCTCGAGTTCATCGACGCGGTGCTCCGATTGGACGTCACGCCGCATATCACGGCCGATCGTTCGATCATCATGGAGATCGAGGTGCAGCGCAACGCGCCGGACGACAGTGTCCCGACGCCGACCGGTTCGCCCGCGATCGCCAAGAACGAGGCACAGACCGAAACGCTGGTGAGGGACGGACAGACCCTCGTGATCGGTGGCATCTACGTGGTGCGCACGGCCGACCGCGAAACCCGGGTCCCGTACATGCACCAGATCCCCATCATCGGCCGAGCGTTCAAGAACCTCGAGACGCGCGACATCCGCCAGGAACTCCTGGTGTTCGTTACTCCGCGGATCGTGGTCAACCCTGACCTGGGCAGCTAGCGGCGGGTAGATGAACGGCGGCAATGCCTCGGCACCCCAGGGTGGCTGAGGCAGACCGAAACCCGAGGGCGGGAGAGAGCAGAGGCTCTCTCCCGCCCTCTCGGTTTTGGAGGAGTCGGTTCGTTATCGTCCCCCCCGTGGCGAGAGGAACGGTGTGGATCGTGGGGATGATGGGCTCCGGAAAATCGACGGTGGGCTGCGAGGTCGCTCGGAGGCTCGGCGTTCCGGCGCAAGACAGCGACGCGCAGATCGTCGCGCGCTGTGGCCGCTCGATCGCGGCGATCTTTGCCGAAGAAGGTGAGGCCGCTTTCCGGACGTTGGAACGCGAAGCGATCGAGCGGCTGGCCGGCCAGGAGTGCGTCGTCTCGCTGGGCGGCGGTGCGATGGCGCAGCCCGGCGTTCCGGAGCGACTCCGGGCCAGCGGCCCCGTCTTCTATCTGATGGCTTCGCCCGAGACGCTGGCCGCGCGCGTCGCCGGCGAGAGCGGTCGACCGTTGCTCGAGGGTCTCGACGAGAAGGGCCGTCTCGCGCGCCTGAGCGCGAAACTGGAAGAACGCCGCGCCGCCTATGAACAGGCGGACCACCATGTCGAAACCGACGGCCTCTCGCCTGACCAGGTCGCCGATCAGGTGATCGCCCTGCTGGAGGCGCGCAGATGAGCGCCTCTCACGCCCGCAGCGTGCGGGTAAGGCTGGCTGAGCGCAGCTATGCGATCGAACTCGGCGTGGGCTCTCTGGGCGGGCTGGGCGAGGCCGTGCGCGCACGCCTCGGGGCCACCCGGGCCCTGATCCTCAGCGTGCCGCCGGTGGGCCGCCGCTACGGTGCAGCGGTGACGCGCTCCCTGCGCGCTGCGGGCTTCCGTGTGAAGCGCTTCGAGGTGCCCGATGGTGAGCGCAGCAAGAACCTGCGCCAGGCCGAGCGGCTCTACGGCGAGATGCTCGAGGCCGGCGCCGATCGCGGCAGCAGCGTGGTGATTGCGCTGGGTGGCGGCGTCGTCGGGGATCTCGGCGGTTTCGTGGCGGCCACGCTATTCCGCGGCTTGCCCGTGGTTCAGGTGCCGACCTCGTTGCTCTCGATGGTGGATTCGAGCGTGGGCGGCAAGACCGGCGTGAATGTCGCCCAGGGCAAGAATCTCGTCGGAGCGTTCCACCAACCGAGCCTGGTCTGGATCGACGCGGCCACGCTCCGCACGTTGCCCCCGCGGCAGTTGCGCTCGGGCATGGCCGAGGTCGTGAAGCATGCCGCGATCTGGGACGCTCGCCTGTTCTCGCGCCTCGAGCGCCAGCTGGAACCCTTGCTGGCCCTCGACCCCGACGTGCTGGTGCCGATCCTCGAGCGCAATTGCCGGATCAAGGCCAGCGTCGTCAGCCGCGACGAGCGGGAGGGGGGGTTCCGGATGCTCCTGAACTACGGCCACACGCTCGGGCACGCCGTCGAATCCCTGAAGGGCTACCGAGGGGTGCTCCATGGCGAGGCCGTCTCGATGGGCATGGTCTACGCCGCAGCCCTTTCCGAGCGCCTCGGGAAGGCGCCGGAGGGGACCCGGGAGCGGCTGGAGGCACTTCTGCGCCGGGTCGGCCTGCCAACGAAGCTGCCATCTTTTGAACGCAGGGCTTATCTCCGGGCGCTCTCGGTCGATAAGAAGAAGAGGGACAGCCGGATCCGCTTCGTGGCCCTTCGCGGGATCGGGGAGGCGGAGACGGTACCCCTGCTGCCGCGGGAGATCCTGCCGGCAGGCGCGTTGACCCGGCAGTGTTAGGCAGCGGGCGACAAAGAGGAATGAGACGTGGATTCGAGTGAATTCGAGAACGGCGGACGGGCGGCCTGCGACGCTGAGACCCTGCGTCGCGCCGGGAATCCTGGCGAGGCCCGCAAGCTCGCAGAAGAAGCGCTTCGAGACGACGAGACCCCGGCCCTGCAACTGGCCCTGGGCCTGGCGTCACTCGACGTTGGCGACGAGCAAGGCGCCCGCGCCGCACTCGAACGAGCCTTCGCGCTGCTCGAAGGCTTCGTCGGTGAAACGAGCGATGCGGATGCCCCGGAGCCTTCGACCCTGGACGGCAACGAACCGGGTCGCGCGGAACTCGACGCGATCGGCGACGCCGAACTCGAGAATGCGTTCCTCGAAGCTGAAAGTCGGCCCGACGAGATGTGGAATGCCAATCATCTCGCCGAGGCTGCCCTCGAGCAGATCGAGGAAGGCGTGCCGGAAGGCGTCTCCGTCGACCCCGAGTCTCCTTTCGCGACCGCAACCGTCGCTGGCTTGCTCGAAGAGCAGGGCCATGCCGACGAAGCGCAGGCCCTGCGCGAAGCGATCGCGACCGAAATGGAACCGGCTGCGGGCAGTGACCGGGCCAGGACGATTGCAACACTCGAGCGCTGGCTCGACAACCTGCGGAGTGCATCATGAGCTTCGACGCCATTCTGACCGAAATCCTCGAGGCGAGTCCCGGATGTCACGGCGTCGCGCTGATGGGCATCGACGGCATCTCCATCTCCCAGGCCACCGCGCAGCGCGACGATGTCGACCTTGATGAGGTCGTCTCCGTGATGGGCGTCGAGTTCGGGCGGGTGCTGGAAGAGGCGCGCAAGGCCACCGACTCGGTGGAAGGCGGCTCTCTCGAAGAACTCTACGTGCGGATGGGTCGCTACCAGCTCGCTATTCGCGGCGTGGATGCGGAGACCTATCTGGTGATGGTCCTCAGCGTGGACGGGAATGCGGGCAAGGGCCGCTACTTGATGCGGCGCCATCTGCTCGCGCTTCGCGACGAGCTTTAGCGTTTCGCGGCGAGCTTTAGCGTTTCGCGGCGAGCTCTAGCGTTTCGCGGCGAGCTCTAGCGCGGCGTTCGCCGTCAGCCGCTAATGTTCTCGCCATGCCGGAATCGCTTGGCGTACAGGTCCTTCACGGGCCCAACCTGAACCTCCTGGGCACACGCGAGCCCGAGGTCTACGGCTTCGCGACCCTCGAGCAGATCGACCACGAGCTGGCGGCGCTGGGGAAGGAGCACGGGGTGGAAGTCCAGTGCTTCCAGTCCAATCACGAGGGTGCCCTGATCGATCGCATCCAGGAAGCGAGAACCTGGGCAGACGCGATCCTGATCAACCCGGGTGGCTTTACCCATACCAGTGTGGCGCTCCGAGATGCGCTGCTGGCAGCGGATCTTCCCGTCGTCGAAGTTCACCTATCCAACGTCCATGCCCGCGAGGAATTTCGCCACCGCTCCCTGGTGTCGGATATCGCCGTTGGCGTGGTCTGTGGCTTCGGCCCGCTGAGCTATCGCCTCGGCTTCGAAGCCCTGCTCGGCCAGCTGCGCGACTGAGCCTGCGCCCCCTCGCGAGGCGGGACGCCCGAAACTGAGCTCGCCGCCTCTCAAGACAGGCTGTCGCTCGCCGATACGCAGGAGTGGAGGGGTGGATCCCCCTCCACAGACCTGGCCGCTAGGTGGCTCATGGTGAGAGGGGCGTCGTCCTTTGGCGATCAACAAGCGGAAGATCCTGCAGTCTGCCCAGAAGCACGTCCAGAAGGGCAACCTGGAGAAAGCGGCCGAGGACTATCAAAGGGTCTGCAAGGCGGATCCGAAAGACACCAGCGTCCGCCTGAAGCTAGGCGACCTGTTCCTGAAGCTCGGCCGGAACGATGACGCCGTGACCACCTACTTGAAGGTGGCCGAGCAGTTCATGAAGGAAGGCTTCGACGCCAAGGCGGTCGCCCTCTACAAGCAGATCACCAAGCTCGATCCGAAGCGTCGCGACGTTTCCGTGCCCTTGGCCGAGCTCTACCAGCGCATGGGTCTGATTCCGGACGCGATGGCGGCGCTTCAGTCGGCCGCCGACGCGGCCTATCAGGACGGGGACAAGGACGAAGCGCTCTCGCTGCTGCGGCGCATGGCCGCGCTGGATCCGGCCAACACGAAGAACCGCATCAAGGTTGCCGAACTCCTGCATCAGGAGGGCTACAACGAGCAAGCGGTGGCCGAGTACAACGAGGTACTCGCCGAGCTCGAGCGCCAGGGTGACGACGAAGAGCACGTGCGCGTCCTGGCGCGGCTCGTCGAAGTGGATCCGTCCGGTACGGACTCGGCGGTGGAGCTGGCACGGACTCAACTCAGCACTGGGAACGCCGAAGAGGCGCGCGGCGTGGCAGAGGGAATTCTCGAACGCACGCCCGACGATCTCGAGGCGCGAGAAGTGTTGGGCCTCGCCCTGGAGAAGCTCGGCGAAGACGCGGCCTGTGCCGAAGTCATGCGGTCCCTCGCAGAACTCTACCGTGAGCGCGGGGACGACGACCGCGCCCGCGAGTTGATGCAGCGCTACGGGGCAACGACCGAGTTCTCCGCCGAGTCGACCGACGAACCGATTCTTGCGACCGACAATCTCGATGGCGAGATGCATCTCGAGATCGATGACGAACTCGATGAAGAGAACGTCGGCAGCGTCGGTGCGGAATTCTCGGACCCGGGATTCGCGCGCGAAGGGATGCACATCGGGGAAGCGCTCGATGGCGTCTCGCGCCGCGAAGAATCGGGACCCGTCGCAGTGGAAGACGAGGCCGAGGATCTCGACATCGATCTCGACAGCGTCGATGAATCCATCGAGGGAGCTTCGGCCTCTCTGGACGATGCGGGCCTCGATACGCTCGACGAACTGGATGATGCCCCCGCCTCGAGTGACGCGGCAGCCGCGGATGACACGCCGCCCGTTGCAGCTGCCCCGAGTGTGGCGGCGCCGAAGCCGGTGGAAGATCCAGAGCAGTCATTCGCAGAAGCTGGTGTCTACCTTCGCTACGGAAAACACGATCGCGCCATCGAAGTCTTGCGCGGCATTCTCGCGCTGGAACCCACCCATGCCGGCGCGCTGGTAAGACTCGGTGAAACGCTCGTCGCGAGCCAGGACCCGGACAACGCGATCACGGCCTTCCAGCGCGGCGCTACCGCGGCCACCGAGCAGGGTGACACGGCACTGTTCGAAACGGCCCGGGCACAGCTGGCCGAGATCGATGCCGACGCCGCGGAAGCGCTGCTCGGTACGTCCGACGACGACGCCGACATCGAAGAAGAGTTCGACGTGGAGATCGACGACGGTCTCGAGGACGAGTTCGTCGATGAGTCCGATTCAGGCACCGGGCCCGATCACGAGGAAGTGACCGACGAAATCGGGATCGATGAACTGGTGGACGTGGTCGAAGATCCGCCCGAAGTCTCCGCGCCGGCGCGAGCGCGCGAGCCGGAGCAGGAAGCCGCGGCGGAAACCAGCGATGATGCCGAGATCGATTTCGATCTCGACATCGATGCCGAGGACGAGGCGAACCTCCACGCTGGGAACGCAGACCCGGGCGACGACCTCGACCTACCGAGTCTCGAGGACCAATTGGAGACCGACGACGGCGACACCGACTCTTCCACGCATAGCAGCGGTGCAAGTACGACGTCGGTGCGCGTGAAGGAAGAGCTCGAAGAGGCCGAGTTCTACATGGAACAAGGTCTGCTCGACGAAGCGCGCGAGGTCTACGAACGGATTCTCACGATTGCGAACAACCATCCCCAGGCGATGCTTCGACTCGGGGAAATCGAGGCCGCCGGCGCAGGGAGCGATGACTCAGCCGGAGAGCTCGACGTCGACGTGATGGACGATGCGGCAGCCGAGAGCGCCGAGTCAGAGCCGGAGCTGGATGAAGCCGAGGACGAGCGCGCCGAGGCGCCCCTCGAGTTCGTAACGGACGAATCCGACGAGGACGAGGGCTTCGAGGACGAACTTACCTTCGTCACCGACGAACCCGTGAGGGTCGAGCCCGAAGCGCCTACCGAAGACGCGACCCCCGGGCGGATCCTGGCAGAAGCGTTGGCGGCATCGGCCGCGCCGGTCGAGGAAGACACGAAGCCCGAACCCGAAGCGGAACCCGAGCCCGCGCCTGAGCCCGAACCTGTACCCGAGCCCGAAGCCGAACCTGTACCCGAGCCTGTGGCGGCGGCACCCGAGATGGTGGCCGCTCCGGAGGACAGCGGCGAGTTCGATCTGGCAGCCCAACTGTCCGACGTATTCGGTGCCGAGGAAGAATCGATCCCGGGAAGCGCTGGCGGGAACACCGAAGAGGAGGGCTTCGAGCAGGTATTCGCCGCGTTCAAGGAAGGCGTGCAGAGCGAGCTCGGCGAGGCCGACTACGAGGCCCACTACGACCTTGGCATCGCGTACAAGGAAATGGGACTGCTGGACGATGCCATCGGCGAATTCCAGCAAGCGATGGCGGCGCCGAACCGAGCCTTGCCGTGTCTCCACATGATGGGGTTGTGCGCGTTCGATCTGGGCCGGGGTGTGGATGCCGCCGCCCATCTCGAGCAGGCGCTCTCCTTGCCGGACGTGCCCGACGATCAAAGGATCGGCATCCAGTTCGATCTGGGCCGCGTGCACGCAAGATCCGGGGATGTGGATCGTGCACGCGCATGCTTCGAGGCCGTCCAGGCCATCGACACGGATTTCTGCGATGTCGGGGCAATGCTCGCCGAACTGGAGCACGCGCCGTCGGCCGTCGAGGAGGACACGGCGGACGAAGCATTCGAGTCCTTCGATGACCTGATCGGTGCTGATGACGAGGGATCCGAGCCGCCGGCCGACGAGGCCGCGAGCTACGAATCCTTCGACGAGTTCATGGACGACGATCAGGAAGAGGACGAGGGCGACGACGCAGCGCCTGCCGCGGCCGCAGGGACGCCGGAGCCGGTTGTCGCCGAGGACACCCAACCGATCCGGGAGCCCGCTTCGAGCGAGGAGAGCGAGCCGCTCGAAGAACTCGAACCGATCGAAGATGAGGCCGAACTCGCGGCGGAGCCGGAGCCCGATCCGGCGCCAGCCAGGACGCGCAAGAAGAAAAAGAAGAAGATCTCATTCGTCTAGGAGACGACGTTGGAACACCTTTCCACATTCGGACTCACCCGCGATCCCTTCGCCAGTGACACCCAACCCGACGCTGCTTTCGATACCGCAGCGGCACGCGATGTGTTGCGCCGGCTGGAGCGGGCCGCGATGCAGAGCAAGGGTCTGTGCTTGCTGACCGGACGCGGAGGCGTTGGCAAGACCCTGCTGGTTCGGCGCCTGCTCGAGGCATTGGAAGAGGACGTGTTCGAGGCCTGCATGCTGGTTCCCGTTCCGGGAATTACCAACGGGCGCTGGCTGTTGTCTCGCTTTGCGAGACAGCTCGGTATCGAGGCGCCCTCGGAAGATCTCGGTGATCTGTTAGGCCAGGTCTACGAGCAGATGGCGATCGTGCGCGAGGACGGCCGCCACACCGTGCTCCTGATCGACGAAGCCCAGGTTCTCGCCGACGCCGGGTTGTTGGCGAATCTGCGTGGCCTGTTGAACCTCGAATACGAGGAGAAGCGTCTGCTCTCGCTCGTGCTGGTCGGTCTTCCCGGCCTGCTCGAGGCGGTCGAGAACGAGCCTGCACTCTGTGATCGCCTGGATCTCCGGGTGTCGCTGACGCCGCTTTCGGACGAGGAGGCGAGCCAATACATCGCCCACCGGATTCGGGCCGTCGAAGGGACACCGGCGATTCTCGAATCGAGCGCAATGAGCGCACTGGTCAAGTGCGGCGAGGGCGTTCCCCGCCGACTCAACACCCTGGCGGACAACGCGCTGTTCGAAGCGCACCTGGCCGGGCGCATGAGTGCGACCGCGGAAGACGTGGAACGCGCCGCCGCCGAAATGGGTCTCAGTCAGCCGCTGCAGCCCGAGGCCCCGTCAGAGGCCCCTGCACCCGTGGCGTCGGATCCGACAGCGCCAGCCGAGCCCGCAATGGCGGCCCCGCTGGCTGATCCAACGCTGGACGATTTCGGAACTGCCGATCCGGTGTTGGCCGAGCCGGCCCCGTCATCGTTTGCCGCGCCGGAATCGGGCCTCGCCGACATCTTCGATGATTCGGACGCGGAACTCGAACTCTCCGAGGTGGTCGCTGCCGATACCGATCCGAAGATCCTCTCGGCCGATGCCGGCGCCACGATCGCGATCATGTCGGAGATGCCCGAGCTGCCGAGCCTGGCCGCCGCGGTGGCACCCGACGCGACCATGGCCATCTTCGATTCGCCCGATCCGGCTCCAGCGAACGACTCGGCGGGTCAGACCGCCGCCATCTTCGACGATCTCAACGAAGACACCGACGGCGACCTCGACGACCTCTTCGCCGACCTCGTCGACGAGTAGCACGCCCCCGCGAGCGCACCGCGTTTGACCCCTTCAGGGGCCCGTGTCACTCTCTCCTGCTGCAAGCGCGAGTAACTCAGTTGGTAGAGTTCCTGCTTCCCAAGCAGGTTGTCGCCGGTTCGAGCCCGGTCTCGCGCTCCA
>JAJDAP010000062.1 GCA_029261795.1 Deltaproteobacteria bacterium
GAATCGGGTATTCGCACGCTCTGGACCGGTCCTGAAGGACCGGTATCACCATGTGGTGCTGAAGACACCGACCCAGGTGCGGAACGCACTGCGGTATGTCCTGATGAACGCCAGGCGGCACATGAAGCGGCCGCCCAGCAGCGTGCGCATCGATCCCGCCTCTTCCGGTCGATGGCACCCCTGAACGGCGGCCGGCCCTGAATCCACCATTGGGGCGGGCTCAGGGCCGGTGCGATCAGGTCGGCTTGCTCGGCTGCGGTGCCTAGGGCTCGAGGATCGGGTGGAGCCTCTGGGCCGGAACGGTGTCGCGCAGCTTCTTGAGGGCACGGGCTTCGAGCTGTCGCACGCGCTCGCGGGAGAGGCCGAGAGATTGCCCGATCTGCTCGAGCGTGTGCTCCTCGTCACCACCGAGGCCGTAGCGCAGGCGCAGGATCAGCTGCTCGCGATCGGTCAGGCCGCCAATCAGGTGGCCGACGCCGGAGCGCAGGCGGTCATCATCGATGCCGCCATCGGGAATCGACGAGCCCAGGTCGGCGACGAAGTCTTCGAGTCGCTTCTCCGTACCGGCGACCGAGGACTCGAGCGAGATCGCCTCACGCGAGAGTCGATCGAGCTGCTCGAGCGAATCCGTGTCCGTGCCGAGGGCCGGCGCCAGTTCTGCCGGCGTGGGCTCACGGCCCAGCTTCCCGGTCAGTTCTGCCTTGATGCGCTGGCTGCGCTGCAGACGATCGTGCACATGGGAGGGCAGCCGGATCGTGCGCGAGTGGTTCTGGATCGCGCGGACCAGGGCCTGACGGATCCACCAGACGGCGTAGGTCGAGAACTTGAAGCCGCGTCGATGGTCGAACTTCTCGACCGCCCGGATCAGGCCCAGATTGCCTTCCTGGATCAGGTCCGGGAAGGACAGGCCCAGGTTCCGGTAGTCCTTGGCGATGGCGACGACCAGCTTCAGGTTGTGTTCGATGAACTGGTTCTTGACGGCCGTCATGCGCTCGTGGGCGTTCTCGACGGCGTCATGTCGCAGCAGCATGTCGTCCTTGTCGAGACCGGTGCGAGCCGCCACCTCGTCGGCAGCGCGTGTGCCGCGTCGCGCACGGCGTGTGGCGCGATTGAGCTTCCGGGACTGCTCACGAAGCTCGGCCAGCAGGGCCAGCGACAGTTGGGCGTTGTGCATTTCCTTGGAAATGGCGTTCTCGACCCGGTCGAACTGGCTCGCCTTGGTGCCGTCGTCTTCGCGGAACGCGTCTCGGCGCTTGAGGTGCCGACGCAACTTGTTCACCGCGCTCTCGACCCGCAGGGCGATCTCGCCGGTCTCCTCGTCGCCTTGGGATTCGGAGAGCTTGGCACCGGTGTGGGAGAGGGCGCGCAGGCCGTCCCAGCGCTCCACGACGTGGCGGGCCGAAGCCGGAATCCGATACAGCGCACCTCGAAGCTCTGCCGTCGCGGCCTCGAGTTCCTTGGCGAGGATGACTTCCTCTTCGCGCTTCAGTGTGCGGGTGCCCCCGATCTCCTGGAAATAGGACTCGAGGGGCCGGCGGTCTCGCGCCGCATCGAGGTCGGCCTCGGCCGGTAGGTTCGCAGCAGATCCCCGCTTGCGCTGAGTGTCTCCCTGGGTTGCGACTCGGAACTTGTCCTCCAGCTTCACGCTCTTCCTCTCGATGACCGGCCCCGCGGGGAGTCCGGGCTCTTCGTTTCCCGCCGGCTCGTTCCGGTCGGGTTCATCAGTGGGATACCGCCCAACGGCAGCAGGTTTCCGACGGATGGGTTACGGGCGCGTCTCGCCGCTTCGGCGACCTTCCCCAAGGGGAAAACGGGTCTGCGAAGCGGTCCGCCATCTTCTTACGTCTCTACTGCCATTACCAGCACTTTCTCGATTCAAGCGTCAACTTCGAGCATACTGAGGGGGAATCAACTCTCTTATCGGAACGATGACGTCGTTTCCGTAGTACTCACAGCCGGTTTGGCTGGCGATCGTCAGACGGAGGGCCGCGGCCCCAGATCGATTCCCTCAGGGGATCCGCGCCGTAGGGTCCTTCCAAGGAGCCGGCTGCCGCGCTGTTTGAGACTGATCAGGGTGGAGTAGGAGAGCGGCACGATGAACAGCGTGCCGAACATGGCGAACAGCAGGCCGAACGCGATCGAGGCGGCGAAGGGCCCGTAGGTCTTCGACTCACCGGCAAGTCCGAGCGCCATCGGGAGCAGGGCGATCACGGTGGTCAGGGTCGTGAGCACCACCGGACGCAGCCGCTGGGCGCCGGCCTGCCGGATGGCCTCGCTGAGCGCCATGCCCTGACTGCGGGCCCGGTTGATGAAGTCGACCATCACCAACGCGTCGTTCACGACGACACCGGCAAGCCCGACCATCGCGTACATCAGGTTGAAGCTGATCGCGTAGCCAAGGATGCCTACGCCGAAGATGATTCCCGCGAAGCCGACCGGAATCGAGGTGATTACGATGATCGGTTGCAGGTAGCTTCGGAACAGGGCGGCGAGGATCATGTAGATCAGCAACAGGGCCACCGGAAACACGGCGGCCGTCGCCGCCATCGATTCGTTCGATTCCTGGTACTCGCCGCCGAACACCAGGTCGACCTCGGGATGTCGTTTCTCGACGGCTGCGAATTGACTCCGGAGGTCGCGGTTCACCGAGACACTGGTCGCGAGGTCGCCATCTACGTCAGCGAAGACCGTCACGGCCCGCTTGGCATCGAACCGGCGGTAGGCGAGGTGGCCGCGGCTGACCTCGATCTGGGCCACGTCCCCGAGCTTGACCAGGGCGCCAGCGGGCGAGCGCACGTCGACCTCGAGCAGATCGTGGATCGCATCGCGCTGATGCGGCTCCAGCAGCACCCGGATGTCGTCGTCCTCGACGGCCTCGGGCGATCGGAAGCTCGAAGCCACCACGCCGTCGTTCGCACCGCGCAGCGCACGCGCCACGTCGTCGAAGGTGAGACCGAAGCGGGCGGCGCGTTCGTCGTCGAGGAGCAGCCGGATTTCGCGAGGACCTTCCTTCAGGCTGTCATCCACCCCGGATACGCCCGGGATCGTACGGAGATAGGCCTGGACCTCTTCGGAGATCGATTTGTTGAGCGCGTAGTTCTCGCTCTGCACGCGGACTTCGACCGGGCGGCCGATCGGCGGGCCATTGCGGTCCGCGTCCGCGCGCAGCTCCTCCACGTCGCCAGCGTGGCTCTGCTGGAAAGCAGCGAGTTCGGCACGCATGGTGGCGAGGACCCGCTCGGGCGCGATCCGATTGGCTTCGTTGTCCGCGATCTCGACCATGATCATCGCCAGGTTCGGTGCGGAGATCGCGTCATAGTTGAGGTCGAGCGTCATGCCGATCGTGGTATTGAAATCCGCGATCGTGTCGTCGGGCATCGCGGCCAGGCGCGCCTCGATTTCGCCAACGACGCCCGAGGTCTGCTCCAGGCTGTAGTTCGGGGGCGTCTCGAGGTTGATCGTGAAGTGCGAGAACTCTCCGGGCCACAGCTCGAAGGCGAGCCGGGTAGAGCCTGCGGCGGCGGCGACGAGGAGGGAGAGGAAGAGCACGTTGAACGAGAAGCGATGGGCCACGACCCGATCGAGGGCGGCCAGATAGAGGTCGCGCACCCGATCGAAGCCGCGATCCACCGATACGTGGAGCCGGTCGAGGGCCCGGCCGAAGCGGTTGCCACCAGCGGCGCCGGGTCGCTGGCCGGCGCCTCGCCGACTTCCGAAGTCGAGATAGTGGGCTGGCAGGATGACCAGGCACTCGAAGAGCGAGGCCAGCAGGCAGACCACGACCGCTTTCGGCAATACCGAGATGAACTTGCCCATCGTGCCGCCCACCATGAGCAGCGGCGCGAACGCGGCGACCGAGGTGGAGACGGCGGCCACCACGGGCCAGAAGACCTCGTTCGTCCCGTTGACCACGGCTTCGCGCAAGGACTCGCCCAACTCGATGCGCCGGTAGATGTTTTCGAGGACGATGATGGCGTCGTCCACCAACATTCCCGATACGAGCAGCATGCCGATCAGCGTGTACGAGTTGATGCTGATGTCGAGGATCGGGAACAACATGATCGCGGTCAGGAAGGCGAAGGGGACCGCGATCATGGTCAGCACGGCGTTCCGGAAACCGATCGTGAACCAGAGCAGCGCCAGGACCAGCACGGCGCCCGTGATCGTGTTGTAGATCAGGACGTTGACGCGCGGCTGCATGAACTCGGCGCCGTCGAGGGTCTTCTCCATCTCGATCCCATCGGGAACCAGCGGTCGGAAGTCGGCGAGCCAGGCATCGACGCGGGCCGAGACCTGACCCACGTCGGCGTTGTCCTTCTTCGTGACGGAAAGGACCGCGCCGCTGCGACCGTTGTAACGGGTCTCGTACACGCGCTTCTCGAGGCCGCGCTCGACCCTGGCGACGTCGCGGAGCAGGACGCGCGAGCCGCCGGGATCCTCGCGAACGACGGTGTCGAGAATCTGGTCGGTCGAGGTGTAGTCCCCGGTTGCGCGTAGCGTGGCCTCGCCGGTTGCGTCGACGAAGGTCCCGGCGGGTAGGTTCTGGTTCTGTCGCCGGATCCGGTCCGCGATGTCCGAGACCGTCAGGCCGTAAGCCGAGGCCCGTGCGTTGTCGACGACGATGCGAACTTCGCGGTCTTGAAGTCCGCGCACCTGCACGCGGCTGACGCCCTGGATCTCGCGCATCCTGGAGGCGGCCTCCTGGGCCACGTCACGGATCGCGAGCTCGCCCACGTCGCCCACGTCGGTGACCGCGACCATCACGACGGGAGACCAGTTCGAACTGCGCTCGATCTCGAGGACGGGTTCCTCGGCATCGTTCGGAAGTTCGGTGGCGCGGTCGAGCGCCGAACGCGTTTCGTTCACGGCAGCTTCGAGCCCGATGGCGTCGAGGTTCTCGTCGAACTCGATTGCGATCATCGAGACGTTCGGTTGGGAGGAAGATCGCATCTCCTGGACGTCGTCGAGGGTCTTGAGCTCTTCCTCGAGCTTGGCCGTGACGAGTAGCTCGACCTCTTCGGCCGACGCGCCGTTCCAGATCGTGACGATGCTGACCTCGTTCGTGGTGATGTCGTGGAAGTACTCGACCTCGGTGAGCTGGAGCGCGCGTAGGCCGCCGACCACGCAGACGAGGAAGAGCACGTTCACGAGCACGGTCTGGCGCACGCTGAACTCGGTGAGCCGACTCATGACGGACCCCTTCTGATTCGCACGGCGGCGCCACTTCTCAGTCGGCCAAGTTCGGAGGTGGCCACCCAACTTCCGCTGTCGAGTCCGCTGGGGATTTCGACCCAGTCCGGACGGAAGGGCACAGGGCGAGTTGCGACCCGGACCCGCTCCACGATTCCCGAAGCGTCGCCGTCAGGCGTCACCACGAAGACGTAGTCCATCTCGAACTCGCGAACGACCGCGCGGGTGGGCACACGGATCGTCTCGCTCTGGCCGATCGAAAGCTCCACCGTCGCGAGCATGCCGGGCAGCATCCGTCCGTCCCTGTTGTCGAGCGCGATGATCACGGGAAAGCGCTGCGTTTCGGGATGCGGGGCGCGTGCGACCCGGGCGATCTCGCCGTCCAGGCGAGCGTTGCCGAGGGGGTCGATGCGAACCCGCGCAGGGTCTCCTGGCGTCAGCGCGCTCACTTGCCGGTCGCTCACTTCCACCTCGATCTCGACCGTGGCGACGTCGAGGACTTCGGCGATGCGCGTTCCCGGCGCTACGTAGGCGCCCGGGTCGAGTAGCAACGAGTTGACCACGCCGGCAAAGGGAGCGCGGATCCGGGTCTGATCGAGCCGCTTGCGGGCCTCGAGCAGGGCGGCATAACGACTGCGTTCTTCGGCCGACGCGCGATCCAGTTCGGCTTCGCTCGAGACCGATCGCCGGCCGAGCATCTGCTGCCGCTCGAGGTCGAGCTGGGCGAGCCGATGGTTGGCTTCGGCGCGAATCACGTCGGCGCGGGGCAGGGCGGGGTCGAGCTGCACCAGCAGTTCGTCGGCGGCGACCTGCGAGTGTTCCTCGGCGGCGACCTCGACGATGCTCCCGGAGATCTCGGCGGCGACCCAGGTCGAGCGTACCGGTTCCAGGAGGCCGGAGAGTTCGATCCAGTCCAAGGCCGAGGATCGTTCCGCTGCAAACACCTCGACCGTGGGGATCGCGCCGCTTGGCTCGATTCCAGCCGCGGCGTGCTGCGCCTGCTCGAGTCGGGCCTCTCGCTCACGTCCCTTCTTTGCGCCGTCGGACGTGTAGAAGCCGAGAAACGAGAACGCGAGCACGATGCCGGCGACGCCAAGTACGAGAAGCGGAAAGCGCCGTTCGTTGGGAGGTGCCACGGGTGTTCGATGTATCCAGGGCGCTAGAGGAGCGCCCTCCATCCTACACCAGCCGGAGCGCGGGCCGGCGTGGTCGGTCTGAAGGTCGCGTAGGAACCCCGGACCGAGCCTCGTGCGCAGATCTTCCGCAGCCTGCTAGGCAATCACCGCGCGACGTACCATCGACACGGCCGCATCGATGATCTCGGGCGCGTCCGGATGGTCTGGATCGCGTCGGTAGGCGCGACCCGAGTAGTCGCTCTGGAGCTGGCAGATCACATCGGCGATGGACGGCACATCGAGATCGGCCCGCAGCTCGCCGGCCGCCATGCCGCGGCGTAGGATCGAGGCCACGAGGTCGCGATGCGGCTGGATCCGGTCGTGGCTCGCCGCCGAGATACGCGTCAGTTGCAACTGCCGGTCATCGCGGAGCAGCGCCGGTAGCAGTGGGTGGTCGCGGCAGAAGTCGACGCTCCGACGGAACATGCCCTCCAGGGCGTCGGCGGCGGGTTCGTTCCGGCGGCTCGGAACCATCGCCCGCACCCAGTCGCCGATGATCTCGGCGAGCACGACCTCGAAGAGATGCTCCTTGTTTCGGAAGTGCCGGTAGAGGAGTCCGTTCGAAACGCCCGCGCGCTCGGCGATGCGACCGACCGTGGCGCCAGCGAAGCCGGCTTCGCCGAAGCAGGCCCGCGCGCCGTCCAGGATGCGCCGCCGCCGCTCCTCGCTCTGTTCATGGCGGCGATTCGGGGCCTCGCGGGGTGTGGGCGGCGCGTTCATTGGAATGAACAGAGGGTAAAATATTTTCATTGAATATTCGATAGAAATTATTCATAATTGACCTCGTCGCCCAACCTCAACCACCCCTGGCCGGGATCCGCGACCTCGCCGACCCGGACCGATTCGACAAGGAGCACCCGCCATGGCCGGGCTTGGCTACCGCGCGTTCGACGCCGACCATCACTACTACGAGCACGAAGAGGCCTTCACCCGGCACATCGATCCGCGCATGAAGAAGCGCTGCATGGATTGGGCGCTGGTGAATGGCCGGCGGCGACTGCTGGTGGGCGGCAAGATCAACCGCTTCATTCCGAACCCCACCTTCGATCCGGTGGCTCGGCCAGGCAGTCTCGACGAGTACTTCCGCGGCAAGAACCCCGAGGCCAAGGACATCCGCGAGCTGTTCGGGGAACTCGATCCGATCAATCCCGCCTACCGCGACCGCGATGCCCGAATCGCGCTCCTCGATACCCAGAACATCGAGGGGGCCTTCTTTTTTCCGACCCTGGGTGTGGGAATGGAAGAGAGCCTGAAGGGCGATCCAGAAGCTTGCGTGGCGGCCTTCCAGGCCTTCAATCGCTGGATCGAGGAGGACTGGGGCTTCGCCTACCAGAAGCGCATCTACGCGGCGCCCTACATCAGTCTGATCGATGTCGATGCCGCGATCGGCGAACTGGAATTTGCCCTCGAGCGCGATGCGCGGCTCGTCTGCATGCGCGCCGGACCGATCGCGCACCCGCGCGGAACGTGCTCGCCCGGAGACGTCCGCTTCGATCCCTTCTGGGCGCGGGTCAACGAGGCCGGTATCACCGTCGCCTATCATTCAGGCGACGCCGGCTACAACAAGTTCGCGGATGAGTGGGGCGTCGGCGGCGAGTTCAAGGCCTTCGAGTACGACACGCTCCGCATGTGCCTCTCGCCCAACCCGATTCGCGACACGATGGCCGCCCTGGTGTGCCATGGCGTCTTCGAGCGGCATCCTGGGCTGCGCATCGCAACGATCGAGAGCGGAAGCTCGTGGGTGCGCCCGCTGTTGGCTTCGTTCAAGAAGACCTACGGCCAGATGCCGACCAGCTTCGCGACCGACCCGATCGAGCAGTTCCGTCGCCACATCTGGGTCTCGCCCTACTACGAGGATGATCTCGAAGGACTGAAGAGCGACATCGACGCGTCCCACGTGCTCTTCGGTAGCGACTATCCCCATGCGGAGGGTCTCGCAGAGCCCACGGACTTCATTCACGACCTGAAGGGCTACGACGAAGACGAGGTCCGCCTCGTGATGCGCGAGAACGCGATGGGCCTGTTGCAGGAGTGGCACCGCTAGCCAGCGGGCCGTACCTGCCCGAGCGACCCCGGCCGTGGGCATCTGCGGCCGGGGTCCGTCATTCTCGCGGGCCCGCCATTCTCACGGGCCGAAGGAGACGAGCAGATGGGATCCCACGAAGCGGAACTGCGCGCCGGACTCGAGGCGGTACGCGCCGCGGCGCGGGTCTGCCGCGCCGTCCAACAGCGCCTGGTGACGGCGGAAACCCTCGAGAAGAAGGACAAGAGCCCGGTCACCGTGGCCGACTTTGCGTCCCAGGCCATCGTTTGCCAGCGTCTCGAAGCGGCCTTCCCGAACGATCCGCTCGTTGGTGAAGAAGGCTCCGCCGAGCTTCGCGACGGAGGCCAGGTCGATCTCCGAGACGCCGTCGTGCGCGAGGTCGCCGCGGAAGTGGCCGGTGCGCCGTCGGCCCCGGCTGTGCTCGACTGGATCGACCGAGGCTCGGCCGCCGGCGACACCGCCCGCTACTGGACCCTCGATCCCATCGATGGCACCAAGGGATTCCTGCGCGGCGAGCAGTACGCGGTCGCCCTCGGTCTCCTTGAAGACACCCGGGTGAAGGTCGGCTTGCTCGGTTGCCCCAACCTGCCCGATGGTGCCGGTGGCCAGGGCGCCCTGTTCGCCGCGGTTCGCGGCGGCGGCGCACGCGCCTACTCGCTCTGGGACGAAAGCGATCAGACGGGTCGCGAGATCCACGTCTCGGATATCACCGATCCAGCCGGCGCCCGATTCTGTGAGAGCGTCGAGTCCGGACATTCGAACCAGGAAGAAGCCGCAGAGATCGCACGTCAGCTCGGCATCGCCCAGGAGCCGTTCCGGATCGACAGCCAATGCAAGTATGCATCGGTCGCGCGGGCGGACGCCTCGATCTACCTCCGCATGCCGACGCGGGCCGACTACCGGGAGAAGATCTGGGACCACGCCGGCGGCATGATCGTCGTCGAAGAGGCAGGGGGTCGCGTGACGGACGTGAACGGCAACGACCTCGACTTCAGTCATGGCCGCACACTCGACAGGAATCGGGGGATCGTGGCGACCTGTGGACCGATCCACGATCGCGTCATCGAGGTCGTGCGCGCGGTGCGGGGCGCCTGACTAACGTTTCTTCGAGATCTTCCGTGCGCGGAAGCCCGAGAAATGGATCTCTTCACCCTCGGGCGTCGCTACCGCATCGACGACATCGCCGCGGTTCCGCCCCAGGCCCGGGATCAGCAGCCGCTCGTCGCTGATCGCCTCGGTTGCCAGGCGTAGCTGGCCGTCCGGCACCATCGGGCCGTCCGGCACGAACTCGAGCAGGCCGTCGCGTTCCTCGATGGAGAACCCGTCGAAGACGAGATCGCCGACGCCGTTCAAGATCTCATACTCGCCGACCCGGGCCAGCCAGGCCGGTGTCGCCGGAACGGGGGTGATTCGGATACCCCCCGGCGTGCGAAGCCCCTCGGGCGTTCGTTGGAAGACCAGCTCGTCGTTCCCGACCCGCTCGAAACCGATCTCGAGCCGCTCGAGGGCGGCCGGCCGAAGCGGGATGAAACCGAAGAGCAGGGCGTAGGGAACGAAGGTGCCGCGGTCGGTCGCCCGGAACTCGAGCGTCCCGCCGGCGACCTCCGACCGCAGACGCTTGTCGCGCGGGACCAACACGAGATGACCCAGCTGTGTCTGGTAGTGGCCGGCGAGCTTCGCCACCGCTTCCTGGCTGATCGCGTCGGTGGCCTGCGCCGGTTCGGGATCCGGGCTGACGGGTTGCCCCGTGATTCCAGCGAGCGCAACGCGGCCCAGTTTCCGTGCGAGCGAGCCGATCAGGGCGCCACCTTCGCGGGAGTTCGTCAACAGGACGACGGCGAGATCGTGCTCCGGGAGGACCAGGAAGACCGTTACGAAGTAGGCGGTGCCGCCGGAATGACCGACCTCCAGGCCGAGGTCCGGGTGTTCGCGCCGGAAGAACGCCAGGCCCATATCGAGATCCAGATCCAGCGGGATGTCGGCGTTCTGGCGCGTCCACATTTCGTCGAGCCGGGCTTGCGGAAGGACCAAGCCGCGCGGGCCGGTGCCCCCGGCAAGCAACATCTTGCTGTAGCTGGCGAGGTCGTTGGCGCTGGCGTTGAGGGCGCCGGCCGGGAGCATGCCGAGTTCCGGAAGCTTCTCGGCCTTGCCCTCCGCATAACCTCTCGAGAACGCTGGTGCTCCGAGCTCGAAGGTCGCCGTCGGCATGCCTGAGGGCTCGATCACGTGTTCTCGAACGACCTCGGTGTAGGGTGTGCCGCGCTTCAACTCGACCATGTGGCCTAACAGCGTGAAGGCCACGTTCGAATAGGCCCAGGCATGGTTCGGCGGCGAGGCTGCGGGAACCCCGCGTACCAGGTCGACGTACTCCGTATAGGCATGGATCTCATCCGCGAACATCCCCTGGTAGACGTCGCCGACGATCCCGGAGTGATGCGTCAGCAGGGATCGCACCGTGATCTGGTCCGCGCTCCAGTCCTGCCCGCCGCGAACCGGCGGCGCGGGCGCGAAGCCCGGAAGGTGCTCGCCAAACGGATCGTCGAGGGAGAGGGCGCCTTCCTCGACGAGCTGCATGACCGAGATCGCCGTCAGTGTCTTCGTGATCGATCCGACCCGGAACAAGGTGTCGGCGCTGGCTGGAATCTCGTTGGCTTCGTCGGCCCATCCGAAACCCTCGGCGAAGAGCGTTTCCTGGCCGTGCACGATCGCCACGCTCGCGCCAACGACATCGTGTTCGTCGAGGCCGCCAAGGACGAGCCGCCGGACCTCTTCGCGCCAGTCGCCCTCACCGGAGGGCGCAATGGCCGGCGCGGCGCAGCCGAAAACGAGCAGCAATAGCGCCAGGGCAGTGTTGCGGATGGACATCAGGAAATCCCCCAGACCATGGGAATCACGGTCAACGCTACGGCGCCGCCGAGCACGTCGAGTGGCAGACCGACCCGGACGAAGTCGCTGAAGCGGTAGCCGCCAGGCCCGTACACGATCAGGTGCGCTTGATAGGTCACCGGGTTGGCGAAGGCGCAGGTCGCTGCAACGGCGACGGTCAACACGAAGGCGCGTGGGTCGGCGCCGATCTCGCCCGCCGTCGCGATCGCGATCGGCACCATGATCGCGGCCGAAGCATTGTGGTGAAGCAGTTCCGAGAGCAGCACGGTGGTTGCGTAGACGACGGCCAGCGTGCCGACCGGCCCGAGCCCGCCCGCGGCGGCGACGAGTCCACCGGCAATGAAGTCAGCCGCACCGGTCTTCTGCATCGCCAGGGCCAGGCCGAAACCGGCGCCGATGACGATGAGGACCGACCAGGCGACGGACTGGCGCGCGATCGAACCGCTGATGCAGCGCGTGGCGACGAGAGCCCCCGCGGCCAGGAATGCCGCGACCGAGATCGGCAATATCCCGAGTGCGGCAACGAAGACCATGGCCACGAGAATCAGCACCGCGAGGGCGCCCTTGTCCGTGCGCGGCGCGCGGCCGCCGCCGAGTTCGCTGACGAGGTAGAAATCCGGGCTGTTTCGGTGGGCGCGCAAGAAGCCGGGCGCTGTTTGAAGCAGCAGCGTGTCGCCCGGCCGCAACACGATCTCGCCGATCTTGCCGCTCACGCGCTCACCGTTGCGATGGACCGCAACCACAGCCGCGTCATAGGTGGTCCGGAACGCGGCATCGCGGATGCTGCGGCTGACCAGGGGCGAGGAACTCGAGATCACCGCCTCCATCAGGCGTCGACTCGGATCGTTCGCAACGCCACCGCTGTCGCCGGCGTCGGGCACGAGCCCCGGGATCCGCTGCAGGTCGACGATGGTCGAGACCACGCCGGCAAAGACCAAGCGATCGTCGGCGTCGATCACCTGGTCCGGGCCGACCGGCGTGATCGTCTGGCCGACGCGCTCGATCTCGACCAGGAAGAGGCCCTGGAGCTGCCGCAGGCCGGCCTCTTCGACGGTCTGGCCTACCAGCCGACAATGGGCGCCGACCCGCATCGCGGCCGTGTACTCGCGTCGGCGCTCTCCCAGTTCATCGCCGGATTCCCGGCGGGCCGGAAGCGCTCGCGGCGCCACGAAGATGATGTAGAGCAGGCCCACCACGGCGATCGGCAGGCCGACGGGCAGGAGCTCGAAGAAGCCCATCGGCGCCATTCCATTGTCCTCGATCAAGCCCGCGACCATCAGGTTCACGCTGGTACCGATCACGGTGAGGACCGAGCCGAGCACGGTGGCGTAGGACAAGGGGATCAGGAAGCGACTCGCCGAGTGTCCGTTGCGGTCGGCCCAATCGATCAGCACCGGCGTCATCATGGCCACGATCGGGGCGTTGTTGAGGAAGGCCGAGAAGAGCGCCATCGGCGGGCAGAGCCGCATCAGCGCCGTGGTCGCGTTCCTGGCGCCGCCGAACAGGCGCAGCGCGAAGGCCTCCAGCAGGCCGGTCTCGCGGAGCCCGGCGGACACGATGAAGAGGGCACCGATCGTGGCGACCGCCGGGTTCGCGAAACCGGCGAAGGTTTCCTCGGGCGTGAGGATCCCTGGCGCGGCCAAGGCAAACAGGCCCGCCATCATGATCAGGTCCGGCCCGGCGATCTCGCGCGTCAACGCGAAGATCATCACCGCCAGGACGGCCAGGGTGTACCAGCCGGAAGCCTCCATGGCGGCGCCGACCATACCGGCCCGGGAGCGGATCCGCGAGAATGGCGAGATGTCGAGTGCCCCCAACGAGTTCTCGGAACGCGAGTTCTACCTGCGCGAGTTCCGCGGACGGACGCTCCTGGTGGTTCATCCCGGGGGCGACGAAGACCAGCTGATGCCGGTGCTCGACGTGTTGTTTCGGGGTCGGGCGAGGGTCGTAGTGGCTTCACCGAGCCAAGCGGCGCTCGGTGCGCTCTCGGCCAAGCCGGTGCTGGACCCGGCGGATCCGCGCCTGGAAGGGGAGACGTGGCGAGCCCTCTCTGCCGCTCCCCGGGTCGGCGTGCGCTTGCCGAGCGAGGCCCTGGGCCCCGCGGTGAGAACCGTTGCGGTGCGGCTCGGGGTCTTCAAACTCGTCTGGCTCGATCCCGGCGGCGGTCTGACGACGCGACCAGAGGGTTCGCGCTCCGGGGGCCGGCAATCGTTCGTCCATGGCGACGAACTGGCCGAGTACATCTCGGCCCCCGACCGCTACCTGGAGCGCCCCGAGCGAATCGATCTGTTTCGCGAAGTCGCCGCGATGCTCTCTGCCGGTGTCCCGGCCGTGAACGTGTGCTCGCCGGAAGGGCTCGACGCCGAACTGTTCACCTATGCGGGCGTCGGCACGTTGTTCACCCGCGAGCGCTATATCGAGGTCCGAAGGCTCACCCTCGATGACTTCGACGCCGCCGCGGACCTGATCGGCCGTGGGGTCGCCGAGGGCTATCTGGCGCCGCGCAGCCAGGCCCAGATCGACCAGGTGCTCGCCGGCGGCTTTGGTGCCTTCGTCGACGAGCGCCACCTGGCGGGCATGGGCTCGCTGCTCCCGCTCGGAGATCGCGCCGGCGAAGTCTCCGCGCTCTACACGCTGACGCGGTTCCTCGGCGAGGGCATCGGGCCCTACCTGATCGAATTCGCCTGCCAGCGGGCCCTGGCGCTCGGCTACGACCGCGTCTTCGCCTGCACCACCAGTGACCGCGTCAGCGCCTTCTTCGCCCGCAACGGCTTCGAGGCGGTTTCCTCCGCGGCATTGCCGGCAGAAAAATGGGCCGACTACGACGCCGAACGGAGCGCCCGGGTCCAGTGCCATCAGCGCCAGATCCGATGAGGCCAAACACCAGCTCTGTCTCTATCTTGTCGGAGGTCGGAGGTGGACGGAGGATCGCCGGTGGGCAGGACCGCTCACGGGAGGAAAGTCCGGGCACCACAGGGCAGGGAGGTCGCTAACGGCGACCCGGGGTGACCCGAGGGAAAGTGCCGCAGAAAATAACCGCCAGGTTCGTTGAGGTGGGAGGGTCCGAGAGGGCCCACCCGCGGAGGATCGGGTAAGGGTGAAAACGTGGGGTAAGAGCCCACGCGCGACAGCCGGGTGACCGGCGGCGGGGTAAACCCCTCCTGGTGCAAGCTCGAATAGGGACGTTGATTGGGGCGGCCCGCTCCAGTGCCTGCGGACACTTCGTGTCCGGGGGCACGACGTCCGGGTGAGAGTGCTCGAGCCCATCGGCAACGGTGGGCCTAGAGGAATGATCCTCTCCCCCGTCCGGGCAACCGGCCGGGGAGACAGAACCCGGCTTACAGTCCACCTCCGACCCCTTCCCACGAATCGGCCGCCCGCAGGGTGGCCTGCCGACCTGAGCGGGGACGGACTCCAAATGTTTCAATGATGCAAGTTTACCCACGGGGAAACTTGCATCATTGAAACATGAGGAGTCCGTCCCCGCTCAGTACGCGAGATTGACTTTAATTAGTATCTGGTGAATACTGAATTGCATGCCCCGGGAGAACCCTGCTTCCCTGGAGGCGACGCGTGGCGCCGCCATCCCCCGCCCCGGCGAGGTCTTCGACCCCGTCGCGCGGGCCCTCGATTGGTTGGGCGACAAGTGGACGCTGGTGCTGGTTCGGCATCTCTTGCCCGGCGCTCAGGGCTTCCAGCAACTGCGTCAGCGAACCGGTATCGCGCCCCGGGTGCTCTCGAACCGCCTGCGCCAGCTCATCGACTCCGGCTTCGTCGAACAGGTCGATGGAGAGGGCGCACGCTTGCTCTACGCGGTGACCGCGGCGGGCCAGGATCTCGAGCCGATCATTGCCGCTGTCGCCCGTTGGTACGTGCACCACGCCATCGCCGAACTCGGGCTCGACATGCGCCAGTTCGACGAGACCTCGCCGATCTCGATCCTCGAATCCCTGCCGTTCCTGCTGCGTGAAGAGCGCGCCCACGGCGTGCACCTGGTCTTCGAGATTCGTCTCGAGGGGGAGGGCGGCGGCGTCTGGGCCGTGACGATCGAAAACGGCGCCTGCCGTGTGAAGGCCGGCTTCGCTGGCGGCGCGGACGTTCGGTACACGGCGGATGCCCGGGTCTGGTGCGGCGTGGCGTTGGGTGTCCTCGACGCTCGCGATGCTGCAAAGCGAGGCTTGTTGACCAAGGACGGTGGCCGAGAGGCCATGGACCACTACTTCCACCAGGTGGCGCACATGGGTGCGTCTGCCTCTGATGGGGCCGAAGAGACGAGCGAGTCGCCGTCTTCCGCGGACCCCGAATAACAAGGAGTTTCCGATGATCTCATTCGGTCCCACCGAAGAGCAAGAGGTCGTCCGCGAGGCGATGCGCGAGTTTGCGGAGCAGGTGTTCCGTGAGCAAGCGCGCGAAGCGGACGAACAGAGCGCACTGCCCGCCGACCTTCTCGACACGGTCTGGGAGCTGGGTCTCACCAGTACCCAGCTTCCGGAAGCGTTTGGCGGCGGCGGCGAGGTTCGTTCGCCGATCACCAACGCGATGATCCTCGAAGAACTGGCGTTCGGAGATCCGGCGCTGGCCATCGCCTCTACGGCGCCCTCGATCTTCGCCTTCGCGATCAACGATTTCGGCACCGACGAGCAGAAGCAGGCACACCTGCCGCGCTTCTGTGGCGAGAAGTTCGCGGCCGCCACCGTGGCCGTCGCGGAACCGTCGCCGGTCTTCGATGTGCTCAACCTGCAGACCACGGCCGAAGCCAAGGACGGTGGCTTCGTGCTTTCGGGCACCAAGCACTTCGTGGTGCTCGGTGATCAAGCGCAGCAGTTCCTGGTGCTGGCTCGCAACGAGCAGGCAATCGGCGGCGGTTTCGCCGCCATTGACGCCTTCATCGTGCCGCGCGACGCCGAGGGTCTGACGATCTCCGAGATCGACAAGAATCTCGGCATGAAGGCACTGCCCACGGTCACGATCAACCTCGATGCGGTACAGGTCGACGCCGATGCCCGCCTCGGTGGCGATGCCGGGATCGATGCTGCGCGGCTGATCGCCCAGATGCGCACCGCTTCGGCGGCGCTGCGCGTGGGCCTCTCCCGCGCGGTGATGGAATACGCGATTCCCTACGCCAAGGATCGCCACGCTTTCGGCGAGGCGATCGCCCAGAAGCAGGCCATTGCATTCATGCTGTCGGACATGCAGATCGAAGTGAATTCGATGCGCTGGCTGGTCTGGAAGGCGGCCGCACGGCTCGAGTCACTCGAAGATGCGACGCAGGCCGCCTCGTTCGCCGCGACGTACTCGGCGGAGCAGGCCATGAAGGTGGCCGACAACGGTCTCCAGGTCCTCGGCGGCCACGGTTTCATCCGGGAACACCCGGTGGAGCTCTGGTACCGCGCCGCACGAACCCTCACGGTGCTCGACGCCGTGGCCGCAGTTTAAGGAGAAGCCAGATGATTGACTTCAACCTCACCGACAACGACAACAAGATCCTCGACTACATCCGCACCGAGGCGCTGGTCGCCAGAAAGTACGCGCGCTACTACGACGAGAACGAAGCCGAGTTCCCGCCGGAAGCACTCGACGAGGCCGACCAGTTCCCGGGCGTCTGGTCCTTCATGGGCGATCGCACCCCCGAGGATTCGGGCCAGAGCGTGATCGGCATGCTGATCACGATGGCCGAGAACTGGGGCGATTACTCGGTCCGCATGCGAAAGGGTCGGGGCGTTGGCCTCGGCAACGCCGCACTTGGCGCCTCGGGGACCGAGGAACAACGCACGAAGTGGGGCGGTCTGTTGCTCTCGATGGCGATCACCGAACCGGGCTGCGGTTCTGATCCCTCGCTGGTGCAGACGACGGCCGTGCTCGACGAAGAGACTGACGAGTGGATCCTGAACGGCGAGAAGATCTTCGTGACCACGGGTTGCCGAAGTGATGGCGTCGTTCTCTGGGCCACGCTCGACCGCTCGGCGGGCCGGGCCGGCATCAAGTCGTTCCTGGTCGAGAAGGAAGCCCCGGGCTTCCAGGTCTCGCACAAGGAGAAGAAACTCGGCATCCGCGCCGATGACACCGCGACCTACGTCTTCCAGGATTGCCGTATCCCGCGCGGAAACTTGCTAGGCGGGAAGGAAGAGATCCCGAAGGCGGGTTCGGGTGGCTTCCGGGGTGTGATGAAGACCTTCAACATGACGCGCCCGCTGACGGCCGCGTTCGGCCTCGGCATGTCGCGGGCCGCCCTCGACTTCGCCCGGGAACAGCTCGAAGGCAGTGGCGTGGATCTCTCCTACGGCGCCGACACGCATGGTCTGAGTGCGGCCGCCGCCAAGTTCCAGCGCCTGGAAGCGCTCCAGGAAGCCGCGGAGCTGACGGTGCTTCATGCGGCCTATCTCTCGGATCAGGGTGAGCCCAACAACCTCGAGGCCTGCATTTCGAAGGCCAAGGGCGGTTCCGCGGTTCGCGAGATCACCCAGGGCTGCATCGAGTTGGTCGGCCCGATGGGCGCCAGCCGCGAGCACCTGCTCGAGAAGTGGTTCCGCGACGTTCGCATCACGGACATCTACGAGGGCACCGGGCAGATCCAGAACCTGATCATCGCCCGCACGATTCTCGACTACGACCGCACCCAGCTGAAGTAGTCCGCATCAGAGCGGTCGCATGGCGGGCGGGTTAGTCTCGCCCGCCATGCGAGCCGTACTGATCGCGAACGAAGGTCCCGACGCCACCTTGACCCTCGGCGAGGTGCCGTCGCCCGAACTGGGCAAGGCCGATCTTCGCATCGCGACGAAGGCGTTCGCGCTGAATCGCGGCGATTTGATGCAACGGGTCGGGATGTATCCGCCTCCGCCCGGGGCTTCCACGATCATGGGTCTCGAGTGTGCGGGCGAAGTCAGCGAGGTCGGGGCCGAGGTCTCGGGCTGGGCCGTCGGCGATCGCGCGATGGCTTTGCTTGCCGGTGGTGGTTACGCCGAAGAGGCCGTCGTCGATGCCGGCTCCGCGATGCGGGTGCCCGACGGAATGTCCTTCACCGAGGCAGCCGCCATCCCCGAGGTCTTCCTGACGGTTCACTTGACGGTGTTCCAACTCGCCGCCTTTCCGGATGGCGGAACGTTGCTGGTCCACGGTGGCGGCAGCGGTATCGGAACCGCGGCCACCCAGATGGTGAAGGCCGTGGGCGGTCGCGTCATCACCACGGCCGGCAGCGAGGAGAAGTGCGCCCAGTGTCGGGAACTCGGCGCCGACCTGGCCGTGAACTATCGCGACGCGTCGTTCGCCGAAGCCGTCGCCGAAGCCACCGGCGGGGTCGGTGTCGATGTCGTGCTCGACCACATCGGCGGCAGCTACCTGGCCGACAACCTCGCTTCGTTGAAGATCGGTGGCCGGTTGGTCCTGATCGGATTGATGGGCGGCGCAAAGGCGGAGATCTCGCTGGCCCAGGTGATGCTGAAGCGTCTGCAGGTGATCGGTTCGACGCTTCGCGCGCGTCCCCTGGAAGAGAAGGCGGCCATCGTCGCCGACTTCGAAGCGCGCTTCGGCGCGGCCCTCGCTAGTGGCAAGATCCGCCCGATCGTCGATCGTGTGTTTCCGATCGAACAGATCGAGATGGCACATGCGCGGATGCAGGCGAGCGACCACTTCGGCAAGCTGGTGCTGACGACCTGAGCGCCGCGCGGGCGGCGCTAGGCGCCGCTCGGCTGCTCGCGACCGGGTTCGTACTGCATGGCGCACAGCACGTTGCCCTCGGTGTCTTCGAATTGGAAGAGTTTGCCGACGCCCGGGATCTCGTGGCCGGGGTAGGTGATCTTGCCGCCGTGGGCGACGACGGCTTCGCGGATCGGCTCGAGTTCATCCACCGAGACGGTGCACTCGAAGCCACGCATCCCCGGGCCGCGTTCTTGCTCCGGCCGTTTCTGAAGGGCGCCGTGGATGCCGGGATCGTCCGGGGTGCCGGTATGGATCCGGTAGAAATCCGGCGGTCCGAATTCCTCGAAGCGCCAACCGAAGACGGCTTCATAGAAAACCCGGGCCCGGTCGGTATCGTCGGCCGTGATCGCGAAGTGTCGGATGTTGTGCGGCATGGGGAGATCATAGACCCGCGAGCGCCTGCCAATCTTCCTGTATTCTGGCATCCGATGTCGAAAGAACGACAGAGCCCGTTCCTGATTCGATCCCTCCACGTCCGTTACGACCCGGGAACCGAACTCGAGCCGCACGCCCACGCGTGGGCTCAACTGGTCTACGCCTCGGAAGGGGTCATGACCGTTCGTACCTCCGAGGGCTCCTGGGTGGTGCCGCCTGAGCGAGCCTTGCTGGTTCCCGCTGGGGTCGAGCATTCGATTCGCATGGCCGGCCACGTCACGATGCGAACGCTCTATCTCGAGCCGCAGTTGGTGGGGGATCGCCTCGCCGGGCGCCCCATCGTGGTGAACGTGTCGAGATTGATTCGTGAGTTCATTCTGCACATCGTTGCGTGCGGCATGTTGCAAAGAGGCGCGGCGGCGGACGAGCGCATGGCCGCAGTGTTGGTCGACCTGCTCGAGGCCGTTCCAGTCGCGCCGTTGGAATTGCGCACGCCAACCGATTCCCGCGCACTTCTCGCCGCTGAACGAATCCGCGGCGAGGGTGCCGATGAGCTGTCCCTCGATGCGCTCGCCCGCGAGGTCGGGGCGAGTCGCCGCACACTCGAGCGCCTGTTCCAGGCCGAGACCGGGATGACGCTGGGGCGTTGGCGTCAGCTCGCGCGCTTGCTTCGCGCACTCGAGATGCTGGCCGCCGGCACGCCGGTCACGCAGGTTGCACTGGACGTTGGCTACCGCAGTCCGAGCGCCTTCATCCAGACGTTCCGCAACCTGTTCGGTACCACTCCCGGGCGCTACTTCGAAACGGAGGAAGCTCCGGAAATCCGGCACGATTCGGCGTCCTGAGCTCTTTCGGAGCAGGTCGGTTCCGCTAGTTTCCGCGCCCGAGCGAAGGCCGGGCCACGGGGTCCGCCGTGTCCAAAACCTGAACGGAGAAACTTGTGGCCATCGAGCGCACCCTTTCCATCGTGAAGCCGGACGCCGTCGAGAAGGGCGCGACGGGTGACATCCTCGGCCGCTTCGAGAAGGCCGGCCTCGAGATCATCGCACTGAAGAAGACACACTTGAGCGAAGGCCTCGCCAAGGGCTTCTATGCCGTGCACAAGGAGCGCCCGTTCTTCAGAGAACTCGTCTCGTTCATGACTTCCGGTCCAGTCGTCATCAGTGTCCTCGAAGGCGAAGGCGCCATCGCCAAGAACCGCCAGTTGATGGGGCCGACCAACTCCGAGGAAGCGCCGGCCGGAACGATTCGCGGCGACCACGGCACTGATATCGAGCGCAATGCCGCTCACGGCTCTGACGCACCGGAGACGGCCAAGGTCGAGATCTCGTATTTCTTCAACGCGTCGGAGATCGTCGAGCCCAGCGAGGCGCTCTGACCCGAGCCGACGCGTGATGTCGATCACCGAAGCGATGACGCGAACAGCTAAGTCTCAAGTCATCGCGTGAGTGCCCGAAAAGCCTCAAGCAGCCTCGCCGACGAAGGGGAACCGTGGCACGACGAGCCATCCGCAGCCATCACCTCTGGTTGACCATCGCCTATCTGACGGTGCTGGTCCTGATGGTGCACGGCCAGGCCTAGGCGGGTTCAGAGCGAGGCGCGTCGACCGAGCGCGAGGCCCAGGGATGCAGCCAGCAGCAGCATCAGCTGCGGCTCGGGGGTGATGACCGTCCGGGTCAACGAGATCGGGTTGAGGCGCGAGCTGAGGCCGAGCTTGTCTCTCGAGAAGTGGGCCGCCCCCAGGTCGAGGATCGCAAGGCAGTTGTCCCCGTCGGGGCAGGCGATGATCACGTGGTTCAGCGGATCGATCCACTCGCCGTTCGCGAAGAGCGCCCCATCGAGCACGATCTCCATGGCGATCTGGTACTGCCAACCGCTGAAGTCGGAGTCGTCGTACAGCGTCAGGGCCTGAGGCGCGACCGGGTTGTCGCTCGTCGGGTCGGAGTAGTTCGCGTCGGTCGCGGGCGAGTCGCGGAAGACGCCAAACCGGTCCTTGTACCGGAAGGCCATCGCGCTATCGAGGTCCTGTTGGCTGATCGCGCCGGTACCCCCCGGCCCGAAGTGCAGGAGGTTCCACTCCGTAGAGGTCGCCGCCTCCAGGAAGAACTGCCCGTTCTGGGGGAAGTTCTGGATCGAACCCTCGTTCTGCTTGAGCGCTTGGCCGAGCCAGTCGGCACCAAAGCCGCCGGACTGGAATTGCTGGGCGCCGCTTCCCACGGCTTCAGTCGTTCCGAGCGCACTCGAGAGCAGATCCACGCTGAAGCGGATGTTGCCGGCTGTCGAGTTGCGCACTTCCATCTTGTTCCCGACGGTGCCGAACGAATCGCTGCGCCAGAGTTCCTGGAAGGTATGCGGGTCGAGGACGTATTGACCGATCTGCGAGCAGGACGGGCCGTCGCCGACCTCACAGCCCCAGGTGTTGTCCACCAGGTCCGTGGGAGCCTGGTAGTAGAGGTGGAGGTCGCCGTTCGCCGCTTGATCGAACGCGAGGATGCCACCCGAGACGGGGATGTTGTTGGGCCCATACTCGTAGTCGACTGCATAGACGAACGCGTATTCGCCCGCCTGGATGCGACCGTCCACGGTGACGGCGCCCGCCGGAACCGCCGTCCCGAGCAGGAGCAGCAGAGCGCTCACCAGCCAGTTCAAGTTGGCTTCGGTGTTCGGGGAATCGGGTCCGGGTTCAGGGTGTCGGCCGAGCATCAGCGTTGTCTAGCCCCCTCGTATGAGTGGCCTGACGGGCGGCAACGTGGCAGGGAACCTTCACCTGCGGCTCGGAATTCTTTGCGCTCCGGGGGCAAAGATCCTGGGGGGCGAAGACAGCTGCCCGGGCCGATACAGGAGGCACGACCGGCCCGGGCAGCTTCGGGAAGAGCACGTCTTCGTCGATGGGTAGGACGTCGTCCGGGCCCGATTGGTTCCCGACGCTTGGCGTGCCGGGATGCGCTGGGGGGAGGGTGCCCGGGCTGGGCTTCCGAGAAGCGCTCTAGGCTTCGCAGACCCTCAGTTCGCGCATCTTCCGCAGCATCGTGGCGTACGAGACCCCCAGGGATGCGGATGCGCGGCGTCGGTTCCAGCCATTCAAGTAGAGCGTCTGTGTGATCAGCTCGCGTTCGGCTTCGCTCGCCACGCGATGCGTGACGTCGAGCAGCGGCTCCTGGCCTGCGGCGGTTTCCGCCTCCGCGACGAGCGAGCCGAGGCTCCGCAGAAACGCTTCCGAGCGGCACTCCAACAGCGCGGCGACCGTGGTTTCGTCCGACTGAAGCGCCACCACCCGACGCGCGATGTTCTCCAGCTCTCGGATGTTCCCCGGGAAATGGTGGTGCTGGAGGATCGCGACGAGGCGCGCGCTGACTTCCGGGATCGGGCGCTCCAGCAGCTCGCTGTAGTACGCCAACAGCTCTTCGAGGAGCGGGGCTATTTCGTGCCGTCGCTCTCGCAACGGCATGATCTCGAGCGGAACCACGTGCAGCCGCTCGTACAGGTCGAGACGGAAGCGCCCCTGTTCGACGCGAGCAGCGAGATCGGCACTCGTCGCCGTGATGAGTTGCGCATCCGCGTGCCGTTCCTTGTTCGAGCCCAATCGGCAGAAATCGCCGCCTTCGAGCACCTGGAGCAACTTGGCCTGGAGTTCGAGGTCGAGATCCCCGATCTCGTCGAGGAAGATGGTTCCGCCCGCGGCAATCTCGAAGCGGCCCCGCTTCGTCTTGGTGGCGCCGGTGAAGGCGCCGCGCTCGTAACCAAAGAGCTCGGCCTCCAGCAGGTGGCGCGGAATCGCCGTGCAAAGGACGGTCACGAAAGGCTTGCCGGCTCGTCGCGAGTCTTCGTGGATCGCGCGGGCCAGCACCGTCTTGCCAACGCCGGTCTCGCCAAGGATGCATAGGGGGAGGCCGAACTGGGTCGCGCGCTTCGCCATGTTCCGGAGCCCTTCGAGCCCCGGAGACGGATGGAGTGAACGCACGGGCTTCGCCAGCTGCAGCTGTGGCGGAGGCACGAAGGGCATCAGGAGTGCTTCGAGTTCGAGGGGATCCAGCGGGGCTTCGAGGGCGGCGTCGCCACCGGCGTCGAGGAAGCACGCGTTCTTGCGACCCGACTCCGAGAACCCCACGATCGTCAGGTTGGGGTTTGCCTCACGCAGCTCGGGGAGGAGTACGCGTTGATGGTCCGGCAGGTCGAGATCCAGCAGGACCAACCCAGGACCCTCGTGGGTCGCCACGCTTGCCAACACACGTTCGGGGGCAAATACCGGGTGCGCTGTGCCGCCGCGCGCCAAGATGATTGCGCACGCAGCCTCACGCTTCGGCCCCGGTGAGGCCTGGACGACGATGCGTGCACTGGGATCACCCGTGCATAAGTGTACTGTCGGAGAGAACAACGTCGGAGGAGCACCCTACTTCGTTCAGGGCAGTATCCGTCGGCAGACTGGCTGGCGTCAATCAAATTGTCATCGGGATCACGGTAAATCGCTGGCGGCCGAGGCGCCGGGCTCTCGGCTGAACGCTGAGAGCTTGAGCTCGCCGAGCTTTCCTCCCCGGGGGCGGCATCTTCGAGAGCCATCTTGCGCGTCACGGCGGCGGGGCAGCGTGGTGCAAGGAGCTTCTCAGCAACTCCGTGACACTTTTCTCTCGCGGGAGCCACGTACCAGACACGTCGGTGAAGTGGGTCCCCCAGGTCTGGGCGGGTTCCAGCCGGCGCTTGCGGAGGCTGAAAGTAGATGCAGAAGCGAATGCGGAACCTGGTTGGAGCGCTTTTCGTCGGTGGCGTGATGTTCGTAGCGGGGAGCGCCTCGGCGTTGAGCCTGATGGTCGGCGAGTCCAGTTCGAGCCCTGACCTCACTTTCACGGTCTCCTTCGACGTCCCGGGAACCCCACTCAGTGGTTACGAGCTGTTCTTTACCTGGGACACCACCCAGCTCACCTTCAGCAGCGCCACGAACCTCTACAACGATCTGTTCATCGTCCCGACCTTCACGGTGCTCAACACCGGGCTTGGCTCGGGAACGACCGGAATCGGCCGCGCCTCCGTGTTGCAGCTCTCGGATTTCCCGGCGACCGATCTCATGGAACTGGTCTTCACCGAGACGAACCCCGGGCAGACGAGTACGAACGCTCTGATCTTGAGCCTGTCGGCGGCTGGCCTCACCGGAGGCTTTTCGCCTGCCTCGGTCGTGGTGACCAACCCGAACGTCTTCTTCACGTTCATTCCCGAGCCCTCGACCCTGGTGTTGGTCGGGCTCGGTTCCCTCGCACTCGCGATGCGACGCCGCTGAGGCACCCGAACGCCATGATCGGACGCCAGGTGCTCGGGCGTGGGGCCTAGCGCCGCCTAGCGGACGGGCAGCGGTTGCTGTGCTCCGGCCGGTCCCCAGCGAAACAGCGTGCCGTCCTCGAAGTAGAGCCAGTAGCTGACGTTGGGCGAGCCGACTCCCGCGATCGAACTCAGCCCTTCGTCGAGACCCTGGTCGTACATGTGGTACTCCCAGATTTCGATCTTCTGCTCGCCGGCGGCGCGCATTCCGCCGAGCCGGACGCTGTCAGGGCGACCAATGGCCTCCTGGACTTCGTCGCGGGTCATCCCGAAGCTCACGTCGACGAGCGAATGCGTCCGGGTGGCACAGCCCAGACTGACGACCACGACTCCGGCAAGGGCGATGGCCGCCCATCTCGAGATGGCAGACATTTCTTCTCCTGGCGTACTTAGGTAGGCGTTATCGCTTAGCCCCCGCCCGAGCTTGAGTCCAGGGTCGGTCCGGAGAGGCGTGAGGCAACGGTGATGCTTGGGAGAGCCAGGTGAAGGAGTTCCAGCCCAGCCCGGGCAACGCATCGCTCGTCCTGGCAGCCCACCTCTCGATCCTGGCCGCCACGGTGGCCGTATACGCGGGCGTCACCTCGCTCGACTTCGTCGATTTCGACGATTTCCTCTACGTCGTCGACAACGAGTGGGCCAGCCGCGGCCTTGCCGTGGACGGCGTCCGTCGTGCCTTCACGGAGACGATCGGGGGCTACTTCGCGCCCGTGCTGTGGATCTCGTTCATGCTCGACATCACGCTCTTCGGGACGGGGCCCAGCGGACATCACGTGATGAACGTGGTCTTCCACGCGCTGAACGCGATGCTCGTGCTGGAACTCCTGCGTCGCGGAACGGGCCATCTCGGTGCCGCATGGGGGGTCGCGTTGTGCTTCGCGCTGCATCCGGTCCAGGTCGAATCCGTCGCCTGGGTGACCGAACGCAAGAACGTGTTGAGCATGCTCCTGGGCCTCGTTTCCATCGGCGCCTACGCCAGTTGGACGCGGCACCGGGCACCCACCAGCTACGCGCTTTCTCTGCTGGCGGCCGCCGCCAGTCTGCTAACGAAGGCCACCTTCGTGACGCTTCCATTCTTGTTGCTGTTGGTGGATGTCTGGCCACTCCGCCGTCTGCAGGCATCCCTTCGCCCAGACGGGATGCGCCGGCGCATCGGGGAGAAGCTTCCGTTCTTCGCGTTGGCGTTGGCCGCGGCCGCCGGCACCTATCTGGCGCAGCAGGCGAGCGGGGCTGTCGCTGGCTTCACGAACCTTGGTTTCGTCCTGCGGGTCGAGAATGCCATCGTCTCCTACGTCCGTTATCTGGGTCTGCTCGCCTGGCCGCACGATCTCGCAGCCCTCTATCCCTACCCGAGTCTCCTCGGCCATGACATGTGGGGAACCGGGCAGGTGGTCGCAGCCCTGGGTTGCCTCGCGATCGTCACGGTCGTGGCGGTGCTGCGCAGGGCCCGGTCCCCCGAGGTGCTGGTCGGCTGGCTCTGGTACCTGGGTGCTCTGGTACCGATGATCGGACTGATCCAGGCGGGCGACCAGTCGCTGGCGGACCGCCATCTCTACCTGCCCGTTCTCGGCGTGTTGGTGGCCCTCTTCTATGGGCTGCGGCCGGCCTGTGAGCGTTGGATCATGGCCGTCCGGCCGCGGAAGGTCCTGGCCGGGGCACTGGCGGGGCTCGCTCTCATGAGCTTGGGCTGGCGCAGTGCCGATCAAGTCGCGACCTGGCGGGACACGCTCACGTTGTTCGAGCACGCGGCCGCCGTCACCGACGAGAACTGGATCGCCTTGAACAACGCGGCGTGGTTGCGGGCCACCTGCCCGGACCCGGCGCTACGAGATTCCGAACGCGCTGTAGAACTCGCCGAGGAGGCGTGTCGTATCACCCGACGCGGCGAGCCCGAAATGCTCGACACGCTGGCCGTCGCCTACGCCAATGCCGGCCGTTGGCGCGAGGCATCGGCAACCGCGCGGGAGGCACTCCAGTTGACGATCGCGCGCGGTGATCGGGCGGCCCAGGCGCGGATGGTCGAACGGCAGAGGGGCATCGAGCGGCGGAGGGCCGTGCGCTCCGAACGCGGCTGTCAACGTCCTTCGGTGGGCCCATCCGGGGACCGGTCGAGCGAGAATCGCCAACGGATACAGGGGGTGGCAGACGGCTCTGCACAAGTCTTGCTCAAGCGTGAACGACTGCCGGCCGAAGGGTTTCCCAGACGTACATTCCAGGGGGTTCGGTTGAACGACGGCCGCGAATCGTCATCGTATAGACCGGTTTCGGCTGAATGCCCGGGCCGTATGGTCGTCGAACGACCCGGAGGTTCTCCCGATGCCCGAGGCTGACTGTCCGCTGCGGCGCGCACTTGCCATTGCGAGCCTGGCCCTGTGTCTGGCGTTTGCGGCGGTGGCGCCGCTGCAGGCCCAGGTGGAAGACCTCGACGACCGCGAGATCGGTGTGGAAGCGCCGAAATCGGACGCGGACGCAGCTCGCGAGGCCAAGATCCGCACCATCGAGCAACGTCTCCTCGGTGTTCAGCAGGTCGTGCGCGGTCTCCAGAGCGAACTGCGAGCCCTGAAGGCGAGCAGCTCGCCTGGCCAGGCAGGCCCCGAGCGGGCTGCCCAGCCGAGTCCGGCGCAGCCCCCGCTTCAGCCCCGAACGCAAACCGCGCAGGCGCCTCCTCCTCGACCGCCGGCCCAAGGCCCGTCGCGCAGGACGTCCGAGGAGGAGCGGGCCGTGTCACCCGACCAGGAAGTGCCCGACTTCACGCCCGGGGCCCTGAGGGAAACCCGAGCGGTCTTGATCCGCCCCGGTCTGCTCGAGATCGATCCGCGGCTCCGCTACGAGTTTTCCAAACGCGACGTCCTCGATGTGTCCGGCATCAACATCGTCGAGGCCATCTTCGTCGGCACCTTCCGGATCGGCGAGGTGACCCGTGACCGTGTCACGCCGGCGGTGAACTTCCGTTACGGCTACTCGCGGGATCTCCAGTTCAACCTCGCGGTTCCCTACACCTGGGTGAAGCGGGAAACGATCCTTCCCGACACCGTCCAAACAGCCCTCTCGGATGGAATCTTCGACACCTCCCGCAATGCTGACTTCGGCGATGTCAGCGTCGGCTTCTCCTACCACATCTGGCGCGAATCCGAGCAGCTTCCGGACCTCATCCTGAGTGCCACCGCGAAGACCAAGACGGGCAAGGGGCCCTTCGACGTGGGATTCAACGAATCGAGCACGGGCACCGGCTTCTGGGGCGCCAGCGTCGGCTTGACGGCGGTCAAGGTGAGCGACCCGGGCGTCCTGTTCGCCAACGTCGGATACTTCTATCACCAGGAAGACGAGGTGCGCGGTTTCGACTTCGATCCGCCCGACTCGATCGACTGGGGTCTCGGCTACTCGTGGGCCCTCAACCCGTACCTCAATATCACGACGCGGATCGAGGGGCGCTTCGTCGAAGAGACCCGGGTGAATGCCACATCGATCCGGGGCAGCGGCCTCACGATCGCGAACCTGGGGCTGGGGATTGCCTATGGCTACTCGGCGACCGGATCGCTCGACATCTTCGCCCAGTTCGGCCTGACCGACGACGCGCCCGACTTCTCACTCGTGGTGAGCCGTCCCTTCATCTTCAACGCCGACGAGCTGATGGACAAGATCTTCTAGGATGCAGCGCCGGCTTCCGACCCCTCATGCTGCGCTCGCCGTGGCACTCCTGCTCCTGACTCTCGCCCCGACGGGCGGTGGCGTCTGGGCGGAGGGTGTCGAGCCCGCGACGCAGAGCCCCGCTGCAGCCACCCAGGGCCCCGAACTGGACGAGGGCCCCGAACTGGACGAGGGACCCGGGCTGGACGCGGCCGCCCAGGACCGGGCCCAGCGCTCGACGCGGCTGATGGCCGAGGCGCGTCGTCAGGCGAAGGACCTGCACTATGACGAGGCGCTCACGATGCTGGATGAGGCCCTGGCGATCACGCCCAACGCTGTCGTGGTCTGGCGGGTGAAGGGCAATATCCTGAACTTCGCGGGAAGGCCCGCAGAGGCGCTGCCCGTGTTCGATCGCGCGCTGGAACTGGATCCGGGAGATTTCGGCTCGATCAACGGGAAGGGGCTCTCGCTCTTCGCGGTCAGCCGCTACGAGGACGCGATTCCCTTCTTCGAGCGCGCCATCGCCCTGCACCCCAACCGCCAGGCGCCCTGGCGCATGAAGGGAATGTGCGAGCTCTACACGGCCCGGCTCGATGCCGCGCTGGTCTCGTTCACGCGCGCCTCGGAACTGACGCCCGACTATCCGGCGGTCTGGGAGTTGAAGGGTGCCGCGCACTTCCAGTTGAAGGAGTACGAGCAAGCCCTGGCCGCTTTCGACCGCGCGCTCGAACTCGAACCCGGCGGTTACGAGTCCTGGATGAGCAAGGGCTCGTGCCTCGTGCGGTTGGAGCGCATGGATGAAGCACTCGACGCCTACGACACGGCGCTCCGGATCAATCCCATGAACCCGCGCGTGCTCTACAACAAGGCCGAGGCCCTTCGCCTGCTCGAGCGCAATGACGAGGCGCGCCGACTCCTGCACAAGGCCCGGGCGATGGACCCGAACTTTCCGGGCCTGTATGAGTCGCTCGAGGCACTGGGCCCCTGAACTCCCCCCGGGAACTCGCATCTGGGGAAACAATTTCCCAGTAACACCCCGGGCCGCTACATCAGGCGAGTTGCCGGTTTCCCCGCGGGATTCGTGGTTCGAGTGAATCCCCTTGCGTTTCCAGCACTTACGGAGAATTCAGCACACTGTGTGCAAGTTCCCTCATTCGGTACGCAGCTTGCAATATCCTGCGTAGCGCGTGAAATCCCTCAACTAGGGGGGGTGGAACGTCTCTCAAAATAGTCCCGACCCCGACGAGATCGGTGCGGGCAGACAATGGGGAAAGCACGCATATGCTGTTCAGAAGTAAGCACGTCGCCCGCGGTGGTTTCGTCGCGTTGGCTGCGTTGGCGATGGCCGCTCCGTCGTGGGCAGGTCAGGTCAACCTGAGTTCGCGAACCACCATCATCTCCGAGTCCATTACGAGCTCGGCGACCAACAGTGGCAGCACTCAGTCGATCAACGCCAGCGGCATCAACGCCTCCGATCTCGGCGGCACCTCCAACGAAGTCATCTCGCGATCGATCACGATCTCCGAGACCTTCGTCGGTGGCACGGCCACCGTGTCGTTCGAAGTTGCCCAGGAAGACATCAACTACACCTCACCCTTCGACAACCTGTTCATCAGCCCGTCGATCACCCAGTCCCTGACGGCGTCTGGGTCGGGTATCACAAACGTTCAGGCGACCGTCGGTGCCGGTAACGTGAGCATCGCGTCCAACGGTCTGATCGATGGCGTCAGCCTCGCTTCGATCACGGGCTCGCTCGCGGGTAGCCAGGTGGCAGCGGGTGCGCAGGTCGCAACCCTCGCGCTGACCCCGGGCTTCGCCCTGCAGAACTCGAACGCCAACGCTCTGACGCAGGCCGCAGCCATGGGCATCGCCCAGGGCGCAGTTGGCGTCAACGCGACCGCGATCGACGTCCAGCAGTCGGGCCTCAACGAGTACTCGCCGCACGCCAACGTGGCGCTGGCGGCGGTGGGCGTCGTTCAGACGGTCGTCTCGGCGGGCACGATCGGCATCACCCACGTCCAGGCTCAGGTCGGCGCGGGTAACGTGCAGGCGGCCCACACGGTCATCCTGTTCAACCCCGGTGTTGACGGATCGGCGTCGGCTCTCTTCCAATAGGAATAGGGAAACGTCGACACCCACGCGGTGGGTGTGAGCACTCTAAGGAGCCAAGGAATGTGTGGTTTCAACCACACGTTCCTTGGCTCCAGCCGCTCTTCGCCCCCGCGGGGAGTCAAGCCAAGGACCAGGAGCCCCGTGGATACGAGAACGCGAACGACCACAGTGAGCAGGCTGGCGCGGTGCGCTGCGCGCCTCGGCCTCGCTCTGTGCTTGTTCGCCTTGTCGTCTCCGCCGGTCCCCGCCGCCGCCTCCGGCGTCAGTACCGGGGGCATGGGCGTCACGCCGACGCTGCGCGGCGGCGCACCCTCCGCGCCTCGGCTCAGCATCCAGACGACGAGCCTTCTCGACCAGCGCTGGGCCCATGTGGTTCGCCAACGCTCGGACATCGGCTGCTCGGCCGCTTCGCTGGCAACGATCCTCTCCTACTACTTCGACTTCCCGAGCAGCGAAGACGAGATGATCCAGGCGCTCCACTCGGAAGCCCTGCTCGCACCCGCGCCAGATCTGGAAGCGGACATCCTGTACCGCGGCTTCAACATGCGGCACATCCGCAACGTTGCGCGCAAGGGCGGGTTGATCGCACAGGCCTTCCACGTCGAGGTCAAGGATCTGGAGGACGTGAAGATCCCCGTGATCACGCGTGTAACGATTCGCGGTTACGACCACTTCGTGGTCTTCCGGGAAGCCCGCAATGGCCGTGTCTACGTCGCCGACCCCGCATTCGGGAACACGGTCTACACCGAGCAGGACTTCGAGCGGATGTGGTCTGGCGTCATGCTGGGTTTCCTCCGTCGAAGCGGTGAGCCCGTCGAGGAGCATTCCCTTGCGTACGCCGATGGCGACCGTCGTGTCGTGGGATGGCGGGAGTTGTCGAGGACGATCGGTCGAGGCCTGGAGGCGAGCACCCATGTTGCTCCGCTACCGATCGTCAGGACCCTCTCCCTGGGCCAATTCGCGGTCCCGAGGATCGAAGGACTGGACGCGGCCTTCCCGACGCTAATCTTCAACTTCAGGGAATTCTAGAACAGGGTTCGACACGGAGTCGGATCCGCGGTACATCGATGATTCAACCAACAGGCTGGGGGGCACTCGAGGTTGCGGAGTAACAAGCGATGCGTTGGTACAATAGGACGATGCTCTCCTGCGTCGGGCTCGCTCTAGCGGGCGGGACGGCTGCGTTCGGCGAGGAGCCGGACCTCTTCCAGGGCCTGATCCCGGGTGTACCCGTGGAGGAGGCGGAGCTGGCCGAGTACTACGGCAAGGGTGCGAGCTTCACCTTCACGCTTCAGGACGGAAGCCTGATCTCCAACGACGGCTCCCTCGGCAACTTCGAGCAGACCTCCAACCAGGTCGGCACGACCACGGCCAACTCCGGCATCACCACGCCCATTCAATTCGTGGGCGACAACAATGTGGTGAACGTCATCATCAACCTGGCAGTGGACATCGGGACGGTGTCCGTGACCGGAAACACCGGTACCGCGGTCACCGTGAATCAGGCGGTCGATCTAACGGGTGCCCTCGACTTCGGAATCGGCCGGTGATGACCCGGCCGGGCAGCGGAGCGAGCTCCACCCGGTCTCGTTCCGGCCGGCGCTTCGCGTCGGCCCTGTGCCTTTTGAGCCTGTTCTGGGCCGCCGACGCCGCGGCTCTCAAGATCGAGATCACGAGCAACGTGATCGAATCGGAGACCCTGGCCCGGGTGGGTCCGAACCAGGACGCCGACGGTGTGAAGACCGGCAGCATCCTGCTGACCGACATCGCGGTCGCCACCTTCGTCGAGAGTCTGGGCTCCTCGATCGTGTCCGGCGAGGGCACTGGCCTCACGTCCAACGCGATCACGCCGCGCCAGGTCGGCGGCATCAAGGTCGGTTCTCGCTCGCGCGTCTCGGGGAAGATCCACGCCAGCCTGACCGGCGACGTGATGGCGCGGACCGACGGCGAGGTGGTCTTCAACGTCAAACCCGTCGACGGTCTGAACGCGGGCGACAGCCTGACGTTCCTGTTCGAGGGGATGACACCGATCCTCGAGGACCTGCAGCAACTCATGAACGGCGGTTTCTCCTTCCACGTCAAACTCGAGAACCTGACGACGGGCCGGACGCTGCTCGACTACACGGACCCGACGCTCGTTCCCAATGTGCTGCTGCTGGGTGGCGCCGTGGTCGGCGATGACATCCGCTTCACGTTCGGGCACGGGCTCGAGTCCGAACTCAGCGATTCACGGATCTTCTCGAAGATCACGTTCAACCCGAAACTCACGGTGGCTGGTGGCAGCGTCATGCCGGAGCCCGGCACGCTGCTGCTGCTCGGACTCGTTCCGATCGGTCTACGGCGGGCCATGCGCCGCCCGCGCGTCGCCGGCCGAGTTTCGTCATTCAGCCCACGATAGGAGAGTTCCCCATGTTGAAGTCCATTTGCCAAGGTCGCGGATTCCAGGCGCTGCTCGCAGCTGCGTTGGTAACGGGCGGCGTGATGCTGGCTCCCGGCATCGCGCAGGCCGATGAAGGAAACTTCGCGGGGCTGATCCCCGGACAGGCGGTCGCCGAAGGCGAACTGGGCGGCCTCTATGGCAAGGGCGTCACCTCGAGTTCGAGTTCCACCTCGTCGAGCACGACCGGGGGCGGCGGCAAGAACCTCGGGCTGAGGCTGCTCGATGTGAAGGCCCTGGCGCGCTCGTCGCGGAAGATTGGCCCGGACTTCTCGGGCAAGAACGCCGCCCGCGCGTCACTGGGCTCGCTGACGTTCCCGATGTTCTCGGTCGCGAGCGAGATCGAGATCAGCATCATTTCGGAGTAGTCGCGACCTCCCGAAGTCGGATGGCGTTCTCGATGAGTTCGAGTCGCTCGTGTCGGCCTTCGATGATGACGCCACTCTTCTCGTTCATCTCGATGGCGGTCAGCATTTCGGCTCGGGCCCGTTCGAGATCGCCCTTCTTGTAGTAGCCCCAGGCAAGGCTGTCCCGGAACTCGGCGAACTCGGGGAAGCCCTCGATCGCCTGCTCGACCAGGGCGATTCCCCGATCGATGTCGATCTCGCGATCGATCAGGATGTAGCCGAGGTTGTTCCGCGTGATCGGATCCTGGTCGCCGCTCAAGAGGGCGGCCTCGTACATGACCATCGCTTCCTCGTCCCGGCCCAGGGTGCTGAGCGTGACGCCGGAGGTGTAGTACGGGGTGTGGTAGCCGAGCGGGGCGATGTCGATCGCGCGTTGCAACAACGCCAGGCCCTCCTCGAACTCCTTGGCCTTGATCCGGATCGCACCGGCGTTGTTCTGGGCCTTGGTGCTGCCGGTCACCACGCCGGCATCGTGGGTGTAGAGGGTGTACTCGTCGACCCAGTCGGCGGTTCGATCGATGGCACGCCACATGTGGAGCCCGAGGATCGACGTCGCGAGGACGGCCAGCACGGCGGCCGCGTGCTGGCGGCCCAGCGTCTGCGAGGCCGCACGCAGCCCGACCGCGGCCACGAGGCAGAAGCCGATCGACGGGAAGTAGGCGAGGCGGTCGCCGAAGACCGTGCCGATCAGGACGAACACGTTCGAGACGACCGAGAAGGTCAAGAGGAAGAATGCGATTCCGAAGAAGACGGTTCGTTGTCGCTGATAGGCGCGCACGGTTCCGAATGCCGCCGCCGCGACGACGGCGAGCATCAGCCAGAGTTTCGGGTCGGCGAGGCTCGTGATGAGGGGAATCGCTTCGTACGAATAATCGTAGGACAAACGGTAGGGGAAGATCAGCATCCAGACGTAGTGCAATGTGACGTACAGCGCATTGAGCAGACGCCAGGGCTGGTCGAGGCCGACGATGGGGTTGTCGATCTGGATGTGAGGCGGGGTCACCTTCTGTCCCGAGAGCGCGACGACGCGGAAGAGCATGTAGCCCGCGACGACACTGCAAAGTGGCAGGTAGTAGCCGAGGGTGCGCTCGCGAAGGGTGAGCCAGATGCGCTGCCACAGGGGGTGTTCAGCCGACGTCCGGTAGCAGACGTCGTAGAGCCCGATGACCCCGAGGATCGTGACCGCGCTCTCCTTGGAAAGCATGGCGAGGAACAGCGCGACCATGCTGGAGGCGAGCCGCCAGGCTCGCGCCGGCCAGGCGTGATCCGGGCGAATGCTCAGATAGGAGATCGCGCATAACAAGGCGAGTACGCCGGTGATGAGTTCCGGGCGGCCGAAGGTGATGTTCGCGACGACTTCCGTGTGGGCTGCGTGGACCGCGAAGAGAAGCGCGGCGAGCCCGGACACCACTCGATCAGCGGTCACGCGCAACAGGAACAGGAATACGAGGGCGCACACGACACCGTGCAAGAGCACGTTGAACAGATGGAATCCCCAGGGATCCAGGCCGCCTAGCTCCCAGTTCAACACGTAGGAAGCCTTGGCCAGGGGCCGATAGAGGCCCGATTCCATCTTCGGGTACCAGTAGTCGGTGCGGAAGATCTCGGGAAGCTGCTCTACGCCGCGCGATAGCCGATTGGTCTTGATCAATCCGCCGTCGTCCATGACGAAGCCATGGTCGAGGGAGCCCATGAACAACAGGCTTCCGAGCAGCCCGATCGCGAGTGCGGTGGCCGCGGTCTTCGCTGTCCCACCGTGCCGATCAGTCATTGATGTAACCCAGGGCCTCGAGCTGATCCTGGGTCGCTGCGTCGAGGACCACCTCGCCCTCGCCATCGGCGGGGCCGAGTTGCTGGGCGAGCCGCTGGTTCGCGCCCTTCCAACTTTCGAGGGCTGTCGAGAGGCCATCCCTGCGGGAGGGTGGGGCGGCTTCGAGTTGGTCTCGCTGTTCGCGCGGGTCGGCATTGAGGTCGAACATCCGCGTGGTATCGCCAGCGTCGTCCCGGATCATCTTCCAACCGTCGGCGGATGAGATCGCGCGCTGGTCCCCGCGATACGCGGCCTCGCTGAAAGCGGGGAGCCCGGGAATCTTGCCCCCGCCCCCGAGGAGTGGGCGCAGGCTCGTGCCCTGGAAGGTGGCCTCGCCTGCCGAGACGCCGGCGAGATCGAGGATCGTCGGCGTCACGTCGATCGAGCGGACCTGGTTCGCAACCCGGCCGGGCTCGATGCCCGGCATCCGGATGATCAGCGGGACGTGCACCTGCTCGTCATAGAGTGTGTAGCCGTGGCTGGCGGAGCCATGGTCGAGGAACTCCTCGCCGTGGTCGGCCGTGATCACGACCAGGAGGTCGCGGCTCGATTTCATCTGGTTCACCCGGTCGAGCAGTTTCTTGACCTGATCGTCGAGGTACTGGAGTTCGCCGTCGTAGAGTCCGACGATGTAGCGGAGATCTTCCTCGGAGAGATCTCCGATCGGGCGTCCCTGACGCTCGACGATCGCCGTCGTCTTCTCCGGCGTGAGTTCGCCCTCATACCCGGCAACGAAATCCTGGCCGAAGGGAGCGGGCGGCACGTACGGCCAGTGAGCGTCGTTGAAGTGGGCAAACAGGAAGAAGGGCTCGCTGTCCCGGTCGGCGCGTTGATCCAGCCAGGCGAAGATCCGCTCGTTGGTCTTGGCTCCCCGCCGCTTGATGTTCGAGACATTGCGCGAATACTCGCCGTGCTCATCGTCGTAGATATCGAAACCCTGGGCGAAGCCGAAGATCGAGTTGACGTAGACGTTCGAGATGAAGCCCGCCGTCACATAGCCATCGCGGCGCATGATTTCGGCCAGCGTCAGTTGCGAGGGACTCAGCGCCGACTGGAGCGCGAAGGGCAGCTTGCCACCGGCGGATTGCTTGCCGGCACCCCACTGCGGCCCCGAGTCGAGTCCGTGTACCGAGGGGTGCAGACTCGTGAACAGCGACGCCATCGACGCGGCCGTCCAGGGTGCTGAGCTGATCGCGCGCTCGAAGACGACGGCTCGGCTCGCGAACGCGTCGATTCCGGGCGAGGTGGGGCGATCGTATCCGTAGCTGCCGAGATGGTCCGGACGAAGGGTGTCGAGGACGATCAGCAGGACGTTAGGCGCTTGGTCGCGAGGCGTCCTGCGCGGGAGTTCGTCGGCGGCCTGTTGCAGATGCTGGAGGCGCAGCGCGTAGATCGGTTCCTCGGGACCCGTGGCGGCAGCAGCCCGGCGAAGCAGGCTGTGTGCCTCCTCGAAGCGTTCGCTGACGAGCAGAGACCAACCCAGATTGTGGAGCAGCATCGGCGCGCCGGGCTTCTGGGCAACCGCCTTCTGCATCATGACGATGGCGCGCTGCCGGTCCCGATCCTGCCGGAAGAGCAGGAAACCGAGGTTGTTCAGGATGGTCGGGTCCTCGGGCGACATGGCCAGAGCGAGCTCGTACTTCTCGAGGGCCTCGTCGATCCGACCGGTCCGCTCGAGGGTCAGGCCCCAGTGGAGGGTGACGTCGGGCCGATTCGTCCCGTCGACGGAGGCTGCCCGTTCGAACAAGGCGAGCGCGGCTTCCGAGCGACGCTGGGCGGAGACGAGGACGGCGTAGTCACCAATGGCGTCCGCCGGCACGTCGCCGCCGGTCTCGATCGCCCTCGCGTACATCTCCTCGGCCGCCTGGAGCTGTCCCTTCATGGCCAGCGCGCGCGCCCAACCCGCGAGCGCCGCTCCGGAATCCTCGTCCTTCTTCAGCACGAACTCGAACTCGCGAATCGCCTCGTCGTGCTTGCCGATCCGGATCAACACCCGGCCCAGGCCGATGTGCCCCGGCAGGTGCTGGGGCGCCTTGGCGACCGAGCGGCGGTAGGCTGTCAGCGCCTGCTGCAAGCGGCCTTCCTCGAGAGCGACGTCGCCCTCGGCAACATGCTCGCGGGCGTACTTCATGGCATCGCTTTCCATGCAGCCCGCAGCGACGAAGGCGCAGAGCAACAGCAAGCCGAGGGTCGGAAGGCGGCGGAGGGGGGTCATGACGCAGGTTCCCGCAATATGATGGAAGAGTGACGTGGGGCATCCGGCCGAGCGGGCCAGTCTCCCTGGGGTTCGTAGCGAGCGGCCGCCCGAACGTGACGAGGGAGTTCACTTCGGACTCGGCACGATACCGCGCTAGATTCCCCGGGGTACCCCGACGCGCCCGGCGAGTGGTCCCCGGAGGGAGTACCCCCTGGGGGAAAAGTACCCGCGGGTACGCCACTTTCCTGCATCGCCGGACACTAACCCCAAAGCACCTGCCGGGATCTCGCAAGAAAAGCGACGCGCTCGGCTCGACTGCTATCAACACATCCGTCGGCACCAGGAAACAGACCCCCATGCAAAGACTCGCCCGAGCCTGCGCCACCCTCGCCCTCGCGCTGGCCTCTTCGTGGCTCGGGTCGTCGCCGGCGGCCGCGCTCGTGGCATCGGATGTCTGTACCGGAGACCCGTGTGTCATCACGGCGAACCACACCTCGACGGATCCCTTCACGACCCTCGACTTCGGGTCTGCGGCTGTGATCCTCCAGAGTTCCCTCAACGTGGCTTCGAACAGCCTCGACATCCTGGCGGGAAGTTTCACGATCTCCCAGACCGGCAAGATCACCGCCCAGGTGGCGAGTTCGTCCGAGTCCGGCGGTAGCGTCTCGGTCGTGGCTGTCGGCGACATCATGCTGAACTCGGCCAACCAGGGCGGCGCGATCGTGGCCAACGGCTGCAACGGAGGCTTCGTGACCCTGGAGTCGGCCACCGGCACCATCGGCGGCAACAGTGGCAACGCCATCAACGCCAACCGCGTGACCGCATGCCTGCTCTCGGGAGAGGGCGGGACGATCGAATTGATCGCTGCAAGCGTCGACCTCAGCGGCAACCTCAATGCCATCGGGGGAGTGGCCGCACTGGGCGGCTCCGTGATCGTGGATTCGTCGGACCTGGTGCGCCTCGGGCCCATCAACGTCTCTGGCGGAGAGGGCGACGGTGGAATTCTCGACGTCGTTGCGGGTGGAGCCGTCACGCTGGGGACGGTGAGCGCGAATAGCATCGGCAACATCGGCACCGGCGGAACGGTTTCCGTCTCGAGCGGCGGACCGCTCACGATCCTCGGCGATCTCGACGCGCTCGGGGGCAACGGTGCCTCCGAAGGGGACGCCGGCGGTGACGTGAGCCTTCGGGCCGGCAACCTGATCCAGCCCCGCGACATCCTCGTCACCGGAAGGATTCGCGCCAACGGTCAGGGACAGGAAGGGGCGGGCGGCTTCATCGATATCGACGGCGCACTCGTGACGATCGAGGATCCGCTGATCGCCAACGGCCAAGGGACGTTTTCTTCGGGGGGCAGCATCGATGTCTTCGGAGCCGACTCGGTCACCGTGACGGCCCCCGTTTCGGCCGGTATCGGCGGCCTAGGCACGATCACGATCCAGGCCGTCGGAGATCTGAATCTTCTCGCTGCGGCTGACGCCGGGGCCTCACCCGGCACGAACGGAGGCGATGTCACCCTGATCGCCGGGGGGAGCCTCGACATCTCTGGCGACGTCTTCGCCAACGGCAACGGTCCGGCGACCTTCGGCGGTCAGATCTTCGCTTCCGGCTGCGAGATCCACGTCCCCTCCACCACTCAGTTGAACGCCTCGAACGAGGCCGGGACCGTGCAGCTGGCCGCCGGTCAGCAGATGACGATTGCGGGCGATCTGCTGGCGGGGCCCACCCTGGGCACGATCGTGATGCGCCACCGGAGGGCATCGCTGCCGCCCGTGACCGTGGGCGCGAGCTTCAACATCACACCGCTCATCTCGCTCGATCCGAGCATCGCTCCGTGTGCGATCTGCACCTTCACCGGCGACGCCGACAGCGATGGCGTGGACGACTCGTGCGATCGCTGCACGATGGTGTCCGACCCGCTCCAGACCGATACCGACGGCGACGGCTTCGGGAACGCCTGCGATTGCGACTTCGACCAGACCGGCCAGTGCGGGATCGCGGACTTCAACGTGTTCCAGGCGGACTTCACGACATCGATCGATGCCGGTACCGGAACGGACATGGACGGAAGCGGCGTGGTCGGGATCGGAGATTTCAACCTGTTCCTGCCGGGCTTCACGAGTGCTGTGCCGGGCCCCTCGGCGATGGCTCCGTAAGCGGGTCCAAATGACGACGAATGAATGGGAGTGCAGGAAGATCATGAGTGCCCAAAGTCTGAGTCGGTTCGAGGAACTCCATGAGCGCCACCAGCGGAGGCTCGACGAACTCGAACGGCTGATCGGGCCGCCTGCATGCCAGGCGCTCGGGCTCTACCGGGTCCCCGAGGCGTTCGTGCTCTCGGTGGTGGTGCCCAGCTACAACGAGGTCAAGACCGTCGAGGAGGTGTTCCGGCGGATTCGCGAAGTGCCGGTACGGACCGAGATCATCGCCGTCGACGACGGGAGCGAGGACGGAACCGGCGACCTGCTGAAGCAGATCCAGGACGTCTACGATCTCACGGTCATCCGCCAGGAGGTGAACCAGGGGAAGGGCGCTGCGTTGCGGCGCGGCTTCATGGCTGCGACCGGCGATGCCGTCATCGTCCAGGACGCCGACCTCGAGTACAACCCGCGCGACTACATGAGGCTGCTGCAACCGATCGTCGAAGGCGAGGCGGACGTGGTCTTCGGAAGCCGCTTCATCGGCGAGCGGCATCGCGTGCTCTATTTCTGGCACTCCCTCGGCAACCAGTTCCTCACGCTGCTCTCGAACGCGGTGACGAACCTGAACCTCACGGACATGGAGACCGGCTACAAGCTGTTCCGGCGCGAGGTGATCCAGGAGATTGCCCCACAGATGGTCGAGGGGCGCTTCGGCATCGAACCCGAACTCACGGCTCGCGTTTCGCGCCTGCCTGGCGTTCGCCTGTTCGAGATGCCGATCAGCTACGCCGGCCGGACCTATGAGGAAGGGAAGAAGATCGGCTGGCGCGACGGTGTGTCCGCGATTCGCTGCATCCTCAAGTACGGGCTCTGGAACCGCTAGCGAGCGCTTTAGACCGTTGGAATTGGGAAGAATTTTTCCCAATCACGGAAATAGAACGTCGTTCCGCTCTGGCACTACAAACAGTGTCTCGTCCAGCGACTTTCTCCGTCCCCTTCAGTCGCCCCGTGGCCACTCAACTAAGCGCACGATTCTTGCTTATGGTCATTCACCCCCTCCACCAGACGACGCTCCAAGAGTTTCTCGCCTGCAGGTCCATCGGACGCCACCGCATTTCATGATCCTACCGGCCCCCCTCCGCCGCTCGCTGCCGCTGTTGACAGGCATGGTGTTTGCCTGCCTGCTCGGCCTGGCGACGCCGGCCGCTGCCCAGCAGGCCTGTGTGACGGATCTCGACTGCGACGATCTGGTCAGCTGTACGGTCGATACCTGCGTATCCCTGGTCTGCCAGCACGTCGCGACGGCGAGCCTGTGCGACAACGGCCTGTTCTGCGATGGCGCCGAAGTCTGCGACCCGATCCTCGACTGCCAGGCCGGCACGGCTCCGGTCACGAACGACGGCGTGACCTGCACGGTCGATTCGTGCGACGAAGTAGCCGACACGGTCGTCAACACGCCGACGGCGAGTCTCTGCGACAACGGCCTCTTCTGCGACGGCGCGGAAGTCTGCGATCCGCTGCTCGACTGCCAGGCCGGCACGGCTCCGGTGACCAACGACGGCGTGACCTGCACGGTCGATTCGTGCGACGAAGTAGCCGACACGGTCGTCAACACGCCGACCCCGAGTCTCTGCGACAACGGCCTCTTCTGCGTCGGCGCGGAAGTCTGC
>JAJDAP010000063.1 GCA_029261795.1 Deltaproteobacteria bacterium
CGCTCGCGCAGCGCTTGGAGGCTCTTCGACTGCATCTCGCTGAACCCGGCCAGCCAGCCCTCGCGGAGTGCCGCCAGTGGCGCTGCGTCGAGGACGTAGTTCTGGGTCTTGCCGTGGCGCCGCGCCGTCACGACGCCGCACTCCTTGAGGATTCGCAGGTGCCGCGAGATTCCCGGTCGCGATTGGGACGGAAAACTGGCCGCGATGGCGCCCGCATTCAGGACGCCGCGCACCCGCAATAAATCGAGGATCTCCCGCCGCGTCGGGTCCGAGATGGCGCGGTAGGCATCCCGGCTACTCAATGATTTCCCGCAGCGCCTTCAAGTGCTTCAGGTCCCAGCCCTCCTCGTATCCTTCGAGGTAGTCGGCGCCATCGGCGCCGAAGCGCTCGAAACCGTGATGGAAGATCTCGACGTGGGTCCCGTCGTAGAGCGGCGTGAGCCGGAACGTGAAGAACGTGGGGACCGGCCAGGCGTGCGGGCCTTCCCAGTTGCTTTCGAAGCTCACCTCGCGTTCGGGCTCCCAGACGATGATCGGGCCACCGTAGTGCCGCTTCTCGCCGGCCTGCTCGATGCTCATCTCCACCACGCCGCCGAGCTTCGGCTCGAACTGGTGGAGTTCATGGCCCCTTCCGAACCAGGCCGAGATGCGCTCGAAGGCCTGGAACTCCTGCCAGACCCTCGGTGGCTGGGCTTTGATGAGGATGCTCCTGCGGACGTTGAGATGACCGATCGTGATGCCCATGCGCTGGCTCCTCGAGTGGGTGCGTACCCTACTCTATGTGTAACGTTACGGTTACGCAATGTCCGTAGGCCAGAGCGATGTCGCCGGACTGCCCCTGGCGTCGCCTTCATGCTCTGCTAACTGAAGCTGCGCCCCCAATTACCGAAAAAACCCTGCTGGAGCGCGCCCCATTGTCCAGCAGAACCTGCTCCTCCGGAGGGAATCCACCCGAGGTGCTCACCGAGCCCGTGAGCGAGAAGCTCTTTGAGGTTGCCCAGGTCGAGCAGTGCCTCATGGCCCATGGCCAGACGGCCCTGCTGACCGAGATCGCCCGCTGGGCGCCGGATGCGCGTGCGCGTGTCCTGGCCCAGTTGACCGCGGTAGACCTGGACGAACTCCTGGAGGCTGACGGCCGGACCGGAAACGGCCCCCCGAGCGAGGCGCTTCGTGCGGTCCTCGAGCCGGCCCCTGTGCGGCTCCTCGACCCTGCCGATCGTGTGCGCCTGGCCGAGCGGGGACAGCAGGCCCTGGCCGACGGCGCCATCGCCGCCCTGGTCGTCGCGGGCGGGATGGGCACGCGCCTCGGCCTGGCCGGACCCAAGGGCGCCCTGCCGATCGGCCCGGTCAGCGGGCGCAGCTTGTTCAGCCATTTTGCGGCCCAGCTCCGCGGTTTCGCTTCGCGAGCCGCGGGTGCGACGATTCCGTGGGTCGTGATGACCAGTCCGGCGACAGACACGCAGACCCAGGCGCTATTCGCCGCAAACGAGAGCTTCGGCCTGCCCGCTGAGGACGTCTTTTTCGTTCAACAACAACAGCTTCCGTGCCTCGACCTCGAGGGAAACCTGATGGTCGAGGCGCCCGGCGCGCTGGCATGGAGCCCGGACGGGCATGGCGGCGTGTTCGAGGCGCTGGCCCAGAGCGGCGTACTCGGCGCCCTGGCCGAACGCGGGGTTCGCGTGTTCTCCTACTTCCAGGTCGACAACCCCCTGCTTCCAGTGGTAGATCCGGTCGCCATAGGTGCACATTTCGACGCGCAGGTGGAGTGGACGGTGAAGGTCATCACGAAGGAACGGCCAGACGAGAAGCTCGGGAACTGCGTCCAGGGCGACGCCCCGGGACGCCTGCGCATCATCGAATACACCGAACTCGCGGAAGCGGAGCGAAGCCAACGTGGCGACGATGGCGCCCTCCGGATCGGCAGTGGTGCGATCGGCGCCCACATCATCGACCTGGCCTTCGTTCGACGCATGGCCATGAGCGCGCGCAAGGTGCTCCCGCTGCATCGATCGGCGAAACGGATTCCGCGGGCCGGCGAGCCTCAGCCGAGCGCGCCGAATGGCTACAAACTCGAACGCTTCGTGTTCGATGCGCTGCCGCACGCCCAACGTGCCCAGGCGCTACAAGTGCGGCGAAGCGATGAGTACGCGCCGGTCAAGAACCGCTCCGGCGAGCACTCGCCCGAGACGGCCCGCGCCGCACTCTCCGCGCGAAACCGTCGCTGGCTGTCGAGCGAACCAGGAAGTGTCGGGCCCGGCCCCGTCGAAATCGATCTGGCGATGTGGCCGGAGGCCGCCGCCCTGATGGGGGCCTCGGAGGCCCGGCGGCCAGAGGCCAACGCAGATGGTGTTTACCCAGGAATCCTCGTCGGCGAGGGAGTCGAATCATGAGCGCGAAGAAGACCAAGAAGAAGACGGCCAAGAAGGTCTCGGCGAAGAGCGCCAAGAAGACCGCGAAGAAGCCGGTCAAGAAGGCAGCCGCCAAGAAGAAGACGGCCAAGAAGACCGCGAAGAAGAAGGCCGCCAAGAAGGCTCCGGCGAAGAAGAGCGCGTCGAAGAAGGCCGCCAAGAAGAAGACGGCCAGGAAGACCGCACCGAAGAAGGCGGCATCGGCCAGGAAGGCTGCGCCTGCCAAGAAGGCTACGTCTGCAAAGAAGGCGGCCGCGAGCAAGGCCCCGGCCAGCAAGAAGGCCGCGCCGAAGAAGGCGGCGGCGGGCGCCAAGAAGGCCGCGCCGAAGAAGGCGCCCGCGAAAAAGAAGAAGAAGGCGCCCAAGATCAAGTACGCCAAACCGGAGCCGTTGACGAGAGATCCGAAGCCCGGGCTCGGACTCAAGTGGGGCTGCTTCGCCTGCGGATCACGCTTCTACGATCTGGAGAAGAATCCGCCGACCTGCCCGAAGTGCGAGGCCAACCAACTCGAGCGTCCGCTCGATACCATTCCGGCGCCGCCGCCGTCGGCACCCACCAAGAAGAAGCCCGCGATGGCACCGATGGCGCGCTACCTCGACGATGAGGAGCCGGCCACGGCTGAAGCCAGCGCGGGTTCGGATGATGAAGAGGCCAAGGAACTCGACATCGAATCCCTGGGCGGCGCCACTGGGCAGGGTTTCGGCGACGAGCGCAAGGGCTTCGACGACTAGCCGAGCTCGCCGGGCGATGGCGCGCGCGATCCCGGAGGCGGGGACGTCGCGCCCTCCCCCAGGCTTCGTTCGATCCGGGCCCGATCCGGCAACGCCCCCTGGGCGCCGAGTCCGGTGCAATTGAGGCCGGCAGCGGCATTCGACCAGGCAAGGGCAGCTTCGGCGGCGTGGCCGGACAGGAGCGCGTCGCAGAACGCGCCGTGGAAAGCGTCGCCGGCCCCGGTGGTATCGATGGCCGCCACCGCAAGCGCTGGCGATCGTAGGGTGCGTTCGCCTTCGACGGCCAACGATCCGGCGGCACCCAACGTGACCACGGCCAATCGGGCACCGGCTCGCGCGAGGGCCCGGGCCGCCGCCTCGGCTCCACCGAAGCGCGCCTGGGCCAGGTCCCTCGAGAGAACCGGGAAGTCGGCCGCCGCCAGCAAGGTGTCGAGCTCTTTGGAGTCGCCGTCCGCATCGAGCACGATGGCAGCACCGGCGGCCCGCGCGATCTGGGCCGCAGCGAGGGAGGCGGCCGGGTCGCCGGCATCCATCAACAAGACGCCCGCGTTCGCGACGAGCGGCTCGGGCACGTCCGTGGCGCGAAGCGTCAGCGCGGCCTCGCGGTGCCAGAAGACGGTTCGTTCGCCGCTGGCGCGATCGATCCAGATCATGGCGCGTTGGGTCTGCGCGCCGTCGATACGACGCACGTTTGCGATGTCGACGCCGGCTTCGCGCAGTGGTTCGAGTACGCGCTCGGCAGCCGCATCCCCGCCGACGCTGCCGATGAAGGCCGCGCTGCGCTCGAGCTGCCGGCAGGCCAACAGCGCGGTTGCGATCTGGCCACCCGGGCATTCGTGCCAGGCGTCCATCCGCGCCTTGCCGGCAGCGGCCGGCAGCGGAGAAGCGATGCCGACTTGATCGAGCGAGGCCTGGCCGAGCCCCACGACGTCGACGCCCCCAGGCGGAGTCGCGCGTTGCCAGAGTGCCTGCACGCCGCTCAGTAAAGCACCTCGTAGGCATACACGCTGCGAAGCACGCGCTTCACGTAGGCCCGGGTCTGGTCGTAGGGAATCGTTTCCACCCACTCGTCGTCGGGAAGCTGGCCATCGGCGGCGAGCCAACGGGCGATCGCGGTGGGCCCGGCGTTGTAGCTGGCGACGGCGGCCGAGGTGCGACCGTCGAAGCGTCGCAGCAATGATTCCAGATAGTGGGCGGCGAGTTCGAGGTTGCGTTGCGGCACGAACAACTCATCCGGGTCGAAATCCGTCGCGCCGAGCTGGCTGGCGAGGCGACGCCCGGTTTCCGGCATGATCTGGGCCAGGCCGCGGGCGCCAGAGACCGAGAGGACCTTCGGTCGGTAGCCACTCTCCTCGCGCATCACGGCGAAGACGACGGAAGCATCGACCGCGCGATCCGCGACAGCGGGTTCGATGTGCTCTGCATAGGCGTTCGGATAGGCCGACCACCAGAGTTCGGCATCGCCGCCGCGTGGGCCGTGGGCGAGATCGAGAAGATGGGCGTCCAGGATCAAGCGCTGGGCCTGATACGGGTCGCCAGCATCCTGCAGCAGATTGGCCAGCACCAGACGATCAGAGAGCGTCCGCGCCTTTCGTCGAATGCTGAGGATCTCGCGCACGGCCTCCTCCGGCAGACCCGCTTCGATGAGGATTCGCGCGCGCTCGAGGGTCCGGGCCGGAAGCCTCGAGTTCGTCTCGGTTGCCGCCGGTCTTGCGGTCTTGGCAACCGCAGCGGCCGAGGCCACGCCATAACCTGCCGCCCGCCACCCGTAGTAGGTGAACGGGAACTCGTGGGCGAGTTCGGCGAGCCGTTCGGCCCCGGTCGCGTCGCCGGCCCGTAGCGCGGCCCGCGCGCTCCAATAGCGCCCGCGCAGGGCTTCGATCGGATCGGCGGCGTCATCGGCAACGCCCTGGAGCCGTCGCTCGGCTTCTTCGTAGCGGCCGGCTCGATAGGCGCCCCAGCCGAGCCGCCAGTTGGCCTCGAAGCGTTGGTCCGCGCGCGGCGCCTTCGTTGCGACCGAGAGGTAGTGGGTGCGCGCGCGCGCGTTGTCGCGATCGTCCCAGAGCGTGCCGGCCAGGAACCGCGCGCTCGCGGCCAGTGTGTCGTTGCCGTTTCCGATCGCCTCGAACTCGGCAATGGATTCGGTGACCCGGCCGCTTCGTGCCAATGCGCGGGCGGCGCGATAGCGGGCTTCCCGGCTGTCGAGCTTCGCGTAGGCGCTGTGCGCTTCGGGGTAGCGGCGCAAACGGAACAGCAACTCGGCGCGACGTTTCCCGAGCTGGGCGCGCTCGCTCGGGTTGGTGGCCGCCGCGATCGCGTCGGTACAGGTGGCGAGTGCGGCCTCGTTTCTACGGGCCCGGGTCAGTGCGTCGCAGCGCGTGCGAAGGCTGCGCAGTTCCTTTCGTCGCGGGCGCGGACCGGTATCGAGACGTTCGAGTGCCTGGGTAGCGGCGTCGGCAGTCGGTGTCTCGGGCAGATCCATCCAGATTTCGAGCCACGCGTCGCGGGCGGCGGTCGCGTTCTTCTCGCCTTCATGGCTGCCAGCGATTTCGGCCAGCAACGCTGCACGAGCATCATGGTCGCGCTCGCGTTTCGCGGCCCGAACCCAGGCATCCCGGGCGGCAGCAGCCTCGCCGAGATCGCTCCGCGCCTCGGCTTCGATCCGCGCAAACTCGCCGGCCAGCAGGCCCTTCGGATCGGCCGCCACCCCGGTCTGTGCCAGCGCGGCGGCGGCGTCCGGCCTGCCGCCGCGGAGCAAGGCTGCGGCCTGCCAACGCATCGCGTGGTCCGCGATGATCGGGTGCTGGACCCGCACCCGCGAAAACAGGCGCGCCGCAGTTTGGTAGGCGCCAGACTCGAAGGCGTTGGCGCCCGAACGCAGTGCCGGGCCGGGCCGCTCGCGTGGTCCTGTCGCCTTGCCGGCGACCACACCCCCATCGGCGAGTGCCGGTGCGATGCCGAGGCCCAGTGCGGCGCTGGCAAGCAGTAGCCCGCACGTCAGCGACACGGCCTGGTTCGTGTTCTGACTCACTCGGATCGTTCCCCCATCGGCGGAGTGTCGGCGACGCTGCCGGCGTCATCAATGCCAGTTGCTAGCGTCCGCGCGTGTCGGACGTTTCGAAGCATCGCTTGATTCGCAGCACGCGCACCAGCATCCTCGTCTGGTGTGCATGGGCCATCGCGGCCTGTGGTCCCACCGCAACCTCAACGCCCGCTCCCATCCCGGCCGCTTCTCCTACGATGGACACCGCCGCCGCCGCCGCAGTGCCTGTCAGAGCAGATCGACGTGGTCTCTGGGTTCTCTGCGAGGGGGCGCAACGTGTCCTCGAACATCCCGAACGGGTGGCCACGCTGCTCGCGGATGCGGATGCGCTCGGGGTGACCGACCTGTTCGTTCAGGTCTATCGCGGTGGGCGCGCGTGGTTCCCCACCCAACTCGCAGATGATTCGCCTTCCAAGAAAGTGCGCTTCGCTGGAGCCGATACCCTCGCCGCCCTGATCGCGGGTGCCCATGACCGCGGCCTTCGCGTGCACGCCTGGGTCAACATGCTGTCATTGGCCAAGAACCCGGATGCGCCGATTCTGCAGGCGCTGGGGCGCGGCGCCGTGATCGTGGATCACAAGGGCCGCTCACTGCTCGACTATCCCGAGTACGAAGTTCCGCTGCCCGACCGCGAGTGGTACCGGCTGGGAACGCCCGCCGTCTGGCTCGATCCCGCGGTGCCCGCTGTCCGCGACCATCTGGCACGGCTGATGACCGACCTCGTGCAGGCCTATCCCGGGCTCGACGGTCTCCACCTCGACTACATTCGTTATGCGGACGCCCTGCCCTTCGCGCCGGGTTCCCGTTTCGGTGTCGGCCTGGGTTTCGGCTTCGGTGAAGAGAGCCGCGCGGCGTTCAAGGCGCAGACCGGACTCGAGGCCCCGTTCCGCACTTCGCTTGCCAACGCGAACGCCTGGGACGATTGGCGACGCGCGCAGTTGACGCTGCTCGTGCAGGAAGTGGGTCGAGCGGCGCGCGGGGCCCGTCCCGGCCTGGCGATCTCGGCGGCCGTGATCTCGGATCGGGAACGCGCCTACCTCGTCGACCTGCAGGACTGGCTGACCTGGCTCGATCGGTCGCTGCTCGATTTCGCAGTACCGATGCTCTACACGCGGGATCCGGTGCGGATGCGCCACGGCGTAGAGAGCATCGCGGGGCTGAGCGCGATGGCGCCGGCTGCGCGACCGCGCGATCTCTGGGTCGGCATCGGCTCCTGGCTGCACGCCGATTCTCCCGCTGACGGGGTGGCCCAGCTGCGCCAGGCCGAGGCGCCGGAGGGCGTGGGGACCGCCCTCTTCTCCTGGGACTCGATTCGCGAGACGCCGGCGTTGCTGAGCGCCCTGGCAACGGAGGTGGCCCGTGAGCGCGCCGCTCCCGGTCGCTGAGTTCGATTATCCGCTGCCGCCGGACCGTATCGCCCAGCATCCCTTGAGCGAGCGCGACGCGGCGCGGATGATGACGCTCCACCGCGCCAGCGGCGAGCGCGGCGACCTGCACGTGCGGGACCTCCCAGAACAGCTCGAGGCCGGCGACCTGGTCGTGATGAACGCGACGCGGGTCGATTCGGCGCGGCTTCGCGGCCGCAAGGAAACCGGCGGACGGGCGGAGGCGTTGTTGCTCGGCCGCGCGGGCGGCCCCGGACGTTATGCGGCCCTGGTTCGGGCGCGGGGTCGGCTCCAGATCGGCACGAAGTTCCAGTTCGAACGGGATGCCGCGGTGCTGGCGGCCGAAATCGTCGAGATCGAGAACGATGGCCGGGTCGTGCTGGCGTTCGCCGAGAGCAGCGATCCCTACGCGCTCGGCGAGATGCCGCTGCCCCCCTACATCGAGCGGGCCGAGGCGGAGCGGATCGATCAGGAGCGCTACCAGACGGTCTTCGCACGGACGCCGGGATCCGTCGCGGCGCCCACAGCGGGACTCCACCTGACCGAGGACCTGCTGGCGCGGTTTGCCTCGCGCGGTATCGAGACCGCCGAGGTGATCCTGCACGTGGGTGTCGGAACCTTCCGGCCGGTGCGGGATGAGGATGTCCGCGCGGGCCGCTTGCATCCGGAGCGTTTCGAGCTTCCTGAAACGACCGCGCGTGCCGTAGCGGCTACCCGCGAACGTGGCGGACGCGTTGCCGCGATCGGCACCACCACGACACGGGTCCTCGAGCACGCCCACACTTCGGACGGCCGCGTGAGCGCGTGTTCGGGGGAGACCGGCTTGTTCCTGAAGCCCGGCGATCGCTTCCATGTCGTCGACGCGCTGTTGACCAACTTCCACCTGCCGCGCTCGTCCCTGCTGATGTTGGTCGCCGCCTTCTGCGGCCGCGAGCGAATCCTCGAAGCCTATGCCGCCGCGGTGGCAGCCGAGTACCGCTTCTATTCCTACGGCGATGCCATGTGGATCCACGGATGAGCGCGCTCTCCTTCCAGCTCGTCGCCAAAGCGGGCACCGCGCGTCGGGGTCTGCTGGTGACACCGAACGGTCTGGTCGAAACGCCCGCGTTCATGCCGGTGGCAACCTACGGCGCGGTGCGCGGCGTCGGTTTCGACGATCTGCAGAAGCTCGGCGCGCAGATCGTGTTGGCCAACACCTTCCACCTGCACGAACGCCCCGGCGAGGAGATCGTGGCCAAGGCCGGCGGCCTGCACGGCTTCACCGGGTGGCGCGGGCCCTGGCTGACGGACAGCGGCGGCTTCCAGGTCACCTCACTTGCGGATCGCGTCCAACTCGACGAGCACGGTGTGACCTTCTCTTCGCCCGTCGATGGGCGGCGCCGCGAACTCACACCCGAAGGTGCGATCGGCATCCAGGAAGCGCTGGGTGCCGATATCGCGATGGCCCTCGACGAGTGCGTTCCGGTGGAGCCGGAGGACCGGGGTCGCGCCGAAGCCGCAATGGAGCGGAGCCTGCGCTGGGCCGAGCGCTGCCAGGCAGCACGCGATCGGCCGCAGCAGGCGGTGTTCGGGATCGTACAGGGCGGTGCCCATGCGGCACTGCGCAAGCGAAGCGCGCGGGGCACCGCGAACCTCGGCTTCGATGGTTATGCCCACGGCGGCCTTGGCCTCGGCGAGAGCCGGCCGGCGCGTCGCGCGATGATTGGCGAGGCCCATGCCGAACTGCCGGCGGCCACACCGCGATATCTGATGGGGCTCGGCCGGCCCGAAGACATCGTCGATGCGATTGCCGAAGGCGTCGACATGTTCGACTGCGTCGTGCCGACCCGCCACGCGCGCCATGGCCTGGTCTTCACCTCGGAAGGTGCGCTCAATCTCAAGAACGCGCGCTTCAAGGAAGACTTCACGCCGATCGATCCGCAATGCGATTGCCCGAGCTGCGGCCGCTACACGCGGGCGTATCTACGCCACCTCTTCCTGGTGAAGGAGCGGCTGGGTCCGCGGCTCGCGAGCTTGCACAACCTTCGGTACACGCTGCGCCTGATGGAGCGGGCGCGCGCCGCGATCCTGGCCGGGGATTTCGAGTCTTTGCGACGCGAGATCGCCGACCTATCGGACCGCTAGTCGGCGGCTTCTTGTGCCGTCGCGATCGCGACCGACAGCCCCGCGTAGTCCGGTAGGCGGTCGCCGCAACCGGAGGCTTCGATCCGCAGGGTGTCCTGCAGCGCCGGCCAGAGCCGCTCGCGCACCTTGGCGCGTACCGGCTCGAGGCACAGCGCCTCGCCCGCCGCGCTCGGGATGGTGCCGAGCACGACGACCTCGGGCGCCAACACGAAGCCCAGCTGGACGATGCCCCAGGCCAGGTAGTGATTGAAGCGATCGAGTTCCCCGAGTGCGAAGGCATCGCCCTCGCGTGCTGCTGCGACCACGTGCTCGGGGGTTGGCGCGGCACCGGCGGCGAATCGAGCGACGCCGCTATCCGCGGGCGTCTGCTCGGCGAGCCGGCGAGACCAGGCGGCACCGCCGATGTACGCCTCGAGGCACCCCTTCATGCCGCAAGCGCAGCACTCGCCGTCCCACTCGATCGGCAGGTGGCCGACTTCGCCCGCACTCGATTGGATGCCTCGTTGCAGCCGGCCGCCGAGCACGATGCCACCGCCGACACCCGTCGACATGGTGAGGTAGACCACATCGTTGGCGCCCTGCCCCGCACCGAAACGCCACTCGGCGAGGACGGCGGCGTTGGCATCGTTCTCGATTCCGACGGGGACGCCGAGCAGGCTTTCGAGCTGGCGCCCGACCGGCGCGTTGGCCCAGCCGGCGAGGTTGGGTGGATTCAGCAGGATGCCGGCTTCGCGATCGAGGGGCCCGGGCAACGAGACGCCGGCGGCCTCGATCCGGCGCCAGGCGATCTCATGCCGCTCGGCGAGGCTGCGCGCGCGCTTGGCAATGTGATCCAGGTCTCGTCCCGAGTCACCGGACTGCGGTGTAGGGAAAATATCCCGAGCCAATAGCTCGCCGGCCGCGTTGCCCAGTGCCAGCGCGACCTTGGTGCCGCCCACGTCGATGCCGAGGAGTACCGGAATCTGCCTTCTCCCTGCTTTCCAGTTTCGGCCAGAAGCGCGCTTCGAACCCGGCGCAGGCTAGGCCCCGTGAGCTGCGGGCTCAAGTTTCCGGGCGATTCGCGCCGATAGAGAAAACATCCGGCGGACTGGGCCTTTCTGGCTCGAAGCTGCCGGCTCCGGAGGGAACCGATGCAACGCTTCGCCATGATCGTGGCCGCTGTTTTTCTGCTGGGCCTGGGCACCGGCTGCGAGACGGACTGGAGTGATCCGATGGGTCACCGCAAGAACTTCGAGGAGATCCAGGAGAAGTTCACCAAGTTCGTCCGCTGGGGTGCCGTGGACGAAGCGGCCATCTTCGTGAACCGCGAACAGCGCGACGAGTTCCTGGAACTCGCACCCGAACTAACCGACATGCGCTTCACCGACTACGAGATCATCGATCGGGTATACGAGGAAGACGATACCAAGGCGACCGTGATCGTCCGCTACATGGGCTACCGCCTATCACTGCCGATCGAGAAATCGTTCCGGATCACCCAGGAGTGGACCAAGGACCCGGACACCGGTGCCTGGACCGTTCAACTCGATGTCGAGCGGTTCCGGATCGAATTGGCCACGACGAACCCGTGAGCGCTGCCCAGCGATACCAGCCGCGAGAGGTTTCGCCTGCGCGCATTCTCGTCGTCGACGACGTGCCGATGTTTCGCGAGCTCGAGCAGTTGTTCCTGTCGCGGGTGGGCGAGGTACGGACCGCGGGCTCCGCCGCGGAAGCGCTGACCGTGGCGATGGATTTCGGGCCGCAGGTGATCGTGCTGGATCTCCACCTGCCCGATCGCGCCGGCGACGAAATCGCGCAGGAACTGCGCGAGGCTTCGTCACCCGACTGCGCCGTCGTCTTCGTTACCTCGGGGCTCGCTGCCGAACATGCACGCGCGATCGCGGCCGGTGCCGTCGACGTGCTGTCCAAGCCGCTCTCGCGGGGAACCCTGCTCGAATCGGTCACGCGTTTCCTGGGTCGCTCGGCGTCGCCCGCTGGCCTGCCCCGCGTGGATCACGTTGCCCCGGTTCGACTCAACGGCGCCGAGTGCGAGGTGAACGGGACGATCCGCAACATCTCACGGGGCGGTCTCTTCATCGAGGCTGATTCGCTACCGCCGGAAGGCACCGAGATGACACTCCACTTCGACCTGCCCGGCCTGCGTGAGCCGCTCGAGCCCACGGCCCGCATCGTCTGGCGAAAGCTCGAACCCAACGGGCTGAGACCCGGCATCGGCGTTCGATTCATCGCCTTGGACGGCGACGCCTCGCGACGGCTCGACGACTTCGTGCACGAGCGCGCCACCTACCTCATGCCCGCGCGACCCCACGCCTGACGACGCGCGTTCGCTTTCGCGCGTACTCGAGCGGGCGGCGACCGTTTCCAGTACGCCGCCCGCGAGTGAAATGTTCGCCGATCCTGGTCAGTCGAGGTCGGGCAGAATGTCCGTTTCGTCGCTCCAGCCCGAACCGTTATGCGTGGCCTTGGGCCGAATCACCGAGATCACCCGATCGCCCTGCTTGACGACGGTGATGTGTCGGGTCGTAATCGAATCCGGGTTCCGCACGCGAAGCTCTTCGAGAACGACAGGCTCCGATGAGGCGAGCTGATCGTTTGGCACCGCCAGCGAGAGCCGATCGTTCATGCGCACCACGGTCTGGGAGTGCGGTACCCCGAGCTGCACGGTCCCGCGCGGCTCGGCATTGAAGGCCCGCAGCCGGTCGAGGCGCGCCTGCAGCCGCTGGCGCTGCTCGTTCTTGCCAGGCTCTATCTCGGGTGTGTAGCGCTCGTAGGACGCGAGCCCCTTCGTCTTCACCTGGACCATGCCCTCCCGGTGCTGCTGGGGCACGCGTTTCAAATCGTCCGTATACGAGACGGTGCCATCAGGCCCCGTCCACTTGTAGAGATTCCCTGCAGCCGCCGGCGCCACGAGCGCCAGGGCGAGGAGTCCGGTCATTCCACACTGCATCATGAGCTTCCGCATCAGGACATTCCTCCGTGAACCATCCATCATGAGCCAAGTGACAAAAATTGTCACTATTTTCAGTAGGTTGGAGGGTATCTCTCGAATGCAGATTCACTGCAGCGGGGACGCAACTCGGCGCTGAGAGGGCCCGATTCATTGCGATATGCGACCTGGCCAGGCGCCTCCGCCGAATCCAGGCATTCGAGCCGCGCGAGCTTCCGACCGCGGCCGATGCGAGGTTCCCAGCACCGACGGAAGGACGCGCCCCCTTCTCGTTGACGCCCCAGAAACCGGCCCCTAACTTGCGCCTCCAGTTTGTTGCGGGGTGGAGCAGCCTGGTAGCTCGGCGGGCTCATAACCCGCAGGTCGTCGGTTCGAATCCGGCCCCCGCTACCACGATTGAGGGCGTCCGTGGGTCATCCCCGGGCGCCCTCTTCGCATCTAGGCCCAAGGTGCCGCGGACGACGAAGCTCCGGCGATCGCGCGTGTAGACTCGCATCCGGTCAGAGCCCACCAGGTCTCGCAAGAGTCTGCGAGTGCGGTCACCGCCCTCGGCCAACGTCTTCCGGACGTCGGCCGCCTTGGCGAGGATGAAGTCTCTGACGGCGCCAGGGTCGATCTTGTGGCGATCGGTCCTGGCAAGCCGGGATGAGAGCGAGGCCCGTTCCTCGGTCAACTCTCGGACCTTGCGCTCGGCGACATCCATCGAACCGGTGCGTGTCGCGAGATCGACGGCTCGCTCCAGCCGGTTCTCGACACCCTTGAGACGATCTCGGAGGTGCTGGTCGCCATGCCCGTTCAACTCGGCCATCGCTCTCTCCATGGCGATTCCGACCGCTTCGGCGACTTGGTCGGGCGAGAGTAGATCGCTGATCCCGCGGAGCACGCGTTCCTCTAGCTGAAGGCGCGGGACGAGGGCGGAGTTCGAACACGCGCGCTTCCCATGGTCTCTGTAGGCCCTGCAGCCGTATTGCTGGCGCCCACCAACGACATGGAACGCAGCCGCGCACTCACCGCACTCCAGGAGCCCTGAAAGCACGTATCGAGGCGGTCGACCGCCCTTGGCCGGCCTTGATCCCAGGTTTCGTGTGTGAATCGCCTGGACGCGGTCCCAAAGCTCCTCATCGACGATCCGGATGGACTCGTCGATCCCGCGGACCCACTCGGACTCAGGCCGGTCGACTCTGCGTCGCTTGCCTGTCGCGTGGTCCTTGACCCATCGAGAGCGGTTCCAAATGCGCTCGCCCCGGTATACCGGGTTCCGCAGCATCGGCTGCAAGCCTGAGAGCTTCCACCCGCCGCCGCGTGGTGACGGTGCGGCTGCGTCGTCAAGCTTGCCTAGGATTTCTCGGAGGCCGGAACCCTCCGAATACCAAGCGAAGGCCTGGGCCACCCACCGGGCTTGATCCGGATCGGGTTCCCAGCGCACGCCGCCGCCATCCGCCGGCACAGAGCGGTACCCGTAGGGGCGCCCGCCGGCCGACTTGCCCTGTGCGACCAGGCCGAGCATTCCCCGATGGGTGTCTCGCGCGAGGTTCTCCAGATACTCCTCGGCGAAGACCCCGAGCACTTTCGAGGCCAGGCCGTCGATCGGCTGATTGGTCTTCACGTCCAGGCCGGAGCGGCCTTTCGACTTGAGCACGTTACGCAGCCAGCCCAGGTCCTCGCCGTCACGCGCGAGTCGGGAGACATCCCACGCCAGCAAGACGTCCCATTCGTCAATGCGATCTATCAGCTCCAGGAGGCCGGGACGATTGTGGCGAGTGGAACCCGAGATCCCGGCGTCCTCCAGTTCAAGGACCACTCGCAGGCCCTCTCGATGCGCGTAGGCTCGACAGGCCGCGACCTGCTCGGAGCAGGACGACTCGCTCTGCTTGTCGGTCGAGACGCGTGCGTAGATCGCTGCTGCCTTCACTCGACCTCCTCGGGGGCGAACTTCGACCGCCAGGAAGATTCGGCGCCGAATATGTCCAACGGAGCCGCGGCGCCTGTCCCGTACAGGCTCCCGTTACCGCCCAGCACTCCGCCGGCGCAGGGCACGACGAAGAATCTTGTATGCCGCGGTCCCAACGGGGAGTCCCTGCTCGACCGCCAGTGCTCTCAGGGCTTCCATCTCATCGTCCGTCAACATGGCCACAACTCGGTTGCGGCGGACGGCCTCAGGCGGTCCAGCGGGGCGCCCGGAACCGGACCTCGGACCCCCGCTTCCGCTCTTTCTCTGTCTGCTCATCGACGTCATGATAGTAGTCTTTTTGATTTACTTGCAAACTTAATTAAACTGCCATAGGATCCCTGCGGGAGATCACGATGCACGTAGCACTCTATGCCAGAGTATCAACGAGCGGGCAGAACCCCGAGGTCCAGTTGGACCCTCTCCGGGCCTACGCCGAGAGGCGCAGCCTGGTCGTCGTCGACGAGTACATCGACCACGGCCACTCGGGCTCCAAGGCCCGGCGTCCCGCTCTGGACCGGTTGACGGCCGACGCCAGGTTGCGGCGCTTCGATGCCGTTGTGTGCGTGAAGTTGGACAGAGTCTTCAGGTCCGTCCATCATCTGACCAGCCTAGCTACCGAGTTCGAAGCCCTCGGCGTCGACCTGATCGTGACCGACCAGTCGATCGACACGTCCACGCCAGCGGGACGCTTGCTCTTTCACGTGCTCGGATCTATGGCCGAGTTCGAGCGGGACCTTATCTGCGAGCGGACCAAGGCCGGCATGGCCGCCGCCAAGAAGCGCGGTAGCCGCATTGGCCGGCCCCGAAAGGTCGTTGGACCTGACACGTTCAAGGTCCAGAAGATGCGCGAGAGCGGAATGAGCTACCGAGCGATTGCCGCTGACGTGGGGTGTTCGCACCGATCTGTGCAACGAGCGCTTGATCGGCTGCACAACAAAGGGGGACGAGATCCAGGTTCGGGACGTGGTTGAATCTCGACCACGAGACTGGCCTTGGTCGTGTCCGCAGGGTCCTTGTTTCCTCTTTCTCTTGGGAGAATACGATGTCAGAAACCAGAAGAAGCCTTTCACAAATCCTCAACCTCGCGCACGCAGTGGAGCACGAGGACTGGGTCCACGATGCGGATGTCCGCGCCGATTTGATCCGGTTCGCGGAGGCCGCCGGTGACGCCCCACACGCGATCGTGCTCGACCACCTGGCGGCATGGGACGCTGGCGAAGGCGGCGCGGCGGAGGCGCTGCGTGCGGCACTGGTTCAGCTCCTTATTCCGGAACACGACGAGGTCGTGCCGTTCCTTCTCGCGATGCTTCTTCGCCAAGAGCAAACAGGTAGCGATAGCGTTTGGGCAGAGCTTGCTATCTGGGGTGCGCTGGCGGCGACCGAGATAACACCCGACGACTACCACGCTACCCGCGATGCTCTCGACATTCGCGGACCCCATGACCTCGTACCTAGCCGAGCAGTTAGGCGGCACCTCGCAGACCAGGTCGCGGCCTACGTCGCAAGGGCGGCCTAGGCCCCGAAGGTGACATCTTCCGCGTCCGACCCAGAGGCGCTGGATGCTCTAGATCGAGCGTGTCAGCGGAAGCCGGGCGGTGACCAGCGAAGCGAGTCCGTACAGACCAATGTTGATAATATCAACATTGATAGCCGACCCAACGGCACCTCCCGTAGTTACGCCCTACGCCGTCTTCGTAAGGATCGGCCGGTAGACGCGCGCGTCTAAACCCTCCGTTGAGTGATGTCAGGAGCGGCCTTCCGCTGCGAGATGGCCTTCGCAGTCGGTCCACCGCGGGTGATGTCGCCCGCTGCCGCATTGGCGATCATCACGTCGATCCCGATGCCGTGCGCACCGCGCTTGGGCGGCTGCACCTGGATGTCGAGAGGCTGACCAGTCGACTGATCGATGACGTTGACTTCCACGTTCAGGCCGCCGCCACCGACGCCAAATCCGAACTGGTTGGCCTTCGATAGAGGGATGATGACCTCCGGCTCTCCGGCTTCTCCCACGAGGACCGGAGTTCCGCCGGCCCTGGGACGAACGACGCCGCCATCAGCAGCCAGGAGTAGGGCGGTGCCGATCTGGATTCCCGAGCTGAGCAGTTGGTCGGTGAAGCTCGCACCGCCGCCACCTCCACCACCGGTGCCCGTGTTGCCCAGGAGGGCATCGACCGCCTTGATTGCGAGCATCTTCACGAGGATCTCGGCCAGTAGCTGGACCGTCGACACCGCGAAGCTTCGGAACGCCTCCTCGGCGTTCTGAGACCCGTTGATGAACCCCGTGAATGCGTTGGCCGATGCTGACGCGAAGTTTTCTAGCGTGTCGCCAGCGAAGTCGTCGAGCTGCTTATCGAGGCTGGTAAGCAACCGACCAGCCGCGGATTCGCCGCGCATCAGATCGAGTACGGCCTGGTCGGCAGCGGTCTCGGTTTTCGCGATCGTTGCGTCGATCACCGTGCCCAGGTCGGCGTGCCCTCTCTTGATTTCCTCCAGCGCGTCGATGCGCGCGTCTCGTTCGGCGTCGACGGCTGCGATGGCGGCGGCCAGCTTCTCGCCGCGCGTGGTCGCTAGCTCCGCGTTGAGCGCGAGGTTGAGGTCGAGAATTTTGGCCTTGGCGAGCTTCTCAGCCTCTATCTCGCGATCCAGAAACTTGGAATCCTTCGCGAGCTGCTGATTGATCTCGTCGATCTGCCCCGACTGTAGATTCCGCAGGCTGGCGCGCCCACGCGCATCGGCCGCAGAGCGAAAGGCCCCCGCCGCCTGGGCTGAGGCTCCTGCCTCCAGAGCAGCGAGTACTCGTTCCTCGGCGGTCGCGCGCTCCTGTGCGAGCTGGAGTCGGGCGCGCTCGAATTCGGTGTCGGCCAGGAGAAGCTGGGTCTCTCGCGTGATGTTGAGCACTTCGCCGCGAAGGCTGGCCTCGGCCTTGATTGCGTCGGCAGGGTCGATGGGGGACGTGGTGGCGAAGCCGATCGACTTCGCACGACCAGGGATGCCGAGGGTCGCGGCCAATTGGTCGGAGCTGAAGGATCCGGCGAGTGCGATTCGCTTCTGGATCTCGGTATCGAGCGCTGCGGATCGCTTCTTCGAGTTTGCTAGTTCATTCTCTGTAAATGCGATCGAGCCGGCATCAGCCGCGGCGATGAACTCGGTGAGGGTGTCCAGCTCCGTGCGCAGCATCTCGAAGCTGAGGGTGTCGATCGTGCCTAGCGCCCGGCGAAGATTCTCGGCCTGGATAGCCAGGATCCCTAAGATGTTTTCGTCGAAAAATCCCTGGTCACTCAGGAAGTCGATGACGCCGCCTAGTTGGCGCTGAACCTCACCGAGGGCAGGCTGCGCCCGGACGGCACCGTCGATCATGTCGCCAAGAAAGTCAGTGGTGGCGGTTTTGGCCGATACGATCGTTCCAGTAATCTCGTCGAACTCACGACTGATCGCCGAGACTCCGCGTATGATGCCAGTCAGATCCTGCGTGAGACTTCGGAACGCATCCAGGATGACAGCGTCACCGAGCGTTAGTGCAAGTTCGGTAGCGGCTGAGGCTAGGAGCTTGAAATCACCCGATAGGTTGTCGAGTTTGATTTCGGCCATCTGCTGAGCGGCGCCCGCCGCGTTGTTCGTTTCGTCGGCGAGTTGGCGCATGCCGTCGGCGTTGTTGACGAGTGTGAGCAGGGCAGGGCCGCCACGCAAACCAGCGACCGTGAAGGCTTCGGCAACACCGAGCCCTCCTTCCTTCAGTTCATCCAGGAGGCCGATCAGGCCCTCCTGTGTTGAGATCCTTGTGGCCAGGCCATCGACCTCAACGCCCATCTTCGTCAGCGCGGTAGCGGCGTCGGCACTCGGGTCGATCAGCCCGGAGATCACGCGGCGCAGACCAGTGCCGCCTAGCGACCCCTTGAGGCCGGCGTCGGCGAGGATGCCGAGCGCTGCGGCCGTGGTCTCGATCGAGACACCCGCTGCTCCAGCCACAGGCGCAATGAACTTGAACGCCTCGCCCAGCTCGCCGATCGTCGTGTTAGCACTGGTCGCGGCTACCGCGAGCACGTCTGCAACGCGCCCGGCCTCAGTCGCCTCCAGCTGGAAGCCACGTACCGCGGATGCCGTGATGTCGACGGCGCTAGTCAGGTCGAGACTGCCGGCCGCAGCCGCAGCCAGGGAGCCATTGATGGCTGAGAGCGATTCCTCGACAGAGAAGCCAGCCTGAGAAAAGAGCCGCAAGCCTTCGGCCGACTCGGTTGCCGTGAAAACGGTGGTCTCGCCCAGGCTCCTGGCGGCGGCCGTCAGTCGAGACATCTGCGCCTCGGTCGCGCCGGTAACTGCGCGAATGCCGTCGAGAGACTTCTCGAAGTCGGCGACGATCGACACCGTCTTCACTAGCGCAGTTCCGGCAACGATGATCCCGGTCAGTCCCGCCGTTGCGCCGATGCCAGCGAACCCCACACCCCTGGCCGCAGCGGACACACCCTGAAGTCCCGTAGTTGCGCGAGCAGCGCCAACCGTGGCGGTACGCATGCCAGCGTTGACAGCAGATACGTTCGCCGCAATCTGGGCGCCGCCAATCTTGGCAAGGGCGGCGGCGGCGGTCGTAGCAGCACCCGTCAGGCCGGCCAGGTTCTTCTGGAGCAGTCGAACCTGGGCGTTCATTTTCAGGGTGCCTACAGCGGCGAGCCGCGAGGACTTGTCGAGCGCGAGCACCTGCTGCGAAGCCGCTCGCGTAGGAGACAGAGAAGTGTTGGCAGCGCGGAAGCTCGCGGAGGACTTCCGAGCGGTCGTCCCGGCCTGGCGCATTCGCGTCTGGAGATCGGTGATCCCGCGACCTGCGCGTCGGGCACGATTATCCAAGCGATCGAGCGCCTGGTCCATCTGGCGAGCGGCGCGCAGCGCCTCACGCGTTCGAAGGACAACGTCCAGTTCGGCGGCAATGTCCATGGGACCTAACTTCCCTTCTGCGCTTCGGCGAGGCGCCTATCGATCTCGTCGTCAGGGGTCCATCCCGACTCCCGTTTCGACTCGTATGTGGCCTGAGACATTGCCTCGATCTCACGATCTAGTTCTCGCTGGAACTCTTCGCGAGTTTTCGGAGACGCAGCCTTTGTGGGCTTAGTGGGGAGCTTTTGGACTTCGTCGATGGCTCGCCTGATCACGCTAGGCGACAGGGTTTCAATTTTGATCATCGGTCTCTCCTGCAGTCGACGCAGGCGCTGCCTGGGACGACGATGTGTCTGGGGTGGGCGACTCGCTTACGAGCGCCTCCCACCTTTCTACGGTTTCGCAAACATCCGGGAAAAAAAAGAACCGCGGGTGGTCCGGAGGGAACGCCGCCATGGCTACGTAGGCTTCCCCGACGCGCTCGGGTGGAACGAAGACGATCGGAAGCCGTGCCCCGCTCTGCTGGGCTTGGGCGCTGGCTTCGCTCAACAGTCTGATCAACTTTTCGAGATGCCGATGGGCACTCAATGACTCGTCCCCTGAAAGCGATCGACGAAGTCGTTGATTTTCTGATCGGTAGATGCGTTCATGGATTCCTCCAGGATTCCAGCGACCTTATCCACTCGATCGGAAACCTCGTCTAGCTCGCCACGTCGCACAGCGAGATCGAGAATCGCCCGAGCAGCAGCCACCCTTGTGTTTGCTGGTACCTCGTGGTCGGCTAACACCTCCACCAGCGTATCCAGCGCCTGTTCTGAAGCAGCTTGTCCCCGGCGAATAGTGGCCAAGTAGGCAGCTTGCGCGGACTCCGTCATTGCTTGTTTGAAGTCCGTGCGCTGCAGCCAACGGCGGAACGTCCGCGGGCTGATGCCCGCCTGCCGAGCGGCCTCTGCGATTGACGGCGCAACCATCAGGAAGGCAATCCCACGCTGTTCTTTCCGCGAGAGCGAATCTATGGCGGCCAAGATCACCTCGTCTCTGTACGTTGAAGAGGGGGGGCGACGACAAGGCTCTCCCAGAACTGCCAGGAGGCGCCAAGCACACCACTCGCCCCCCTAGACAGCACGTTAGTCCTCGTCCTGCGACCAGGCCGACCCGGGCGCCAGGGGGATCGTCAATTCCGCGACCACCCGCTGGTCGATGTACTCACCCACCTCGACCAGTTGGCGGATGCGGGCGGTCGTCACATCCTTGAGGCCCTCGACCAGTGCGCAGTTGCAGCGGCGATCATGGATCTCCACGGCTCGAATCACGTCCGCCGTGAACTGCGCCACCTCGTGCGGCTCGCCCTGCCCGACCGGCATCGAGTACCACAATCCCAGGTGGACGATCCCCGCCATGTCTGCGTCGGCCTGCTCTAGGACTGCCGCTGTCATCTCGGCATCGGCGAGCACTAGCGTCGCGCCGCGCGCGCGTTGAGGCGCGCAATCCGCGCGGCGCTATGCCGCTTCGCGGCCTCGGCTTCTGGCGTCCACCCATCGCCGCGCAGCCGCTCGTATTCGTCCTGCGACATGTCGGCGACCTCGCCTGTGACCTGCGCCAAGAATTCATCTTGAGTCTTCGGGGCGCCGGGATCGAGCTTGGGCTCGCGGGTGCTCTCTTTGGCGCGATGTACTACGTCGGGGGAGAGGCCTGTTGTAAGATCACTTGCGCTCATTTCATCGGTCCTTTGGTCTGTGAATGGTCAGGGAGCCCCCTCGGGCTTGACGCGGCAGTCCGCGCAGCACTGAGGTGGCGCGCCGTCGCCGCCGGTGGGGGATGGGTTGCGGGGATGGCCGGCAGGGCGGCCAAATGCGGACTTATCCGGACACCTGGGTGCCCAAGCTGCTGGGGAGCGTGAGACGGGGCCAACGCACTAGTTGGCCAGCGTGGGACCCGAATTAGCGGCTTCTGGCGGAGTGCCGCCCGCGCTACGATCCCTCGAATGAGAGCGGGTAGTTGGTGTTGGCTCCGACCCGGGCGCATGGCGCTGGTGGCATTGACAATCTGTCTTGCTGGTTGCGTCGCGGCACTTGGAAGCGAAGAGTCTACGAGTGACAAAGAGCCGAAGGAGGCGTTCTACTCGCAGCTCACGCGAGCGATAGTGCGGCTGGAAGAGCATCGGAGCCTGTGCACGCCCGGTATGGATTGGGCACGGGAAGTTGATGCGTCGGTCGGCTCCGCCTTCTTCGTTATCGACTATCTGGAAGGCGAGTACGTCCACTTCATCGTCACGGCCCGTCACGTGGTCGAGAAGCATGCAGATCTCTTCGCGCGAGTTCGCATGGGTCCGGAATCGAACCAGACCGCGGTTCTTGTGCTCCCGCGGAATCTGTGGGCTTTCCATCCGACAGCTCCGGCCGGCGACGAGAAGCCGATCGACGTGGCGGTTATGCGAATCGAGACCACCCAATTTCTCAAAGGTTTTCGCAACTGCCCCAGCGAGGGCAAGGATGACGCTTGCGGGAAAAGCACAAGGACAGGAGAGCCGTACCAGGACCAACTCGCTGATGAATCTCCGGGTGTCATGGAACGGGCCATCTTCTTCGGGTTCCCGGGTGGAGACGCGGCCTCTGGTGCGACAGAGCCCTTCGTTCGTGCTGGTGTGGTGGCATATGACGCGCCCAACCCGAAGCTTCGACGGATCGTTCCTCCAGAATCAGTCTTCTACATCGACGCGCCGTCGTTTCCTGGAAACTCGGGAGGACCCGTTCTTCGTGAGCGCCTTCCGCTAAGGGACGGCGTCCACCTCTGGGGGCTAGTGACAGGTGGCAGTTCTGTCGGTCGGGATTACGCGATCATCACCCGGCCGGAGGTGATCTCGGAAACGCTCGCTTACGCGAGAGAGACCGCCATCCTCAACAAGGGAGCGTGGTCCACCGAGTTGCCACGTCTCCCACTGAAGTGCGTTCCCGACTTGGAGGAGTCCCAGCCCAACTAGCGTGGGGGGCGAAACCGTCGCGTTCCGCGCCATTGTGACCGCATGCTCTACCGACTCCAGGTGCTTCGACAGCACCCGAGATCAGGGACCTAGGGGGTCGCGCGGGAACCCTTTTCGCCCGGCGGCATCTCCGGCATCTCGTTCGGGATCTGAATGATCTGACCGGATCGGGCCGCCGCTCGCACCTCGCGTCGCAGGCGACGGAAAAGGTCCGCCGCTTCGGGGCCGGCGACGCTGGGCGCGCGTCCGAGCGTCGCGTCCAGGACGAGGCGCTCAACGTCCTCCGCTGTCAGGTCAGTGGTGGTCACAGCCAGATGTTAGCCGACATGGACGGCTCGCTGGCTGCCTCCAGACGGGATCTCAGGTGGTGTCCTACCCCGCGGGGATGATTTGATCGGCGAACCTACGGTTATGCTGGCAAGATGATGCGGTGCCGAAGCTCACGAATCTCAAGCCCCGGAAGGTCGTCAAAGCCCTAGAGCGCCTCGGCTGGGAGGAACGTCGAACGAGCAGCGGAAGAAATCCCCACAAGGTGATGAAAAAACAGGGAATTTCGGTTCTAATCACAGTGCCCTTCCACAAGGGCAAGGACGTAAGCGCGCCGCTCCTAGAGCGACAGCTCAAGGATGCCGGAATCGACACCGATGAGTTTCTACGCGCCATGAATCGGCGATAGGTGCTGGTACACTCACTAAATGGCTGACCAAAAAGCACCCGCATCGATTGCCCCGGCGGCGGTCTTCTCCAACGTCGCGAGAATTCGTCACACCCAGTACGAGTTTTTCATCGATTTCGCGCAGCTCTCGCTCGACCAGCCAGGTATGGCGAATGCAGTGAGCTGCGTGGTCATGACTCCGAATCACGCGATGGCGCTTAGAGACGCTCTGAGTCAGAACATCGAAAAGTACGAATCAATACACGGCAAAATCGCGGCTCCGAAACCGGAGATAGGAACTGTCCAATGAAGACATTCATTCACGTGATCAGTGGACTGGATATCGTGGTCGACGGAGATCCCTCCGGCGGATTTTATGCCGTGGTCCCTGGTCTCCCAGGTTGTGGTTCCCAGGGTGAGTTCGTTTCGGACACCCTTGCGAATTTGGACGATGCGATAATGACGGTCTTGGATATCCTCGGGGAGGACGACCCTGAACGCCTCCAATTTATCTGTGGTGCTATCACGCGGCCAGATGTAGCTCCCGACTCCGCAGGGAGTCTCACCATGCCCGGCGTCGAGATGGTGGTCCAAGCTGCCTAGTACGGCGCTTCCACCATCTCTTCCAGGCTCCAGCGGTGATCCGACACCCCCGCCACCTCGGCCGGCGTTGCCTTGATGGTCGAGTGCTTCCGGCAGAAGTTGTAGTGCGCGACTGACAACGCCGTCGCTGCGCGCAGGTTCTCAATCTTCTTGCTGAACCCCAACGTGAGCCGTGTGAACCTGCGCATCGTCGTGCGGAGGTGCAGGTTGTATCGCTCGACGTGGCTGGTGCAGATGTAGTCGGGATCGGGGTTCCCGAAGACGGCATCCTTGTCGATCGCGACCACTTCAGGCGGCGAGTACCTACCCGAATCAAGAGGCCCGCCCCTGTACCGCTTTACAATTCGCCCGTAGTCCACCTTCGAGTTCCCGTGGATCGAGCCGCCCAGGTGGAGAGCGATCGCGAATCGGTAGGCATAGAGCTTGTCTGTGCTGATCTGCACCCGGCCCTCGATCCGCTCGGAGAGCTGCTTGGTCAGCGCCTCTGCATCCTGCGACTTCCGTCGGCCGACATGGTGGGCGGGAACCAGCTTGGAGTCGGGATCGAGGGCGATCCACGTCCAGGCATCGCCGACGCGGGTCATATCGTCTTCGGGCCGGAGCTGAGCCTTCTTCTTCTGCACGAACGACCAAATTTCGTCGAGTTCCAGGCGCTCACAGTGAACGTGCCGGATCTGGTCCGCCATCAAGGCTTCGGCCTTCCGGCCCGTCTCGGTCACGAGACGCATGATTGAGTCCCGATGGACGCCGGTCATCCGTTCCGTCGAGCGGATCGAGCAACCCTCCACGAGTGCCCCGATAACCGCCGTCTTCTTGTCCGTGCTGAGTGTTGCCATGTCGCTATCCTGGTGAGTGGAGCGCCGAGAATCGAACCCCGCGGTTTTGGCCTGTAACGGACCGGCCGGGAAACCATCCGCGCCCCGCAAGGCCCCTGGTCTCACTGAGATCGGGGGCCTATAACTTTGAGGTTATACTGATTCGATGATGGAGTCAATAACTTTAAAGTGATATGATGAGCAAGCCGAAGAGACCCCAAGTCGGGACACAGTTTCGGGACTACCTCAACCAGCGAGGCGAAAACGAAATCCACGAATGGCTCAACCAGGTCAACGCGACCGTCAAGATGAAGATCAACGTCTTCATTCAACACCTTGAAGGCGAGTCGGATTGGCGGGGACTGAAATGGGTGAAGCCGCTCGCCGGGAACGGGAAGGGTCTCTGGGAGCTACGAGTTGAATTTGACGGTGTCCAGTACCGCCCGTTGTTTTCTAGAGGGTCTGGCAGCGCAACGTTGTTGCTCGGAGCGTTGGAAGTCAACGATCAGTTCGACCCCGTGGGTGCGATCGAGACCGCGTTGACGCGAAAGGCATCAATCGAGGCCGACAACCGTAGGAGCATCGAACATGACTTCAGTTAGACGAGAACAGATCGCCAAGTCATTGGCTAGCAAAGAAGCACGAGAGGCATTTGTCGCAGCCCACATCGAGACCGCGATTCCGTTTCAGATACGAGCCAATCGTTTGGCCCGTAATCTCACACAGAAGAAACTCGGCGAACTGGCAGGTATGAAACAGCCCGCGATTGCTCGCCAGGAGACAGGCGATGGTGGGCTACCGAACATCGAGACGCTCCAGAGGCTTGCGGCTGCGTTTGACATTGCCTTGATCGTGCGATTCGCACCGTTTAGCGACTTGCTCAATTGGACAATCGAGATGCCAAGTCGTGGACACGCAAGTCCAAGCTTCTCCGGAGACGCTGGGATGGCAGAGCCGAGCGTAGATCGCACCGAACCCTCGATATCGAACACTGAAAACAACTTGCAGAATGTGAGTTTCGTCATGGCCGAACCTCCCAAGACGTCAGCGTCCTCTGTGCTGCAGGTGCCAATAGAGACCCATTACCGACCGCAATACCCAATCACGACTGAGGCAACGAACTGATGGCAGCGAAGGCAGCTAAGAAGAAGACCACAAGCGCTGAGAAACAGCCGACTATCCGATACATCGAAGGCGAGCCCTCAAGCAAGCCCGCTTGGTACGTGAACAGCATCGAGCTTCAGATGGGCCTGTTCGACATCCAGATTCGAATGAATCGCGTGATAGGTGCAGATGCAGGCAAGAACCAAGTGTCCGTGATCAATCAGGGCACACTTGTGATGTCACCCCAGCACGCCGCGTCGCTTGCGGAGATACTTGTTCGGAATCTGAAGGACTATGAGGCCGAGTACGGCAAGCTCCCTGGTAGAGAAGGTCCGTCGAGTTGAGCGAGCCGCCCACCTCGGGCTTCCTCGAAGCCATCCAGGCCACCCATGGCGCCAAGGCTCGCCACACCGGCCAGGAGCACGTCGAAGAGCATTTCGAGGGCGAGCTGGTCTGGGAAGGCCATGTCCACAGCTTCACGCTGGAGGACCACCCAACGGCCGAGCTTGCCTACGCCTTCGTCATGGACGGGGACATCGTGTGCGTGCTGCACGAGCCCCCAGTGGACTCACCGATTGCCGCAGTCAGGGCGGCGATCATGGCAGCGGGGATTCAATGAGCGACGAGGAGTGGAAGGCCGGCATCGGGCACGTCAACCACATGACATGCGCGGTGCAGCCCGGAGCATCGACCGACTGCACGGAGAAGGACTGCTGCCTGTGCCAGGAGCGGATCCCAAGCGAGTTTCGAGGCTTGGCGGCACATCTGCGCTTGGAGGCCCGGGTCAATCGTAAGGTGGCGAGCAAGACCAAGGACCCCTCGGGGTAGGACACCACAGTGCATCTCTTCGGTCGTCGGGGAACACGGCGAGCCCAGCGTAGAGGCCTGAGATCGTGGCGACCCGGGCCAGCTTCTCCTCGTCGTTCAAATGTCCATCTCCAGCACGCGCTCGGCGGTCCGTATGGCGACATCACCGCGCAGGTCGCGCGGTCCGGACGGCTCGGGCTTCTTGACGCGCTCGAACGGCGGATTGAGACCGCTGTCGGTCGCGAGCTGGAGCGCCTCTAGGTAGCCGTCTCGTTTCGAGGTCAGGAGCGTGTCGGGAGAGAAGTGCTGCTCGATCTCTTCCCAAGACCGCCTGGCGTACCGGTACCCGTGGACAACTTCAGCAAAGACCAACTCGCCGCGGTCGGGATGTTCCTTGACCAGGGCCTGTAGCGATCGCCTCCGGCTGGCATTTAGCTTCCACTTGGAGGCGCTGGGGCGATAGGTCCTTGCGGCTTGGATTCCGTGGTCCCAGATGACTTGAATCTGAGCTGGTGCTGAATCTGGATCGGCAGACACACCGGCTTCAGCCGGCTCTTTCTTGTTCTTCCTGGCCTCAGGCTTCAGGCTTCTGGCTTCAGGCTCGGAGTCCCTGTCTCGCCCCCGAGGTTGTACGGGGGTATCCCCTGGTGTTGCCCCCGTGTCGCCTCCGCCAGAGCCGGGACCGAACGCGACATCCCACAAGGCACGCTGTTCGCCATCCTTGGCATAGGACTTGATTGGGGGTGTGCCGTCCGCGAATGGCGTGCCTGCGAGCATCAACTTCCGATGGACCTGGCGGTCGGCGTGCTCGGCCCAACCATGGATTACGTCGCCCGACTCATGCCCGTCCACATATCCGGCGTCGACCAGCGCGGCTCGAAGCTCCTCGGGTGCACGGCTCGTGCAGCCGACGATGTCGGCGATGTCCTCCCAGTCGTGGCCGGCGAGAGATCCGTCGGGCGCGTACGTGGCGGTGTAGTACCAAAGACCTTCGAGGATGCCGCGCGCCCTGGCCTTGGGGTCCTCACCGCCCAGCCGGCGGGCGAGCCGCTTGACCTTGCGATGTTCGAATCCTTGGCGCTTCAGTGCGTCCTCCGAATCACTGTTCCACGCCCGCCAGAGTGTGCTCGAAGTCCCGGAGAAGACGCTTGAACTCGGGGTCGTTAGCCGCGCCCTTCTGTGCGCCGGCCCCTAAGCCTTGGATGAGGCGCAGCCGACGCGGGAGATTGCTCTCTCGCTGATTTTCGGGCTCTTCGCGGAACCAATCTGCCCACTCGGCAAAATCTTCCGCAGCCCGTTCCAACTGCTTGACCAACCGGCCTCGCAGCTTTGGATCGATGTGTTCGTTTGCCGTTCTAACCTTGTGCAGGCGCTTGCCTACCGATCCGCCGTGCGCCGCAACCCTGACCAGCTGGGAGATCGTCTCGCCCAGGTAGTCGTCCAGGTTAGGCGGCGGCTTCGGGGACTGATCGGCCCCTGCGATCGCTCTCGCCTTGTTGGAGGCGTCGGCATGCCCCTTCCCGCTTCTGATGTCTTCGGCGATGGAGGTAGATGCACCGCGAGCAACAGAGGCTGCGTCGCGTTTGGCCTTTACGGCCTTCTTGGCCTTGGACATCGCAACCTTGCGTTGGTGAGGCGTCTTCGCCGAGTCAGCCGCTTGCTTTGCTTCCAGTGCAGCTGCCCGTGATTCCTTGAGCTTCTCTTGGTAGGCGGCGGAAGTGGCTCTGATGATTGCGCGGGCCTCGGTCCAGTTCTTGGCCGTTCGAAGGCTGGACTTGGACAGAGCGCCGATCTCGATCAGCTCCAGTCCGCGGAGCAGTTCCTTGACCTTCGTGTATGGCCACCCGATGAAATCGCTGACGCCGGTGGCTGTGTACGAACGATCGGCGCCGGCGCGCCGATCGTCACCCTGTACAAAGTTCGGCGCATAGCGGAGCCTATCCCTCGCCACGTCTCGCGCAGGACTCTCAAGCTCGATCCGACCGTCGGCGTACGCCTCCACAACGGTCTGTATCACTTCCAGGTCGGACCAGGGGTTATGCCCGAACTCTTCGGCATTTTCGTCTGCCATTGACCGAAGCATCTCGGTGTCTGTGAAGGGCTGGACGATGACGCGGACCTCCTCGTTCGCCTTGAAGACCCGACGGAGCGCCTCGACGCGGTGATGACCGTGGGCCTGCTCGACACCGCCCTCCTTCCTGCGGCGGACGACGATGTTCTCCCACCATCCGGTGCTCTCGATGGACTCGACGAGCCGCTCGACCTTTGACTCATCGATTGCGTAGGACTCCACCTTGCGAAACGGATTCGGGTGAAGATCCTTGAGCTTCACTGCGATCTGAGGCATTTGCTTTCCTTTCTCAATGAGGCAGTCGGCTCTCTGGAGTGGCCGGTCGAGTTCCCGTCTGTGTCGGTCGAGAGATGCTCTACCGCGAGCGCCGCGAGGATGTCGACCAGGGCATCCGCGACGGCGTCGTGCGCGTCCTGGCCAGAGGGAGATCCCGTCGTCATGACGCTTTGCGCTCATCGAGTAGCGGCGGCGGAGGCGAAGGCACCAGCTCGCGCGCCTCCACGTTGTACAGCGCGGAAAGCTCATCCAGGTGGGTCCGCGGGATCGGTACCAGCCCGCGTTCGGCCTTGCTGAGCCGCGCCGGATCCCAGGAGATGTGGTACGCGACGCGTTCGAGGGTCCACGAGCGACTGACACGCTCCAGGCGGAGCCGGCTCCTGAGAAAACGTTCCTACATAACAGCACCGGTATTGGTATCGACGAGTTCGAGTCCGAGTGAGGCGGCTCGTCGTCGGAGGCCTCGGAGGATGCGGCTGCGCTGCATCAGATCGTAGTCGTGGCCAGTGACTTCGTGGTAGGTCATGCCGTTGCGGAGCATTCGGTAGAGGAGGATGGCGAGCTTTCGCGCGGTGGCGGTGATGGCCTTGGCCTTGCCGACACGGGCTCCCAAGCGGCGGTAGAAGGCGCCGAGGGCATGGTCGCTTCGCCCGAGGCTCATGGCCGCCATCCGTAGGATCTTGGCGGCGCGGTTGGCGGAGGGCTGGGTGCGAGAGGAGAGGAGCTTTCCTCCCGAGATCTTGTTGCGAGGAGCCAGGGTGAGCCAGGCGACGAAGTGCTTCTCGGTGGCCCATCGACGCATGTCGAGGCCGATCTCGGAGATGAGCTTGAGGGCCCCGTAGGGTGCGATCCCCGGGAGCGCGCTGAGATCGACTCCCCCACAGAGGCGGAACAAGGGGGAGCGAAGCTCGAAGTCGGGCTCGTTCGAGCTGCGCTTCCGGGTTCTCCGGGGCTCGGGTAGGGGCCTTTCGGGAGTCGTGCAGGTGGCTTCGAGGGCGTGGAGATCGGCTTCGATCTGCAGGTCGCAGCCGCGGGTCGTCTCCTGCAGGAAGTCGTAGAGGGCGAGCGATTGGCGGAGGACGAAGAGGTGCTCTTCGCGGTAGTGACCGGTGAGCGACGCGGCGATCTCCTCCTCCGAGGCCTTGCAGCGGGGATGGCGATGGCGGGCCAGGAGGGCGGGATCGGTCTGGCCTGCGGCGATGTCGCGCAAGATGGCGAGGCCGGTGACGCCCGTGACATCGCTGATCACGTTGTGGATCTGGAGGTTCATGAGCACGAGGGACTTCTGCATGCGCTGGATCGTCGAAGCCGCGGACGCGACGAGCTGGTCGCGGTGGCGCACGAGGGTGCGAAGCGCCGCGATGCGGGCCTCCGGGCGGAAGCTTCCCCGCAGGAGGCCGAAGGTGTGGAGCTGTTGGAGCCATTGGCAGTCGAGGATGTCGGTCTTGCGTCCCGGCACACCCTTGACGTGGCGGGCGTTGACGAGGAGCACCTCGATGCCGCGCGCCTCGAGGATCTCGTAGAGAGGGATCCAGTAGACCCCGGTCGATTCCATGGCCACCGTCTCGATGCCGCAGCTCAAGAGCCAATCGGCCAGGGCATGAAGATCGTGGGTGAAGCTCCTGAACTCGCGGACCGGCGAAGAGTCTCGGTCTTCGGGGACGGCGACCCAGTGGCTGGCGCTCCCAATATCGATGCCCGCGGCATGGAGGTGCACCCTCTCGAGAAGCGCTCTCTCGCGCCGTCGGCGCTTCGAGGATCGATTCGGAGCGGAAGATTTGCGTTTCACGAGGGACTCCTTCAAGGTAGGGAGGAGCCTCCGAGGGCAGGGATGTGTCGGGGGAGCAGTCTCCTGAACGGGATCACGCTGGGCGTGTCACCAATGATGTTCTCGCAACATCCCCGGACCAAGCTAACAAACGGGGACTGGCCACCAGTGGCGGATCGGCCTCGGCCCTCGGAGGCTCCCGGATTCTACCGGCGATGCGACTCGCGACCCGACCGTTTTCTCACCGATGTTTCCCAGGCATTAGGCCGGGTGCGGAGCT
>JAJDAP010000064.1 GCA_029261795.1 Deltaproteobacteria bacterium
AGAGGCTCAATGAAGCCATCAAGCTCTACATCGAGGTCAACAACGAGAATCCCAAACCCCTCGTGTGGACCAAAACCGCCGACGAAATCCTCGCCTCCATCGCCAGGTTCTGTAAACGAACTTCCGGCGCAGGACACTAGACCTAACTGCTCCAAAAAGATGGGGTCTTGGCCGAGGACCAATCGGTCGAATGTCACCGTCTCCCAGGGCGTCAGATCAAGGTCAATGCTCATGGAACCAGAGTTCGCCTTCGGCCGATCGAGATCGCGCCTCTTCGCGGGCGTCCGCCATCGTTGCGAAACCTCGCCGTAGGGCCACTACGGCTCCCGTTCCGCGCCTTGAGCTCGGGCAGAAGACCGCCGAAGCTGGGCCGAATCGACGCGCATCGCTCGGTCGAGGTTTTGAGACCACTTCAAGTCGAACAGACCGGGCAGCAGATCGAAGTCGGCCTCGCAGAACAGTCGCTCCGGTTCGAGGTTCCGGACGATCTGGCGCTCCAGTGGTCGGACGGCCGGACGCGGGCCCCTTGCCAGCTGCCAGACCAGTGCCGCCAGCGCTGTTCCTCGCAGATCCGAGCCCTCGCGCCACCAGAGGTCGGCCAATTCGGCCACCGACGCAGCCTCGAACCGCGCAGATTGCGGCCCGAGTACTGGAGCCAGCGCGCCATCGAGTGCCCAACCGCCGCCCGGGCTGCTTCGAGCGATGGCAACCAGATCGTAGAGGGCCTCGCAGGGCCGAGAGGCCTCCACGCCGGCGAGTCGAAGAAGACCTGACCGGACGGCTCGGGCTTCGTTGGAGCACAAGACGAAGCACGCGAGGAGAGGCAGGGAACGGAGCGCACATCCCGCGAAGGGGCGCGGCTGCACGCGTCGCTCGAGCGAGGCCGGAGGGGCCGGCGTGGAACGGAGAGGTCTGGGGATTCCCGACCGCCAGCTGCCGGGCGCTCTCTTCGAGCGTGCCGGCGAACTTCGTAGTCCTCGACCAGATCGCGCCAGTCCTCGATACCAACCGAGACGCGGACCAGACCCTGGCTGACGCCGGCGGCCGAGAGCTGGTCGGGCTCCATTTCCGAGTGGGTCGTGGCGACGCGGTGGCAGGCAAGCGATTCCATCCGGCCCAGGCTCACCGCGTTCTTCGTGATACGCAGGCTCCGGAGGAAGTCGAAAGCCGCCGCCTTGCCGCCGACCAGTTCGAGCGAGAAGATGCCGCCCGGGTAGTCGCACAGGGCGGCCGTGGGAAGACGGCTGTCCAGCAACCAACACTCGTCCGGCTGGAGGATGTTGCCCGCGGGAGCTTGAAATCGCCCCGTCTCGGGGAGCCCGAGACAGGCCCTGTCGTCGTGACCAACCTCCCCTACGAAGTGCCGGGGAGAGACGCCGTGCCACGGCGCTGTTGGAAGAAGAGGCCGATCATCAAGAGCACCGGGATGCTCGGCTCCGGGATCGAGAGCGGGGGAACGGTGAGGAACCCGATCGCCCCGCCCGCAGGACCCGAGGTGAAGAAGCCGATCTGATCGCCCGGACCGACGCCGGGGAACGATACGAAGAAGAGATCCGACAATCCGGTTCCTGCCAGCTGCACTGTGGTACCCCCGAAGCCCTGGACCAGAGTCACATCGAGGAGTGGGCCCGGGATGGTCCCCGCCGCAGAGACCGGCTGGAGGATCAGCCCTCCGATCGAGAAATTCTCGCCCGGCGCCAGCGAGATCTGGAGGATGAGGGACAGGTCGCCCGGATCCGGGGAGCCGAACTGCAAGACGGCGTTGGCCGGAAGGCCCTCGACAGCCGCCGTGGAGATGATCGTGGCGGCGGAAGAGGCCCCGAATAGCAACACCGCGAAGGCGGGAAGGGCCGCCTGACGAAGCGGCCGGAGAAGACGGGTCCGTGTGCCGCAGGCATGCGCGATGGTCATACAGGAGTGTGGTTGGCGACGCGTCGATATGTCAGTCGATCGGCCTCTAGGCAAGCCTCGATTCGCACTTGGCGACGCCAGCTGTAGATCGTCTGTTGGCTGACCTCGAGAGCAATAGCGACCTCGGAGACTTCTCGGCCTCCTTCAACCAGATCCATGACGCGTCGCCGATACTCCGGCGGGTAGCCTCGTCGTGCCATCTTCTCCTCCTTCCAGGATGATGGCGGCACGAGCCCAGTTTTCTCCCTCCGCCAAACTCAGGGCACGCCAAGGTAGCTGCCGGTTCCTAGGCCAGCGCCTCGTCGAGTTCTGCGAGGCGGTAGCTGGTACTTCGACCACCGCCCGAATTCCTGACGAGGATACCCCGCTCCAATAGCCCACGAATATCTCGAAGTGCGGTGTCAGTCGAGCACTTCGCGAGCTTGGCGTACTTCGACGTTGTCAGATTGCCTCTGAAGTTGTCGAGCATTCGATTGATGACCTTCCGCTGACGTTCGTTCACCGGGTTCGGATTGATTCGCTGCCAAATCAGTGCTTTTTTGAGGACGGACGAGAGTGCGTCGTCGGCCGCTTCGATGGTGCGATCAAGACAGCCAAGGAACCATGCGATCCACTCGGTGATATCCAGACCGCCCCGCTGCGTAGTCTCGAGCCGGAGGTAGTACTCTCTTCTGTCCGCTTCGATTCCGGATGACATGCTGTAGAAGCGATCCTTCGTGCCGTCCGCTTGTGCGAGCGCCATGTCAGCGATCGCCCGCGCGATTCGGCCATTGCCATCCTCGAACGGGTGGATTGTCACGAACCACAAGTGTGCGACTGCTGCCTTGAGCACGGGATCAGTTCGTGAGGGCTCATCGAACCATGCGAGAAACGACTCCATCTCGGGCCCGAGGCGCCCGGCAGCGGGCGCCTCGAAGTGCACCTGCTCGCGGCCGACGGGCCCGGAGACGACTTGCATGGGACCGGCTTCTTGAGTGCGCCACCCCCCGACTGTGATCCGACGCATGCCGCTTCGGCCGGTTGGAAACAACGCGGCGTGCCAGTCGAACAGACGCTGCGCTGTAAGGGGCGCATCGAAATTTCGTGTCGCGTCGATCATCATCTCAACGATGCCCTCGACCTCTCGTCCAGGCTTGGGCAGGCCCGCAACATCGAAACCGAGCTTGCGGGAGATCGATGAGCGGACTTCGTCTGGATCTAGCTGTTCACCTTCGATGGCCGACGATTTGACGATCTCGTCCGCGAGCGTCGCGATGCTGGCCTCCGTTCGAAGCTCGAATCCCAGGGCTTCCATCTTCCCGAGGTGCCTACCCTGTTTGTGGCGCACGGCTGCAAGGGGCGCTGCAAGGGCCTCGCTATCCCACTCAAACTGGGGCCATTCAGGTTGTTCGTGAATGAAAGCCATTTTCACCGCACTGGTTGCGGTGTTTCTAGCCGCTATTCGCCGCACCAGCAAGTAATCACCGCGGATGATGCGGTAAATGTGAGGCCATTCGCCGCAAGAAACGGCACGAAATCCCGACCCGGAGAGCAAAGGCCCATTCCGCGGTCGCAAGGGAGCCTCAGCGGGCCCCTGGCACAAGGTGCGGCTGAGCAACTGCTGCGCACCACGCTGAGATCGGCCGAAAGAGGCGAGCCAGCTCGACGCAAGCTAGCTGCGCCGAATCAGGGTTGGCCCTCACATGGCGGTCGCACCGCGACCCCTTGGACCTTCAAGGTCGTAGCTACGCGCCAGGTCGTCATTCTTCCCCGGGCCGATCCACGACCTCGATCTCGAGGCGGCGGCGCTGCTCGGCGCGGAAGGCTTCGATCTCCAGGCGTCGGCGCTGGATCTGCAGGTCCTGATTCTGGCGGCGGATTCGCTCGAGCTCGGCCACCTGACTGCGATCGCCGACATCCCGGTGGTCGAATTCGAACTCGAACTCCGAATCTCCTCGGCGTCCGTCGCTCGCCAACGCGGTCACGCGTACGCGGTTCGAGCCCTCCTTCACCGGGATGTAACCGGTAAAGGTGCCGTCGGGGTTGAGCTTCACGTCCGTCGACAGGTCGCCGGTGGTGAGATTCGTGAAGATCACGTCCTCGACGTCCGCAAACGTCACGCCGCCCAACAAAGCGATGATGCCAGCGGGGCGCTGCACCGGCGTGTAGGTCCCGCGAGAGATCCGGGCCATCTCGGTGAGGGCGCGCGGATAGTCGAGCGCGATGGGGCCGAGGGCGTAGGTGTTGATCACGATACCTGCGCGGCGAGCCAGTTCGGCCGCTCGAATCGCGGCCTCCTCGTCGCCAGCGTCGGTCACGCTTCCCTTCCCGATCGGAAAGGTCGGCAAGCCGTCGGACAGGAACAACATCACCTTCTCGCGTCCGGCGTCGCGTGAACTCTGGGCGCCGGTCAACGCCGCCAGCTCCACCATCGCCACACGCACCCCGGCCGCGTAGTTCGTGGCGCCATGCGCTCCGCGTGCGACGATCGCCCGAATCGTGCGTTCGACGGCCGTGTAGTCGGACGCCAGCGGGATCTCGACCCGGGCGTCTTCCTGCGTCGCCGTCTTTCGCTCGCCGGTGGTCGGATTCACGTCGCCGGAGAACGAGACGATTCCGACCCGGACGCGGCGGGGATCCAGATCGCGAAGCAGCGTGAGTGCTGCGGCGGCCTGGGCGTGGAGAATCGAATCCCCCGGGTCCGTGCTCCGCAGGTTCGCGGGAACCGCGCCCGGGGGCAGCTTGGCCGTGTACTCGTTATGCGGGTTGAGCCCGACCATGCCATCGCCGTCGACGTCCGCGCCGCTCGCCGTGGTCGTGGATTGCGAGACATCGATCACCAGCATCACGTCATAGAGCGTGGCGCCCTTGCCGTGCGCCAGCGCGGTTCCGGAGACCCGCGCATGATGCAAGTTGCCCGAGACCGCGACGCCGGGCGCCGGCGATTCGATCTGTACGGCAACGCCGCCGGCGGCTTCTGGGGGATTCTGGGCAGCGACCGCGAGCGGCGGCAGCAACAGCAGCGCGGATGCAGCTACGAACGCCGCGACCCCCTTGCTAGCGGAGGCCGCGGCAGACGCCACTTCCATCTAGTTGCCGCCGCCCTGCATGCCCTCGTCCACCTTGATCTCGACTTCGACGCGGCGGTTCTGCGCGCGTCCGATTGCCGTCGAGTTGGTGGAGACCGGGAACTGCTCGCCCATGCCGATCGAAGTGATGCGGTACGCGGCGACACCCTGAGCGATCAGCAGGTTCTTCACGTTGCGCGCACGGTCCTCGGAGAGCTGCAGGTTGCGCGACTCGTCACCCTGGGAATCCGTGTGTCCCTTGATCAGGACGTTGCTCTCGGGGTAGCGCACCAGCGTACTGCCGAGGCTATTCAGCTTCTGCACGGCGCCAGGCGCGAGCGTGCTCGATCCGGAATCGAACAGGAGATCGCCCGGAAGACCCACCACGAGCGTGTCGCCACGTCCTTCGAGGTTGGCGTCCGGGATCGCGTCCTGGATTTCCTTGGCCTGGTTGTCGAGGTATCGGCCCGCCGCGCCGCCGGCGAGTCCGCCCACCACGGCACCGATCAAAGCGCCGCGGCCGCGCTTGTTGCTATCGATGGCCGCGCCGGCGGCTGCGCCGACCACTGTGCCGATGACGGCGTCCCGGGTGGTTCGGTCCTGGAGTGCGGTCTGTGCGGTCTGGCAGCCGGCCAACGCCAGGGTGGCCAGCAAGCCAAGGGCGGCTCCAGCGGTACGGAGCGGGTTCGACGCGGTCATATCAACCTCCTTTGGTCTCGAGCGATGTTTCATTCGGTTTCGGTGTCCTCGGTTGGATGCGCGCGGACACCGTGAGATTCATTCAGTCGGCGACAGGTCGCCCGGGGATTCGACGACCGCGCTCCCTGGCCGCGGCTCGCCTTCCGCGCTGTCTTCCCTAGGGGAGCCGGTGCCGTCGATGTTCTCGGGCTGGGTCTCTTCGGGCGCCTCCGGCTCCGAGCCTTCGGCTTCCGGCCCGTCGGCTTCCTGAACTTCCGGCACCGGGCGCTGTGAATGGGCGTCGACCCGCTGCAGATGGGCGGCGATATCTCGCAGGCCCTCCAGAACGACTTCACCCGCGATCGCGAGGCTCTCCTTCGAGACGTGATCGAGATTGTCCTCGGCGGTGCGCCAGAAGTCTCCCGGAGGTTCGCTTCCGCCGTAGCGGATGTCCGAGAGCGCCACGACCTGGCGGAAGCCGTGTCGGAAGAGGAGCTGATGGCCGCCAGGAACCTGATCGAAACCGGCCTGGGTCGGGAAGGAAGCCGAGTGTCCGAGCCGGGCCGCGGTATGAAAGAATGAATCCCGGAAGACGCGATGGGAAACGAGATCGCGACGGATCTCGAGATCCGCATCACCCACCTGGTGCACGTACACGAGCAAGCGTGCGTCGTGCTCGAACAGATCTGTGGCAGCGAGTTGGATCCCCAGATGCTGGCCGGCCTCGAAGACCTCGCCATCGAGAAAGATCAAGCGCGTCGGATACGCCAGCGGCGCCTGGTTCAGGGCGCGCGCCAACTCGAGCAGCAGCGCGGAACCGGAGCCGCCCTCGTTGGCTCCGAGCAGTTCGAAGCTCTCTGCGAGCGCGGTATCCAGCGGCGTCGCGACCGCGAGTTCGCCGACGGCATCGGCGGCAGTACCCGGAATCAGCACCGACAGGTTGACCAGATCGACCGGGTCGGAATCGCTCAGGTCGACCTCGCCGGTCCGCTCCTCGACCTCGAGGCCCAAGCCTTCGAGATGTGCACGGACGTAGCTGCGCGCTGCAGCCGCTCCTTCGCCTCCCATCACGCGGGGTCCGAGGGCAACGAGCTGCTCGAGGTGCTCCATGGCCTGGCCAGCATCGAAATCGTCGCCACTGACGACGTCGGGGGGGACGACAGCGGGCGCGTCGGCGGATGCTCCACCCAATGTGTCGCACGCCATCACGAGCCCGGCGAAAACCACCAGGGCCGCAACCCTATCGAGCCCGACCCGGCGCCTGTTTGCAACGCTCATTCTCCCTCCCCCCGAAGAGCCGATCGGGGCATACGATAGCCGCTGCCCCGCGGGCAGCTCGATTTCCGACGGAACCGTCGCCCCTGGACTGACACTTTCGGCCCTCCCCGGCCACATACTGAGCAAGATGCCCCAACCCTGGCGGGGCTTCTCAAGGTGAGAAGACAGGGTCTGCTTCGGCGGGCCCTGTCTTCGTCGCCGACGCCTCTCCCGTCCGTGCCTCGCCCCATACTCGGCAACTGCAACCGGAAACTGAGAGGTCCCTGGAGTTCTGCGCCATGTCGCGCGTCCTGGGTGCTGCCCTGCACGGGGTAGATGGTGTTCCGATCGAAGTCGAGGTCCGCCTCTCTTCCCAGCTTCCACGGGTGGATATCGTTGGGCTTCCCGAGGCGGCCGTTCGCGAGAGCGGGGCGCGCGTTCGGTCGGCGATCGGGGCCGTCGGGCAACCGTTTCCAGATCGGCGGATCACGGTAAATCTTGCCCCCGCGGGGATTCGGAAGTCCGGCGCAGGGCTGGATCTGCCCATCGCGATCGGAATCCTGGCGGCGGGAGGCGCCATCGAGCCGGAGGCCCTGACGGGACTCGGGCTGGTCGGCGAACTGGCCCTCGACGGGCGCCTACGCCCGGTCCGGGGTGCCCTTCCCCTGGTCCTCGCCCTGAAGGAAGCCGGCTGCCAGCGGATCATCGCCGCCACCGGCAACGAAGCCGAGCTGGCGCTCGCGCCGGGACAACCGGTGTTGATCGCAAGCGATCTGGTGCAGGTGCTCGCTGCGTTGATCGCCGGGCACGAGCTTCCGCGCGCAGAGCTTGCAACCCCAGCGGACATGCCGGCCTCGAACGGACCGGACCTCGCCACCGTGCGCGGCCAGCAAGGCCCGAAGCGAGCGCTCGAAATTGCCGCAGCCGGTGGACACGGGTTGCTGCTCCGCGGCGCGCCGGGCTCCGGCAAGACACTGCTTGCCCGCGTGCTGCCGAGCCTGCTGCCGCCCCTCTCTCGAGCCGAGGCACTCGAAACGACCCGTATCTGGAGTGCGGCCGGCAGCCTGGCGCCGCAGACACCGTTCGTTCGAGCCCGCCCCTTCCGCGCGCCCCACCATTCCGCCACACGCGCAGGCTTGTTAGGTGGCGGTACGCCTCCGCGCCCGGGCGAAGTCTCCTTGGCCCACAACGGTGTGCTCTTCCTCGACGAGCTCCCCGAGTTCGAACGCGGCGCCCTCGAAGCGCTGCGTCAGATCCTCGAAGACGGCGAGATCGTCCTGGCGCGCGCCGCTACGCGTTTCTCCTTCCCGGCGCGGTTCCAGTGGATCGCGGCGGCGAACCCATGTTTGTGTGTTGCCTTGTTGCCACGATCTTCTGAGCTCTGCTCAGGGGGTCGTGGCTCGGTTGGTGGGCGTGGGGGCTCGTAGTAGAGCTGGATCTCGATGTCTCCGTCTCCCACTTCGATTCGCTCTACGATGGTTTCCGCAATCTCTCGCTTCTCCTCGAAAGCGAGTTCTGACCACCTCCCGTAGAGGTCCTGAGCCTCGCGTACGATCTCGTCGCTCGAGGCCCAGTGGATGCGCATCGCGTCCACCTGGCCTTTGAGTGTGGGGATCTCCTCGTCGAGTTGGCGACGTCGGGCTGTGAGTGGATCGTTCCGATCTCCGAAGCCGTCGGCGTCGATCCGACCCTTGATATAGAGGTCGTAGACCTGGTCCATCTCGGCCTGGACGCTGGCGTGTTCCTTCTCCAGGACCCGGATCTGCTCTTCTTTCACCTGAAGATCTGACTCGGTCTCTGCGAGCGCTGCAGCCACATCCTCGGGCGAAAGGAAGAAGCTGTGGAGTTGTTCTTGGAAGATCGCTTCCAGATCCCCCTCGGGGATCTTGTTGCGGCACTTGCCACAGATGTACTTGGGGCTGTTCGAAGGCACGTACATCTTCCCGCCGCAGCTGCAGAAAGCGAGCCCCGAGAACAGATGGACGGTTCGCCTCGCTGGCTTCCGGCCCCTGCGCTGCTCCTGGAGAATTGCGTTGGCTTCGTTCCAGAGTTCCTCTGAGACGATGGGCTCGATCTGATGCCAGACCCAATCCTTCTCGGGCTTGAGGCTCCAGGCCTTGCCGCTGCCTTCGCTCTTCGTGTAGTTGGCGCGTCTCCAGCCCTTGGCCGTGGGGTCTTCGAGGATGCGGCCGACCGTGCTGTCCGAGAACGGCTTCCCCCGCTTCGTCCTATATCCCCGCTCGTTCAGGATTCGCGCAACGCGTTTCTTCCGCTTCTCCTTCACGTACAGCTCGTAGATGAGGCGCCGCACCGGCGCTTCATCCTCGTCCGGGACCAGCTGACGATTCACCCACTGGTACCCGAAGGGCGCGCTTCCACCCAAGGGCTTGCCCAGCTGAGCCCGAATCGGAACGGAGGCCGCGACGCGCTCGGCGATTTCCTCCCGTTCCCACTCAGCCATCGCCGCGATCAGGGTGTAGAAGAAGCGACCGGCGGGCGTGCTCGTGTCGATGGACTCGTGGAGGCTGACGAGATCCGCTCCGCATTCGCGAAAGATGTCGGCAAAGTCCAAGAGTTCACGGGTGTTTCGAGCCAACCGAGCCAGCTTCGAGAAGATGAGCGCTTGGACTCTGCCGGAGTGAATGTCACCGAGCATCCGCTTCGCCTCTGGGTGCTCCATCACGCTCTTTCCGGAAACCCCCGACAGGTCGTAGAGTTCAACGACCTCCCACTCCTTGATCTGGGCGTAGGCTCGGGCGCGTCGCTCGTGGTGCTCGGGGCTCTCGCCGCGGGCTTGGTCCTCCGTCGAGACACGGATCCAGATCGCGACTCGCTTTGTATCCGGTTGTCCAGGCATCCTGACCCTTTCTATCACACGAAGAACTATGACTCTGCAGGACCGCCATCCCCGAGGGAATGGGCTAGAACTTCGGACGTGATAAGTCGTAGGCAGCGATGGACGGACGCCCGGCTCTAGGGCGCGTTGTCCAGAATAGTGAGCAGCCCTCCGACATACTTTTCGCTAACACTTTAATCGCGAGTAGCCGCTCGTGAGCCCGGTGAAGCCGCGAAAGCGCGCTCCGCAGATGGGTCGGCCCCCGCTCCCTCCGGAGGAGCGCCGAGACCACCACGTTCGCCTCATGCTCCGCGAAGAGGACTACCGGGCACTTGAGGAAGTCGCCCGGGATCGAGATATCCGCGTCGCGACCGCAGCCTACGAGCTTCTTCGAGAAGCACTCGACGGGAAGAGCCGACGAGGCCGCCGCCGTTAGGCCGGCTGGCTGGCCCTGCGAGGCTGGTACCAGCCTCTGAGTTAGCCTCGAATCGAGGCGACTGGAGGCGAGATGAAGCGAGCGCGTTTCACGGAAGAGCAGATCATCGGGATTCTGAAGGCGGCGGAAGCGGCGGGGAACATTCGGGCCGTGTGTCAGGAGCACAATCTGTCGGAACAGACGTTCTATCGGTGGCGGCGGAAGTACGGCGGGATGGACGTGTCGGAGGCCCGGAAGCTTCGTGAGCTCGAGCGCGAGAACTCGGAGCTGAAGAAGATGGTGGCCGAGCTCTCGCTGGACAATCGGATGCTGAAGGAAGTGAACTCAAAAAAATGGTGAGCCTGGCGGAACGACGACGCGCGGCGGAGCACCTGGAGCGGACGTTCGCAGTCAGCGAACGGCGGTCTTGCAAGGTGGTCGAGATTGCGCGGAGCACGAAACGTCGCCCGTCAGGCCGAACCGATGAGTTGGAGTTGGTGGCCGCGATCCATCGGTTGTCGGAGCGCTTTCCGCGCTTCGGTTACCGCAAGATCTTTGATCGGCTGCGGCAGGAGGGATGGCGTGTGGGGCGGGAGCGTGTGCGCTTGCTGCGGCGGCAAGAGGGGCTGAGGGTCCCGCGAAAGGGCCCGAAACGGCGACGGTGCGGAACCAGCACGACCGGTGCCGTCAAGGCGCTGTCCCCGAATCACGTGTGGAGCTACGACTTCGTGGCGGACCAGACGGTCGATGGGCGAACCCTTCGATTCCTGACGGTCATCGACGAGTACACGCGCCGGGGACTGTGGATCGAATGTGCTCGCCACCTGACTTCGGTCGACGTGATCCGAGTGCTCGAGCAGCTCGTCGAGCTGCACGGGGCGCCATCGATCATCAAGAGCGACAACGGGAGCGAGTTCGTCGCGAAGGCGGTCCAGGAGTGGATCCAGAACCGGGGCATCGATGCCCGATTCATCGACCCGGGGAGTCCGTGGCAGAACGGTCACAACGAGAGTTTCAACGGCGTCTTCCGAGATGGCTGCTTGAACCGCTGGCTCTTCGAGTCGGTGCGGGAAGCGCGGGAGGCCTCGGAAGCGTGGTTGCTCGAATACAACGAGGAACGACCCCATGGGTCGCTGGGCGGGCTGACGCCCGTCTCGTTCTTTGAACGAGGGAAGAATCAGGAAAGGGAAGCGGCCTGAGGGTCAGGCGCAAAACCCTAACCTTGAGGCTGGTACCGAAATCTTGGGCTTGCCACGGCGCCTAGCCAGTAAGCATGATCGTCGTCCCGCACGTGTCGCATGTATAGTTCTTTGCGCGCTTGCTGAAGAACGTGATGTAGAGCCAGATCACGGCCCAGAATCCAAAGGTCATGACCGAGAGGATTCCGTGAAGCCAGTGGTTCACGCCGCCCCCTGAGAATACGCTCTGCTCATTGCAACTCGGGCAATGTGACTTCTTCTGGACGCGCATCGAACACCCTCCTGTTCTCTAGAGTCTGGCGAGTATATACTTTTAAGTTAGTGATATCTATCTAACTCGCTTGATGGGGAACAACATGCCTCGCACACCTCGCCCTCTCGTCCTTCTCGTCCTAGCTGCTTGCATCATCTTGTCCAACGGCGCCTGTAGCCCGTCGACCCTCTCGCGCGCCGATGCCGAGGCGCTCATCTCCGAGCTCCCGCACTTCGCCAAACAGGCATCGTCGGTACCTCTTCGAGAGGGAGGCGTTGAAGCGCTCCAGCAGTACGGCTACGCCAACTCGGCGGGGCTACCGCTCAATCGCGCCGGTGACTTTGCCAAGTCAATCACCTTGGTGCGGGGTAGTCGGGACTATCTCGGACTCGTCGCTCCCATTCCTCCGCCAATCATCAAGGTGACAGGTATCCAGGGCGAAGAAGGCGCGACGGACTTGAGCGTAGAGTTCGACTGGACCTGGGAGGACGGCATTGAACTCCCCCTCTCGCTCTTCGTCTCTCGGGGAGGAACCGGACGAGCCGTCATCACGCGATACGACGACGGATTTCGGCTGACCGACTCTTCCATTGAGATCGACCCGGAGGGGATTGAAATCTCAGAACGCGCCGCAGAGGAGGCGTCCGTACTCAGCGCCCGCGCGAAAGAGCGACTCCGAGAGGCTCACACTCCAACGACAACTCTCATCGATCGAACACCGCGGCTCGTTGTCTCGGACACCGGAGTGAGTGGCAGTTCGCAATGGCAGGGCCATGTGAACATCTCGTACGGGGAGATCAGCAGTTTCTCGGCTGAACCGGTATTTCAACGAATCAACATCTTTCGCTACGGGGCCGATGTCGGAGTGATGATCGCGGGAATCCCGGATGCCAAAGCGGTTGTCGCCACCGCCCAGGAGCAACGCTCAAAGTGGCGCGAGCGCTTCTCGGACCTACTGCTAGTCGGAGAGAAACCCTAGCTGCTCAGACATAGTGCGGTTCGGATCGTCCGCGCGCTCCCCGGTCAGAGACGGAGGATCTCCACGTAGGCAACAAAAAGGGGGGATCCGGACCATCCGAATCCCCCCCCGAGGGCCCTGGGATACGCGATCCCGGTCCCGTTGGGATGCACGCATCCCCTGTGGGCCCCCTCCCGACGCAGCCCCACCCCTGGTTTATGCGCCGGGTAACCGAAGAACGATTGGCGGTGAGCGACTCAGTACTCTTCGCTGAGCATCACCGTCAGCACACGCGTTGTGACCGCGGGGTTGCTCGGGTCCGGCGAGCCGAACTCGAGATCGCGGTCGTAGTAGTCGATCTTCCAGAAGAGCTTGTGCTCTCGGACGACCACAGCTCCGAAGTCGTGCTCCCCGTGCGGATCGTTTCCCTCGTTGAAGTCACGGAATCCCGAAACTTCCTGGAAAGCCTCAGCAACGAACTCGTCGCCGAGGCCCGCGACCCCGCGTGTCGTCAGGATCCGTCCACCTCTTCCACTTTTTCGAAACGAGTCGTTGAGATCTCGTGTTCGGATTGTCTTGTCCAACTCTTCTCTCCCCGTGTCCCAGATCATTGGTTGATCGGGGAATTCGAGGAGCGACGAGTTCGAACTAGAGATGGGCCCTGTAGTAAGTGAACGCGAGCGCGGCGGCCTCGAAGATTCGCATTCGGCGGTCGTCACCCATCCAGGGCTTCCGCTTTCTCGGTAGCCGCGGCCGGAGTTCGGGCAGCTCTTCCGCAATGGCACTAGCGATCCCGTGCCGTGTCGAAGCTTCAAACGATTCGAAGCCACTCCGAACGGAGGAATCCTCTACCCGCTGAACCTTCACACCCGAACTGCGAGCGAGGAGTGCAAAGAGCCGAAGCCTTCTGGCTGCCATTGCCGATCGACGTGCGTCGACCTCTGACGGGAGCACAAGGACTGCAGGGCGGTAGAAATGAAGAAGGTCCCGGAGTTCCGCAAGAAATGAGCGCTTCTTGCGTGGACCGAAGCCCCGTGTGCCCCAATCGATGGGGGACGCGGGCCCTTCGGCGACAAAGAATCCCCACCCGGAGCCGGTTGCCGAGATCGCCAGGACTCGGACGCCTGGTCCTGGACTACTCATTTGGGCCGCCGGACACCAACCCTCGTCGCGGCTCGAAGCAGCATCTGGAGCTTCCGGTCGAGCTCCTCTGATCGCGGCCGGCGCTGGAGCACGCGATACATGTACATGAGACGGTCCATGAGATCACGCTCTTGCCTTGAGTAGAACTCCGGGAATAGGTCGCGCCCTTGGACGCCAAACATCATCTCGGTCGTTGCCACGAGCCTCAGATTGGGAGGTCGGCGATTGCGTTCGACACGAGAAATCTCGGACGGGTCGATGGGCCCAAGGAGGAAGCCGAGTTCGTCTTGCGTTAGGCCAGCGCGTCGCCGGTGCGCTCGCAAGTACGTTGGTAGTGGAGTGTGCATCAGATTCGAGATTGGAACTGATAATGGCCTCTTCCTTATCGACCACCATCGGAGAAGCTGATCTCAAGCCTATCAAAGTCGTCTGCAGTCGAAGAGGTGTCCGCGCGTGCCAGGTTCCCAAGTTCGAGTCTGGGGACGTGGGGGATGTTGGGGACGTGGGGTTGCAGCCCAGGGTTCTACTTGAAGTGACGAATGCGTCGCATATCAATGACGCGACAGGGAGGTCTTCGAGCAGGTCTCCCCTTGAAAACCGATCTAGGCAACACGGAAGCTAGGCCGTCAACTTCCGTAGTTCTTCATTTGCTGGCAGAATGGACTCAATGAACAACGAGCCGCCATTAATCTCCCTCGAGGACCAACGACGAGACGTGTTCGCTTTTCTGATGAGAAGCCAAGGTGCTCGTCTGGGGCTCTCTGAATACTCGCGCGAGTGGCTGCTGCCTCGCTTGCGAAAGCTTGGGTTCGAAGCAGACCCGGAAGATGGGCCGACGCTCCGAGTACGAAATCCGCTCAACCAAGAATCAACGCGCATTCGTGGTGAAACCAAAGCGAGACGGGCCTACTTCTCCGCGACTTCGTTGGCCGAGCCTCTCTACCGACTCTGCTTTGGAAGGAGCCTTTGCATAAGCAATGACTTTGAACGACACGGCCGTGAGCGGTTTACTGAACTCGCACTTCAGGCCTTCTCCTATGCCCTGGAAGCTGCCGAGGTCATCTGAACGCGTTCACTCCTTCCGGCCTGTCTTCCTCGGCATCTCCCAGAGACCGAAGGCTGACAATGCGTTGACTTCTTCAAGCGCTGGAAGAATCGCCTAAACTAAGTCGGCCCGATGGTCACTCCGGTTGCGGCCCCACCCCAGATTGAGTCGACTCAAACAGATCGGCTTCCGCATCAGTCTCAAGGGACCTAGGCTCCTGGCATTGGAGCCCGTCCAGACCCAAGTGAGATTGGGCCCGATGTGCAGCTAGCGAAGCGGCGACGATGGCCACAGGACGACTAATGGACGCCGCAAAGGCGTTTCAGCAGAGAGGGATTCCGCGGTGGGGGCGGTGGCATGAACAACTCTTGAAGACCGGAAGGGGTTTAGATGTGGCTACGAGAACTGCAGATAAGCAACTTCCGAAAGATCGACGAGCTCAATGTTACTTTTCCTCGTGGGCTCACTGTGCTGGTCGGAGAGAACAACTCGGGCAAGACAGCGATCGTCGATGCGCTGCGTCTCCTGTTGTACTCGAGTCGCGATTTCGATTCTCTTCGGCTGACGGAAGGTGATTTCCGCGCCGGCACGGACTACGCACCGATCGAGATCTCCTGCCGGTTCACCGGTCTCACAGACATCGACGAGGTTTACTTTCAGGAGTGTCTCGTTGACGTTGGGGATGGCAGGTTTGAGATACAGGTAAATGCCCGCGTCGAGTTCAACAAGACCACGAACCGCTGCAACGTGAAGCTGTGGGGCGGCGAGACAGAGGGTGCCGCGCTCCCGGTGAATCACTACGACCGCCTTGCGACAGTATATCTGCAACCACTCCGTGATCCCGAACGCGGACTGCGGCCCGGTCAGTACTCTCAGGTTTCCCGCCTTGTTGCCTGCCTCACTTCGGACGATCAGCATGCTGACTTCGAGGCGATCGCTACCGAAGCCAATACGAAGCTTCGTGACCTGCCGCCCGTCAAACGTGCCCGAGGTGACATCAACGCACAGATGGCGGCTATCGCAGGCGATGAGCTCACCCAAAGCACAGAGCTGATATTCGCTGACCCGTCGTTTCGGCGAATCGTCGCAGGGCTGCAGCCCGAGATCGATGGGCTCCCATTCGCCCTCAATGGACTGGGCTACAACAACCTGATCTTTACTTCCGCGACATTGGGGACGCTCCGACGGAGCGCCCAATTTTCGTTTCGCTCAATCCTCGTCGAGGAGCCCGAAGCCCATCTCCATCCACAACTACAAGTGCTCCTACTCAAGCACTTCGCAAACGTGGCTGTAGATCAAGAGGGCCACGAGGTTCAAGTCATCGCCAGTAGCCACTCACCCATCCTGGCAAGTCAGGCCCCGATTGATTCGGTCGTGTCCGTGCACGAGGTTGAGGGCAAGGTCAGCGCCGTGTCGGTCTGCACAATCGAGATTGAGGACAAGATCAAGAAGAAGCTCCAGCGTTTTCTCGACGCCACTCGTGGCGAGCTGTTCTTCGCTCGGCGCATCCTCATGGTAGAGGGAATCGCGGAGGCACTTCTGCTGCCCGTGCTTGCGAGGATTGCAGGCGGTAGCTTGAAGGACTCGGCGGTCACCGTGCTCAATGCGGATGGAATCAACTTCAACGCATTCCTACCGCTCTTCGGATTGAATCGGATTGGCGTGCCTGTAGTCATCCTCACGGATGGTGACGCGCATGAGCCTGGCGGGGAGAGGTCCGCAACTGCCGCGGGTTTGAAGGCGAAGGAAGCCGAACTATCCAACCTGCGCATCGAAATGTCCGAACTCACGTTCGAACACGAGCTGAGCCGATCTGATGCGATCCTTCCTTACATGATATCTGCCTTCAAGGAGATCCATCCCATAAAGGGGGCCACCCTCGAAGCCGACCTCGCAGCTCTTGGCTCCGCAGAAGAGAAGGCCCAGGAGTTCCTGGGAGTGTTTCTTGATATGCGGGTTTCGAAGGGTCGATTCGCTCAAGAACTTGCGGGCATCCTGGAAGAGCAGAAGCTATCGGGTGAAGCAGTGCCGATGTACATCCGCAATGCCCTTGCATACTTGGGTGTCATCTCCCAGGAGGCGGATGGTGGGCACAATTGAACAACTTCGAGAGGCGATTCTCTCCGAGAACCCAACAGACCAACAGCGGGCGGCGATCTTTTCCGAGGAACTAGAGTTTCTTCTGCGAGCGGCGCCTGGAAGCGGGAAGACGTGGACATCGTGCCGGCGATTCATATGGAGGGGAGCGAACTGGCCTCATCTAGTCGGCGGACTCGCCCTTCTGTCGTTCACGAATGTCGCAATCCGCGAATTTGGCATGGCCACGATCAAGGTGGGACGGCGCGATCTCTTGTTCGATCCCAACTACGTCGGCACGTTCGACTCTTTCGTTGAGCGCTACATCCTCGGCCCTTTCGGTCATCTGATAAACGGCCTAGAGAAGCGACCGAGGCTCTTCCCGGGGCCTCGGCCCAGCGATTGGCACGACAAGAAGCTCACAACTTGGAGAGATGGCACGAGCAAGAAGAGGATTCCGGTGCGCGCATGGGAAGTCATTCCCTACCCAGATGGCACCAGGGTCCGATTCAAGACGCAAGGCGGCAATGAGGTTTCCGGCGGACCCGCCGTCGAAGCGCTCCTGCGGCGCGGGTTCTACACCCATGCCCAGCGCGTGTACTGGGCATGCAAGCTCTTAGTCGATAGGCCTCACATTGCGAGGGTACTCGCAAGGCGGTTTCCCGAGATAATCGTCGATGAGGCGCAAGACACTAATGCGTGGCTTCTGATCCTCTTGAACATGTTGAGAGACAAGGGAACGAAGATCACACTCGTCGGCGACCCGGACCAGTGTATCTACGAGTTCAGCATGGCAGATGCCGCTTCTCTATCGAATCTCAGAGAGAGGTGGTCCATCGAGGAGAGGCACCTAGACGAGTCGTTTCGTTGCAACAATCAAATCGCCAGCGCTGTCCGAAGCCTCGGCGGCAATCCTGGATTCACTGGATGTGGCGACGCCATGAATGAACGGCATGGTGCATTCGTTGTAAGGGATGTCTCCAAGACATTTGCAGATGGGGTAGCCACTCTTCAAACGCTCGCTAGGCAGGCAAGCTTGAACCCGGCATCGGCCGCGATCGTGTGCAGAGGCCGCGGACAGCTCGATTCGATTCGAGGCAAGGTGAACTACGACAAACTTCAGGGCAAAACTAAGGAGCTGGCGATCGCTGCATTCCAGCGAGATACGCGTCACGACTATAGGGGAGCCTTCAAGGTGGTTTCGAGAGTTGTCCGCGATCTCACGGGTGACGATCCATTGTGGGAGCGAAGCGACGAGGCACCGCACACACCCGAAGCTATGGCAGTGGCGCTGTCGATCTGGCAATTCACGAAGGATCCGGATCGGCTCCCTCCCGTGTCCCAGATTGGCAAGGAGTGGATCGCTTCTGTGCGCGAGCACCTGGCGACGCTGATCAATGAAATCGGGCTGAAGTGCGACGCAAAGCTTGGGCACCACATCAGGAAGACGGGACTCGCGGATGATCAGATGGCGCTTCCACTCTTCGATGCGCACAACGCATTTCCAGCGGCGCGTCAGGACACAATTCATCAAGTGAAAGGTGAGAGCATCGACGCCGTGCTCGTGATCGGAAGCTCGCAATTCTGGAACTCCGTGGTCAAGGCGGTGGGGGACGGAAACAGCTCGGAAGATAGACGTCTCGCATATGTAGCAATGACTCGAGCTCGCCATCTACTCCTAGTCGCGCTGCCGCACGGACACTTCGACAAACATTCCGACACGTGGGTGGAGTGGGGTTTCCGGGTGGCCTCATAGCGCATGCATACGGTTGGTGTGCCGCGATCCGAGTGTGGTGCCGAGACGTTCTTCCGGTGTCCGCATTGCGTGGGGCTTCTGCCCGTCTTCAATCAGGTGCCGAGATTCTGCGTGCGGGAAGGCGTCCCCTGGAATCGGGAGCCTCACTCGTCGAGCGAGCTGTCCTCGGTGCCTACCTCGGCACCCTCCGTTCCGACTGGCGCAGTGCGTACCTGAGCTGACACCCAACTTAGGTCCGTTGGGAGTGAGAGATTCTCCGGTTAAGCGGCTTGCTGTGCGTACTCCTCGGGGGTGAGATTGCCGAGTGAGCTGTGCGGACTGACCTGGTTGTAGTCGATCCGCCAGGCGCCGAGCGCCCGGCAGGCATCGGCCACACGACGACCCGCCTCGGCCTCCTTGTGCGTAAGCGGTGCGCGAACCGCATCCCCTCTCAGCAGGAGCGGAGGCTCTCGCGATCGAGATTTTGCGGGAGCAGCGCGTCGAGTTGGTCCGCGGATGTGATCGCCGGCAGCACCTCGAACAGATGGGCGAGATAGCGGCCCGGCTCGATCGCGTTGGCCTTCGCTGTCTCGATCAGTCCGTAGAGGTTTGCGCTGGCCCGCGCCCCGGCCACCGTGTCGGCGAACAACCAGTTCTTGCGCCCGACCACAAACGGACGGATCGCGTTCTCCACGAGGTTCGTGTCGAGCAGAATGCGTCCGTCGTCGAGCACGCGCATCAACTTCGGCCACTGGCGGTGCATGTAGTGCATCGCTTTTCCAGTAAGACTCTGGGGCGGTACCGTGTCGATCGACGCGTCGAGCCAGACGCGAAGTTTTTCCATGAGCGGCTTCGTTCGTTCCTGCCGAACTCGGAACCGCTCTTCGATCGATGCACCCTGCATCTCGCGCTCGATCTGGTACATCGCCTGGATCTGCGATAGCGCCTGGCGCGCACGGCTTTCTTTCGCCGTCCGCCTCGACCCCTTCTTCTTGACCTTCCCTTGGCCGCGAAGCGCCTCGTCGAACTTGCGGCGCGTATGCGCCCAACACCCCACGTGCACGATCCCGGGCTCCGCGCCCAACGCCGTGTAACCCTCGTAGCCATCCGTTTGCAAGAAACCCTGGAACCCGCGGAGCAGCCGCTTGGGGACCTCCGCACTGCGCGTCGGGTCGTACGCGTAGTAGAGCAGCGGGTGTTCGCGAACGCCCCCGCGCAGCACCCACAGGTACGACTGGCTTTGTGCCGACTTCCCCGGCTCTTTGAGCACCTGGAACGGGGTCTCGTCGGCCTGCACGAACGAGCCGCTGCGGATCTCGAAAACGATCCGTTCGACCAGCGGCTCGACGAGTTCTCCCATCTGCACCATCCAGCGCGCCAAGGTCCCCCGCCCGAGGTCCACCCCCAGACGCGCGAAGATCTTCTCCTGGCGGTACAGCGGCAGCGCATCGACGTACTTCGAAGTCGCCACGTGCGCCAACAGCGAAGGCGTCGCGAGGCTCTTGGGGATCGGAAGCTTCGGCATCGGCGCGATCCGGACGCCCTCCTTGCACGTCGGGCACGCGTACTTCGGGCGGATGTGGCGGACGATCGCGACGGTCGCGGGGATGAACTTCAGTTGGTCGGAACTCTCACGGCCGATCTCCACGAGCCGGTGCGCGGGATCGTGGCCACAGACCTTGTCGGCCTCGGGCAGGTCGTGGAGGTGCTCTTCGACGGGCAGGAAGTCGGGCAGCGGGCGTCGCCCTCTCGGGCGGCGCGTGTGGGCCGGGACTTCGATCTCTGCGGCGTTGGGCTCGCCGTCCTCATCGTGGTCCGCTTCGAGTTCGGCTTCGTTGAACAGGCGGCCCTGCTCGGGCGGAATCTTCTCGCTTCGTGAACCGAAGCGCTGCGAGGTGATGAGGCGCTTCCACTCTTCGAGCAACGCGATCCGTTCGGCCTGCCGCTCGATCGTGATCTGCTTCGTATCGAGCAGTGTCTGTTGTTGGAGAACGAGTTCTTGCAGCGCGTCGATCGAAGCAGGAAGTTCCGTGCGCGCCATGTACTGGAGGTAGCGTATGTTAGGCGAACTACAAGACCGAATCGTACGAAAGAACTTTGTGCGGCTTCAATCGGAACCAGTCGATGCCGTCGAGCAGCCAGTTGAGCTCGCGACCCGTCACCGTGAGGGTCGCTTCATCGGGTCCGGGCCACGGAAAGCGCGCCTTCTCCAGACGCTTGAGCCACAGCGCGAACCCGGTGCGGTCCCAGTAAAGAAGCTTCACACGGTCTCGCTTGCGGTTGGTGAAGGCAAAGATCCGCGGCGCAAAGGGATCGAGCGCCAGTTCCTGCTCCACGAGAATCGACAGACCGTTGATGGCCTTGCGGAAGTCGACCGGCTCACGGCACAGCAGAACCTCGACATCGTCGCTCGGGCGCATCATGAAACGAGACCGATCAGCTCACGCAGCGCGTCGCCCTGCGGCGCCTCACTCCACTCGAGCAGCGCACCGCTGGCCAGACGAACCCGCAGCGAGATCACCAGCGACGTCTGGAGGGGTTCCACCGCGACCCGCGTGAAACGGGACGGCGCGGCCTGGCGATGCGGGGCCGGCGCAATCAGCCCGTAGCCCCGCAGCCGGCGCTTCGCTTCGTACATCGAATGCGCGGACAGCCCCAACCGCTTCGCGTACGTCTTCAGCGGCTCGCCCTGGTGCTCGGCCGCACGGATGTGCTTCAGCCAGTAACGCTGCCGTTCGCTCAGGTCTTTCTCGGCCTTGGGACTTCGACTCCGTGCAGCCATCGCGCACCTCCTCGTCTCAATGGAGGTCTCATCCTGCGCGATCGACTGGCCCGGCGAAACATGCGGTTTGTCGACCGCTTACCCTTGTGCGACCCGCTGCTTAGAAGACATCTGCTCCGGACGGCGCGACTCCAAATCGCTCGCAGAGGAGCTCGATCCGTTCAAACTCGGTGAACGGAACCACATAGTTCCCGTGACTCTTGTAGCTCTTGATTCGAAGATTGCGACGAAGGAATCCCCCCACCCAGCGGTTCGAAAGCTTACGGCCTAAATCGCTCGCGAAGCGCTCCCGCAGCGCCTCCGTAATAACGCCTATCGAGAGGCCAGTACCCGTGGCAGTCGGAACCAGATCGCGAATGACTTCGAGAACCATCGCTTCGGTCTGAAGTCCGCGCTCAGCCAAGGCATCTGCTTGATATTCGTGGGCAAGCGAGGTGATCTCTTGGCGTGTGTCGTCGTCTTCAACTAGTGAGAGAATAGGTCCAAGAATCTGCCGCAGGCGGGGTTCTATCTCGACGGGGAGCTCCGGTTCCTTTGGAACAACTTCGTGATAGTTTCGAAAGCGCCACATGAGCAGCTTGCTGCGGATGACTCTCGCCTGATCCCGGTACGTGTTGTCCAGATTGATCGGTATGTCGGATCGTTTCGATCGTCCCATGTCCTCGGTGATGAAACGAGATTCGAGCGCTTGGTCATCGTAGAAGCCGCGCGTCGCAACGATCTTTGGCCCAAATACTTGGAAAGCACGGGGCGTGTAGTTGCCATCCTTTGTCACCTCCATTCGGAGAACGGGGAGCCCTCGGACGTTTCCGTTGTTGAGAATCTTTACGATGTCAGCCTTCTCGTCACTGGCTTTGAAGTCGCCTTCATCCAGGACGAGTGTCCCACCAAATGCGTTCAGTGAGTGAAAGATCGGAGCCACTGTCGATGCTCCCGACGCGAAGATCGGCCGGTAGCAAAGCGCACCGACAGTAAGGAGAAATCTCGTCTTCCCGCTGCCGTAGTCGCCACGAAGGCGCAGATATGGAAGCTCGTTGAATCGATCGAAAGCCCAGGTGAGCAGTACGTAGTACGCAGTGATCTGCTCGAAGCTCGGTGACACATCCACATGGCGGTGGATGTAGTCGCGAATCTCAGCAACGAGTTCTCGAGTTGTTCCGCATTCAACGGGCTCGCCCGGAATGAGCACAACTCCGTACCGGAGGAGTGCATTCTCTCCAGACCAAGGGATAAGCCGTCTCCCGCCGGCCGTCAGACCTCCCTCGATTGAAACGGCTCCGCGATTGGCGATCGCGAACGCAGTCTTTCCATCGGATCTAGAAATCAGCTCAACGATGGATCCATCGGACAGCACGGTGGAAGCGATTCGGGCGGCCGGGATTGGTGGTTTCTTGTCTTTGTCCATCCGAAGATTCTCCCATCCTCAACGGCTTGCAACAGTCGCCCCCCGATGCCCGATCGGCACACTGGGCCCACTCGTCGTCGCGGTGCCCATCCGTAGAATGATCGGATGAACGCACAACCCCAACCTAAGAGCGACTCGCTCTTTGACACCCTGAAGCGTGAGTATCCTCATCGCTCAGAAGAAGAGCTGCGCGATGCTGAGCGCCGGGTGATCCGATTCGTCGCTTTGGTGTACGGATTCTCCGACTCCGAGTCTCATCGGGAGATGTGGATTGACTAACATCTCTCGTGGTACAATCCGGGCTCAGGGCAATCGTCCGCCCTGGGGTTCTCCGTTCCCTATCTGGGTAGTCGAAGTGGAAACAAATTCAGGCGATATCTGGGCTTGAGAAGATTCGCGACGACTCAGAGGATCGCCAGAATGGGGAGCAGAAGACGTAATCAACTAACCTATGCGCTACTTCGCATATTGCCGGAAATCCACCGAGTCGGAGGACCGGCAGACACAATCGATCGAATCGCAGCGACAGGAGCTGGTCGCGTATGCACAGAAGGAAGAACTCACCATCGTCCGCTTCTTCGAGGAGGCGAAGAGTGCGAAGCAACCAGGGCGTCCAATCTTTCGACAGATGATGGACGCCCTTTCTCGTGGCGAGGCAGATGGAATCGTTGCTTGGCACCCTGACCGCTTGGCCCGAAATTCAGTCGATGGGGGTGAGATCATCTACTGGTTGGACACGGGGAAGATCAAGGATCTTGCCTTCCCGACCGCTCAATTCGACAACTCACCGCAGGGTCGATTCATGCTGGCCATTTCCTTTGGCCAGTCCAAGTACTATGTCGACAATCTCTCGCAGAACGTCCGCCGCGGATGCCGGACGAAGGCGAGCAAGGGTTGGCGACCGACGGGAGTACCGGTCGGCTACCTGAATGATCCCGTCACCAAAGAGACGGTGGCTGACCCAGAACGATTCGCCTTGGTTCGTCGGCTCTGGGATGACCTTCTCGCTGGAGATTCAATCAGTGACATCCACGCGCGGGCCCGTGACGTCTATGGCCTTCGTACCCGAAAGAGACGAAGGCTCGGCGGTGGCCCGCTCTCGCTCGGCACTGTCTATAAGATATTCGGGAACCCCTTCTACATGGGAGTCTTCACCTGGGAGGGGAAACAGCACCAGGGGAAGCACCCAGCAATGGTTACGCGGTCCGAGTTTGCCCGAGCCCGGGAGGTCATCGGAAGGAAGGGAAAGCCGCAGCCGCATCGTCACGCGTTCACCTACAGAGGCCTCATTCGCTGCGGGGCATGCGGTTCGGCGGTGACCTGCGAGCGGACTCGCAACCCCTATGGCATGGAGTACATCTACTACCACTGCACGTGGAAGAACGTTAGTCCTCGCTGTCGAGAGCGTTCGATTGAGGAACGGCAGGTGGACTCTCAGTTCCTCAGCTTTTTGAAGGCTCTTTCTCTGACAGAATCGCTCCGCCAGTGGGGATCCTTGGCACTCCGAAAGTTCGCGGACAAAGAGCGAGATGGAAGGACACTTGAGATCAGAGCTCAAGAGAAAGCAAGGGCAGCGACAGAAGCCCAGCTCTCCCGACTCACCGACCTTCACATTCGGGGGATGATAGACGAGGACGAGTTTGCGAAAAAGCGAAACCCGCTTCTCATCACTCGGGAAGCGCTGGCAGCTCGACAAGATCGCGGATCTGTGGCGCAAGAGTTCGAACTCTTGATTGCGACCTTTTGGCTGCGTAGCAGAGCCGTTTCTCTCTTCGAGAAGGGTGACGAAGCTACGAAGCGACTTCTCATTCAATTGGTGAGTTCGAACATTCTCTTGAAGTCGAAAATGTTGCGCATTGAGGCCGCGAAACCACTGACGCTCGACTTGAAATCGAGGTCACTTTCAACAGTGTGCACATCTTTAGAGGCTGTTAGAACTTTTTTGAGGAGTGAGGAGGGTAGGAAATTCCATTCCCAGCTGAAGGAGCTGCATCGACTAGCCCAATGAGTCGATGCCAAAGACAAATGCTCGCTCGCACTTCTTGCAAATTGGAGCTGATACTCCCACTGGTCGCTGGTACGACGCCGAACCGCAGTTGCACCTGAAGTATTCACGAAACTCCGTGAATTGCTTCCAGCGAATCTTCTCATCTCCCACCGAACTCCAGGCCTGGGGGTCATCCCTAAAGTGTGCTGCGAAGTTCTCAAGCTCACCCCTTTGTAGACTTTCGAGAAAGGGGTTTGCATTGCCTTCGACCAACGGCATCGGAACTTTTGCTTTCGACTTCACGAATCGATGGATCGCACCGGCCAGTTCCGCCCGGTCGTATCTATACGGATGGTGCACTTCCCGAATTCGCACGTCGACTCCGAAGCCTCGCGCTAAATCAAGTAGCCACTCTTCCTCAATCTGCCGCATGTCTCTCGCGGCCGATTTGTCCTCCTCGTGTCGCCGTTCAACTTCTGCGTCTGGAACTCGATGGTCGTGAAACTTCGGACCGAAGCCGCCCTTCAGATTGGTGATTCTCTTGAAGATCCATCGCTGCTGAGGAAGCTGATCCTTCAGATAGGCGAAGAATCGCTCGTCATGTGAGACGACGATAATCTGAAAGTCGGAGAACTCCCTGACCAACATGGACGCGATGGCCAGTCGATGATCGGCATCGTACGACGTCACTACGTCGTCGAGAACGATTACTGGGAAGTCCACATTGAGCAGTCGAATCGCCGCCAGCCTCAAGCTGAGCGCCAAAGTATGAATCTGCGAATCGCTGAGATAGCCCGATGGCACAACTGCTCTGCGATTGTCGGCAAAGTCGACGAACAGATTGAGGTAGGGCTGCTTCGTTTCTTCGTCCAGTTGCAACTGGATCTCAGGGACCGATTCGGCGGTTGATTGAATCGCGCTATAGAGCCGAGAGGTGTCATCTTTCAAAGAGTCAACACGCTCTTGTAGTTCTCGTCGAAGTTCCTTCGCAATTCGTGTTTCCATCCGCTCAAGATCACGATACTGCAGCTCCAAACTGATGTTGATGGACTCAATTTTCTTGAGGCCCTCCTTCAGCTCGACGAGATCTTGCACAACCTTGAGCGTCCTGGAGTACGCAGACGCCTCGGGGTTCTTCTCAAGCAGATCGATCTGATCGTCCACACGAACGCGGAGTTCGGACAGACGACCGCTCAGGGAGGTAAGACTCTCGGGAACCTCAGCACCAACGGACGCGAGAAGTTCCTTTCGCGCTGACTCCACGAACGAGGCGGCTTCGCTCTCTTGTATCGCGTCGAGAGAGCTACGAAGCGTCTCGAGATTGGCAGCGAGTGTGCTTTGACATGTGCGCCATGATTTCCGTCCCTGATCCAGCCGCTCCACTGACTTTTTGTAGTCGTCAAGCTCGTCAAGACAGCCGATCAAATGGGCTCGAACACCATCTATGGAGCCCGAAGTGGTCTGTTCGAGAGCGGTATTGCAAACTGGACAGGTATCCAAGGGGACCTGCTGCTCCAGAACCTGCTTGGCCGTCTCCCAGAGCTCGCGGAAGATCGCTCGTTGAGATTTCGCTTTCTCACGCTCCTCCTCTACTTCGGCTCGCTTCAGCTCCTCGACCGCAACCACAAACTCCCGCAACGCCCCGGTTGGGTAGTCTTCCTCGACCTTGGCAGGCTGATCGACTGTAGAGATTGCCTTCGCGGCCTCACGAACTGCGGCCAGGCCAATGCGCTTCTCGGCCTGTGCCGAGAGATGAGCAAGTTCCCGGTATCCGGGATCCATCGCAGACAGTTCACGGAGTTCTAGGTTGTCGCCTAGGACGCCAAGGTATTTCTTGTTCAGCCAATCGATGACCTGCGCATCGTCCCAACTAGAAATCTCACCGGTTGTGAGTCTCTTGAGGTCTCGGAGGCGCTCACTCTTAGCCATGGGGTCATCAATGGCTTGGCGGAGTGCAACCCGTAGCGCCCGAAGATTTCTCTGAACGTCGCGCAGCACGGAAAGACCGAACCAGTCGGATACTTCTTCGTATCGTTGCTGAGGGGTCTGGTGCTCGACAAACCCTCGGAGTTCGTGTCCACGCAGAATGAACTGGGTCCTACAACGGTCCAACACTTCGGTAGCAGCAGGGGTTCGTGGCGAAGGAGGATTAGAGACCGCTCGCTCTCCCTCCAGTATCGTTCCGTGCTCACCTCGCAACTTGAGAGATACGCCCGAAGCGATTCCTCTCTCGCGAGCCTCGATGTGTTCGAGCGCCTCAGGACCAGCTTTCGTCCCGGACCTCTTGGGCCCGATTCGATCTAGCGTACCTTCCTCCGAGAAGTAGAACTCGAGTGCATCGACAAGGCTGGACTTCCCCTTCGCATTCGGAGCAAACACCGCAAGACTGATGGGGATACGGCCTCGAAAGAGCGGGAACTGTTGCTCCGCGAGGTAGGCTCGGAAACCCCGCAGAAGGAGCGCTTCTATGAAGAGTTTTTCACTCATGAATCTGGCGACTTAGTCGCACGCTGCTCGGCCAGTTTCTGAATCGCGCGCAACGCGTCACTCACGCCACTCGAACTCGGATCCGTTCTCACGATGTGAGTCGTGATGACGTCCAGGAGAGCGAGGTCCGTATCAGCCTGCCCTCGAACCTTTTCGACGATCTCCTGCAGGGTTTCTTCGACCGTCTTGGGTGTGGGAGAGTCACTCATTGCGGTGATTATACCACGAGCGACATTGCCAATATGCAACAGCTCGGTCCAGAATTCCTTTTGTGCAGAAGATGCGCCTCGCAGCCCTTCAAGGGGCGCCGTGCTCTTCCAGAGTCCTCACTCTGCGAGGCACTAGCCAACATACTGTTATTCAAACGTTAGGTATCGGCCTTGGCTTCCGGATTCGGGACACCCCTGGCCAAGAGGAGGAGGAGCTGCGTGAGTCTCCATGCCTGTTCTTCTGCCTCGGCATCACTCAGTTCTTCTGAATAGGATTCCTTGTATGCAGCCTTGAAGGTCATGATGTCCTCGTTACTCATCTTCATGAAACCATTGTCTCGGGAAAACTAGGTGGAAGACAGTTGGCCTGGCTTGGCTAGGTCGCAGAATCTGGCCGCCCGTTGAGGAGGCCAGGTGTCCCAGACTCCGGGGAGCACTAGAGGACGTTCGAACCCTTGAAGAGAAACGGTATTCCTGACTCGCGCCGTTGTTGTCCAGATGGTCATACATGGTCGGTCTCACCTATCAATTGACTCTAGGAATCCGTGGTAGCGCTTCTTTGTGTCACTGATGAGGTTGGAGAACGGAAGCACGTGAAATGAGCGAGAACGATGTTTCATTCGTTGCCGCACCTCATCCCCGACCTTACTGCCAACCAAGTATCCGTCGTAGGAGCGGAACTTGAAGTACTTCTCTGCAACCGTGATGTACGTTTCGAGCTGATTGAGATCTTCAACACCCAAGGTGTGTCCCGGTCGTTTCAGCTCGAGAATGATGAGCCGTTCATCGACAGTCCCGCAGACGAAATCTGGACGTTTCTTGCCGAACCGCTTCTTGTCTTGCCGGCTCATTGCGTCTCCGATCTGTTTGCGAAGTGTTGAATTCGAGAACAACAACCAATAGCGTTCGTCGACCAGCCACATAGCGCGCTCGAGGATTCGGTGGATCGAGTTCTCTCCCTTCAGTTCAAACGTTCGCGGATCCTGCACCTGCTTCTCGAAGAGTTCGATCGTCTCCAAGCGGCCTCTCACCTGCTGAGCGACGTTCGTCACCACACTCAGGCTCCAGCCTTGGAGTAGTAGGTCTAGGTCTTCAAGTGCCCGTTGCCTCTGCTTTGGAAGCTTGTTTACGACCGAGAGAAACGCCTCTCGAAAGCCTGCGTTGGCCGTCGTCGCGACGTCACTGATTTCGCCCAGCGTTTGAGTCAGCGCCTCGAAATCCTTGGGTGAGATCTTGGCCGGGTCAATTGCCGTTACGATCTGTTTGAGAACACCAGAACCTCCCCGAACAATGTCCGTCAGATCTCGATCGGCTTCGCTCTTCTTGGCCTCGGTCTTGATCTCATGGACAAGGTCCTCCGTCGCCTTCCAGCCGAGCCTCGGACCCAGATCCGACTGGATGATCTCGGCAATCCGGTCCCACTGCTCTTGATGTGGCAGATGAAATGTCGCCCGCCCGCCCGGCCACCACTTGCTGAGGGTTATGCGTTCCTGGACATCTCCGAACTCAGGGTTTGACTTCGTGACCTGGACACTCAACTGCCGATTGATTGGACGCTTTGCGACAACCCAATCGGGCTCAAATCGCACCTTGCCGCATTCACCGCAGTCGGCACGATTCAATGCGTTCTCCGCGCCACAAGAGCTGCAGACCTTTCGAGTTCTGCGTTTCTGCTTTGTGGGGTTCTTGCCTTTGTCCTTCATACTGCTCGAGTATACACCTGGAAGTATGTGTATGTTAAGCCTGGCGCTCGTTGGGTCGGAAAGCGCTCGTTCTTGTCGCCTCGGAGTGGCGAACAGGCAAGAGGGACCACCAACGAAGAGCGCCCCAACTAAGGGGCGTTCTTCGTTCCTTGGGGATCTGACATGTTATTTCCTCATGGCGGGGAGCACTAGAGGATGTTCGAACCCGAACCGGTCGCTTCCAGATTCGACGCTAGGAACAGTTCGAGTACCCACAACTCCAACACGTTGCACAACCCTCCTGGCTGTGGAAAGAGGTCGTGTTGCACTGTGGGCAGATCGCGCCGACGGTGTCCCCTCGTTTCGTGAGACCCTTCTGCTTTGGTTTCTCTACGAGTCCGATCTCAACAAGATGCTCATCAATGATCTGGCCGATCACCTGGATCGGCGTGGAGACCATTTCGCCGTCGCGGAACGCGGTCTGCTGACCGAACACTTGTTTCAGTTCTTCTGCAACGAAAGCAACGTCACTAGTCCGCCTGAAGATCGCGCTGATCATCAGAGTCAATGCCGTAGTCCAATCGACGAACTTCCCGTTCTTCGTCATCGCGAAGATCTCAAATGGCCGTTTCTGGCCGGTCTCGGGGTCCACGGTGTCGTTGATTGTGATGTAGAAGGCGTGCGGATTGTCGGGTGTATCAAGCTTGAACTTCGTGGTCTTTCCAGAGAGCGCAGGAGGACGAGGAAGAATCTCGCGGGACGTTGTTCCTTCGAGCGGCTTTATGACTCCTTCGATCGTCTTCGATGGCCGGAAGGTGGTGCAGCCCTTGCACCCGAGGTCGTAGGCTCGATCGTAAACAGAGGCGAAGTCGTCGAACTCCATCTCAGGGTGGCAGTTGATCGTCTTGGAGATGGATGCATCCACGTGCCGCTGGCAGGCCGCTTGGATCCGCAGGTGTGCCTCGACGTCGAGATTGTCGGATATGACCATGTAATCTGGCAGATCGTTTTCGTCGAATTCCCCTTCGGCCTCCAGTTGCGTCCGATACATCTGGTACCCGTAGTCCTCAACAGTATACGACTTCGTACTTCCGTCAGCCGTCAGAACTGACCGCCTAGCATTGTGGAAGAGGACCGGTTCGATCCCGCCGGAGATGTTCCCGTAGTAGATAGAAGTGGTCCCGGTCGGAGCGACTGTTAAGAGCACGCCGTTTCGAATCCCATATTGCCCGATCGCCGCCCGAATGTCTTCCGGAAGCTCCTTGACGAAGGGTCGACTGAGGAACTCATCTCGTGCGAACTCTGGGAATGAGCCTCGTTCCCTTGCGAGTTCCACTGACGTCCGATACGCCTCAACCTTGATGCTCTTCATGACCGCGTCGGTAACATCCACCGATTCCGGACTGCCGTAGACGATGCAGAGCTGCTGCAGCATATTGGCAAGACCGGCCACGCCAAGACCAGTACGGCGCTTCGATTCCTCTTCTGACTTCTGAGCGTCGGTAGGGTATCGACTAACGTCCACTACATTGTCTAGAAACCGCACACCGATTCGAGTCGTCTCGCGGATCGCCTCATGGTCGATCGTGGCGTTCTCCGAGAAGGGGTTCTTCACCATCCGAGCGAGATTCACATGCCCGAGGTTGCATGCGCCGTGCGGCGGCAACGGCTGCTCTCCACACGGATTGGTTGCTCGGATCTCCTCGCAGTAGCCCAAGTTATTGGAGGCGTTGACGCGGTCGATGAAGATCACCCCGGGCTCCGAGTGCTCGTACGTTGACCGGAGGATCTGCTTCCAGAGGTCGCGTGCACTCAATCGCTCGTAGATGTACCACGGACTTCCCTTCGTTGTGGTTTTGTCTACGGGTTTCGAACTAGGAGGAATCGAGAACCCCAGATCCCACTGGCCATCGTTGCGAACTGCCTCCATGAAGTCGTCCGACACGAGGACAGAGAGGTTGAAGTTCGTGAGACGGCCCGTCCCTTGCTTCGCGCGAATGAAATCCATCAGGTCTGGATGGTTGTCGGCAAGAGTTGCCATCATGGCTCCACGGCGGGAACCCGAAGACATTATCGTCGCGCACATAGCATCCCAGAGACCCATGAACGCGACGGGACCAGCGGCGCTGGTCGCTGTTTCTGTTACTTCCGCTCCCTTCGGACGGAGTGTCGAGAAGTCCATTCCGATGCCGCCACCCTGATGCATCGTCAGCATGGCCAGCCGAAGGGCATCAGCTACATCGCTGTGGCTGTCTCCGATCGCAGGGGATACGTAGCAGTTGATGAGCGTCACATCGCGCGGAGTCCCTGCGCCGGCATGGATTCGACCCCCTGGCATCCAGCGACCGGCGACGAGCGCTTCATACGCGAGTTCTCTCTGTTTTTCGTCTGGATCGTTCTCGTAAATGGCATCCGCCACGCGGCGATGAGATTGAAGAGGGGTCTCTTCGTCCGAGAAGCGGTACTTCTCACGCCAGATGTCCTCGATGATGTCCTGGTCGAAGCCTGTCCAATCCAGGGTCTGTGCTGATCCATCCGCCATGAGACAACTCCTGATTGACGAAGAAGACGGAGCAATTCGCAGGTCCGAGTCTAAGGGTAGTGGTCTTCGTGTTGTTCGCCGAACTTACGATACGAAAAGGCCGCTCCCTGAAGGGGGAGCGGCCGCGTCAACGGAATAGACGTAGCGGGACGACCTTCTGGTCCGTGCCGCGAGAGTTGAGCCGTAGGCGCGACTCGTATGAAGTCAAACGTCTCCATTGTGATTCTCGTGCTTCATGGCGCTGCTTGATTGCAGCAAGATCGTACCCATGAGCCCCGGCGAACTCAAAAAGATCTGAGAGTTCCTGCCTGACGAAGACCTTTCTCCAGTGGTCACAGAACCCGGCCTGTTCGCAAAGGAAGTCGACTGTGGCCTCCGCGCTCGAAACCGTATCTACTTCACAGACCATGCAACCCTCCTGTTTCTGTTCGAGTCGAGGGCTCACCTCCTTGTGACGTGGGCCCTCTATCGAACAGAAACCGGAACGGCGGCCTTTCCGACTCAAGTATACACCATATTGTGTTAGTCGGCTATCTCGTGAGTGGCACGAGCGCCGCGTACCCTGAGAGGGCGCTGTGCTCACACTATTGTTCGCAGGACTGCCATACCAACTACGCCGTCCTGGACATCGTTCCGTTCTCCCATGCATTCGCGTCGCGACCGAATCGCAGTACGCTGACTTGTACGAAAAATCGGCGGTCTTCCTCGTCCACTCGGTCTAGCCCCGTCGAAGTCGGCGATTGGATCCACCTAACGTTTCGCGAGCGATCCATGTTCTCTGGATCCGTTGGGGAACCGCCACAGAGCATCCACTTTCATTGGCGGCGCTCGTAGCGCACCATGGACCCATGAAAGCACCACCTTGCTACTTGGGTCGCACCACGCACCGAGCCAGATTTGCGCCCTTCGGGATTCAATCCCGGGACCGCCTGAGCCACATCTACGTGGTTGGAAGAACGGGCACCGGCAAGTCCACTCTCCTCGAATCGATGGTGCTGCAAGATCTACTTGTAGGAACCGGCGTTGCGCTCTTGGACCCACATGGCGATCTCGCCCAGAGGATCCATTCCTTCGCGAGCCGTCTCGGCCGCAACGTGGTTCTCCTGGATCCGGTTCGCGCTCCAGGCTCCTTCGGGCTGAACCCGTTGCGACCCGTCGCAGCTCCGCTCCGACCCCTTGCGGCATCGGGTCTCCTTGAGGTTCTTCGCAAGCTCTGGGACGAGAAGGCCTGGGGACCGCGGATGGAGCACATCCTCCGAAACGCGATCCTTGCTCTTCTCGACCATGGCGACGCGACCATTGCCGACATTCCGCGCCTCTTTCGAGATCGTAGTTTTCGAAACTCAGTGGCGCGTGGGTGCCAAAACCCGGAGGTCCGCACCTTCTGGTTGGAAGAGTTCTCGGGCTACTCGCATCGGATGAGAGCCGAAGCGGTTGCGCCGATACTGAACAAGGTTGGCGCATTCCTCTCAGATCCTCGCGTCCTGCAAGTCCTCACCAAGAACAAGAACCAGCTTTCTCTTCGCCGGACCATGGACGAAGGGAAGGTGTTGATTGCGAACCTCTCAAAGGGCGAGTTGGGATCGGACTCGTCCAACCTTCTCGGTGGGCTCCTCGTTTCCACCATCGGACTCGCTGCGCTCTCTCGGGCCTCAATCCCGGAAGAGGAGCGCAGGCCCTTCTTTGTCTACGTCGACGAGTTTCAGAGCTTCTCGACTCGCTCGATCGGTGATATGGCGGCGGAATTGAGGAAGTACCGCGTCGGTCTGGTCCTGGCGCACCAGTTCCTACACCAACTGGATCCGGAGGTTCGGTACTCCGTCCTGGGCAATGCCGGAACGATCATCTCTTTCCGGGTCGGCCCGCAGGACGCTTCGCTCATTGCCAGCGAGTTCGACCCGGTTCTATCCGCGATGAACGTCCTCAACCTTCCGAACTATCACATCTATCTGAAGCTGATGATCGACGGAGCGCCGAGTCGTCCGTTCTCAGCGGTCACCCTGCAGCCCGAGGAGGCACTCCGTTTGGGTCAGAAACAGCGTGTGAGAGAATTGTCTCGCCATCTGGTTCTGTAGTCAAATAGCATCCTCTGCAGAGGAGGATCCCGCCATGGAAGAACAAGACATCCGAATTCCGACGGTTCGAGGCCCGCTCGCGGCCGCGGGACTAGCGATCGCCAAGGTCAGCGCGGGGTTATTCGCGGGCAACCTGGCCTCGGCGTTGTTCGTTGCGGCGTTCGCTCCATCCCCATCAGGACTGGTGATCGTGCTCGGGCTCGTGATCTTGGTTGGAGTCACCTGGGCTGCCGTGCGGGGGATCAACCGGTTCTTTCCGACTTCGGGTGTGGGCCTGGTGCCGGCAGCCATCGTCGGACGCTGGAGTCAGATGATCGAAGGGCTCGTGATGAGCCCGTCCTCGTTCTATGAATCGTTTCGAGAAGCGATTGCTGAGAAACAGATCCCGGATCTGGAGATCGGTGAAGTGTATGCCCACGAAGGCGGGGTCTTCTCATCGAAGCGTCTCTATCTGACTGTAAAGCGCGGAGAGCTCGTCTACCTCATCTGCGGAGCGCCCTTTGGGAATGGATTCTTCGTTTCATCGTGGCTTGGACCGCGAGCGAGTACGTGGCTCATCCTGGCCTCGATCATGCCGCTTGGAAGCCTCATGTTTCCCTGGCTCTTTCGAGACAAGACGTACCACGAGTACGACACCACCTCCATGTTCCAAAGCCTCGTCCATAGCGCGCTCACGGGAACCGTGGACGGCATGGTCGAGACCAAGGGCCTGCGGCCTCTGACGGACAACGACCGAAAGCCGATCCTCCGAGAGTTCTTCGCGAACTAACCCCATGGACCGAGAGGCGCTGATCCAGGAGTTCTACGACTGGGAGCTCCGTGGTAGGGGGTGGGATGCGTGGCCCTACCGGGTGACCCTCGAGCCTCCGTTCCGACCGTTCATTGGCCACGGCCTGACCATCCGCACGCCCCCGGTCGATGACGGACAGGTCCCGTCGCTTGCGCACAGGATCGGACAGCGATTGGGCCTGCTCGTGGGGGCTGCCGATGAACCGACTCCTGACGTGGAGCTGACTGAACTCGAGGCGCTGGATGCAGAGGCCGCCGACGTTCAAGAGTTCGTCAGTTTTCGGTTGCGGAGTCCAGAGGGGGTCGTCGTACCGAGGGAGACGCTCGACCGTTTTCTCCTTGCCGCGACGTACCCGCACCACCTGGTGGCATTCGATGTTGTCGCGGAAGGAGGGGAAATCTCGTTCTCCTTCTCTTGCCCCGCGCGTGTGAGCGATCACTTCGAGAGCATCCTTGCTGTATATGTGCCGGAACTCGTCGCCGAGAAGTGCGATTGCCTAAAGGCCGGATGGGACGAGGCCGAGGGACTCGGCTTCGTTATCGAGTTTGGATTATCGGAGGAATTCCTTCTTCCGCTCGGGAGCAATCACGATCCCGTCCTGTTTCCCGCCTTGCTCGCTGCGCTTTCCCGTCTCGATTCGACCGAGTGCGGTGTCTTCCAAGTCCTCCTTCAGCCCGTCGCCAAGCCCTGGAGTCCATCGATTCTGCAGATTGCGGGCGACGGCACGGGGGGTTGCTTCTTTTCGGATGCCCCCGAAATCCTCAACGGAGCGAAGGTCAAAACACGATCCCCTCTATACGCCACCGTCGTGCGGATCGGGGTGCGATCCCTCAATGGAAAGCGAGCCGCTTCGGTTCTCCGCGGCATTGGTGGAGGCCTCTTCCAACTCGGGACTCCAAGCGGCAACGCCTTCATGCCGCTCGACTTCTCGGGGGAGCATGCCGAGTGGCATGAAGCGGACCTGTTAGAACGCACGACCCACCGCAGTGGAATGATCCTGTCCGGCGAAGAGGTGAGTGGGCTCCTCGCATTCCCAGACGACTCCGTCGCGACCGAGAAGCTCGCCCGAGTCGATGCACGGACGAAGGCGATTGGCGAACGAGTTCCGGGCGAACTTGTCCTCGGAACGAACGTCCATCGCGGAGTGACGCGTGAGGTGACGCTCAGCGCAGAAGAGCGCTCCCGGCACCTGCACGTCATCGGGGCATCCGGAACCGGGAAGACCGTGTTCCTGGAATCTCTCATCACGCAAGACATCAAGGCCGGCAGAGGCTGCGCCGTCCTGGATCCGCACGGTGACTTGGTCGATTCGCTCACGGGGAGGATTCCGAATGAGCGAATCGACGAAACCATCGTGTTCGATCCGTCTGATCTCGAACATCCCGTTGGCTTCAACATCTTGGAAGCGAAGGGCGCGATCGAAGCCCAAGTCCTCGAGAGCGACCTTGTCGGGATCTTCCGGAGATTCGCCACGAGCTGGGGCGATCAGATGACCGCAGTCCTCGGCAACGCCGTGGGTGCCATCCTGTCTTCGCCACGCGGTGGATCCATCCTTGAACTCCGCGAACTGCTTCGGAACAAGGAGTTCCGATCCGAGTACCTGTCTTCCGTCACCGACGACGAAGTTCGGCAGTTCTGGGCCTTGGAGTTTCCGAAGCTCTCAGGTCGACCCGAGAGTTCGATCTTGAGCCGCCTCAATGCCTTCCTGCGCCCGAAGCCGATCCGCAACGTCGTCGGCCAGACGGAGCAGACACTCGACCTCGAGGACATTGTATCCGCGGGGAAGATCCTCCTCGTGCGACTTCCGGTGGGCCTCATTGGCGAAGAGAACGCTCATCTCCTGGGTAGTCTTCTTGTTGCCAAGATTCACCAAGTGGCACTCATGCGACAGCGCGTTGACGTTGCTGACCGACCGCCCTTCCATCTCTTCGTCGATGAATTCCACCACTTCGCAACTCCTTCGATCGCATCTATTCTGGAGGGGGCAAGGAAGTACGGGCTCGGCCTCGTTCTCGCGCACCAGAGCTTGCACCAAGTTCGTAACGAAGAAGCAGTACATGCGGCACTCGCGAATGCCCACACGCGAGTGGCGTTCCGACTGGGTGACGATGACTCACGAAGGCTTGAAGGGGGCTTCGCATCCTTCTCTCGAACCGATCTTGAAGATCTCGGGATGGGCCGCGCGATCGCGCGGATTGGCGAAGCGAGAAGTGACTTCACACTCCAGACAGAGATGCTCCCAGAGTCGGATCAGGAGCAACGACTGCATGTCCTGCAGCGATCGGCTCAAAACTTCGGAGGGGATCCGCTCGAGCAGGGCGCCTCGACGGTGCAGAGTGACGGACCCCCAGACGACCCTCCCCACGTCCCCGAGGTCCCCCGAGTCCCCGCGGAAAAGAAGCCGCGAGCGAAACCCACTCCGGGACGGGGCGGGCCGGAGCACAAGTACATTCAACAACTAACCAAGCGTCTCGCCGAAGAGCGAGGCTGGCGCGCCGTGATTGAGGAACACCTTCCGGATGGCGGTCGCGTCGATGTCGCTCTCTCTCAGGGCACTGAGCGTATTGCGATCGAGATCTCTGTCACGACAGATCCTTCGCACGAGCTTGGGAATGTTCGAAAATGCCTAGAGGCAGGGTTCCCGCGTGTCGTTCTCGTCGGCCGAGATGAGGCGACTGCCGCTAGACTTCGGAAGGCCATTGAACGGGATTGGGCCGACGCTCCAGTAGAGGTCGTGACCCCGGGTGAGCTATCGTCAGTCATCCCGGCGACGACACAAGAGAGCATTGGTTCAACAGTGCGCGGCTATCGGGTGCGCGTGAGCCACAAGGCGGGTGCGAACTCGCCGGACGAGGCGCTTGCACGAATTGTGGCCGAGTCTGTTCGCCGGCGAACGAAGGACCGCAAGTAGGCGCACCGCTCGGGCCTGCGCCGCTGGTTGACGTCCAAGTCAGCGCAGCGCTAGCTGCCGTAGTCCAACCACTCGGCCTCAATATCGTCCTCGACGCCCCGGGTCGTCACGACGATATTGCCGCTAGTGGCTGTGTTGAAGATTGCCTCGGAGAAGTCGTTCCGAACGGTTTGCCGAGAGGCTACGCAACGCGGACGGCTGAAAGTACTACTCCTACGCGGAAAGGGAACCATCACCGGCACCGTAGGGGCGGGCGCGACGGTGTAGAATCGGCGCGGCACATCGGTTGGAGGGGTCAGTGGCGAAGGCGAAGTGTCTAGACGCAGCGTACGCGGTCTTGAAGCAGGCCGGGGAGCCGCTCCATGTTCAGGAGCTCACCCGTCGCATGCTGGATAACGGTGCGTGGGAGAGCAACGGCAAGACGCCGATGGATTCGGTGAACGCGAGAATCGCTGTTGATATCAAGAAGAACGGGAGCTTCTCGAGGTTCAAACGCGTAGCGGGGTCGACGTACGAACTTTCCGGAAGGGGCTAGTCGCCGCCGAGAATCTTTGCGACCTCAGCGAAGTGGTCTCGGATTTCTTCCACCTGGTCGGGTGAGGGCGCCTTCTTCTGCTTGGCCACCTGGTCCGCGATGCGCTCAAGTCGCCTTGCGATGACGTCTTCGGCGCGGTCTTCGACAAAGAGTGCGAGGAACCGATTCCAGTACTCAAGGGGAACGCCGAGGAGGTCCCGCGTAAAGAGCTCTGTCATGTAGTCGTCCATGATGCGAACGCGAGCGATTCGGCCGAAGTTGCCGCCTCCATCTTTCTTCGGGACGTCTGAAATCTCATCCGATTTCGTAGGGTAGGGCTCTGTGACGGTCGAGAGGGTAATGCCTGTGTCGCCGCCCTTGCCTTTCTTGCCGAACTCCCAGAACCAGTTCCGGTACGCAGCGGCGTAACGCGCCTGCTCGACGTAGGGCTTGAAGAGTTGCGGTGACCCGGCAACGACGTTGCTAAGCGCCCAGGGATAAACGACTAGAAGGTCCTGAGGTGCGCAGACCGCTGGCGTTACCTTGAATCGGAAGCTGGGTTCATGCTCCTTGGCGAGCACGAACCAGCCCTTCAGCTCGATTCCCATAAGGACTGGCGGGCGGGTTTCGGGAGCAACGGCTCGCAGTGTTACGTCCGGGAACGTCTGTGGCTGCCGGACGAACGTGTAGCCCGTATACTCCTCGTCCGGGTCCCAGCTTGAGCGAAGGCTGTTGAGCGCATCCACGACCTGGCTCTCGATGGTGGCGCCGAGCGAGGTGTTGAACGTGTGGAGGTCGGTGGCAAGAACTCCAGAGATGTGAAGGTCGGAGTCGAAAAATGAGGGGAGTGCATAGATGGTGTCCCGAACCGCCTCGTGGAGCTTCTGGTGTGGCCACCCCGGCGGAAGTGCCTCAGGTTCGGGCGGATTCGGTGCGCCAGGCGGAACGTCGACGTCAGGAGGCGACATTCTTCGCCTTTAGTGCCTTGGCCTCGGTCTTCAGGCGGTCGGAAGCTGCCTCGAAGAAGGACCGCTGGATTTCAGCGCCATAGCACTTTCGCCCGGTTCGAAGGGCTGCAATAGCAGCCGTGGAGAGACCACCGAAGGGTTCCCAGACGATGTCTCCAGGGTCCGTCGAGGCAAGGACTGTCTGCTCGATGAGACGGAGAGGCTTCTGGTTCGTGTGGACAATCTTCGAGTCGCGGCCGCGCAGTCGCTCAGAGTTCCGAAGTGCGGGCTCCCTAAAGACGTTAGTTACACCGTGCGTGTGGTTCCATTTCGCACGGAGCTTCGCCCACTGGTCCGCGTTGAGAGGCGTCTTCCCGTCTAGCGAAAAGTAGGGTCGTCCGGTGAGTTTCCCATGCTTCTTCGCGTACGCGGCAAGCCGGACCATCATCTCCGGGGGCGGGAAATACCAAAGGTGGCACTGGGTGAAGTACTTGCGCGTGGCGGCGTTCTTCACTCCGCAGGCTTCGTTTGTGACGCAGAGCGGAAGGCCAGTCCGGAGCCACTCTTCGCGAAGCCATCGCTTCAGGGGCTGCGGGTTCCCGTTGGCGTCGGCAAGCCGAACGTCGCGGATGTACTGCACGCAGACTTCCGTTACGACCGGGAAGCGCCTGATGGTGTTCCCGTTGCAGTTCCCGGCAACGTGGGCGACGCCCTTGTCCCAGATGTTGCAGGTCTTGTACTCCCAGCCGTGGAGCTTTAGGACGGGGTGAACCTCGGCCCAGCCGAGCTCTGTACCCCAGAACCAGAGGGTGGTCTCAGGAAGTGAGTACTTAGCCCAGGCGGCGGCGTGCGGTGCATACCATTCAGCCAGGCCCTCCGTGGTCGGGAGATCACCTTTGAAGCCGCGCACGCCGTACGGTCCATCGGCGATTATCGCTGTGGGTGCCGGCCACGTTGCGTAGCAGTCAGCCGCATCAGCGAGGTCGAGGCGAACCTGGTCGATCTTGAGGAACGTCGTCTTCGGTTTTCGAGTGCGGGGGCGCGAGCGCGCCGTCGACGTCGTGCGCTTCTTCTTCGCTCCAGGCTCTAGCTTTGTGACCTTGCGGGGCATTTCCAACCGGAGATAGATGTCTTGGTCCCATGCCCACACTCGCACGATACGACGGGGCCGGATAGAACTATCCTAGATGTCTACCTTGCGGAGGATTGCTTGCGGGGCGGGATGCGTTGCCAGTCTACGACCGGCCTAGATGCACGGCAAGGACCTAGGTGTCCTTCCGCGCCTGGTACTGGCAGTGGCACTCCTGGGGCGTGTCGTTGACGACCGCCTGTACCAGGTCGGTCATCTCCCGCCGGTCCTCGAAGACGTCCGTTCGCTCGTCACCGTGGCTGATGAGCCAGTTCCCGAGCCGGTACGCGTCTTCGAAGTTCCAGGAGAGCGGGTCGTGGTGGTCGCCGCAGTAGCTGCAGCGCTCGAGGAGGCCGACCTGGACGGCGATGGCCCTGGCGACGGCGCGAGCGTCTTCGAGGCGGTCAAGTTCGCGTTTCGCAAAGCTCAATGGGGGTACCTCCGGAGCCTCATAGTCTAGCGATCTCACGTGTCCCGGCATGGGTGGCGGGACTGTCAAGGGCACGTCAGCGTTACGTTTTCAGCATGGAATCGAGGGGAGCGTGCGAAGCTACGGCGAGGCAGACATCCTGGTGCGGGACAGAATCTGCGGAAAGGTCCGGCACTTCACCTCTCCCAGCGCGCAGTCGCACCACGCCTCGAGCTGACGCTCGAAGTGACCCTGGTCGAGACTAACGACGCCCTGCCAGGGCTCGAGGAGGCGGTGCCGTTCGCGGCCGCAGCGAGCATGCTCAAGAATCTCCTGCGACGAGCCTCCGATAGTGGCATTGGCGTCCTTCGGCCCGACTCCCAGGTCTGCCAGCTCGACTCGCCCACTCCTGCTTCCCTTTACCTCGGCGAGGTACTCGGGCGGAGCTTCGCATTGCATGGGAGCTTGTCCGATTCGCCAGCGTTGGCGGCACGCTATCCGATGCGCGGGCGTTCCGACGCAGCAGGTTACAGCGCAATAGCTTCCCTCTGTCGCGGGAAGACGCAGCTGCCTTGGCGACTCTGGGATTCAGCGGTGGATCGCCCGAAGCAGCTCACCTACTTCGAACAGAGGCTCACGTGGATCGAGGCTACGCCCACGTTTTCGAAGCCCGGCCCATCAGCGTTTTCGTTTGCTCTGCCCACGGACTACCGGTCCGCGGGGCACGATGGAGAATCACCGCGCGGCGTCCGGCCTCATGCTGAAGAAGGAAAACGATGCGGCAGCGGTCGCGATTCCGACCGTGACTACCACTACCACCAAACCTACGGTCACGATCGGGAGAGAACTGGGACCAAATGGGGTATGTCAGTGAGCGTATCGCGAGGACATCAGGGACTTTCGTCAATAGGCAGCGAGCTACTGGTCGGTTCTGATTCAGGGCTGCTCGGGTGCCGGTTTTCTGCACGCACCGACGTGGTCCTGCTGGACCTTCGCCTTGCGCCGCTCGCAATCGTTGGAGTAGGTCACTCCGTTGCAACCGCAAACCGGCCAGTATTGGGTCGTGCACTGCCCAGGTTTGTCGACGCACACTCCTTGAAGGTCGACTGCTCCACAGTATCCGGGATCGAGGTCGCACCATCTCCCGCCACGGCACGCGCGGCCGTCGATGCCGCCGCAAGCCTCTGCAGGTGCAACACCACGCTTGGCGACTGGAGCCGAGAGGCAGTCTGCGAGCGATACGGTCTGTACGCCCCTACCGACCCCGTACACTCGGACTCCCTCGACGTCGGCTTCGGGGAATCGCGTCCATGAATGTGATGCCTTGACTTCCGAGATGACCCACAACACGATGCCAGTCGGTCTCTTGGCCACGAGATCGTATTCCCAAATCCCGTCCGGCGGAGGCTGGACATAGACACGGCGAAGCAGCTGTACGTCAGACCAACCGCTGCTGGGGACCAGACCAGTCACATCGAGTCGGAGGTTCGGTGGGCTGCTCTTCTCTAGAGAGCATTGAACCTCGACGACATCGCGAACGTGCTCGAGCGCAGCTGCGGCGTTTGGCATGAACAACAACGTAAGCAACAAGGGTAGTACGGTTCGCATAGAATTCCTTTCGTTAGTAGGCCAGCAACAACCTAGCATCTCCAGCTGTCCACGGATCACAGAAACAATGGCGAGAGGTACGCGGGGTGCAGAACTTCACGACCCCAGTCGACCCAAATGGGGTGCAATAAGATTCACTCACTTGTATCCGTATCGCCGTCTGCATAGCGTGCGATATGTCGAATAGCAGCCATAGAGTTCCAGCCGATCGATGTCGGCGTAGAGCTTGGCGAGCCGGTCGCGGACCGTGTCATCGGCGATCAGATCCGAAGGAGCTTCGCAGCCGACGTGACCTGACACCCAACGTAGGGCCGTTGGAAGTGAGAGATTCGTGCCCCTTGGGCGTCAGGAGCCTCAGTGGTTCTTGCGTCGCTGCTCGTCGTGTGGGCGATCCGGGAAGCAACCTGCAATTCTCTCGTGAGCCGAGTTCGAGGGGATATTGTGTCCCAGCTCCCAAGACCGAACTGTATTCGTGTGGACGCCCAGCAGGAGACCAAGGTCTCGCTGCGAGAGACCCTTGGCGAGTCGAGCTGCTCGTAGACGCTCCCCAAAGGAATCCCCGGAATCAGGCTCAGCGGGTATTCCCAAGAACCTCCTGAGACGAGCCTCCGAAAGTGGCGTTGGCTTCCTTCGGCCCGATTCCCAAGCCTGCCAGCTAGACTCGTCCACCCCTGCTTCGTCGGCTGCCTTCTCCTGAGAGAATCCTCGCAGTTGTCGGAAACTGGCCATGTGCTCCTTGAGCGTCTCACACTCTCGCTTCGGGCCTGGGTCGTAACCGAGGTAGTCGACCGTCCGCCCACGTAGACCGATGGGTGGCACGGTCCGGTTCTTCTCCCAGTTGAGAATCGTCCAAGGACTCACCCCTAGTTTCTTCCCGAGATCCCCGTGGGTGAGACGCTCTTCGAGCCGCTTGGCCTTGATGTGATCTCCGAAGGTCTGAGGGCCATCCGGAAAGGGACCCGGAATCGGGCACTTACGGCTGACCCGCCTCGATGGCAAGAAGGCAACGCATCCATGAGAACCTGCGAGGTGGAAGAACTGGAAGCGGGCGGGGATCCACGCCGCTCATTGTTAGGTCGATTCGAACTCGCGCTTCGGGCAACTGAGGTGGCGATCAAGGTACGCAGTACCTCACGCGGGCCACGGCCGGGTAGTTCGAAGACGGAGTCCCATTTGGATGTTTGGCGCTAGCGACTGCTACGCAGAAAGTACCTCCGCATCGAAACTAGGTCCTCTGCGTCGAGTTGAGCGCACAGACCCAAATGCTAGGGCGCTCAATGCCCATGCGCAGGGCCGGTGGAAACCGGTTCGAGAGGCGCCGCATCGCGAGGAGTTGTCGAAGTCTCTTCGGACTGGAGCTGCCGGCTCTCCCTCGGTTGAAGTCCCTCTGATTGTGGCAGGCCCAGGTTCGCCGACTCGATCTACGCAGCGGGCCGCCGTGCCAACCACGCCTCCTGTTCTGGACGATCAACGTGATGACTACGCCCGCTCGCTCCGCCAGTGACCCGAGCTCCGAAACCCGATCCCGATCTCAGCGGTCCAGCCCAATGGTGCGCCGCAGCGCGGATGCGCGCCGCCCGCGAAAACTCCTAGCCCAAATGGGTCAGAAGCTGTGCCCGGCTAGCTCTCCGCGAATTGCGCCGATCATTGAGCTACTCCGAGGTCGGGCGCCATGTTAGGGTCACGCCAACCGATTTGGAGGCCTGTCGATGAGTCGAACTCGGATCGCCGCAGCCGTTGCTGTCATCACGCTCGTGGCAGCAGTACCCGGATATGGAAGTCCCCGATCGGAGATCGATGAATCCGATTCAGTCGTTTCGGCGATTTGGTTCGAGCCGAACCATGGGCAGGCTCCAGCATCTACCCGATTCATCGCGCGTACGGGGCAGGTCCAGTATCACTTCTCGGAGGCCGGTCCCGTGATCCTGGCCTGGGATCCGTCGACGGAAGAGTTCCGGCCGATCACCCTTGAGTTCGCAGGGGCGAACTCGCCAGCTGCTGTCAACTCCAGCGACAAGCGGGACGGCGCCAGCAACTACTACGGCTTGGGTAGTCGAGGTGGAATCCTTGGCGTGCCTCACTACGGCCGCGTGCGTTACGAGAGCCTACTCCCTGGAATCGCCGCTTCCTTCTACGGAGCCGGAGCCGACCTGGAGTACGACCTGGAGCTCGAACCGGGAGTCGATGTGAGAGCGGTCCGGCTCCGCTTCGCGGGCGCCGATGCGACGCAGCTCGTTGGCGACCATGTGGTCGTTCGAACAGGAGGGGTGGAGCTCACGCAGAAGGCGCCGGTCGTCTATCAAGTCGACAGCCATGGTATGAGGTCGCAGGTCGCCGCCGGCTATTCCCTTCGAGACGGATGGCTCTCCTTTGAGGTCGACGCCCAGGCAATCGACGAAACGAAGCGGCTCGTGATCGACCCGGTGATCGAGTTCTCTCAATATCTAGGCAGCAGCGACAAACATGACACCCCCGCGCACCCAGGACTTGAGGTGGACGGCGATGGCAACGCGTTCGTACTCGGATACACCAAATCCACCAACTACATTCCGATCACTGGAGGTTCGACCCTCGCTGGCGCGCTGGACATCGTCCTGACGAAGGTAAGACCAGATGGCTCGATCGCGTACTCCACCTACATCGGTGGGCCGGCGGACGATGCGGGTCATGCCCTTACGACGGACTCGCTCGGGAACGCCTACCTGACCGGATTCACCAAGTCGTCCACAGGCTTCCCTCACGATTACGATCTGCGTTCTACAGCGGCGTGCACCCGGCCCGGCGGCTGCAATCCGGCTGACCTCTACATGACGAAGCTGGACCCATCGGGCGTGATCGTGTTGTCGACGCTCATGGGCGGGGCGGATCGCGAAGAGGGCCAAGGAATCGTCATCGGGCCGGGTGGAGATATCTTCCTCACCGGAATCACAACCTCGGTCGACTTGCCGACTGGCAGTCCGTCCGGAAGTCCCTACCAGGATGTGTCTTTGGCGGGGTTCACCGGCGCCGGCTTCGTCATCAGGCTATCCGCGGGCGGTGATCAGCTCGTGTACTCGACGTATCTCTCCGGCAGTGGCGTGACGGTCGGAACAGGGATCGCCGTCGATCCAGCTGGGAACGCGTTCGTGGCTGGGCAGACATTCGCAGCTGACTTCGTCGCCGGCGTGACCGCTCCGTCACCACTTCAGGCATCGTACGGCGGAGAAGGCGACGCGTTCGTGACTGGCCTCAACGCGACGGGGTCCGCGCTCATCTTCTCGACCTTCTGGGGCGGCGCTGGCCACGACTCCGCAAGGGACGTTGTCCTCGATTCGTCGGGGAACGTTGTCGTGGTAGGAGAAACGAAGTCAGCACTGCTGCCCCAACGAGACGCGGTGAAGACGCTCACGCCGGCGGAAATCCTGCCCAATGACCGCATTCCCCAGGACGGTTGGGTCACGGTCTTCTTGCCGGACGGAACCGACTATCTTACGTCAAGCTTCATCGGGGGAGCCAAGTCGGAGTGGATCTATGCGGTCGACGCGGACGCCTCGGGCAACCTCTACCTGGGGGGACAAACCTCGTCCACGAACTTCCCCGATCCGAGTACAAATTTTCCGGTCGTCGATCAGATTCCAGGATCCTCTGCAACCACCCAGGAGAATGCGGAAGCGTTTGCAGTCAAGCTCGGCCCCCTTGGGAAGTCGGTGGTGTACGCGACACTGATCGGCGGAAGCCTCGGAGAGATCGGGCTTGGGATCGCGTCCAATGACGCCGGCTCGACGTGGCTCTCCGGCACTACCGCATCGCCCGATTTCCCAGGTGCCGTGACGGCGTGCCAGGGGGCGTGTCAGGGTCTCTCTGACATCTTTGTCGTAAAGATCGCTGACGGCGGCGCGCCGGACATCTTTGTTGCGCCCGATCCCGTCGATTTTGGCTCCGTCGCCCTCCCGGGCTCCTCGGACCTACTCCTCACGATCTCCAACCTTGGCCCGTTGGATCTCGAGATTACTGACATCCAGCTCAACGACTTGACCAACGCGTTCTCGATCTCAGGGGCCACGGCAGCGACGATTCCACCGGATGGCTCCATTGACATCTCTCTGACCTTCGCCCCGACCAGCTTCACTCCATTCAGCGGAATCGTGACTATCGCTAGCGACGATCCCGATGAGAGTCTGCTCTCGATCGTGTTGTTCGGGACCGGCGCCGGGTCGGAGGACCCGCCACTCGACCAGATCGCGACGATCCTCGACTTCATTGACAGCTCGGTGGTTGACGGATCGCTCCAAGGCTCCGGGCCGAACTCAAATTCCGCTGCCAACCGCTTGGCCGCGCTGATCAATCAGATCGAAGCCGCCGGGGATCTGATCTCAGCTGGGATGACAGCCGAAGGCTGCGATCAACTGGTCGATGTTCTCAACAGGACCGATGGTGTACATCCACCACCTGACTTCGTCGGGGGCGATGCTGCCACCGTGCTGTTCCTGCTGGTCGACAATCTGATTGTTCAGGAGTGCTCACCATAATCAACAGCAGCGTTCCAGTCATTGCAACTCCCTTCGCCGGTAGCGTCCCCAAGTTCGGCCACGGGCGAGACGTTAGGGAGGCCTAAGTGAAGATGACAGTCTGCTTCGCCAGACTAACGCTCGCTGTGCCCGAGGAGTACGCGCACCAAGCCGCTTAACCGGAGAATCTCTCATTTCGAATGACCCTACGTTGGGGGTCAGGTCCGTCAGTCCGCGTCGTCGCTCGGTGCACGAAGCGAGAGGTTGCAGCCAGCGCTGACTCGTGGGAACCAGAGTAGGCAGCGGTGGCGAGCGGAGGCTTTGCGATGGTCGGGTGGTTAGTTCAGGTGAGGATGGCGACGTGCTCCGCCTGGCGCTCGACGAACTCGCGGCAGAGACCGAAGGGAAGCCGCCGCAACCTCGAGGTGCTGTGGTGCTTGTCCGCCTCAAGCGGGGGTTCCTCGACCAGAGGAAAGAGGTGCCGTGGGCCAAGAGCAAGGCGGGAGGACGCGTACTTTAGTCCTAGGTGGACAGGGTCTTCGTCCCGAGGTCCACTCGAGCACCCATCGGGTGCATCCGCGGCACCGACGAACGCGAGGCGATCCTCCCGATACGGTGTGAACTCTTTCACACTGTTCCGCAGCCCGCGGTCGTATGCTGGTTGATTCGGAGGAATGGCACATGGACCTGTCGATTCGTATCTCAACGCACTTCCGTCCGCTGCAGTTGGCTGAGGGGGTCGCGCTGGCGGTGGCGCTAGCCTCGGCGGCAGTTCTCTTCGGCGAGCTCCCGGCTTCCGCGGCCCCGATCGATTTCGTGCGCGTCGTAGATACGAACACAACGATCCCAGGCACAAGCGGGACGTTCAATCTCTTCGGAGGCCCCACGATTAGCAACACCTCCTCCGATGTGATCGGCTTCGAGGGTGCGGGCTCAACGACCAATGGCGTCTACCGTTCAGATGCGGGAGTGACTACCACGATCGTGGACTCCAACGACCAGATCCCGGGAGGAACCCACAAATTTGCCGTTCACGGAGCTGGACCGTGGATCGATGGACCGGACTCCGTTTTCGCCGGAAGGGATCGGGTGGTGGGTCCGACCGACGCCGGAATTTTCGCTGTCACGAACGGCACACTGTCAGCGGTGGTTCTCGCGACTGACACGACGCCTGCGGGCAGCCCGTACATCGGTTTCGTGGACCGACCCTCCCTCGATGGCGGGCTCGTCGTCTTCGGGGCGACCTCGGGAAGTCCAGGGAACCCAGATCCCGGGATCTATGGCGCGACGGCAGGGCAGCCAAACTCTGTGTTCTTGGTCGCTGATGAGGGGACCGACATTCCCGATGGTAGTGGCAACAAGTACTTGGAATTCTCGTTGCGTCCGGTCGGCGCCGACAACACCATTGCATTCCGTGGGCTCGGTCCCATGAGTGATGGCGTCTACACCTACGACGTGCCATCGGCCGAGCTGAGTATCGTGGCCGACACGGCCACTCCGGTTCCGGACGCGTACGGGTCCGACGGAATGGACACATTCGCCGCGTTCGGACAAGCCACGACCGACGCTGGCGACGTGGTGTTCATCGCTTCGGCACCAACCGGGGGACCCGGAATCTACGCGAAGATAGACGGCACGCTCAGACTCGTGGTGGACACCAACACCAAGGTTCCGGGCGGCGTTCCAACCACAACCTTCCTCAACCTAGACAGCGGCCTCTTCGCGATCGATGACGGCGAAGTCCTGTTCCTCGCCAACGACACCAGCGGCGGGCGGGCCGCCTACCTGTACCGAAATCGGAAGATAGCTCGGGTCCTCGGAGTGGGCGATTTCCTCGACGGCGAGTTCGTTCTCGACATGGTCGTTCGCCCTGGGGGGCTCCGGGAGTCGACGGCCGCGGTGAGGGTGACGTTCGCGAGCTCGACAGCAATCTATCTCGTCACCGTCCCAAATCCAGAACCAGATATTGTCGTGTCACCCTTCTCACTTGACTTCGGAGACGTGGAACTTCCGGGTTCGAATGCGCTCATGGTGTCGATCTCGAATGTTGGAGCGCTGGATCTCGAGGTGATGAATATCGACTTCCAGATGGGGAGTAGTGGAGCATTCGCGTCCACCTCCGTGCCCAGCCCGGTCGTGGTACTAGCGCCAGGAGCATCCGCCGACGTTGGAATCACCTTCACACCAACCACCCTTGGCGTGTTCTCTGGCACTCTAGAGATCGGCAGCGATGACCCGGACGAAAGTCTTGTCGTAGTGGATCTCGTCGGGACCGGTGTGGTGTCCGATGACCCGCCCTCACAGCAAATCATGGACATCCTGAACTTCATCGACGATTCGGTTGCGGCAGGAACACTTGAGGGGAGCGGTCCCGGTAGTTCCGGTACGGGTCGCCTGAACGCACTGAAGAACCAAATTGAGGCCGCGGGCGATCTCTTCGGCGATGGACTCGTCGCCGAAGGCTGTGATCAGCTTCTGGATGCGCTGGAACGCACAGACGGGGAGTTTCCACCGCCGGACTTTGTTGAGGGACATGTCGCCGCCGAGCTGGAGTTGCTGATCGAGATTCTTCTCGACCAGGAATGCAGTTGAGACCGTCGTCCCCAGCCCCGCATGGCCATATTTCACTTTCAGCCAATCAGACCGGTCCACCCGTCGTCGCCGCAACGCGAAAGAGTTCCGAGACTTCACGTGCTGGAAAGCCGTAGCCGAGGGGCTCGCAAGGGGTCTCGGCAAGCTTGAGTGTGGTCTCTAGCGATGTTAGTCCAGAAACATTCGAAGCCGCCTCAAACCAACGCCTCTGAGTGTCTAGGAAACTGGGGGAAGTCCACTGAGGGTCTGCCCCTGTCCACGACAGCAAGGAAGTCATCCTCAGCTGGCTTCCGCGGACGCTGGATCCGGCGATATCCAGCTCCCGTCAGGAAACGCGTTCAAGCTTCCAACGGACCGGATCGCCTCTCTCGGATTTGGGGATTCAAAGACCTGCCTTCCCCTCCAGGTGTCGGACTGTCTTGCGACCATCGGTCGAGTCGTAGTGACTGATTGCAAGAACCCCGCATCCCACCGGGCTGCGCAGTTTCAACCCGTGCTGCAGAGCTTGTTCGAGTGTCGGAGTGGAGACGGTTTCCCGTTTGCCATCGGGCCGCTCTCGTGGCAGCCGCACGCGTTCGGAGCCCTATCAGGTTTGGGGTTCCCGCCCGGGAGGTGATCTCTGGAACTGCGGGTCGGAATAGCAGTAGGTGAGAAGTACCTCGGCTGCGTGAGGTCTCATGCAGCCGTCGGACCATTGCCCGGCCCGACGGCGGACACGATCACGGTCTGGCGAGTACGGGATACGTAGGTACGGTCGGAGTCTCCATCAAGGCGCGTCCAGCTCCGGAAAGAGACCGACGAGCTGTCGAAGACGAATGGTGGACGGCTCATGGCGACCGGCCTCCCAGGCACAGACTTGGGTCGCTTGCGCTTCGAGAATCAGTCCTACTTCCTTTTGCGTAAGCCCCGCCGCGAGGCGAGCCGCCCGAAGCTGAGCTGAAAAAGACCCAGCTGGATCTGGAGTCGCCGGGAGACCAAGGAACGCCCTGAGTCGAGCGTCCGAGAGTGGCATTGGCTTCTTCCGCCCTGACTCCCATGACTGCCAGGTTGTTTCGTCGATCCCGGCCTGGAGGGCCGCCTTTTCCTGAGACAGCCCACCCATCCGTCGATACTCCGCCATGTGCTCTGCGAGAGTTTCTGATTGCGACATTTGCTCAGGGTCGAAGCCGAGGAGGGCGACTATCCGCCCGTAGAAGTCGATCCGTGGTCTGGAATTTCCGTTCTCCCAGTTCAGAACAGTCCATTGATTCACGCCCAGCTTCTTCCCAAGCTGGGCGTGAGTGAGCCCCTCTTCCAGCCGCTTCATCTTGATGTGATCGCCAAAGCTTTGGGGGCCATCCGGAAAGGGACCGGGAATCAAGCACTTACGGCTCACACGTCTCGATGGCAAGAAGGCAACGCATCCATGCAAGTGCGGCTTCTTCCAGTCCGGCGTCCGCGATTGCCGCTGCGACGAGGGATCCATCGCGAACTACAACGCCAAGCTATCCGGCCCGTTGCTCGACCGCGTGGATCTCCACGTCGCAGTACAGCCGGTTCCCTGGCGCGAACTCCAGTCGCCTAACATTCCCGGTATTGAAGAGGGTAGCGTCGCGGTCCGCCGCAGGGTCGAGAGGGCGCGCGTGGTCCAGACCGAGCGTCTCGAGCAGCTCGGTGTCGAGGCACGAATCAATGCAACCGTGCCCGTGGAGGCCCTGGACGCCGTGGTTCTTGCGTCCCCAGATGCGCGGGACTTGTTAGGCCGTGCCGTCGACAGGATCGGTCTCTCTGCGCGCGCCGCACACCGGACAATGCGCGTAGCGCGGACGATCGCGGACCTCGCCGGCGAGCACCGCGTCGGCGAGACCCAGATGGCCGAGGCGATTGGATTTCGATCGTAGGCATGTTCCAGCCATTCGATCCACGCCGCCGGCACGCTTTCACCCTCTCAGAACTCCGAATCGGGTCCGAGTCGAAGACGATCCGTGCCGGCAAGCCGTTCCTTCCATCGCGAGGTCCGCTGCAGACGATCCGAAGTCTGTCCGGCAGCAACGTGCACTGGCCGTCTCGCTCCGCGTCGTGATTCCACCTCTGGATGTCCAGCGCTCGCGGCTGACGAGCGCTGTCCAGAGTGGACCCTAGTTCCCGTCGCTCGATGGCTCCCGGCAGAGCCGCGTTCCGACCCAGCTCCCAGTCGAGCCCTGCTCGATCAGGAATCTCGAAAACTCCTTTGCTGGAAGCGGCGGGCTGAGCAGGTACCCCTGGATTTCGTCGCAGTGGCGCCCCTCCAGGAAACGGAGCTGTGTCTCGTTCTCGATCCCCTCAGCAACGACCCGCAAATTGAGGTCGCGGGCGATCGAAAGGATTGCGGCGGTGATCGTCTCGTCCTCACTACCCGTACCGATTCCGGCGGTGAACGATTTGTCGATCTTCAGGGTTTGGACCGGGAAGCGCTTCAGGTAGCTGAGTGATGAGTACCCGGTTCCGAAGTCGTCCAGGCTGATCCGGATGCCCCGTTCCCGGAGTTCTTCGAGCACAGCAAGGCTCTGCTCCTCGCTGTGGATCAGGGCCGTTTCGGTAATCTCCAGCTCCAGCATTCGGGGGTCAAAACCGGTTTCTCGAAGCACATCGTCAATCGTGGCTACGAGCCGATCGTCTCTCAGCTGGCGCGGCGAGAGGTTCACCGCCAGTCGGAAGTCGTCTAGTCCACCCGCCTGCCAGGCTCCGACCTGGCGGCAAGCCTTGCGCAAGACGCACTCTCCCAGCGCTGAGATCAGGCCCGTAGACTCCGCCATCGGGATGAACTCGTCGGGGTAGATCATGCCGCGCTCGGATGTGGTCCAGCGAACCAGTGCTTCGCACCCGGTGACGCGCCCGCTCGCGAGTTCCATCTTCGGCTGGTAGTAGACGACCAGCTCGTCCTCCTGGATCGCGTGCCGCAGCAACCCCTCGAGCTCCAGTCGCTCGAGCGCGTGCGCGTTGAGGGATTCTCGATAGTACTGGAAATTCGCACGGCCCCGTTCCTTGGCGTGGTACATCGCCAGGTCGGCGTTCCGGAGCAGGGACTCGTGGTCATCGCCATCGCTCGGCCAGACGGCGATCCCGATGCTGGCGGTGACCAGGACCTCGTGGCCCTCGAGGAGGATCGGACGAGAGATCGAGTCGAGGACTCGCCTTGCTACTCCACCGGCCTCGCTGGGATCATCCATACCTTCCAGGAGGACCGTGAACTCGTCGCCACCCAGCCTCGAAATCATCACATCCGAGTTCTCCGCCGCGTTGCGCGCCACGCAGTCGCTCCCGCGGATACAGCTGATCAACTGGTCGGCGACGTGTTGGAGCAGCTGATCTCCGGAGGAATGACCAAGCGTGTCATTGATTCGTTTGAAGTGGTCGAGGTCTAGAAAGAGGACGGCGAGCGACTTCTGCGTCCGGCGCTGACTCTGGATCGCGGATCCTAGCCGGTGTTTGAAGGCGGCACGGTTCGAGAGTCCCGTAAGGCTGTCGCTATACGCGAGGAACCGGATTCGCTCTTCCGCGTGTCTGCGGTCCGTGATGTCCTGGCTGAAGCCTTCCAGCGTGGAAGCCTTGCCGTCGGTTTGTCTGTGGACTCGGCCTTCGGTGTGAAAGATGTACTCGGTTCCTTCGACCGCAACGACGCGGTGGTCAATACTGAAGACCGATCCCTCCCGGATTGTCTCGAGGACCAGGTCGGCCACGGCGGTGCGATCGCGAGGATGGATCCAATCGAGCAGGTCTCTCGCGAGCGGCAGCTCGGCTTGGCCCGGTAGCCCCGTCAGTTCCCGCAATCCGTCGGAACCCCAGGTTTCGCCCGACGCGAGGTCTATCTCCCAACTTCCCAATCGCGCGTAGCGTTGCACGTCGTCGAGGCGGATCTGTTGCGACCGCACCTCCTGGAAACTCTCACCGGCCCGCAGCATGTAACGGATGCGGTGCACCAGGAGCGTCCAATTGAGGGGCTTCGAGACGAAGTCCGTCGCGCCTACGTCGAACGCCTGCTCGATCGACGTGACGTCGTCCAGACCCGTGAGAATCAGGATTGGGACGTGCCGACCCAAGGGCGTGGAGCGAATCGCGTCACAGGCCCCGAATCCATCGAGACCGGGCATCTCGACATCGAGGAGGATGAGGTCAGGCTTGAAGTCAGTAAAGGCGACGATTCCATCTTCCCCGTTAGGCGCTTCCCCGACCTCGAAGCCCGCCGCGGTGAGTCGCTCGCATGCGACGAGACGGATCAGCGGATCGTCGTCGACGATCAGCAGTCGAGACGAGGGAGCGTGGCTGGATCCCATTCGGCTCATCGTGACAGACCGCGAACGACAGAGCAGCCGCGTCCCTCGAGTCTCCGGCGAAGACGACCCAGTTCGATCTCGAGTTCGTCGGCCTTCGTCCCGTTTACGGAACCCGACCGAGCCACCTGTTCGATCTCCTCGCAAAGCGCTCCGACCCGCTTCGCGCCGATCTCGAAGCTGCTCGATTTGAGCCGGTGGGCGGCGCGCGCCACCTCCTCGGCGTTTCCGCATGCGACTGCGGCGCAGATGACCTCCCCCAACGGGAACGATGTCTCCAGATAGAGGGAGACCACGCGCTCGACGAGGCCCGAGTCGACGGCACCAGGGATCTCTTCAAGCTGCTCCAAGACGGACTCATCGAGAACCTCTTTGGCCTCGACTCGCAGCTCGACATCGCGAGATTCGGGCGGCGCCCCTCCCGCGTCCGAGCGGGTGTCTTCGGGTACCCAGCGAGTGACCATGGCCGCGAGACCCGAGCGTGAGAACGGCTTCGTCAGGAAGTCGTCCATGCCCGCCTCCATACAGCGGTCCCGATCTTCTTGCATCGCGTGCGCGGTCAACGCGACGATCGGTGTGCGTGGTGCAGGCGTCGACCCGTCTTGTCCGCGCTCCCAGCGGCGAATGCACTCCGTGGCGCTGAAGCCGTCCAACTCCGGCATCTGGCAGTCCATGAAGACGAGATCGTAGAGGGAGTTGCACACGGCCTCGAACGCGAGGCGTCCATCGCTGACGACAGTCACGATGCAGCCGAGGTCTTCGAGCATCGCGGAGGCAACCTCCTGGTTCACCTCGTTGTCCTCGGCGAGGAGCACTCGCCGGGCGAAGGTTGGGTGTTCTCGCGGCTCAGAATCATCCGCGCGCTCGGGTCGGTTCGCATCGGGCGCGAGTTCGACACGACCCTGGACTACGCTCAAGAGTGCCCGGCGCAGGTCCCTTCTCCGGATGGGCTTGGTCAGATGTGCAGCGACGTTGAGATCGGCCAGCTCTGGGCCGGACAATCCGACGCCCACTGAGGTCAATAGAACCAGCCTGGTGTCGGCCAGGGCCGCGTCGTCGCGAATCGCCTCGGCCGCTTCCAATCCGGTCATTCCAGGCATCATCATGTCGAGCAGCACGATCTCGTAGGGCTCTCCCGCCCCCGCAGCGAGCCGCAGCTCGTCGAGGGCGTTCCAGCCGTTCGACGCCATGCCAACGCGGCAACCCCAGCCGGCGAGGTGTTGGCACAGGATTCGCCGATTGGTTGTGTTGTCGTCGACGATCAGCGCGCGAAGATCCTCGAGCGCCGGGCTCACGTCCGGCAGGTCGTCGACCGCGACGACCTGGGCCGGCACCGTGAACCAGAAGTGGGAACCGCCCGTCGGCCGGTTCTGCAAGCCGATTTCACCAGCCATGAGGTCGACGAGCTGTTGGCAGATTGCCAGCCCCAAGCCCGTACCGCCGAAGCGCCTCGCCATGGACTCGTCGACTTGGGTGAAGGCGCCGAAGATCCGCGATCGATCGGCGTCCGGGACCCCGACGCCGGTGTCCAATACGTCGAAGCGAATCGTAGTCGGCGATCCCCAGCTCTCGTCATCAGGGCCATCGGCACGAACCTCGATGACCACCTCGCCCGCGTCAGTGAACTTGAGGGCATTGCCAACGAGATTGGTGAGGATCTGGCGAAGTCTGAGTGGATCGACTCGGACGCACGGGGGGACCGAGTCGTCGATGGCACAAACCATCTCGATCCTCTTGCGTCCTGCTGGTTCCGCTAGCAGGTCGACCACGTCCTCGACTAGCTCTCGAACGTCGGTGTCCGCGTGCTCGAGCGTCAGCCTGCCCGCCTCTGCCTTGGAGAAGTCCAGGATCTCGTTGATTACCGCGAGTAGACTCTCTGCAGATGTCTGAATCGTGCGCGCGAACTTCCTCTGGCTCGGGCCGAGTTCGGTCTCGAGAAGCAGCTCGGTCATCCCGAGGACGCCGTTCATGGGTGTCCGGATCTCGTGACTCATGTTCGCGAGGAATTGGGACTTCGCCTGGTTCGCGGCCTCCGCCTGCTCTGCCAGCGCAACTGCCTTTTCGGTGGCACTCTGGAGATCGAGGGTCCGCTCCTCCACCTTCATCTCGAGGCTTTGGCGATAGCTCTCCACCTCGGTCCGGTAGCCACGCAGGTGCTCGAGCATTCGGTTGAAGGCGCGCGAAAGCTCACCGATCTCGGCGTCACCCGAGATCTTCAGGTCCTGGTCGAAGCGACCTTGAGCGATGTCGTGAGTCACTCGTGCGAGTTCTTGGATCGGCGCGGCGATGCGCCGGGTCAAGAGCACCGTCAGGGCGGTTCCGAACAGCACGAGCACCGTGGTAACAAGCAGCGTCGAGAGCTGGTACTCACGCGTTTCCACTCGCATCCGCTCGTGGCTGAGACCGAGCTGCACGAAACCAACCAGCTCCTTTGTCCCAGGCGAGTCGGGGAACAGGACATCGGGCCGCTGGTGCACCTGACTGACGACGGGCATCAGAATCGACGTGTAGTTCTTTCGGCTGGTGGGACTCTGGAAGTCCTCATACCGCACTTCGGATGGAGGGGCGCCCACGTGGGTGGGGACCTTCACATCGCGCGCCATCAGCTCGCTCGTCAACATGCGCATCTCATCGTCGAAGATGGCGACGAACGCGATGTCCTCATCCGCCTCCAGACTCTGCGCGATCCCACGGAGGATCGTCGGGTCCGCCGTGTAGATCCCGTACTCGGAGTTCTGGGCCAGCATCGCGGCCGTGGTCGTGCCCTTTCGAACTAGCTTGTCGTAGTTGTTGATGCGGCCCTGGACCGTGACGTAGGTCCCGATCCCGAGCGATGTGGTGACGATGAGCGCGATCGTGAGTGCGTTGAACTTGCTAGACAAGCCCATCCGAAGTCGGAACGTCATTGTTGACCTCCCATCATCGGAAAACCATGTCGGCGTCGCGCACGAGATCCGGGGGAAGGTCGATCTTCAGATGCTCGGCAGTCCGAAGATTGAGCGCGTAGAGCACCTTGCGAGGAGTGGCAGGGGGGATCGAAGTGGCGCGTCTGCCGCCGAGGACCTGTGTGGCCATCTCTCCGCACTGTGCGCCCAGGTCTTCGTAGTCGCGATCGAGCGCGTAGAGGGCGCCGGCCTTGACCCACGAAGCCGACAGTCCAGAGAACGGAATCCGATGGCGGAAGGAGAAGAGGAGGATTGCCTGCGCAGTCTGCCTCGACAGCACCATCTGATCGGTCACTCCCCAGAGCAGATCGGCCTCTCGGGACAGATCGTCTAGCGCGTCGGGTAGATCCTGGGGCCGATGCACCTCGCGAGCGATGAGCTCCAGCCCGAGCCGCTTGGCAATCTTCCGCGCAGCGCGGATCTCGTCGTCATTCTCACCCGGGTTGTAGACGACACCGATCGTGCGGCTCTCGGGCGAGAACTTGCGGATCCACTCGAGCTGGGTTTCCAACGGGAAGTCGAGCAGAACGCCAGTCGCGTTCTCCGCCCCCCGTAGTTCGTGGGAGTCGACCACCATGCACGCGATAATGGGTGCGTCACCTGGCGACTCCAGGGCCGCGCGGGTAGCCACCGAGCCAATCGTGAGAATCGGATGGCCCCTCTGTTGGCGAGCGAGCCTCAACGCGTCCATCGCTTCGTCAGGCTCCAGTTGGATGGAGTGCACCTCGATGGGCCTGGCCAGACCCGACTCCCGAAGGGAGCGCTGGATCCCGGAAACCACGGCTTGGTACGGCCCGTCCTGTCGGCTTGTCACCACGACAACGGGAGGGTCCGGATCTCCGTACGCTCCGCTCGACAGCGCGGCCGGCGTGAACATCAGTACTGCGATCAAGGCAGCTGTCAGATGGCGGGTTCTGTTCAAGACACGTGCTCTGGTTGGCTCAGAAAGCGTATTTGATCTTCAGCCAGTAGCTACGGCCGTCCTGCCGGATCCGGTCCTGGACATGCTCACCAGATCCTGGGTCCCAGAAGACTTCGCCGAAGAGGTTCCTGACGTTTGCAGAGAGCTCCAGGCCCTTGAGCAGGTTGGTACTCAGCAGTGTTAGGTTGGTCGTGGAGTAGCCGCCTGTCGTGTCTCGAGCCAACGTCGTTCGCTCACTCACATAGGCAATCTCGAGACCCGCCGTTAGGCGATCCTCGATGATGGGAACGCTGGCTGTCAGATTCGCGAGGTGTGTGGGCGAGTTCGTCAAGCCCTTGCCCGTGCGTCGATCCATCGCCTCCTGGATCGCGTAGCTGAATCTTCCGGAGACTCCGTAGATTTCCGGTCCTCCGAACTCGAGCTGGAGTTCGAGACCCTTGGCCTCGGTATTTCCCCTGTTCTGGAACACCAGCAGTCCGTCCGAGGGATCCGCCTCCTGACTGATCAGATCGTCGATCCGGTAGAAGTAGACGGTCGCGGTCGCTCGGAGATGCTTGGCGAGGGCGTGCTCCACAACCAGCTCGTAGGTCGCAATGTTCTCCGGATCGAGATCGGGGTTCGCTTTGAACCCGGTGCCTACGTAGAAGCGCTCATAGGCGTTGGGAGCGCGGAACGCCTCGCCGTAGAGCGCCTTCACCGTGGTCTGATCGAAATGCCGGATCAGGGCCACCCGCGGACTGACCGTGCCGCCGAACGACTCGTATTGGTCGTAGCGAACACCCGCGTTGAGAATCAGGTTCTCCGAGATCTGGAACTGATCCTGAGTGAAGAGTGCCCAGCTCCTGTGGGATCCCTTCTCGTCCAAGTAGACGATCTCCGGATCGGTGTCGGCGTTCCAGAGGTCCTGGCGGAAGTTGTCGCGGAACTCCAGGCCGGCCGTGACGTTGTGCCGATCGAAGGCCCTCGACTCCACCATCAGCTCCGTACCCCACCACTCTCCCGTCGACCTGTCCTGATTCAGGACGAGGTCCGGGGTGGCCGTGCCGGAGACATCGTAGAGGTAGTCGCCTTGGTAGTAGAACCGGTCGTAATAGATCCGGCCCTCGAAGTCGGTCTCCTGCGAGATCTCGGTCTCGTACTTCAGCGAGAGATAGCCGTGCTCATCGGTCGAGCGCGTCTCCGTCGTCGGGAAGAAGGTGCCGTACGAGGCGGTGGGGATACCCTTCTCGCGGGACACGAAGCCGCCCTGAAGAGTGAACTCGCGGAACGAAAGCTTCCCAAAGAAGCTCGGGTACTTGTCGTCATCCGCGTCACGGGTGACCCCGTTGCCCGTCTGCGGGTCGTCGAACTCCCTGAAGTAGAGACGCCCGCGCCCTTCGCTGTCGAAGTAGGAGCCGGAGAGGATCAGCTCGGCTCCGTTCGAGAACTTGTCGCCATAGGTCCCCCGAACTTTTCGTGAGGACCAGCTTCCGAGCTCACTCGAGATCTCGAGGCCCCGAAGGTCGCGACCTCGCTTCGTGACGACGTTGATGACTCCGAAGAAAGCGTTCGTTCCATAGAGTGAGGAACTCGGTCCTCGGATCACCTCGATGCGATCGATCAGGTCGACGTCGACGAGGGATTCGGTACCCAGGCCCGCCTGATCGTAGAGGTTGTCGTTCAGCCGGTGGCCGTCGACGAGAAGGAGTACGCGTGTGTTGAAGTCGCCCGGGCGGTTGAACCCGCGAACACCGAGGTAGTTGTAGTTGCGATCGTAGGTGACGAAGAACCCGGGAACGCTCTGCAAGACTTCCGCGACCGTCCGGTAGCCATGCACCTTGATGTCGTTCGACGTGACGAGCGTGACGAAGGAGGGGGCCTCCGTCACCTTCTGCTCGAACTTCGACGCCCCGTAGACTGACGGTATCTCCTGGAAGATGATGGCTTCTTCTCCCGCAGGAGCAGGCTCGATATCAGCATAGGCGGCCGTGCCAAGACCGACAGCGAGCAGCTGTGAGCCGACGATCAGACCCACCGCGAAGTCACGTCGAACCGCGCGCACTGTTTCGGACCAGTGGATACCGTGGACGATGTTAGGTTGTCTGCCTTGCATGGTGACCGCCTTGTGCACGCGGGTGCCCTGGACTCAGTGAGCTGGGTCACAGACACTCCGCCTTGGTCTTATCGTGCGGAGCGGGGTCGACCTTGAGAGGCCCCGGGCTTGGGCGCGCAACCACCAGGCAACTCGGCGAAGAAGTCGCGGAAGTTCAACCTGAAGTTCGAGTGATCAGCCAGCCGAGACAGACCATCACATTGGCGGCGACGACCTGATCCAGAAGCTGCCATTGGAGGAACCTGCCCTCGAGGACCGCGACTCCCACGATCGTGACGGTGAACCACACAAGGGCTTGGATCTCTGCGAACACGATACCTGCCTCAGCTAGGTACCGGACCGCACCGAAGTAGAGACCTATCCCGACGACGAAGCTCCCGGTCGCGCGCGCGGCTTCGATCCAGACCACCTTCCCTTCGCGCCACATGCCGGCTGCGTACGAGAATGCCAATGCGTCAAAGATCCCCGATGCGACCGTCAGCACCACGATGAAGCCCGCGAGTTGCAGGGTCGGCGGCAAGATCAGCGACCGTCCGTGGATTCGCTTTGCTTTGTCGCGACGGCGAATATCAGGCCCGAGTAGTCGCGCGTCGGTCGATCCGCCTGGACCGAACGAATCTCGATGGTCTTCCTCTTGAAGCCCTCTTCGTCGAGAACCTCGAAGAGATCCTCTTCTGAGATGTCGACGGCTGGGAACCACCTGGATCCCACCGAGTAACTGGTGGCCCCGCTGAGTGCGGACATGATGAGTGTCCCTCCAGGCTTCAGGAGCGAAACGATATTGGCGAAGAAAGACCGCCACTCGCTTCGGTCCGAGGTTGCCGATTCGGCGCAGAAATTCGTCACGAGGACGTCGTAGGCGCTTTCCGGCCCGTCGATCGAGTGGAGCCGGGAGGCGTCGCAACGCAGGAGTTGGGTCACCTTCGAACGGATCTCATCCTCGCGCCGGGCAACGGCCGCATCGGAGCAGGGCGGTCCGGTCTCGAGTTCGAGTACCTCCCGGACGAACGCGGTCCAGTCGAATGCAGCAGCGTCGCGCGCGAGCCAACGCTCGACCTCTTTCAAGTTCGACGCGAGGAAATCGCAGAAGTGGATCTCGTCGACCTTGGCGACCGCCGAGATCAGCGGGTAGATGGTGGGCCCGCCACCAAAGTCGAGCATCCGCCCGCCCGCGGGCAGGTCCCGGTACGAGTCGAACAGGAATCGAAGGAGAGCCCGGTTCTCAGCACCAACGTCTCCGTAGTACTCGTTCAGATAGGCTGCGGGATCGAACTGATCCCAATCGAGAAGGGGGACCTCTGCGGCCATCTCAGTCGTCCCAACCCTGGCTCGAGTAGATCGCGATGGCCAGCGCACAGACCGGCTGACCCTCACACGTAACACCCGTGACTTCGCGCTCGTTCTTGCCGTAGTCGTAGACTCTCGATTCCTTCATCGATTCGAGGGTCGTGTCGATTGCGTTCTCGACGGCCCGACGGCTCGACCCGTGCAACTCGACGAACAGTCCTCGACCGGTCTCGCTCTCCTGCGTCCACCCCAGCCCGGCCCAAGCCTCTTCACCCACGCAAGTAGCTCCCTCTCTCGCCATCACCACGTAGAGCCGGTGCCCATATTCGGCGGGAGGCGTGCAGAACCGCGCCCGCTCCAGCTTGCCACCGGGTGGAATAACCGAGGAGAGCTGAATCAAGTTGTAGTTCTCGACTCCGGCGTTCTGCAGGGCAGCGTCGAAGGCCCCAAGCGGAGTAGGCCCGGTACCGGTTGCCGAGACGATACGAATCCGCATTCAGTCCTTCCATGCTCGCGCGGTCGCCTTTTGTGGGGCGGAGATGCGGCGTTATGACTCGTATCGGTGCCATCCACCGTGATCTTGAGCACGAGCGCATCTCTGACCGAGCAGCCAATGTGGTGCGGCCGGTCGTCGAACTTTGCCTGTCTGCTGGGAGCTGCTCTCATCTATGCGAGAACATCCTCGAGATCCGACTCCCAGCCGCACCAGCTGTGTGTTCGAATCGTGGCGGAATCGGTTCGGTCATCGACCGCGCTCGCTGAGTCGTCGGGCGAACGTACGGCACACGGTTACAACGCGGGCAGCGATAGCGGAGCGGTTGCCTAGCTATTGCTGGCGCTTGGCGAGCTTCCCGCAAGACTCAAGTCCCATCAAAGGTCTCTCACCTCCGATGGCAATGAAGCTGTTCCCCACGGAACTCCTTGGAGTCATTGGGGAAACTTGGCACGCCAGGAGGGACGGAATCGTCCAAGGACTCAACCCCGGTTTCTTCCCGAGATCCCCGTGGTTGAGGCGCTCTTCGAGCCGCTTGACTTTGATGTGATCGCCGAACGTCTGAGGGCCATTCGGAAAGGGACCGGGAATCAAGCACTTACGGCTGACCCGTCTCGATGGCAAGAAGGCAAACGCACCCATGCAAGTGCGGCTTCTTCCAGTCCGGCGTCCGCGATTGCCGCTGCGACGAGGGATCCATCGCGAACGACAACGCCAAGCTATCCGGCCCGTTGCTCGACCGCGTGGATCTCCACGTCGCAGTACAGCCGGTTCCCTGGCGCGAGTTGAACAGCGCCGATCGCCCGGTCGGGGATTCCAGTGCCGTGGTCCGCGACCGCGTGATACTCGCGCGAGAGATCCAGACCCGGCGCCTCTCCGGCCTGACCCGCGCGGACCAGACGCCCTACACCACCAACGCGAGCATCCCGGTCGACCGGCTCGATGCGCTCATCCGTCCGACGCCGGACGCGCGTCAGTTGCTAGGCCGAGCCGTCGAGCGCCTCGGCCTCTCGGCCAGGGCCGCCCACCGCAGCCTGCGCGTGGCGCGCACGATCGCGGACCTGGCCGGCGAGGAGCGGATTCGAGCCGAGGCGATGGCGGAAGCGGTGGGGCTGCGGAGCGGCTGATCAACGAGATGGCTTTGCGTTCAGGGCGTTCGGCATCCGCCTCCTCGAACCGCCACACCCCCGCGGGGCTGAACATCCTGGGCGCCCGGAGTGTCGGAGATTGTGCCTGGGCGCCGAGAATCGTCACTTTCGAACCGGTCGGTCAGACCCGGAAAAGAGCGAAATGTCCATGAAACCGAGGAGTTGGAAGAAGTGGGAGGCACTGGCACGCGGCCTGCAAAACCACATCAACACGGGAGCCCGGCAGACCGTAGAGGGCCCAGGGGGACTTGAGATGGCACATAGCGCAGCGATCAACTTCGAGGGCCTGGCTCATGCCGAGGCAGAGCAGGCGGTTCAGACGACACTCCTCGAGCTGGTCCAGACCGTGGGCGAATTGACCGAAGACGACCGCGAAGTCGTGCAGACCGTCGTAGAACTACTCCGCAGCGGGCGCGTCCGATTGATCGGGAACTTTCGCGGGCAGCGGCTCGCCGAAGCCTGACACCCGAGTCCCGCCGGGATCCACGAAACGGGCCATACGCCTCCATTTCAGCCTCGATCGGGGCGCTGGAGCCGGAGCCACCCCGGAAGGCCCCGCGGGGGAGAGTGAGGCGGCTGGGGCATCCGAGCCTTGCCGCCACCCCGTCAGGTGAGGATCATCCTCGCCCAGGGGGTTCGAGGATGAGCAAGCAGGGGAGCTTCGCCTTCGGTGAGAAGGGCGGGAGCGCCGCGGTCACCGCTGCGGGCGCCAAGAGCGGCAGCAGTTCGCGGAAGGCCACCAAGAAGAAGGCGGCAAAGCCGGCCAAACGCAAGACGGCGCGCAAAGCGCCGAAGGCCTCTACGCCTGCCGCGAAGAGACCGGCCGCCAAGCCGGCGGCCAAACCGGCGGCCAAGCGCGAGCGTACGCGTTCCGACGCGACCGAGATGGCGACGAAGCAACGAGACATCTCGGTCTCGGAATTCTTCGCCAAGAATCGCCACCTGCTCGGCTTCGACAATCCCTCGAAGGCCCTGCTCACGACCGTGAAGGAAGGCGTCGACAACTCGCTCGATGCCTGTGAAGAAGCCGGCATCCTTCCGGACATCCGCGTCGAGATCCATCAGCTCGACGAAACGCGCTTCCGGATCGCGATCGAGGACAACGGCCCGGGGATCGTCAAGGCCCAGGTGCCCAAAATCTTCGGACGTTTGTTGTACGGCTCGAAGTTCCACCGCTTGCGTCAGAGCCGCGGCCAACAAGGCATCGGCATCAGCGCCGCCGGCATGTATGGCCTGCTGACAACCGGAAAGCCCGTCCGGATCGTGACGCGCACGGGCAGGAGAAAGCCTGCACATCTGTTCGAACTCGTGATGGACACCAAGACCAACGACCCGAAGGTGAAGCGCGACGAGACCCTCGACGATTGGCACAAGGAGCACGGCACCCGCGTCGAGATCGAGCTCGAGGGCTCCTACCGAGGCGGCCAGCATTCCGTCGAGGCGTACATCCGACAGATCTCGCTGGCGAACCCGCATGCGGCGATCGAATACCTGCCGCCGAATCCGAGCAAGACGAACGGAACGGTGGAGCTGGTGCGCGTCACCAATGAACTCCCGCCCGAGACCGCCGAGATCAAACCCCACCCCTACGGCGTGGAACTCGGTGTGCTGATGCAGATGTTCCGGGACACGCGCGCGCGCAACGTTCGTGGTTGCCTACACACGGATTTCAGTCGTGTCTCGGGAAGGACCGCCGACGATATCTGCGCGCGCGCCGGCGTGAAGAACACGCGGAGGCCTTCGGAGGTCACCCGCGATCAGGCCGAGAGCATCTACAAGGCGATCCAGAAGACGAAGCTGATGGCGCCGCCGACGGATTGCATCGCACCGATCGGAGAGGATCTCCTCGAGGCCGCACTGAAGGCCGAGGTGAAGGCCGACTTCTATGCCTCGGTCACCCGCAAGCCGACGGTCTATCGCGGCAATCCCTTCATGATCGAAGCGGCCATCGCTTATGGCGGTGAGCTTTCCGGCGACGATTCCGCCACGGTCTATCGCTTCGCGAACCGCGTGCCGTTGCAATACCAGCAGGGCGCCTGCGCCGTGACCAAGGCCGTCACCGGCACCGACTGGAAGTCCTACCAGATGCAGCAGCCCCGGGGCGCATTGCCGGTGGGTCCGATGGTAGTCATGGTGCACATCGCATCGGTCTGGGTGCCCTTCACTTCCGAGAGCAAGGAAGCGGTCGCGCACTACCCTGAGATCATCAAGGAGATGCGCCTGGCGTTGCAGGAGTGCGGGCGACGCGTCGCCACCCACATCCGCAAGCGCCGCCGCGAAGCCGACGAAGCCAAGAAGCGCGCCTACATCGAGAAGTACATTCCCCAGGTCGCCGTCGGCCTGCAGGAGATCCTGGGCTTCTCGGACAAGGAACGCGACAAGGTGGTCACGAACCTCACCGACGTCCTCGAAAAAAGCAGGAAGCTCTAGATGGCAGCGCGCAAGAAGACCGCGAAGAAGGCATCGAAGAAGACCACCAGGAAGGCTGCCAGCAAGAAGGCACCGCGCGGCGCCCAGAAAGCGCGCAAGAAGGCGCCGGCCTCCAAGAAGCAGATCGCGGCTTCGGACGCCGAGGCCGAACGACGCGCGGCTGCGGTCAAGAAGCAGAACGAGCGGATGAACGCGGTCACGGTCTCGGCGATCGAGAAGACCGCGACCGGCGTGCACGGGCGCATCAACAAGAAGGGGAAGCCGGACCTGGCCTTCCCGATCCGCTCGCTGAAGAACGTCTCGTACTCCCAGAAGAAGGGCTACTTCGAGATCGGCAAGCAGAAGAAGACGCGGACGCTCACGGTCAACACCGTGAAGAACTTCGCGCAGACGTTGCGCATGATGGGGCTCTCGAAAGAACTCGTCGAAACAAACGACTTCGCCACCAAGCGAGACGCCTACTACCAGAGCAAGAATTGGGACGACGCGCGCTTCAGCGAGCAGAGCGAGAGCGACGCCGTGATGGACGATATCGAGGCGATGTTCTCGGTCGACAGCGTCTCCCGCGAGCAGCTGCGCTTCATTCCGGACGAGGCTTCGAACGGCTCCGTGGCCGGCCAGTTGATGGTGCTCGACCCGGACCGCGATACTGGCGAGATCATCCGCATCGATTGCACGGGCTTCGGCTCGGGCGCCTACGCGATCCCGTCCTCGGTCGAGCAGCTCTCCTTCGAAACCGACGCCGAGTTCATCCTCTGCGTCGAGACCGGCGGCATCTTCCAGCGCCTCCAGAGCCACAAGTTCTGGCAGAGCTCGAACTGCGTGTTGATCTCGATGGGCGGTGTCCCCTCCCGGGCCTGCCGGCGTTTCGTGCGCAAGCTTTCGGATGAAGCTCGCATCCCAGTCTACGCGTTCGTGGATTGCGACCCCTACGGCATCTCGAACATCTACCGAACCCTCAAGGTCGGGTCGGGCAATGCCGCCCACCTTTCCCAGTTCTTCTGTGTGCCCCAGGCGCACTTCCTGGGCGTGACACCCCAGGACATCGTCGACTATCAACTGCCCACCCATCCGCTTCAGGATGTCGACATCAAACGCGCCCGCGATGCCCTCAAGAACGATCCGTTCTTCCAGGCCCACAAGCCCTGGCAGAAGGCGCTGAACGATCTGCTCAAGATGGGTGTGCGCGCCGAGCAGCAGGCGTTGGCCAAGTGGGGACTCAACTACGTGATCGAGGAATACCTGCCGGCCAAGCTCGAGAACCCGGGGCAATTCTTGCCGTGAGTGGAACGCCCAAGGGAATCGTCCTCGCGGGCGGCTCCGGGACGCGCCTCTATCCGATCACCAAGGGCGTCTCGAAGCAGCTACTTCCGGTCTATGACAAGCCGATGGTGTACTACCCGCTGTCCATCCTGATGCTCGCGGGGATTCGCGAAGTTCTGCTCATCTCGACGCCGCACGATCTTCCGGCTTTCGAGCAGTTGCTAGGCGATGGTTCGCATGTCGGGCTCTCCATCCAGTACGCAGCCCAGCCGGAGCCGGACGGCATCGCCCAGGCCTTCCGGATCGGGCGTGACTTCATCGGTTCGAAGCCCGTGGCACTCGCCCTCGGCGACAACGTCTTCTACGGTCATGGTCTCACGGAACAGCTTCGCCATGCCGCGGCTCGGGAAAGCGGCGGCACGGTGTTCGGCTACTGGGTGCGCGACCCCGAGCGCTACGGCGTCGTCGAGTTCGACGGCGACGGACGCGTCCTTTCGATCGAGGAGAAGCCCGAGAGGCCGCGCTCACCGTGGGCCGTGACCGGGCTCTACTTCTATGATTCCGACGTCGTCGCGATAGCGGATTCGATCAAGCCCTCCGCGCGCGGGGAACTCGAGATCACGGACGTCAACAAGGCCTACCTCGAACGCGGTGATCTCCACGTCGAGAAACTCGGCCGCGGCTTCGCATGGCTCGATACCGGAACCCACGAATCCCTGCACCAGGCCGGCGCCTTCATCCAGGCCGTGCAGGAACGCCAGGGCCTGATGGTCTCATGCATCGAAGAGATCGCCTGGCGCATGGGCTACATCGACGATGCCGCGCTCCAGAGGCTCGCCAAGGAGATGGAGAAGAACGCCTACGGCGCCTATCTCTCGCGGATCCTGAGCGAGACCCGACCATGAAGTTTCGCCCGACGGTGATTCCCGACGTCGTGGCCATCGAGCCCGACGTGCACGGCGACGCCCGTGGGTTCTTTCTCGAAACCTGGCACGCCGAGAGGTACGCCGAGGGCGGCGTGGGCGCCCACTTCGTTCAGGACAACTGGTCGCGCTCCGAACACGGCATCCTGCGCGGTCTCCACGCACAACTCGACCCGATGATGGGAAAGCTCGTACGCTGTACGGCCGGCGAGATCTTCGACGTCGCCGTCGACATTCGTCAAGGCTCGCCCAGCTACGGAAAGCACGTCGTAGCGACCCTCAGCGGCGAGAACTACATACAACTCTGGATCCCACCGGGTTTCCTGCATGGCTTCCTGGTCCTTTCGGAATCCGCCGATGTCGAATACAAGTGCACTTCGATCTACCGCCCCGAAGGCGAGATCGCGGTCGCCTGGAACGATCCGACCCTCGCGATCGACTGGCCGCTGTCCGAGCCGAAACTCTCCGAACGCGACCGCGACGCTCCGCCGCTCGCGAGGCTCGAGGATCAGCTTCCTTCGATCTGATCTATCCTCCGCGCTCGCACAGGAGGAAGCATGGAACTCGAGGGCAAGGGCGCGATCGTCACCGGCGCAGGAACCGGCGTTGGCCGGTCCACCGCGTTGGCCTTGGCGGCGCGCGGCTGCAACGTGATCGTGAACTACAGCCGCTCGAAGGATGCGGCGGAGGAAGTCGCCGCGGAGGCCGCCCAGGCGGGCGCAAAGGCGATCGCTCTGCGCGCCGACGTCTCCCAGGACGGCGACTGCAAGGCACTCGTCGAAACCGCAGTCGGAGAATTCGGTCGGCTCGACGTGCTGGTGAACAACGCCGGGACCACATCGTTCATCCCGCACCCGGACCTCGACGCCATTACGGATGAAGTCTGGGACAACATCGTGGGCGTCAACGTCAAAGGCCCCTTCCAATGCACCCGCGCCGCAGCGCCGGCCCTGAAGGCCGACGGCGGCGGCCATGTCGTGATGGTCTCGAGCGTCGCCGGGGTCTACGGCACCGGGAGTTCCATCGCCTACTGTGCTTCCAAGGCGGCCCTGAACAATCTGACCGTGACGTTGGCCCGGGTCCTGGGCCCCGAAGTCCAGGTCAACGCCGTGTGCCCGGGTTTCATCGACGGCAGCTGGCTCCAGGGTGGCCTGGGCGATGCCTTCAGCAAGGTGAAGGCGATGATGGAGAGCCGCAGCCTGCTCGACCGGGTCTGCACACCCGACGACGTGCGCGATGCCATCCTGGCCTTCGTTACCGGCTCGAGGCTCGCGACCGGCGAGATCCTGGTACTCGACGGCGGCGCCGGGAAGTCTGGTTAGGCGGCGACGGCTAGCCGCCCAGCTGATTGCGGACGATCGCGCCGTCCTTCACGACCATCCGCACCCCCGTGCGCAGGCTCGAAACATCCGTGGAAGGGTCGCCATCGACCACGAGGAGGTCGGCCAGCCGATTCTCGGCGATGATTCCGAGTTCGTCGCCCTTCCCCATCGCCTCGGCGCCGTTCTTCGTCGCCCAGCTGACGATCTCGGCGGGCGGAACCCCGAACCGCGCGTAGAGTTCCATCTCGGAGACGTAGTCGCCGTGGGGCATCATCGGGAAGCCGTAATCGTCGCCTAACACCAGACGGACCCCGGCGGCGCGCATCTTCGGCAGCATCTGCTGGGTGTACTCGTAGTCTGTGCGAACGGCCGCGAGCCGGGCCAGTGTGTCTTCGAGCTTCTCCGGGAATCCTTCTCCGATCGGGAACGTCGCCTGGCTGTGATCCCAACTATCGGCGAAGCCGAGGAAGCGCTCCGACCAGAGCATGCTCGGAACCACGGTGGCGTCGGCGGCCAGCACCGCCTCGATCCCCTCGTCGTCGATTCGGTCAGCGTGGTCGATGATGTCGACGCCGCCGCGCGCGCATTCGATCACGCCGATCCGCGAGGGACAGTGCGAGCGGACCAGTGCTCCCCGCTCGTGCGCGGTCGAGACCACCGCATCGAGTTCGGCGTCTGTCATATAGTTCACGTCCCAGGCGGGCGCCGAGCCGTGACCGCGAGCGACCGAGATCTTCACGACCTCGCAGCCGCGCCCTACTTCTTCGCGTGTCGCCTGCCGGAATGCCTCGGCCCCGCTCATCGCGCGCACCAACCCCTTGTTGCCGAGCTGCATGAACCAGGAGCGGTTGTCGCCGTCGGCTTGTTCGCCCGACGTCATGAACTCGCGGGTGCAGGCAAGGACCCGCGGGCCGTCGACCACGCCGAGCAAGATCGCTTCCTTCAGGCTGATATCCAGACCGTCGGCGTTGCTCGAACCAATGATGCTCGTCACGCCGCAATCGAGCGCGATGCGCGCGTTGTAGGACGCGATCATACCCATGTAGGTTGCCGGCGCTTCGAGGCCCAGGATCGGGCCAATGCCGCCCGAGGCCGTCGCTCCGAAGCCGGTATGGAAGTGGCACTGCACCATCCCGGGCATCAGTGTCTTGCCGGCGAGTTCGATCACCTGATCGGCTTCGCCGGTCTCGACTGCGCCGTCTCGAACGGCCGTGATGCGACTGCCCTCGACCACCACGCTCACACCGTCGCGCGCCGGGTTGGTGCCATCGAGCAACCGTGCGTCCCTGAATACGAGACGTCCGTCGGACATGGCCTTCCCCCTTTTCGAGCCCGGCGAGAGCGCGGGCGAGCGGGGTATTCTAGGCCAGCGTCACCCTTCAGCGAGGCCCGATCCCCATGAACACGATGTGCACCGTTGCCTGAGCCGCTGATCCTCGCTGAACGGGCGATCCCGCGCTGGCAGCGCGAAACCGACGTGGTGGTGTTGGGCCTCGGCTGCGCTGGCGCTAGCGCCGCCCTCGATTCCAGCGCGGCAGGCGCAGAAACCGTGGTGCTCGAACGCGCGAGCGGGGGAGGCGGCACTTCGGCGCTGTCCGGTGGCGTTCTGTACCTCGGCGGCGGCACCCCGGTGCAACGCGAGGCCGGCTTCGAGGATTCGCCGGAGGAGATGTTCAAGTACCTGATGGCGTCCTGCGGCGTCGCGCCGGACGAAGCCAAGGCCCAGGCCTATAGCGAACAGAGCGTGGCCCACTTTCACTGGATCACGGAACAGGGCCTCGAATTCAAGCCCGTCTTCTATCCGCACTACAGCGGCGAACCCTCGGATGCTAGGCCTGCATGCGCCGGCGCTTCGTCGCTGCAGCTTCCGGGTAGGCGCGGAAGGCGACGATGGCAGCGGCATCCAGCTCGGGATGGCAGCCGGCGGCGCCACCCTGCACCTCGGCGCCGGCTCCGTCTCGCTACCGATCCATCCACCCAAGAGCATGTCGCGGGCCGTCCTGGTCAACCGCCATGGACAACGCTTCGTGAACGAGGATGTCTACATGGGCCGGCTCGGCGATCGCGTGCTGCTCGAACAGGATGGCATCGCCTACTTGCTATTCGATGATGCCAACTTCGAGCGGCCGGCGATCGAACGCGACCTGCTCGCAGTGGGTGAGAGTTGGCAGGAGGTCGAAGCCGAGCTCGGCCTGCCTCCCGGCGCGCTCCAGGCCACCATGGCCCTCTACAATCGACATGCGCGGAACGAAGAGGACCCGGTCTTCCACAAGCGACCGGCCTACCTGAAGCCGCTGGACACCCCGCCGTTCGCCGCGATCGACTGCCGCGTCGATTCCTCGATGTTCGCCGCCTTCACGTTGGGCGGACTCCACACCAACGCGTGGAGCGAAGTCCTGACACCAGGCGGCGAAACGTTGCCGGGCTTGTACGCGGCCGGCCGGAGTTCCTCTGGCCTCGCCGCGCCCGGCTATTCGAGCGGCCTCTCGTTGGGAGATGGCAGCTTCTTCGGGCGCCGCGCGGGAACGCGGGCAGCCGGCCGAAAGGGCTAGCAGGCTGCGGAAAAACCCACTCCCGTCGCCGGGTACGCATCTTTCCGGCCCACTCTGCGTTGCGAAGCCTTGCTGGGGCTCGCCCCAGCGGCGGCTCCGCGCCTTGATTGGACCGAAAATCTGCGCACCGGGCTCG
>JAJDAP010000065.1 GCA_029261795.1 Deltaproteobacteria bacterium
CCCCACCTTCTCGACCCCGATCCGCCCGCCCACCCCCACACCCTAGGGGAGGGGGGACGGACCCCCCACGTTTCACCTTTCCATTTTTCCCACTGGTAAACTTGAAATGTTGAAACTTGTGGTGTCCGTCCCCGCTCAGGAGGCGAAGCGGGTGGCCTCCAGGACGGCTTCGTCGAAGACTTCGGGTTCGTGGTAGTGGCGGGGGAGGACGCCCTGTTCGGCCAGGGTCCGGAGTGCCGGCTCGCAGCCGTCGGGACCGAGGGCCACGAGCAGGGCCCGGGCGCAGTTGGCGGCTTCGCCGATGGCGTCCCGGGGGAAGTCGAAGCGGATCGTTTCGCAGCTGCTGCTGCGTTGGATCAGCACCAACCGGAAGGCGAAGCGCGCCTCGTCGGGTTCTCCCACCCGGGCGGCATGGGCGCATTGGACCCGATACCAGGGCAGCACGAAGGGGCCGTCGTCGCGCACGAAAAGCAGGCCACTCTCGGTTGGCTTGGCACACTCGAGTGTGTAGAGCCGCAGGCGGGAGGGGACTTCGAGGGGCTGCGCGGACCGCATCCTGTTCGAATCGGCGATGCAACCCGGTCTCTGAAGGCATGAACGGCGTACTCAGGGGCTGGCAGACCTCTAGCCGGCAGCCGGAGTGCAGCCGGGTCCCCTACCTTCCCGACGTGCTCACCACCCGCCGCGATCGGCTCCGTTCGGCCTTGCGAAGCGAACGCTCGATGACTCTCGCCCGAGACGGAATGGTGTGCGCGAGTGTACCCGCTGCCGCCGAAGCCGGCCGAGAGCAGCTGGCTGCCGGTGGCAACGCCTTCGATGCCGCCATCGCGACTGCGGCCGCACTCTGCGTGGTCGAACCGTTCATGACCGGAATCGGCGGCGACGCGTTCGTGCTCGCCTTCTCGGCGGAACAAGGGAAGCTCGTCGGGCTGAATGGAAGCGGGCGCGCGCCGGCGGGCCACACCCTGGAAGCGCTGCATGCCGCCGGGCACGAGCGCGTGCCCGAGACCGGCATCTGGTCCGCCACCGTACCCGGCACCGTCCACGCCTGGCAGAGCCTGAACGAACGCCACGGGCGGCGCCCGCTCTCGGACATCCTGGCGCCGGCCATTCGTCTCGCCGAAGAAGGCTTCGCCGTCGCCGAGATCGTCGCGCACTACTGGTACGCCAGCGTTCAGATCGGGCGCCTGTCGAATGAAGCGGCCCGGCGCGACTGGGCGCCCGGCGGAAAAACACCGCGCGCGGGGGAATGGTTCCGCGCACCCGCCCTCGGCCGTACCCTGCGCGAGATCGCGGAAGGCGGCGCCAAGGCGTTCTATGAAGGACCCGCCGCGGACGCCATCGTGGCCACATCGACCGAACTCGGCGGTGGCTTCCGACATGAAGATCTCGCCCAGCACACCTCCACCTGGGTCGAGCCCATCTCGACGGACTACCGCGGAACCACGGTCGCCGAGCTGCCACCGAACGGCCAGGGCATCACCGCACTGCTCGGACTCAACATCCTCGAAAACTTCGATCCCTCGGAGGCGCCAGCGGGCAGCGGCCTCGAGTGGCATCGGCGCATCGAGGCGATCAAGCTGGCCTTCGCCGATCGCGACGCCTACATCGCGGATCCCGAGCACGTCGACGTTCCCGTTGCGGCCCTGCTCGACAAGGGGTACGCCAGGGATCGCGCCGCTTTGTTAGGCGAACGCGCTCTCGCGGGCGCTTCGCCGGGCCTCGGCAGCGACACGATCTACTGTTGTGCAGCCGATGCCGAGGGGAACTTCGTCTCCTTCATCCAGAGCTTGTTCGGGCCCTTCGGAAGTGGCGTCGGCTGCGGGGATACCGGCGTGGTGCTCCAGAACCGCGGCGCGGGCTTTCGCAGCGACCCAGCCCATCCCAACGTGCTGGCGCCGGGGAAGCGGCCGTTCCACACGATCATCCCGGGCATGCTGCTCGAGGCCGGCGAGCCGCGCATGGCCTTCGGGATCATGGGCGGCCACGTGCAGGCCCAAGCGCACCTGGGCTTCGTCTCGAACCTGGTCGACCACGGCATGAATGCCCAGGAAGCGATCGACCGGGCGCGCTTCCGCTACGAGGGCGGTCGGCGCGTCAAGATCGAGCGTCCCGATCTCGAGACACCCGAGGGCGGAACCCTCGGCGCAGCGCTCGAAGCACGCGACCATGTCGTCGAGGCTCCACCGGACCGGATCGCGGGTTTCTTCGGCGGCGGCCAGGCGATCGAACGCTTGCCTAACAACGTGCTCGCGGGCGCATCGGATCGACGCAAGGACGGACAAGCGCTCGGCTGGAATGGCCGACCATGAGCGAGATCGAGCTCTATCAATTCGCAATGTCCCACTTCAACGAGAAGGCGCGTTGGGGCCTCGACTGGAAGGGCCTGCCCCACCGGCGGCACTCGCTCCTGCCCGGGCCGCACAAGGCCCGGATGATGCGGCTATCCGGCCAGGACCAGGTCCCGGTGTTGAAGAACGGCGAGAGCATCGTGGCCGGCTCCTCCCAGATTCTCGCGCACCTCGAGGCGTTCCAGCCGGAGGCACGACTCGTTCCAGAGGATCCCGTCCTTGCCGAAGCGGCGCTGCGCATCCAGACGGAGTTCGACGCGGTGGTGGGGCCCGCGGTCCGGCTCGCGCGTTTCGTCGAAGTGCTGCCGAATCCACGCTACTTCGCGCTGCAGTTCACCCACGACAAATCACGCGCCACCCAGCGGCTCTACGGCGGGATCTTCCCGCTGATCCGCGGGCTCATGGTCCGGCAGATGAAGCTTTCGCCCGAGAACGCCGAGCTGGCGCGCGGTTTCGTCAGCGACGCCCTCGACCTGGTGGCTCGGGATGCCGGCCCCGCTGGCTACCTCGTCGGCGACGCCTTCACGATTGCCGATCTCACCGCGGCGGCGCTACTGATGCCCGCGATCGAGCCTCCGGGTGGCCCCTCGGTTCCGCAACCCCGCGCCGCGGAGGCGGAAAACTGGCTGGCGCGTTGGGCGGACCATCCTGGCGCGGAGTGGGTGCGCGAGATCTATCGCCGGCATCGCGGCGCCTCGGCAGAGGTCGCGGGCTAGAACGCATCTCGACAACCCCTCGGTCGTGCTGCGAAGCTGCGCCGGTGAGCAACGCGCGCGGCGAACAACGCCTCCTCCTCCGCCTTTCCGGCGAGGTCTCGACCAAGGCCAAGCCGACGCGACGCCAATTCGTCACGCAGCTCGTCCGCAACGTGCGCGACGCGCTCCTGGCGGCCGGCGTCGCGGCCGAGGTCGATCGGCACTACGAGCGAATCATCGTCACCACCCGAGAGGGCGCTGCGGCGGCCGAGGCGCTTCGTCGTGTTTTCGGTGTGCAATCGCTCTCGATCACCGAGCCTGGCTCGGCTGCGACCCTCGAGGAAGTCGTGGCGGATGGCGTGCGGCACTTCCAGGAACGCGTTGCGGGGAAACGCTTCGCCGTCCGCGCGCGTCATGTGGGCAATACCTCGCCCGGCGGTTTTCGGGGCCGCGACGTCGAGGTTGCCCTCGGAGCGCAGCTGCTCCCCGATTCGGCCGGAGTCGATCTATCGAACCCCGAGGTCACCGCGCGCATCGAGTTGTTCGAGGGCACCGCCTACCACTTCGCCGAGAATGTCCCAGGCGAAGCCGGGTTGCCGCTCGGAACCGGAGGCCGAGGCGTCGCGTTGGTTTCCGGCGGCTTCGATTCTGCGGTGGCCGCCTGGCAGCTCCACCGACGCGGCGTCGAACTCGACTACGTCTTCTGCAACCTCGGTGGGCGTACGCATCAGCTCGGCACCGTCCGCGTAATGCATGAACTCGCCTCGCGCTGGTGTTATGGGAGCCGACCGCGCTTCCACGCCGTCGATTTCGCCGCAGTCTCGCGCGAACTCCAAGCCAAGACCGAGGCCCGCTATTGGCAGGTCATCCTGAAGCGCCTGATGCTGCGCGCCGCCGAGGCCGTCGCCCTCCACATGCACGGCGATGCGATCGTCACCGGCGAGGCCGTCGGTCAGGTCTCTTCCCAGACGTTGGTGAACCTACGCACCATCAGCGCCGCGACGGAGTTCCCCATCCTGCGTCCGCTCGTCGGCGCCAACAAGGACCAGATCATCCGCTCCGCCGAACACATCGGCACCGCCCCGCTGTCGGCCGTGGTCGACGAATACTGCGCGCTCGTGCCGAAGAACCCGTCCACCCGCGCGAAACTCGCCGTCGTCGAGCAGGAAGAAGCGCGGATGGATGCCGGCATCCTCGAGCAGGCGATCGCGGAGCGCCAGGTCTTCGATCTCCGCGCCGTCGATCCCGACGACAGCGGACTTCCCGAGCTCGAAACGGGTGAGATCCCGAAGGACGCCATCGTCGTCGACTTGCGAAGCCGCGCCGAGTATCAGAGTTGGCACTACGAAGGGGCCCTCCAGCTCGACTGGGCCCGCGCCCTCGAGGCCTACCCGAGCTTCGATAAGGAGCAGACCTATGTGCTCTATTGCGAGTACGGCCTCAAGAGCGCCCACCTCGCCGAAATGATGCGCGCGATGGGACTCCGTGGCCTGCACTTCAAGGGCGGAACGCGCGCGCTGCGAAAGATCGAGCGGAACGCGACGCCCGCCTAACGTGCGGCGGAGTTGTTGGCCTCCGCAACCGCACGCAATCCGTCGTCCGAGCGGAGCTGGACGCGGCAAGCGAGATCGAGCGCGGGACGGGCCTCGCCTCGAATCCAGGCGCTGCGTTTGGCGAACTCGGCGTCGAGCGTGCCGCCTTCGATCTTCTCTCCCGCCGCGTGAACGGCACTGCGTAACTCGCCGGCAATGAAGAGAGGCGGCAGGGGATCCCCGTCGCACCAGCACTCGCCACTAGCGAGATCGATGCGAAGCGTGCCCTCCTCGAGAGCGAGCAGGGCGGCGTGATCTTCGCGCAGGCGCCAGCCCATGAACATCGCGCAGAGGTCCATCGCGAGTGTTTCGAGTCGCGCCTGCAAACCCGCGCCTAACGAAGTGACTTGCCGCGCAGCGCAGGCAAGCCATCGAGGCTCTCGAGGTTGTTCTCGAGTTGGTACTCGCGCAGGCCCTCAGCGCCCTTGCGCTCGGCCCAGGCTTCGAGTTGCGATCGTTCCCCGCGGTAGTCCATCAGCGGAATCCCGTAGCCACAGGAATCCTGGATGCGATCGACGGCCACGTGAATGATCGAACGAGCGTTCGGGTAGCTCGGAAAATGCGCTGCGAGGCCGTCCCATTCCGGTTGGCCCGGCTCGCAGATCTCGCCGCGCCCGTACAATCGCAAGATCATCGGCGGACCCTCGAGGGCGCAGAACATCAAGGTCACACGACCGTTCTCACGGATGTGCGCGATCGTCTCGGCGCCGCTGCCGATCAGATCGAGGTACGCGACTTCGCGATCGCCGAGCACACGGAAGGAATCGAGCCCCTTGGGCGAGCCGTTGACGTGCCCGCCGTGACTCGGTGCGGTCGAGACGAAAAACATATGCTGGCCGGCGATCCAGTCGCGCCAGCGCGCGTCGATCGCTTCGTATTGCTTTCCCATCCAGGGAAAGTAGACAGCAGCGACGAACTCCGCCCTTACTCTGCGGCGGATCGGAGCTGGATCAGTTTCCGGGCTCGCTCTTCGGGACTCGCGTTCGGGAAGGAGCGCTCGATCAGCGCCTCCTGCTCGGCTTCGGAGAGGCTCGAGAAATGTTCCAGGCGATGACGCATACGGGCACGTTCCGAGGGCTTCATGTCCCTCCAGCGGTGGGCCTTGGCGCGGAAGCGGCCGCGCTCGGCGGGGGTCAAGCGCTCGTAGTGCTCGCGAACACCCTTTCGATTGCCGTGCAACTCGCCCCGCCGATCGTGCAGCCGACGTTCGAGGCGTGCCTGCAAGCCACTGCGCTGCGCGTCCGACAGGTGATCCCAGCGCCGGAAGAACGCGCGGCGCCGCGCTTCCGGCATGTGGCGGATTCGCGCGAGCGCGCCGCGCCGCTGGTCCCGAGGCAGATCCTCGAGCCAGGCCCGTAGCGAAGCCGGTGCGCCCTCGGCTTCGGGGACGCGGTCCGCCTGGGCCACCGATTCATCGGCCGGTCGCTCGGCCTCAGCGGGCGTGGCCGCCGCGACGACGCCGACCATCGTCAGCGCGACCACGGCGAACCAGGTACGAGCCCACGTCGCAGCTCCCGAAACGTACCGCCTCATCCGCTCGTCGCCTCCAGCTCGAGCGCTGCGAGCAGGTCGAGCAGCTCGATGACTTCGAGATCTTCGTCGGTCGCCGCCGCCGGAACCGCCTCGTCCAGTTCCTCCTCGAGAAGTGCGGCGAAGAGTTCCTCGAACTCCGGGTCGTCCTCGGCGGTCGGCGTCGGCCCGTTCAACAGGACGAATGCGGAGATCGCGGCGGCCGCCGCCCCGGCCGCGGCCCACTGCAGCGCCCTACGCCGACGCGGCGGCGGGGCCGACACAAGAGGGTGTCGGGCGCTCGCCGCATCCGGTTCCGCCTCCAATCGCTGCCTCAGACGCCCGTGAAGTTCCGGCGAAGCTTCCTGCGCCGGCAGCGCCCGCAGCGCCTGGCCCACGGCCTCGAGCTCGCTGAGGCGCTGGCGCAGTTCCGGCGATCGCTCGAGTTCGGCCCGCAGCTCCACCTCTTCGATCGGGGCGAGCTCTCCGTCGATGAGCGCGGACAGCTTCTCTTCCAGGTCGGGATTCATCCTTCGCCTCCCTCGGGTCGGCCCGCTGGCTCCCCCTCCGGCGTCACATGTTTTGCGAGCGCGACGCGCGCGCGGTGGACCAGCGCCTTCACACTCTTTTCCGTGGTCTCGAGACTCTCGGCGATCTCGGCATACGAAAACCCTTCCACCGCGCACAACCAGAGCGCTTCGCGTTGGCGTTGCGGGAGATGATCGAGCGCCGCCTCTACCGTGTCCCCGACCCGGCGCGCGTGCACCACGGTGTCGGTCGCCGGTGTATCCGCGCGGAGTTCGAGCACGGCACCATCGCCTTCTGCGTCGGTACTCTCGTGAAGGTGGCGACGAAACGGCCGCCGCAGTTCGTTGCGCGCCGCATTGCCCGCGATCGTGAAGAGCCAGGTCGAGAACTTCGCCTCCGGCGAATAACGATCTCGCGCCCGGTGGACGCGCAGGAATGTCTCCTGGACCAGTTCTTCGGCCACGGCCGGATCCTTCACCATACGAGTCAGGAAGCGCAGGAGCCGCGTCGCCCAGCGCTCGAACAAGGCATCGAATGCGCCTGGTTCGCCTTGCTGGAAGGCCAGCATGAGCCGGACGTCCTCGTCCACGATTCGGACGTCCTCGTCCACGACTCGGACGTCTTCGTCCACGACTTGGACGTCCTCGTCCACGCTGGCATCGCCTCCGCTTCGCCCGAAGAGTTCAACCCCGCAGGTGCCGAATGGTTGCGGGCCGGGGGGCCAGAGCGCAAACCCGGGCAACCTGGGCGCTAGCGGGCAGCCAGGAAAGCCAGGACGGCCTCGTTGAACGCCTCGGCCTGCTCGATATTCACACAGTGGCCGGCGTCCGGGATCACCACGTGGTGCGGATTCGGGAGCTTGGCCGCCATGACCTCGGCGGCGCGCTCGTAGGCGCGGTCGAGGGCGCCCACCAGGACCAGGGCAGGGTGGGTCAGCTCGGCCAGTCGGTCCATCGTGGCGGGTGCCGGCCCGCAGATGCGTCGGCCAAAATTTGCCACGCCCCGGGGGTCCTGGGCTTCGATCGCGACGCCAGCGGCCTTCGCCGCCGGGAGGTCCGGCTTCAAGCCGATCGAGTTCGGCGCGGCGCGACCGTCGGTGTAGCCCTCGAAGCCAACGGCCTCGAGGCGATCTGCGATCCGGCCAACCTGGGCCTCCCAGCCTTTCTGGGCTTCGAGCTTCTTGAAGCCGGGGCCACTCGCGATCAACAAGAGCGCGTTGACGCGCTCGGGAGAGCGGAGCGCGAAGTGCTGGGAGGCGAGTCCGCCGAAGGACAGACCGCCCACGATCGCGGGCTCCCCGGGTGCGGCCCAGTCGAGAACCCGGCCGAGATCGTCGACCACGTGATCCATCGAGTAGACATCGAGATCAGCCGGTGCCTCGCTCTTGCCGTGGCCCCGGTAATCCCAGAGCACGACGCGGAAACCCGCTTCGACGAGTGGCGCGACCTGCGGTCGGAAATTCTCGTGGGTCTGGCAGTAGCCAGGCGAGAAGACGATGGGTTCGCCTTCTCCGTGAGCCTCTGCGTAGAGTTCGACGCCGTCGCTAGCCGTTACGGTGGACATGGCCGCCGAGTCTAGTCCGTGCTTTCGAGACGCGCGCGCAGGGCGCTGGCCATCTCATCGAGCTGCATCTCCATCGGAATCTTGATGGTGAGCTCGGGAACGAAGGCCTTGGTGCGGCCATCCATGTGGAGACGGAGTCGGGTACCGCTGCCCGCCTCGCTCGCGCTGACACCGCCGCGCAGTTGCTTCCACACGTTGCCATCGCAGACCTTCTCGAAGGCCACCCCGCCGTCTTCGTTCCAACCGAAGTGGAAGGTCACCTCGTTGTCCCGGCCCAGGGCGCGGAAGCGGGCGCGTAGCGTGAGACGATCCGGGCTGCGCCGGATCACCTCGGTCTCCGCGTCGGGGAAGAGGCCGAGCAGCGTCGCTTCGTCGGAGAGCGCTTCGCGAACCTGCTCGGCGCTTGCCCCGACCGAGAACTTTCGTTCGATCTTCATGACTACCTCTGCCCGCTAGTGGATCGTGACCCAGGCCGGCGGCAACAACATCGGGCGGCCGGGCGGGAACAACTCGAGCACCGCCCACATCTCACGAATGTCCGGCGGGATCGGCGGCTGCGGTAGCTGGCTCTTCAGCTGGGCGCCGAAGAGCTCCATCAGCTGTTGACTGATCGGCTTCGGCGGCGGGAACTCGACCAGCGCCACGTCCGAGCCCGCGGCGATACCCGCGAGCTCCATCGCTTCTTCCTGGGCGGCACGAAAACCGCCGATGCGGTCGACCAGGCCGATTTCGAGGGCCTGGCTGCCGGTCCAGACCCGCCCGCGAGCAACAGCGTCGATTTCCGCGCGCGGCAATCCGCGACCCGCCTCGACGCGATCGAGGAAGAGCGAATAGATCGCCTCTACATCCCGCTTCAGGACCTCGCGCGCTTCGGGGCTGAGTGCGTCGGTACCCAACAACAGATCCGCACGCGCACCGCGGGTCGCGTTCGCAACGCCGATACCGAGTTTCTCGTAGAGCCCGCCCATCGAGGGACGAATCGTGAACACGCCGATGGAACCGGTCAAGGTGGCCGGTTGACTAACGATTCGATCGGCGGCGCAAGCGACGAAATAGCCACCGGAGGCAGCGACGTCGGACATCGAGACCACGACGGGCTTGCCCGCTTCCTGGGCAAGCTTCACTGCGCGCAGGATCAGGTCCGAGGCGAGCGGCGAGCCGCCCGGGCTGTTCACCCGGAAGATGATCGCGTCGATGTCCTCGCGCTCGGCAGCCTCGCGCAGGCTGGCGGCGACGGTGTCGCTGGCCATCACGCGGCCTCCGGTCGAAGTGCGGTCGCCGCTCCCGTTCACCACGGGCCCGGTGCCGTAGACGACGGCGAAGGTCGCCGCCGGCTCGAAGCCCAGGCTCTCGCTGGAGACCCGATCGAAGGTTTCAGCCTCCACCACTTCGGGGTCTCCGAGCGAGCTGATCACTTCGTCGTAGAAGGCGATCTCATCGATGAGGCCGTGGGCGACGAAATCTTCCGGCGAGGTCGGTGCCTGATCGATGACCGCGCGCACTTCGTCGGACGTCATGCCACGGGCCTCGCCGATGCCGCCCACGAAGGTCGCTTCCACCGAGTCGAGCATCGAAGCCACCATCTCGCGATTGGAGTCCGTGGGGCCGGTGTGGGCGTAGGCCTCGACCGCGCTCTTGTAGCGGCCGATGCGCTCGTACTCGACGACGATGCCCAGCTTCTCGAGCAGCCCGCCGTAGAACAGATACTCGCTGGCGAGGCCCACGAAGGGGTTGTGTCCGCCGGGCGTCGCCACGACCCGGCCGGCCGCGCTTGCCAGATAGTATTCGGCGTTGCCGTAGCCCTCGAATTCGAGCAGCGCGACGGTCGGCTTCCCGCCGGCTTCGATGCCCGCGATCGTCGAGCGGATCTCCTCCACCTGCCCCCAGCCGAGGTTCACATCGCGAATTCGCAGCACGATGGTCGCGATCCGGTCGTCGCGTTCGGCTTTGCGCAGCCGCGAAACCGTGTCGAGCACCGATCGCTCGGCGCTAGCGAAGAAATTCAGAAGGGAGGGCGCCGTGATGCCGTCCACGTAGTTGCCGGACAGCTCGATCACGAGGGCGCTGCCGTCTTCGATCGTCGGCTCCGAATTTCCGAACAGGACCAACACGATCAGGAGCGCGAACGACCCCAATAGGACCCAGCGCAGCTTCGAACCCATTTCGTCTCCCCCTATTGATCCGGTGCGGCTTCAGCGGCCCGGTCAACGCGCCGAAGGGTAACGAACGCCATGGCTCAACCGGTCTACATCGCGGGCGTCGGGCTCACCAAGGTCGACCTCACGGGACGAGTGTTCGGCAGCGTCTTCGACCTCTTCGCCGAAGCGGTCGAGAAGGCGCTCGACAACTCGCGGGTGCGCTCCTTTGGCGCGCTCCAGGTCGGCATCATGGACAGCGAGGAGTTCGAGAATCGCGCCAACATCGCGGCCAAGGTCGCGGATCGGCTCGGCCTGCGAGGCATCCCGGCGGTTCGCAGCGAAACCGCCTCGTCCACCGGCGCCGCCGCCTTCCATGAGGCCTGCTTCAAGGTGGCATCAGGCGAGTGCGAGAGCGTCCTGGTCGTCGCCGGCGAGCGGATGAAGACGGTCACCACCCAAGAAGCCACCGCGATCATGTCGAAGACGGTCGACCCGGTGGAGCGGCGCTTCGGCTTCACCATGCCCGGACTGATCGCGCTGGTGACCCAGGCCTGGCTGCGCGAGCGTGGCATTCCCCATGACCGCGCTCGCGAGATCCTCTCGCGATTGATGGCGCGGGCTCACGCCCTGGGTGGCGAAAACCCGCTCGCCGCCTTCTATGGAAAGCCCGAACCCCAGATCAACTACTTCGACGCGACCAAGAACCTGCCGGTCGCGACACCCCTGATGCGGAAGGATTGCTCGCCGATCTGCGATGGCGCCGCCGCCGTCATCGTCACCTCGCGACCGACACCGATTCGTGTCGCCGGGATCGGATCGGCCACCGAGACTTCTTCGATCCTCGATCGTGCCTCGCTCTCGCACATGGATGCCACGCGACAGGCGGCGAAGCTTGCCTACTGGCGTGCCGGGATCGCGCGCCCCCGGGAACTCGAGAATGTCGTCATCGAAGCTCACGACGCCTTCAACAGCCTGCTCCCGATCGATCTGATCGACCTCGGCCTGGTAGCCCCGGAAGACGCCGTCGAGTACCTGGTCGGAGATCTCTCCGGGCCGGCGCCGCACCCCATCGCCAACCCGGTAACCGGACCCGCTGGCCGACTCGCTACCAACCTCTCGGGTGGACTGAAGGCTCGTGGGCATCCGGTCGGTGGCACCGGGCTCTTCCAGATCGCCGAGTGCTTCCTCCAGATGACCGGACGATTTCCGAACCCGCGCGCACAGATCTCGGGCGCCAACCTCGGAATCGCCCATTCCGTAGGCGGCCCCGGCAACAACGTCTATGTCACCGTGCTCGAACAGGAGGGCTCTCGGCGGCGACGTGACGAAGTGACGCCACCGCGCACCCACTTCGAACGTTCGCCTCGGGTGACGCCCCTCGACGAGCGGGCACTCGATGGAGCCCGGGCGGTGATCGAAGCCGCGACCACGATTCACGTGACCGGCAAAGATGCCCCGGACCCCGTGCACGTGGCGATCGTCTCGATCAATGGTCAGCGTGTCTTCGCCAAGCTCGACCGCGAGGCCGGCGAAGACATCCCGCCCGAAGAAGTCCTGGCCGGGCAGAAGGTGCGGCTGCTCGTCAAGGACGACGGCGACAACTACTTCCAATTGGATGGTGGCTTTGGCATCGGTGGAATTCTCGACCGCGTCGCGCGGCGTGTCGGATTCTCAGCGGCCCGCGCAAACCCTCCAGCTGAAGATGACATCGACGCCGCCTAGCGTTGGACGCTGGAAGTCCGTCGAAGCAAGGCCCAGGCCGCGAAACCGAGGCCCGCGGCCTCGGCAGCAGCCATCAACCACGCGGTCTGCTTGAAGAGCCCCTGCTCTGAGCCCGGCGGCAGATGCGCGACGTGGTCCGGCGAAATCCCGACGTAGTGGTGGTACACACCGAAGGCGAGCGAGCCGAACATCGCCGCTCCCAGCAAACCGTAGGAAAGGCGAACGCGGCTCGTGAATGCGAGAACGGCCGCCAGAAACGGCGCCACCCAGGAGGCCCCATCCGATCCGCGGCTATTTCGCAGGGACCGATCGCTCCACCTCGATGGAGATTCGGCGCTCCTGCTCGACTGCGCGGTCATGCGCGGCCTCGAGTTCGAGGACCAGCTCGCTCTCGACCCGACGCTCCTCGAGCCGCTTCGCGAAGCCCTCGAGCGCCTCGCGCTGCCGCTTGGCGCCCTCGGGTGTATCCGAAGGTGTCGGTACGTGGTGCACCACCCGAAACACTTCGACCATCACGTCATCGTTGGTCGTCACTCGGAAGGCGAGACGGTTGGCGCCCGATGACAGGGGAACGACAGCATCGAAGGAGCCGTCCGCGAACAACCGCAATGCGCGCCCCGGCTTGGCAAGCGTCTGATTCTCGACCTCGAGTTCGCGAACTCGATCGAGCCGGGCCTGGGGGAGCTTTTCGACGATGTCACCCTTGTTGCCGACCATGGTGTGGCGGGTGCCAGCGTGCTCGTCGACGAACTCGAAGAATGCTGTGTTGAGTACGCCGATGGGCCCCAGCGGAAAGAAGTGCGTGCCGATACCGCGCTCCTGCAAGACCATCGCAGTGGCGACGAGACGGCGTTCGGGCACAGGCTTCGGTTTGGTGGGCATTCCATCCGTAAGGAGAACGACCTCCCTACGCCGAGGCGTCGCGTCTGCCGCTTCTGCGCGCAGCAACTCGGCAGCCGCTACCGCCAGCGCCTTCGATGTATTGGTGCCGGCATTCAGGCTGAACAGCCGAACGCGCTGGCGCTCACCTGCGACCAGTCGATCGAGCACGTCGATGAGCGGCCCAGCGCTGTCCTTCAGCGGGCTCCGCAAACTTGCGGCCTTCGAAAAAGTCACCACGCCCACTCGGGTCCGCGAAAAATCCACACCCTCGATGAAGCGGCGAGCGGCCAACAGTTCGGCCCGGATGACCGAATCTCCTTGATCCATCGACATCAGCCGTGGCGAGAAGGTATTCGCCCCGCCTAGCGGGCCCCTCTGGAAGCCGAGGGCGAGAGGGTGCACCCAGCCAACCCTGCCGTCGCCATCGATATCCGCTCCCGAGGCCAGGAACGTCGAGAGCGACAAGTCGATCGTGAGCATCACGTCGAGAAACGGCGAATCTCCCGTCCATGTGTAGCCGCCGACCTCGATCCAATCGACGGGAACTTCATGGACGAAACCGTCGGCAAGGCCGCGGACCTCGATGTGAGGTTCGACTCCAAGGGCGGGAATGGCATGGAGTGCGATGAAACCAATCAAGCCAGCCAGTAGTGACCTATGCATCGACCTCTTCCGGGGCCCCAGAGAGTGCTCGTAGAAGTAACGCTATGCGAGCAGTCGATCCGATACAAGACCGACGATCAGCAGCGCACCCCCGATCAGGAGCGTGAGCATCACCTGCCCGAAGGCCGCGGTCATCCGCCGCGGATCCTCGGAGCTGTCGAGGGCGATCCGCGAGGCCCTGAACGCGGGAACCGCGCCAGCGAAGAAGGCCAACGCGGCCAATGGCAACCAGCCGACGACGACTGCGCCGAGGAGAACCAGGAACGGAATCATCATCAGCACCGGGACCAGCCGCCCCGCGGCTACGGGCCCGAGCCGCACCACCGGCGTCTTCTTGCCGTGGCGCGCATCCGCCGCGTGTTGGGGGAAATGGTGCATGAAGAGCACGACCATGATGACGATGCCAAGCACCACCGAGAGCGTGGCGCCGGCCGGATCGTCGAGGCTGCCTGTCTGCACGTAGTAGCTGCCAAGGCCGGCCAGCGGGCCGAACAGCAGGAATATGATCGGCTCGCCCAGACCGAGGTAGGCGAGCTGAAGCGGCGGCGCGGTGTAGAAGTAGCCGAGCAGGGCACCGACGACACCGATCACGAGAACCGTGTTCCCGGGATGAAGCGTGTTCAGTACGAGCCCGCACACGAGCCCTATCCCGAAGCTCGCGGTTGCCAACAGCCACATCCCGCGCCGACTGAGTGCGCCACTCTGGATCACGCGACTCCCGAGCGGAAACGGGTTCTGATCGAACTCGGGGTCGGCATCGAGCCCGCTCTCGTCATCGAACAGATCGTTGACGACGTTCACGCCGGCCTGGAGTGCGACCACGCCCAGAAATGTCAGCGCGGCGGCGCCGAGCGCGACCTCGCCTCCCTGCTGGAAGACCAGCGCCGGGATCACGAGGGTTGGCATCGCACCCGCGAGCAGTGAAGGAGCGCGGGTCGCTCGGAGCAGGAGACCTAGCAAAGTTCGGAACCCCTCGTAGAACTCCTGCGAAGCGAACGCCCGCAGAAGCACCCGCGCAGTCAGCGTGTTTCGAGTACCGCTCGGATGTTTCGCCAACGACCCTGGGCGCCCTGGCCATGGCACGAGACACTGCCCTTGCCCGGTACGATGTCCTTCTCGGTCATGATCCCCATCGCCAGGGTGAAGGGGCCGAGCGCGCCCGTTCCCTCTGCGCACTTGACTTCTTCGCCGTCCAGCAACCAGGTGACGGTCTCGGCACCGGCATCGACACGGATCGCATAACAATGCCATTCGCCGGCTTCGGCCTTGCCGCGTAATTCGTCGAACCAGCAGAAATACTTGGGCCCCGCCTCGCGCACGGGTGCCGTAGCTCCCGGGAAGGGAAGGTGGGCGTGGACGGTCGAGAGCACGTCGTTGCCGACGAAGAAGTTCAGCGCCACGCCCTTGGCGAGGTCGAGCAGGTGGAAGCTGACGAAGCCGTCGTAGAGATCCCCGTCATGGCCGCCGAGAATCCGCACCGCCTGATCCCATTCGAGAGTGAGAATGCCAGCGTCGGGCGCCGCGAACTGTCGGGTCGACCAATACATGTGCTTGGCGTTGTCGAAGAACTGGACGTGGTCGTTCGCACGAGAGAATGCCGGCACGCTCACGATCAGCTCACCGTTCTGGATCACCACCACGGCTTCAGGCTCCTGATACACCCAGGCGCCGCCGTCCGGCATCGGGAAGGAACCCGGCACCCAGGCGGCACCCTCGGCGACACCGCTCACGATGTCGCCAAAGCCACCGACCTCGACAATTTCTTCCGCCACTGCCACCTCCCTGCTCCCGCGATTCCGGGGCACCAGTATACTCGGCGGCCATGACCGAGGCGCGAGCGCTCTACAAGGAAGCCTTCTCCCACTACGTCGAGAACCGGATCGACGAGGCGATCGCCGGTTATCGGCGCGCGACCGAGGCAGATCCGGAGCTTGCCATCGCCTGGAACGGCCTCGCCATGGCGCTCGAGAAGCAGGGCGATCTCGACGGCGCGATCGCGGCGGCGGAGCGGCTGATCGCCCTGGAGCCGGACGATGTGCTCGCCCACACGTGCCTTTCCCGTTTCTATCAGCGCAAGGGAATGATCCCCGAGGCCGAGGAAGAGCAGGCGCGGGCGGCGCAACTGCAGGCAAAGGCAGGCCACTAGAGGTGGCCAAGGGAATCGGCCTCTCGGACCCGCTCCACGCCTACCTGGTCGAGCACGGCAGCGCCCCCGACGCGGTGCTCGAGCGGCTGAGCGCGCGCACCGAGGAGGCCGCCGGCCCACGCGCCCGCATGCAGATCGCACCGGAACAAGGCGCCTTCATGACCCTGCTCACCCGGCTGATCGGCGCGCGCAACGCCGTCGAGGTGGGAACCTTCACGGGCTACTCCGCGATCTGCATCGCGCGCGGCCTGCCGAACGACGGCACGCTGCTGTGTCTGGATGTCTCCGAGGAGTGGACCGCGATCGCGCGTGAAGCCTGGGCCGAGGCCGGACTCGAAGACCGCATCGAACTCCGGCTCGGTCCTGCCGTCGACACCCTGGCAGCGATCCCGGCCGGTGGCCAGTTCGATCTCGCCTTCATCGATGCCGACAAGACCAGCTACGAGGCCTACGCCGAACTCCTGCACCCGCGGCTTCGCAAGGGCGGCGTGCTCCTGGTCGACAACGTGCTCTGGGGCGGCAGCGTCATCGACCCCGAACGACAGGACGACGACACCCAGGCGATTCGCGCCTTCAATACGGCGCGCGTCAGCGATGAACGCTGGGATCGGGTGATGCTCCCGATCTCGGATGGCCTGACGCTACTTCGAAAACGTTAGGCCGCCATCACGGCGCGCCTCAGGCTTCGAAGGGATGCGGCGTCGAGAACAGGACTACGACCAGCTCCGCCTGACGATGTGCCCCGGTCTTCAAGAAGATCTGCTTCAGATGGCCGCGAACGGTCTCGAGCGCGATATCGAGATCCTGGGCGATCGCTTGTACCCGGAGACCCCGAGCCAGATGGTGCGCCACTTTCGACTCCATTCGCGTGGTGCCGAAGCGGTCCATGATCTGCTCCTCACTAGGCGGCTCCGGGCTCCGCGTCTCATTGACGAAGACGGCGGCGCGGCAGGCTCGCCCGGATTCCATCGAAACGACTCGCACCGAGAGCGGCGCCCTGTTGTCCCGGTTGATCCGGAGCGGCGGTCCGGCATCGGCCCCGCGAGCCGCTGCCCGGATGCTCCGACCGAGCTCTCGGGTCACACTGCTCGAACCGTTGTGAAGGCCCTCGGGGCCGAGCGAAAGACCCCCACGCTGAGCCAGGATGCGACGCGCCGCGCTGTTCATGCCGCGCACACGGCCGTCCACTTCGACGACCACCACCCCTTCCGGAAGTAGCTCGAGGACATCTGCGGCGAGATTCGGCCAGCGCTCCCTCGGCGGACTGGCCTTGAGCGTGCTGCGAGGAACCAGGGACGGGAGGGAGAGGGGATGAGATGCTGCGTTTGCCATGGCAGCCATTGAATCGCTGCCTACCCCAAACGGGTGTGAAGGAGTTCACAGGCAGGCAAAAAAAGTGAGCCCGCTCGGGTCTCTCTTGGGATGGCGTCAGCGCGGGGCGGAAGCCTGCCAGCGCGCCGCCGTCTCCGCGACGTGGGTGCCATGGGCCCGAACCGCCTCCAGGTGGGCCGAATTGGGCCCTGGGCTGCCCTGGCGCGGGTTCGTCCACGCCAGCGGGCCCCAGTGGCACCCGCCCTCGGCATAGCCGGCGAGTCGATTGTGCATGGGCACGATCAGCATCCCGTGCTCGGCCAGTTGCGCCCAGAGCGAGATGAGGGCGAGTTCACCTCCGCCCCGGCCGCCATTTCCTGCCGACGCGAAGGCGGCACCGATGCGGCCGGTCAACCTGCCCTGCATCCAGAGGGGCGCGATGCGCTCGAAGAAGATGCGCATCGAGGATTCGATCCCGCCCATGTGCACGCCGGAACCGAGTGCCAGGACGTCGGCAGCTTCGACGTCGGCAGCGCTGGCGTCTTCGGCACGGGCGATCTCGACCTCGGCGCCAGCCTCCCGGGCACCGGCAGCGAATTCTTCGGCCATGCGCAGCGTCCGTCCGGTCTGCGAGGCGACGACCACGAGCATCCTCATGGGCCGCAGCCTATCCCACGAAGCGTTCGCGCGCGTCGGAGAAATCCGTGGCATCCGCCGCGGCAGCTCTGACGTCCGCATAGCCGACCCGGGCCGCGTGTAGCAGGTGGCGCTCGATCCCCTCGCTCTCGGGCGCACCGTAGGCGGTATCGCCGATGATCGGGTGGCCCAGGTGGGCGAGCGAGACGCGAATCTGATGCAGGAAACCCGTCCGGGGCTTCACCTCCACCAGCGTGGCGTCTGGTCCGTGGCGAAGCGCACGCCAGGCCAGCCGCGTGTGTCGCGTGCGCTTGGCGAACTCGGGCGAACCTTCTGCCACGACGCGTACCCGCGCCGGACGGTGCTGCCCGACGGCGAGATGCAGTGCCAGATCGCCTTCGCCTTCGAGTCGGCCATGAACCAACGCGCGGTAGGTCTTCTCCACACGATGCCGCCGGAACGCGGTTCGGAGCTGATGCCAGCGCTCGGGATTCGTCGTGAATAACAAGACTCCCGAGGTATCGACGTCGAGACGGTGGACGACGCCGCAACGCAAGCCACCCTCGCCGATCCCGATGATCTCGGGGTGGCGCGCACAGACGGCGCCCAACAATGTTCCGGTCTCCGTCTCGGAAAGGGGATGAACCGCGGTCCCGGCGGGTTTGTCGACGGCGATCCAACCCTCACCCTGGGCCACGATCGCTAGCGCGGCTTCCGGCTCCGGGATCGGCCGCTGCTCGGCCTCCGGTGTGAAGGCCTCGACCGTCAGCCGTTGCCCCTCGGCCAGGGCCGTTCCCTTGTCGCCGATCGAGACCGGGCGACCGTCCACGGCGACACCCCCTCGCGCCAGCACGCGCCTGGCTTCGGCCCGGCTGGCGCCGAGCAGCAGCGCGAGCAGCTGATCGATGCGCAGACCCGCCTCGCGGGCGTCGACCTTCAGCTCGTGCCCGTCTGTTTCGACCCGGTCCCTGGGCGTTTCAGTGGTTTCCATGGCCCCGCAGTCTAACGGTCGGTTGACACCCAACCCCCTCGGGATACCCTCGCTCGCCCATGGTCAGCACGATCTTCAACGAGATTCTGATTTCCTCGATTCCGGGCTCGCCCGGTCTCGCAGGGGGCTGACTGAACCCTCCGGAGGCTGCGGGCGAGACGCCGCGGCCTTCGTCCGGGCCGCCCGTCCAACCCGAGACGGCCTCCCGAACCTTCGGGAGAAACCATGAGCCCTGATCGCCAACCCCATCGCAGCCGCGAGGCCGACCCCAGACGGGTCGAAGTGATGGATACGACCCTGCGTGACGGCGAGCAGACCCCCGAGGTCGCCTACACGCCGGAAGAGAAGCTCCAGCTGGCGCGCATGCTGCTGGCCGATGTCGGCGTCGATCGCATCGAGATCGCGGGCACCCGCGTCTCCGAAGGCGAGCGTGATGCCGCGCGCAAGATCTGCCGCTGGGCCAAGCAGAACGGCATGCTGATGCGCATCGAGATGCTCGGCTACTGCGACGGCAAGAAGTCCGTCGATTGGCTGCGGGAAACCGGCGGGCGCGTGATGAACACACTCGTGAAGGGCAGCGAAGCGCACTGCCTGGGCCAGCTTCGCATGTCGCCGGAGGCACATCGAAAGCGCGTCGCCGAAACCCTCTCCTACGCCCGCGAACGAAAGATACGCACGAGCGTGTACCTCGAGGATTGGTCGAGCGGCGTGAAGGATTCACCCGACTACGTGTTCGGCATGATGCGCACGCTCTCGGAGCACCGCGTGGACCGCATCTATCTGGCCGACACGCTCGGCATCCAGTCCCCGGAAGACGTGAACCGCTACGTCGACCTGATGACTGCGAGCTGGCCGGACACCCACTTCGAGTTCCATTGCCACAACGACTACGGGTTGGCGGCCGCGAACTGTCTGGCAGCCGTGCAAGCGGGCTGCCGTGGCGTCCACGTCTCGGTGAACGGGCTCGGCGAGCGCGCGGGCAATGCCCGGCTCGCCGAGGTGGCTACCGTACTCGCCGATCACAGTCGCTTCGAAACCGGCGTGAACGAAGAGCGCCTGGTTGGCGTCTCACGCCTGGTGGAAATCTTCAGCGGCAAGGACATCTCGGCCAACACGCCGATCGTGGGCGCCGACGTCTTCACCCAGACCGCGGGAATCCACGCCGACGGCGACGCCAAGGGCGATCTCTACGAGAGCCGACTGGCGCCGAAGCGCTTCGGACGCAAGCGACGTTATGCGCTGGGAAAGCTCTCCGGGAAGGCTTCGCTCGACCAGAACCTCGAACAACTCGGGATCGAACTCCCCCAGGCCGCACGAGCCCAGGTGCTCGCGCGCATCGTCGCGCTCGGCGACAAGAAGCACACGGTCGTCCCCGAAGACCTGCGCTTCATCATCGCCGACGTCCTGAAGACCCCGAAGGAGCAGATGGTTCGGATCGAGGACTACTCGGTTTCAGTCGGAAGCCAGAGCGAGCCCGCCGCCAGCGTGACCGTAGCCTACGGTGGCGAGCACAGCACCGCGCAAGCCTCTGGCGATGGCGGTTACGATGCCTTCATGAACGCGATGAAGAAGGCCGTCAAGAAGTTCGGACTCGAGGTACCGCGGCTGCAGGATTTCCGCGTTCGCATCCCGCCTGGTGGTCGCACGAGTGCGCTGGTCGAAACGCTGATCACCTGGCGCGGCCAGAAAGGGGAAGATGGCTTCTCGACGTTGGGCGTCGACCCCGATCAACTCGCCGCCGCCGTCGTCGCTACGGAAAAGATGTTGAACGCGCTCGCCGCGCGCCGGGCGAAGAAGTCCGGCAAGGCCGACTGATGCAGCCGGGCGTTCGCCCTTCGAGCCGGAGCCACACTCTGCTCGCGATGGGACTCGCCTTCCTTGCCGGCGCCTGCGCCAGCGATCCGCCTGCGCCGGATCCGATGCATCGGCCGGCGGAGAGTCTGCTCGAGGTGATGGCGGTGCTGCGCCGCCACGTCCCCGACGACACCTATCGTTTCGCGCCGGGTCGCGACTTCACCGGGCGCAATGTCTACCGCGCCTCCCTGCTGCGCCTCGAGAACCTCGAACGCGCCCACGCAGAAACCCTGCGCGCCGGCACCTGGGACGAAGCCATCGCCTTCGCGAAGGGACGCGCCCTCGAACGCTTGCGCGCCTACGGCCTGGCTGGCGCCAGCTACCGCAACGCGGCCCGCTACGACGGCGAACTCCGCCGCACCTCCCTCGAGGGGGCTGCACTCTGCGACGCGCTCGCCGAGGCGATCTCCCTCGACCGCTCCGTTGGCGAGGATGCCTATCCAGGGCCCGTCCAACGGGAGCAGGCCCTCGCCAGCTACCAGACCCGAGGCGCACTGCTCGAGCAACTGTTGATCGAAGCCGGCGAGACCCATTACCGCGCCATCGTCCGCGAAGAGCTCGAACGGCTGGCGATCGAACGAACGGCCTTCCTCGTCTCGCTGCGGCGGCTCGTGCCGGACGGAGACGTGCGCGCCCTCGCGGCACTCCAACGCAACGTGATCGATCATCGAGAGAGCAAGAACGCCAATGCGCACCTGCTCGCGCTGGCGGACCTGTACGCCACACTGTCCGAGGAATACATCGCAGCCAACCCGCCCGAATCCCTGAGCTTCGATCCCGCGCGGTTCGAAGAGCTGGTGGCGAGTGCGGCACGCTTGTTCGAATCTGTCTCCAACCAGGATGGCGCGCCGGAAAAACTCGAAGCCGCAAGACGGCTCGAGGCCTTCCTGGCCTTCACACTAAAGGTGGATCGTGATCGCTTCTCGCCGTAGACAGCGCTACACCGCGGTGCTCGCAAGCGCGCTGGCTGTCGTCTGCAGTGCCTGTGCGACGCCGGCGGCTGCGCCACTGTCGAATCCGCTGGAACCGTTGCCCGAGCTGGCTGCGGCAGTACCCGAGGAAGCGGATCGCATCGCCCGCGACATTGCGTCGTCCCTCTGGCTCGGGGATTCGGAGACGCTCAGCGCACGCGCGGCCGCGATCTCGGCCATTGATGCAGATCGCACGCAGGCCGGGGAGCCTGCGACCGGCTTGTATCCGTATGCGCTGGACGCGCGCAATGCCCTGATCCCGAACGCGGTCGCCTGGCGCGAAGCCCAGGAAATGCTCCTCGAGCGGCGCGATCTCGATTCCGTCCTGCACGCCCGGCTCGAGCACGACGTCGCGGATGATCCGTTGGCATTGGCCGAAGAGAGAATCCGCGACGCACGCGTCCGCCGTTGGGGAGGTTATGCGAACGCGGTGACCCAGAGTCTGGGCAGTGGAATCTCGAATCCGACACTGCTGCCGCTGAAGGTGGCACAGGCCCTGGTCAAGGTCGGCGTCCAGGCCCACCTCGCCGATGAACTCTCATTGCAGGAGCGACAAGCCCTCGAGCACTGGAAGAGCTTCGCGAGAGAGAACCCGGGTGCCGAAGAGACGGCCGACGTCATCGCTCGCATCGAATCCGCCCAGAAACGCTGGCTCGAGACCCAGCGCGATCAGAGCTTGCGTAGCGCGCGAGCCGCCCTCGAGGGCGGCGACTCGCACACGGCCGCGAGCTTCGCCCAGCGCGCACTCCGGCACATCCCCGATGACGAGGAAGCGCAAGAACTTCTCGTGGAAGCGGACGTCCGCGTTGCGCGCTGGGACGAGGAACGGGCACGGAGCCTCGGCGCTCTGCCGACGCTTCAAACCTCAGCAGCCGCGGAGGGCCCGCTCTGGACCGCTCTCTGGCAGGACGGTCCGAAGGCCCGAGCTCTCGCCGAGAAACTGCTTGCAACGCGAGCGGACACTCCACTGCAGGACGAGCCGCGTTTCGTGCTCGCAACGCTCTCGGCCGAACGAGGCGAAGAGATCGCGAGTTGGGCAGCGTTCGACGCCCTCGCCGAAGCTGACGATTCGGAGTCCAACATGGCACGGCACGCCAGGACACTCGTATCGAGTCTCGACACGAATCCCTACCGCGGCTTCGAGTTCGCACGCGACAAGGCCCAGAGCGATCGGGTTCGTTGGCTCTTCCTCGGCCCTCTGGCCGGCGGCGCGCGCGATCGCGACCTACCGGGTCCCGTCGAGTGGCTCGCCGAGATCCCGAGCATCGTCGGCATCGTGTGGGGGATCCCGGAACGCCTGATCCAGTTCCCCTTTACCGCGGCACAACGGCGCTCGCCCGGGGTTCTCGCACGTCGCTACCTCGAACAGAACCCGGAAGGGGCCCACGCCGATGAGGTCCGACCCTGGCTACTCGGCTACGAACAGCGAAGAGGGAACGATGTGGGCGCCTATCAACTGGCGCGCTCGGCTCCCGGGCTGGTCGATGCCGAGGAACTCGAGCAACTGCGGAGCGATGCCGCACGTCAGGCCGTCGATGTCGCCCTCGGCGAGAAGCGACGGGACGTTCGGCTGCGGCTGCTGCGCGGCGCCGCGAGAGAGTTCTCCGGAACGGAGGCGGGGCAGGAAGCCGGCCTCGCTGTTCGCCGCGAGATCCGGGAGTACTCGCCCCAACAGATTCGCATCACGCGCGGGTTCATCGAGGAGAACCCGGCCGTGACGGGCCCCGAGGGCCTCGCTATCCGCCGAGAACTCCTGGATGGAGAAGTGGACAATGGCGAGCTTCATCCCCAGGGAATCGCCTTGCTAGGGGGCCGGATCATCGAGTTCTCCTTCCTTGCGGCGAGCGGCGACGAGGACGACGAACCGGAGCGAGTGCGAGAAAGGGTTTCGAAGGAGCGCCTGGCTCGAACCGTCGCGTGGTTGGGGGAGAGCACCCACCAGGAGCTACGCACGGATCGCGACGCCAAGCCCGAACACGACGCGAACCGGGATGGCTATCTGGAACGCGCTCGCCTCGGCGCTGTGGAACGGCCCGATCTGCGCCCCGAGGCCGGCTCCACCTACACCTATCAAAGCCTCGAGGAGCGCTTCGGTGTCGTCCGGGGACGGGAGTCGCTGCTACCGGTCGAGCTCGTGCTCCAGGGGAGCTTCACGGACTTCACGCTTGGGGCCTTCCCGCGCATTCGACTGCCGAAGCAGACCCCGGATTCCGTGCTCTACCGCTGAGTGCCCTTGCTTCGCCAACCCGTCAGGCCGAAGACAGTGCGCGATCGAGCAGCTCCACGGGATGGACCACTTCCGCGCGGAGGCCGCGCTGCTTCACGCCGGTCGCCAACTGCATCATGCAGCCGGGGTTTCCCGTGGCGATGAAGTCCGGGTCGAGCGCCGCCAGCGCATCCATCTTGCGCGCGAGAACCGTGCGCGACATCTCGGGTTGGGTGAGGTTGTAGATCCCGGCCGCGCCGCAACAACTTCCGGGGTCGTCGTGCTGCACGAGTTCGAGGCCGGGGATGGCTTCGAGAATCGCTCGTGGCGGTCTCGAGACGCCCTGTCCGTGGATCAGGTGACAGGGGTCGTCGTAACAAACCGTCCCTGCGACGCGGTTCAGGTCTGCGGGAATTCCCGCCTCGACGATCACCTCGGAAACGTCGCGTACCTTCGCGGCCAGGGCGTCTCCCTCGCCGGGCAACCAATCACCCAGCTCGCGAAGTGAAGCGCCGCAGCCGGCGGAGCCGACTACGAGCGAATCGAAATCCTCCGGGTCGAAGGCCGCCAGGTTCGAACGGGCGAGCGCCCGTGCGAACTCGAGCTCTCCGCCGTGTGCCTGGAGCGCACCGCAGCAACCCTGCCCTTCGGGAGAGACCACCTCCAGTCCGCAGGCGGCGAGAACGCGCACGGTGGCTGCATTCACCCGGCCGAACATCTCCGGCATGATGCAACCCTCGAACATGGCAACGCGACCTCGCCGCTCTCCGTTCGCGGGCGTGAAACGAGGCAGGCGACCGCGTTCCGAGCTCGCCGGGATCTTCGGCAACAGGGCATGCATCTCGCGCAGCCGCTTCGGTAGCAGCGGCCGCACCACCCGATCGAGAGCTAGGTGCTGGACCGCGGCGAGCGCGCTCATCGCCCAGTGCAACCGACGCGGATGCGGCACCAGATTGCGAAGGGCCGATGACTCGATCCGCTTGGGGAGGCCATCGCGTAGGCCCTGGGCTTCGACGGCGGCACGTGTGTGTTCGAGGAGCGAGCCGTACGCGACGCCGGCCGGACAGGCCGTTTCACAGGCGCGGCAGCCGAGGCAGAGATACGCCTCCTCGGCGACGGTGCCGCTGAGCGGGATCCTCCCCTCCGCGACGCCGCGCATCAGATAGATGCGCCCCCGTGGCGATGACGTCTCCCGGCCGGTCGCCCGGTACGTGGGGCACGCCGTCAGGCACAGCCCGCAGTGCACACAATCCAGCGTTTCTGGATAGAGACCTAGCATCTCGGGGTGCACGGTCGTTTCGCCGCTCATGCGCCTCCCACGAAGCGGCCGGGGTTCAGGATTCCGGCCGGGTCATACTGCGCCTTGATCGCGCGCTGTAGCGGAATCGTTTCGCCAGGGTCGCCGTACACCTCGCGTCCGGCGCGCGCCGAGGCAGGCGCGGCCGCAACGACGTAGCTGCCCTCGCCGCGCTCGGCCGCGAGCCGGGAGAGCCGCCAGACGCTGCTGATCGCGCGCTCGTCCGCATCGTCGGCGAGCGGGAACGACCCGAGCACCAGGCCTCGGGCGGGGAGGGAAACGACTTCACCGCCACCTAGCAAAAGAACGTCGGCGACTTCCCGCCACGCCGTCGGCCGCACCGTGACACGAACGCGGAAGACGCCCGTTTCGCCCCCGGCTTCCGGCTGCGAGACGGCTTGGCCCGCGACGAAGCCTTGCGAAGCCAATTCACGGCTGTCCGAAGCCACCGCAGTCTCGTCGCCGGCGAGTTCGAGACGAACCCGTTGTGCCGAGCCGACCCCTTCGACAGCACCCAGGCGCACACTGCTGCGCCGACACGCCGCCAACACTTCACCCGGCCCACGTCCCAGCGCATCCGCTTCGAGAACCTGCACGACCGCGGGCCGCGGCTTCAGCCGGAGCCAGGCGGATTCGATGACACCGAGCGTTCCGCAAGAGCCGGTAAAGAGCTTGTTCAAATCGTACCCGGTGACGTTCTTCACTACGCGACCACCGAACTTCACGCGCTCACCCGAAGCCAGGGCGACGTGAAGCCCAAGCACGAAATCGCGGACGGGGCCGAAGCGCGGGCTCTCGGCAGCGGCCGCGACGGTGCCGCCCAGGGTCGAGGCGGCATCCGCGGATTCGAGCGGGAGCTCCCAACCCGTGGCTGTCAGCGCTTCACGGAGCGACGCCAATGTGACGCCGGCCGCCACCAGCGCAACACCGTCCTCGGCATCGATTTCCGGCGGCGCCAGCAGCCGGCGCGTGTCGAGCAGAAGCGCCGCGTGGCACGGCGCGTTCGCGAAGGACAACTTGCTCGCGCCGCCGCGAATCAGCAGCCCCAACTTCTGCTCGGAACAGCTGCGGAGTGCGGCCGCCAGTGCTTCGCCGGTCTCGGGCGAGAGGCGGGCTTCGAGTTTCGCGCCTTCGAGTTCGAGCGGCTCCTGATGGACTGCGCTGTCGCCGAGCGCCGCTCTCAGCTCCATGAGACTCACGAGATCGGAACCTTGTCATAGCCGCGCGCTTTCGGATCGGACTCGGTGCAGAAGCGCGTGGCGGGAAATATCTTGCCGGGGTTGCACACACGGTCGGGATCGAAGGAAGCTCGCAGCCGGATCATGGCGTCGAGATCTTCTTCGGAGAAGAGCAGCCGCATGTAGTCGCGCTTCTCGCTGCCGACGCCATGCTCGCCGGTGATCACGCCGCCGGCCTCGACGCAGGTTCGCAGGATCTCTTCACCGGCCGCGATCACACGGACCCGCTCCTCTTCATCGCGTCGGTCGAAGGAGATGTTCGGGTGCAGGTTCCCATCGCCGGCATGGAAGACGTTCGAGAGTTTCAGTTGGTAGCGATCGCCGATCTCGCAGATGGCCTCGAGGATTTCGGGCAGCTTCCCCCTTGGGACCACGGCATCGTGAACGTAGAGATCGGGTGCCAGCCGGCCCATCGCCCCGAATGCGCCCTTGCGGGCGCGCCAGAAGCGAACGCGCTCTTCTTCGTCGCGGGCGACACGAAGCTCGCGGGCGCCCTCAGCGAGCGCGATTTCCCGGACGCGCTCGACCTGGCTCGCCGCGGCTTCCGAGGGCCCGTCGACTTCGACGATCAGTACGGCGCCGGCGTCGCGGGGAAGACCCGCCGCGTACACGCTGTCTTCGACGGCGTGGATGGTGCGTTGATCGACGATCTCGAGTGCGGCGGGGACCAGCCCACTCTGGATGATCGCGCCCACCGCGCGACAGGCGTCGACCACCCCATCGAAGATCCCGAGCATCGTCTCGACGCACTCGGGAATCGGCGACAAGCGAACCGTCGCTTCGGTGACGATGCCCAGGGTTCCTTCGCTGCCTACGACGGCGCCGACCAGGTCGTAGCCGGCGCAGGCACCGGTCGCTGAGCCGAGCCGAATCAGCGTTCCGTCAGGGAGCACCATTTCGAGGCCCAACACGTGGTTGGTCGTCGTCCCGTACTTGAGGGTGTGAGGGCCGCCAGAGTTTTCCGCGACGTTTCCCCCGATCGTGCACGCCTGCTGGCTCGACGGGTCCGGCGCGAAGAAGAGGCCCAGATGCGAGATCGCCTTCGACAGATCCGCGTTGACGACGCCCGGCTGAACCACCGCATGACGATCGTCCGGATCGACGCGCAGAATCGCGTTCATACGCTGAAGTTCGATCACGACGCCGCCCTCGATCGCGGTCGCACCGCCCGAGAGTCCGGTGCCGGCGCCGCGCGGCACGAACGGAACCCCGTTGGCCCGGCAGGCTCGAACGATGCGCTGCACTTCGGTCTTGTCCCGTGGCAGCACCACGGCGACCGGCTTGCCCTGATGCAGGGTCAGGCCATCGGCCTCGTAGGCGAAGAGTTCCTCGGTCCGCGCGAGGACCCCGTCCGCACCGACGATGGCTTGCAGTTCGTCGACCAGACTCATCCGAACAGGTTAGCCGCGCTATCCGAGCCCGAGGCGGGCGAGATCGTCCTCGTCGAGTCCGAGATAGTGGCCGATCTCGTGCTTCACGGTGATCTGGATCTGCTCGACCAGTTCTGCGTGGGTACGGCAGATCTTCTCGAGGTTCCGCTTGAACAAGTAGACCCGATCGACATCGACCGCTGACTGGGAGGGTTCGGCCGCCGTGCGCGGCACACCGATGAACAGTCCCAGAATCTGGGGCGAGATCCGTTCGCCGGCCAGGAGATCGTCCTCGGGGAAGTCGCGAATCAGCACCGGCAGATGCTCCACGTACTCGCGAATCGAACGCGGCAGATCCTCGATCGCCTGCTGCGCGGCGACTTCGAAAGCCGCCTCGTTCATGGCCACGGGCAGCGGATAGTGATCCGGGTCGAGGGCGTTCGCCTGTTGGAAGGCGCGCATGGCGTCCTCATCCTGGCCGAGTCGCTCGACGGCCAGGGCGAAGTGATAGACCGCGTGGGGCGAATCCGGATCGAGCAACACGGCGTGCTCGAGCTGGCGCCGGGCACCCTCGAATCGACCGAGTTCGAACGAGATCTGACCTTCGAACGCGCGATAGACCGCGACCTCGCTGGCGGTCTTGATGGCGCGGCGAACCAGGAACAGGGCGCCCTCGAGATCCTCGAGGTAGAAGAGTGCCTTCGACTTGAGGTAGTAGATCTCGGCCTCGGTAGGCCGGTCGGGACGCGCTGTCTCGAGCTCCCCGGAAAGCAGGCGATCGCACTGTCGGATGGCGCGCTCGAACTCGCCCATCTCCTCGATCAACAGCTCGGCGCGGTTGAGATGCGCGGTGAGGAAGTTCGAATCCGCTTCCATCGCGCGCTCGAACTGGTAGAGGGCTTCTTCGGCCCGCCCGTCATCCCATAGGATCTCGCCCCGGCCATTGTGGGCCTCGGCTCCGCCAGGGCGAGCTTTCAACGCCTCATCGAGCCACGCCAGGGCCTCATCGGTGCGACCACCGTGCGAGGCCTCCATCGCGAGATCGAGGCAGTCCCAGTATCGATCCTTGTCGTTCATGCCTGGAGGTGGGTGGCCCGGAAGAGCCGTGGGGGGTTGGGGGAAGAGCCACCATAGCAGAATCCGAACGCTGTCCCGACCCGATGCTTCCGACGGAAGGGACTCGTAACCAGCTGAAAACGCGGGTGTTTCTTGGTTTTTCGCGGAAGCAGGAGGGGACTTCCCAACGCTGTGCTGAAAAGCCCCGAAAGCGGCTACTGGAAGGCGAGAACAGCCTCGAAGGGCAAGATCGAGCCTGGCTTCAGGCCTCGATGAGCCAGCGGTGCGCCCACGCCGACATCAGCGCCTCGGGGTTCTCGAGCGCCACCTCGCGGGCCGCGGTCGGATCCGGTCCCTCAGGGCGCATCAATCGGGCCAGGCCGCGCAGCTCGCCCCAGGCCAGGGCGGTCGCCACTTTCGGGTCGGTCGCCCGCACCACACCGGCGTCGATGCTCCGCGATACCAGACCGGCCAGGGTTTCGAGGATACGACCGCGCAGCGCCTCCTCCTGGCTCCCGAAGGGAGCGCCCGGGGTCTCGTCGAAGACCAGTCGATCGAGTGCCCAGGATTCGCGCGCGAAATCGAGGATCTGCTGTGCGAAGGCGCGTAGCCCGGCGGCGGGATCTTCGCGTTTCGAGGAATCCTCGATGCGCTCGAGCAGGCTGTGAACGGTCTGTGCTGCGACCTCACGGAGCAGCTCCTCTTTGCCGCGGAAGTGCATGTAGAGCGATGCGGGCGAATAGCCGAGCTGACGGGCCAGGCTGCGCATCGTGATGGCATCGAGGCCTTGCTCCTGCACCAGCGAGAGCGCCGCGGCCACGATCTGCTCTCGGAGCAGGACGGTTGGCTCTCGCCGGGGACTGACATGCGCCTGAACCATCGGGGACTCCTTCGAAGGTGAGCTCTCAGAGAACAGCTACGAAGCATGCCGTGCGCGGGTTTCGGTGACTTTCGGCGTTGACACGGGTGAGTGGGCGCGGTCTTCTTGACCGGTCTCGGCGGACCGACCGGGACGGGGAGAATCGAGATGGTCCTTGGTGGAAAAACCGTGCTCGTCTCGGGTGTTGGCCCGGGGCTGGGCGGCGAGATCGCGAGCCGGGTGTTGCGCGATGGGGCCAATCTCGTGATCGGCGCGCGCAACAACGAGAAGCTCGTCGGCATCGCGAAGGAGCTCGACCCGAGCGGCGAGCGGGTCCTCGCCCACGCTTTCGACATCACCGACGAGAGCGCTTGCACGCGTATCGTCGCTGCGACGGAAGAACGCTTCGGCGGCCTCGACGCGATGGTGCAGGTGGCAGCCTTCGACGCCGTCTTCGGCAACCTCGAGACCACCAGCGCCGACGATTGGCGCAAGGTGATGGAAGTCAATGTGATCGGCTCGATGCAGCTCTCGCGCGCCTGTGTGCCCGCGATGGAGCGACGCGGTGGCGGCTCGATCGTGCTGATTGGCAGCCAGAGCTATGCGTTGCCTCCCGACACCCCCCAACTGGCCTATGCCTCGTCGAAGGGAGCACTGCTTTCCGCCAACATCCAGATGGCCCACGAACTCGGCGCCAAGAAGATCCGGGTGAACACTGTTATTCCGACCTGGATGTGGGGACCCCCCGTCGAAGGTTATGTGAAGTGGCAGGCCAAGGAGCGCGGCATCCCCGAAGCCGAAGTGAAGGCCCAGATCGAAACGAAATTCCCGCTCGGCGAGATCCCGGCGGACGACGACGTCGCCGAGGTCGTGGTGCTCTTCTGCTCCGACCGCATGCGCATGGTCACAGGCCAGTACCTGCGCGTGGACGGCGGCGAGAAGATGACGCTGTAGGAACCGTTGACGCGCGCTTTCGGTGCGCGCTTGCAGGGAGCCCGGTTCCGATAGAATCCCGCCATGCCTCGAGGAAGCTGCCTTTGCGGAGATGTCGGCTGGGATAGTGGCGAGCTGACGATCCTTCATCACTGCCACTGCTCGTTGTGCAGAAAGGCCCACGGCGCGCCGTTCGCGAGTTGGGCCTATGCCGCGGCCGAGGAGTTCCGTTGGCTGAACGGCGAGGACGGAATCGGCGAGTTCGAGTCTTCGCCGGGTTTCGTACGGCCCTTCTGTCGGCGCTGTGGCTCTTCACTCCCCGCCCACGACACCGAAGGCCAACGCGTCGTGCCGCTCGGCTGCCTCGACGAGGAGCCGGGCTGCGAAGCGGTAGCCCACGTCTACGCGGCGTCGTGCCCCGCTTGGAGTGGCATTCGAGACGAGGTCGCGCAGTTCGACGAGTTGCCGCCGGGGATGGAGGGCGCGGAGGTCCCGCAACGAGAACGCCAGGCTCCCGTCCCGGGCGCGCTGCGCGGGAGCTGCCTTTGTGGCGGGGTCGCCTGGCTGGTGACCGGGGAGCCGATCATCGCACGCTTCTGCCACTGCTCGCGCTGCCGCAAAGCACGGTCCGCGGCGTACACCGCGAACCTGGTCGTTCCCTCGAAGGGGTTCCGCTTCACCGCCGGCGAGGAGCGGACCACGGACTTCCATGTCCCGGATGCCCGCTTCTTCCACTGCAGCTTCTGCCAGACCTGTGGCGGGAGCACACCCCGTGTCGATCCCGACCGCGGCATCGCCATCGTTCCGATGGGCGCGCTCGACGACGAGCCTGGCATCGAGGTCGCCGAACACATCTGGGTCCGCTCGAAGGCCTCGTGGCACGAGATCACGGACGACCTTCCGCAGCACGAAGCGGGGCCACCGGGCTAGACGACCAGCTTCCTCAGGAACCGGTTGCCGAAGATCCTCTTCACGAAGCCCTGCATGGTCTTGGCGCCCTCGAGGGTGTACGGGTAGCCGCCCATTCCCTTCGAACGCTTGCTGGTATCGATGATGACCGGATGGGCGTGGCAGTAGCCGCGGATGCCGATCTCGCCGTTGACGACACCCACGCCGCTCGACTTGACGCCACCGAAGGGCGCTTCCGCTACGCCGTAGGTGACGGAGATGTCGTTGACGCTGACCGAGCCGGTTTCCATCCGCTCAGCGAGAGCGGCGCCCTTCTCGAGATCCCGGGTCCAGACGTTGCCGGAGAGGCCGAGGTCCGAGTCGTTTGCTAGTTGAAGGGCCTCCTCCTCGTCTTTCACCTTCTGGATGGCCACGATCGGGCCGAAGGTCTCCTTCTGCATGATTTCCATCTCGTGGTTCACATCGACGAGCACGGTGGGCTCGAAGAAGTAACCCGTGAGTTCGCTGTTGCGGCCGCCTCCCACGAGCACCCGGGCGCCCTTCGCAGTGGCATCGGACATATGGGACTCGATGATGTCCATTTGACGATCCCAGAACACGGCACCAACGTCGCTCTCGCCGGTGTCGCTCTGTTTCAGCTCCTTGGTGAGCGCGACGACCTTCTCGACGAAGGGATCGTAGATCTGCTCGGGCACGTAGATACGCTCGGTACCGCAACAGTAGTGGCCCGTGTTGAAGCACGAGCCGCGCACGGCGCCGTCGGCCGCGCGCTCGATGTCGGCGTCCTTGCACACGATCATGGCGTCCTTGCCGCCGAGTTCGAGGGTCACCGGGATCAGGTTGCGACCACAGGCCTCGCCTACCTTGCGGCCCGTTGCGACGCTGCCGGTGAAGCTGACCTTGTCGACGCCGGCTTCGATCAGATCGGCGCCCGTCTGCCCGTCGCCCTGGATCACCTGGTAGAGATCATCCGGGAGGCCGGCTGCTCGGGTGAGATCCTCGAATAACACTGCCGAGAGCGGAGTGACTTCACTCGGTTTGTGCACCACGGCATTCCCGGCCATCAGCGCCTGGGCCAGGGGATTCGCGGTGAGTGCCACCGGACCATTCCAGGGCGTGATGAGCCCGACCACGCCGAGCGGCTGGTAGCTGAGCGCGATCTTCTTGCTGAAACGCATTACTCCGGTGGGCGTCCGTTTCTCGCTCTTCAGGAACTTCTTGGCGCGCTTCGCGTAGTACGAGATCTGCATGCACGGCGCCATCACCTCCATGGCGACGGCTTCGTTGCGGGGCTTGCCGGTCTCGGCGATCACGCAGTCGATGATCTCGTCCTGGCGCTCGACGATCACGTCGACCAGACGCCAGAGGTATTCGGCGCGTTGGTCGAAGGAGAGCCTCGCCCAGCTCCCCTGGGCCTTGCGCGCGCGTTCGACGGCGCCCTTCACGTCGGCGCTGCTACCCGAATCGAACTCGCCGATGGGTTCGAGGGTGACCGGACTCTTGATGACGTAGTGGCGCCGCTCGCCGCCGTTCTCGACGCGTTCGAAGATGGCCATGGGGGATCCTCCCTGACAACCGTAAGAACGTAACCCGCAGTGCCAGAACCCGCCGCGTCGCGACGGCGTAGCGAGTCAGTGACCTATTCGCCGAAGTCCTCGACGGCATCACCCAGGTCTTCGACAGCGTCATCCAGGGTCTCGCCGAGCTCTTCCATCGGCCCCTTGTCCTCAGTCAACTTCTCGACCGTCTCATCGAGTTTTCGGCCGGCCTTTTCCATTGGCCCTTCTTCCTTGCACGAAGAAAACGCGGCGAGGGAAAGGGCCAGGAGCGCCGTGAGCCAGAGCCTGTGGGTCATCGTGGGTCCTCCCGGTTGAGATAGCGGACGATTAGGCGACTACGCCGGCTTCGCGCAAGGCGGCCACCTGATCTCCGCGGCCGATCTCGGCGAGAATCTCATCCGTTTGTTGGCCGAGGGTGGGTGCGGGCCCACCGGTCTGCGCTGGCGTGGTGCCGAAGCGCGGCGCGGGCCGCGGTTGCCGCATCGGGCCAGCGGCCGGGTGCTCCGAATCCTCGAGCATGCCGAGTGCCTGGACCTGCGGATCGTCGGGGAGATCGGCTGGCGCCAGAACGGCGCCACAGGGTGCACCCTCCCGCTCCATGCCCGCCAGGGCTTCGGCGCTGCTGAGCGTCTCCACCTTGGCCAGGACCCGACGCAGCAATTCCTTGAATGCCTCCGGGTTGGCGCGGCGAGCGAGCATGGTGCGCACCTTGTCGTCGTCCCAGCCGTCGACCCCCACGCCCTTGCAGATGCCCTCGACATCCTTGTCGCCGGTCGGAGCCGCGATGATCCAGCCATCCTTCGTCTTCCAGAGTTTCTGATCGCGGCTGAAGCTCGAGGGCTGTGAACCATCGGCGTCGAGCAGCACTTCGTTGCCCGCCGCATCGGCCCAGACGAATTGCACCACCGATTCGAGCATCGACACTTCCAGGTGTTGCCCACCGGCGGCCCGCGCGTCGCGCGCGTAGAGCGCGGCGGTGACCGCCTGGCTCGCGGTGAGCGAGGTGATCTTGTCGGCGGCGGTGTGACGGATCAGCTGCGGCTGCGCGTCGCTGCCGGCCTGGGCAGAGGCCAGGCCGGCGTAGGCCTGGACCACCGGGTCGTAGGCGCTCTTGCTCGCGTAGGGCCCGCTGGCACCGAAGCCCGAGATCGAGAGGTAGATGATCTCCGGATTGACCGCCCGAATATCCTCGTATCCGACGCCCAACCTTTCGACGACGCCGGGCCGGAAGTTCTGGGCGAAGACGTCGGCGTCCCTCGCCAGATCGATCAGGATCGCACGACCCTCATCGCTCTGGAGGTTGAGCGCGATGGAACGCTTGCCGCGGTTCGCCATCTGGGCCATCGCGGAAACGCCGCCGAAGGCAACGCCCACCCAGCGGCCGATGTCACCGATGCCGGGCGGCTCGACCTTCACGACGCTGGCGCCCTGGTCCGAAAGGATGCCGATGCAGAACGGGCCCGAGAGCGCGATCGTGAGATCGACCACCTTTATTCCTTCGAGCGGTCCGGCCATCATGCGTCCTTCAAGCCGTTGGGCGTTTCGTTGCTCGCGAGCTTGCCGTGGTCCCACGTGATGAAGCGCTCGGGAATCACCCGGATCAGGACGCGCTTGCCCGCCATCTTCTTCTTCACGTCTTCGGGGAGACTCGAGGCCGGCGGCATCTCGTTCGCGGTGCGACCCATCGCTTCGACCATCGTATCGACGGTGGCGTCGAGATCCTTCGAGATCTCGGCACGCGCTTCGATCATCACGCCCTTGAGCTGATCGTAATCGGAACCGCTCTCGAGCAGCAGGGTCACCTTCGGGTTCCGCTTGATGTTGCGGACCTTCTGGCTGGTCTCGTAGGTGGCGAAGCGGAAGCTCCGGTCCGCGTCCAGGCCGTAGAACATCGGCATCGCGTGAGGGAAGCCGTTCGGCCCGTTCGTTACGAGCATGACCGTGTGGCCATGACGCAAATAGGCGTCGAGCTCTTCGTCGGTCATCTGGATCGTGTCGCGGCGAGACATTGGCTTCCCCTTATCGTTAGGCGACCGCGCCAAAATTCATTCGAACTCGGCTTGCGAACGAGCCCTTCCGCCAGGGCCGCTATAGCTCAGCGTGTAGCCCGGCTCGCGCTCGAACTTCACCGCGGGCATCTGGGCCAGCAGCTTCGAATAACTTTCGATCAGGGCGTCTTCGGCCTCGTAGTCGAACGGATCCTGGAGAATCGTTTCTTCCGTGCCGCCGGCTTCGAGGGGATGGCGAACCAGCCAGTCGACGGTTCGCCGGAGCCCCTCGCGAGGCGTCACCACGTCGCGGTAGCCGAGCTGGTGCTTCAGCTTGGCGAGATCGAGCACCCGGTGTGTCGGCAACGGCTGGAGCATGAACGGACGCGCCGGCACCGCGAGCTGCCACGGCATCGAGAAGACCTCGAGTTCCGCCTCCATCAACTGCGCGATGGTCTCCACCACCTGTCGCAGGGTCAGGATTTCCTCATCCGCGCAGTTGTAGATCTCACCACTGGACGCCTCCGGTTGGTCGATCGCCAGCAATAGCGCGTGAGCCAGGTTCTCGACGTAGCCGTAGTGTTGGAGGGTGAGCCCGTCGTCGGGAAGGATCAGCTGACGACGGCCATCGAGCACGCGGCGCACCACGCACCATTCTCGCGGGACCAGTTGATAGGGCCCGTACACGTACGGGTAACGGAAATGCGCCGCCGTCGGGTGATTCTCGAGGACGGCTTCCTCGGTACGCGCGATGCGGAAACCCTTGGCGTCTTCGGCTTCGTTCCGGACCAACTCCGCATGCTCGGGCGTCGGGACCGGCAGCCCGGCCGGCTCGAAAAGGCCCGGATTCATGAAGCCACGATAGGCGGGCACACCGCCGACGGAAACGAAACGACCGCAGCGCCCCTTCATCACCTCGGCGATGCGTCGCAGGCGGCCGTAGGTCGCGACGCAATGATCCCAGGTCCGATCGCCGAGGGCCGCGGTGAAGGCCGCAACGTCGAAGGGATCCGTGTGGATGTGCTCGACGTCGTCCGGGATCTCGGGGATCTCGTGATTGCCGGTATGCAGGATGGTGATGCTGTGGCCGCGGGCGCGAAGCCCATTCACGATGAAGTGTCCGGTGGGCCCGGTTCCTCCGATCACGAGCGACTTCATGCGGCCTCCGATGGTCGAACGGCGAGAGCTTGTCATGATACAGGGGATGCCGCTTCTGCCCGGGGCCGATCCGCTGCTATTGCTGGCCGTCGTCCTGCTCGCCGGGACGAGCTTCGGCTGGCTGGCCCAGCGCGCCCGGCTACCGGCGGTGACGGGACAGATCCTCGCCGGTGTCCTGCTCGGCCCGTCCGTGCTGTTCGTGTTCGAAGCCGAGTCCGTCGACGGGCTCCAACCGCTCACCCACTTCGCGCTCGCCCTGATCGGTGTGACCGTGGGCGCGCACCTGAACATCGCCCGCCTGCGCAACGCCGGGAAGCGGCTCTTCTGGCTGCTCGTCGTCGAAGCCACGGTGACGCCGATCATCGTCGCCATCGCGATCACGTTCGTACCCGGCGTCCCGGCGGTGATGGCACTGCTGCTGGCGACCATCGCGGTGTCGACAGCGCCGGCCACGATCGTGGCGCTGGTGCGAGAGACGCGCTCGCGGGGCGTCTTCGTGAAGACGCTGGTGGCCGCTGTCGCGCTCAACAACATGAGCTGCATCTTCCTCTTCGAGCTGGCACGTGCAGCAGGCAGGATGGCCGACAGCGGCGGCGCACTGGCGGACATCCCGGTAGGTGACGCGTTGGTCAGTGCCTTCAGTCAGCTCTTCCAGGCCTTCGGTATCGGTGCGGGAATGGCCGTCCTCACCTTCATCGCCTCACTGCGCACCAATCGGCCGACCCGGCTCGAGACCATTTCCGTCGCATCCCTGCTCACGACCTTCGGGATCGCCACGTTCGCCGGTGTCTCCCCGCTCGCCGCCTGTCTCGCACTGGGCGTCGTGCAGACCAATCTCTCACCGTCACGCGAGCGCATCGTCGACGCCGTGTTCTCGAATTTCGAACCGGTGATCCTGTGCGTCTTCTTCACGCTTGCCGGCATCCATCTCTCGCTCGAAGCCGCCGCCAGTGCTGGCCTGGTCGCCGCCGTATTCGTGTTGGCCCGTATTCTCGGAAAGCTCGCGTCTGCCGATTTCGCCATGCGCTTGGCCGGAGCCACGGATCGCGTGCGCCGCAACCTGGGGGCGGCCCTGATCCCGCAAGCCGGCGTCGCGATCGGACTTCTGATCCTGATCCAGGACGACCCGGCGTTCACCAACATCGCCGAGATCTTCACGGCCGTCGTCCTGACGGCGGTGACCGTGAACGAAGTCATCGGTCCGGTCGCAGCCCGATACGCGTTGCGACGCTCGGGAGAGGTCGGCAATGACCGGCCCCGGCTCGTCGACTTCCTCCAGGAAGAGAACATCACGACCGACCTACGGGCCGCGAGCATGGAAGCGGCCATCGAACAGCTGGTGTCCCATCTCATCCGCAGCCACCAACTCAGCGACGTCGACCCGGATGCGCTGCGCCAGAGCGTGATGGATCGCGAGGCGCAGATTTCTACCTGCCTGGGCGAGGGTTTGGCCGTTCCCCATGGGGAACTCCCCGAGGGTTCCCCGATGGTCGGCGTGATGGGACTCTCGAAAAGCGGGCTGCGCTTCCCGACCCCGGACGGGCGCCCTGTGCATTGTGTGTTACTACTCGCGACGCCGCGGGGTGAGCGCGACCGCCACCTCGAGGTCCTGGCGACCATGGCGCGAACCCTGGGTTCCGACCGGGTCCTTCAGCAGCAGCTCTACAACGCCGATAGTGCAGCGCACGCCTACGAAATTCTTCACGGCGAACAGACCGAGGACTTCAACTACTTCCTCGAAGACCCGGAAGATGCAATGGCCTGAAGGCCGGCTGAATCTCCCCCGTACCGACCGGTCCGACGGTGCCGGAGTCCCCATGATCCAAATTCGAACGAGCTTGCTGGCCGGCTTGGCGCTGCTGTTGCTGACAGCCCCGCTATCCGCCGAGACCTATCTGCTCGATGAATCCGACGCGAGAGAAATCCTGAGCGACGAACTCGGCGATCACGCCGCACAGTTCGCGTTCCCTCCGGGCGAACGGCTCGAGTACTCGATCCGCTACTGGGGTGTACCCATCGCGACGGCGAGCCTCGAAGTCGTGCGTTGGATCGAGTGGCAGGGCCGACGTTATGCGCACGTCGTCGGGCTTGGCGACACGAAGGCGGTGTTCTCGACCTTCTATCCGATCCATGACCGCACCGAAGCGTGGATCGACATCGACTCGTTGCAAACGCGTCGGACCGCGACGCACACCCGCCACGGCCACGACAAGGAGACCCACGAGCGGGTCGATTTCGAGTGGGACGCGCATTTCCTTCACATGGTCGAAGACAAGCGCCACCGCAAGCGTCGGCGTGAGGTCGGCTTCGACTTCGGACCCTTCGTTCACGATACCTTCGATGCCTTCTACGCCGTGCGCACACTCCCGCTCGGCGTTGGCAACACCTTCGAGCTTCCGGTCTACGCCAATCGAAAGGTGTATGGCCTCCTGATCGAGGTGGCGCGCCGCGGCAGTGTCGATTGGAACGGCAGACGCCTCGATACCCTGGTCGTCAAGCCCAAGAGCCTGCTCGATGGTGAGGCCCTCGGAAATGGTCTCGGCGAACTCCAGGTCAGCGCGAACGGACGTCGTGTGCCGCTCGAACTCGAAGGCTGGTTCGAGACGACGAATGGCTTCAAGATCGGGCGCGTCCAGGCCAAGCTCGTGCACTGGAAGTCCGGCAAGGACGGCTTCGCACCGGCGGAACCCGCACCGAAGCGAGAGCCCGAGGTCGCCGTCGAGACCCGCAGAGGCATGCCCATCTGGCAGGTACCGGAAGAGGTCGAACGGATGCGCCGAGAACGCGGTCTGACCGCCTACTCCCGCAAGATTCCGCTCGAACCGGGCGCCAATCCCGCGCGCTGAGCCAGCCGGCCCCCGTTCAGGGGCTGCGTGGGTTCTGCGGCCTCAGCTGCCTCGGAACTTCGGCGCGCGCTTCTCGAGGAAGGCCTTCATGCCCTCGGCGAAGTCGTCGCTGGCCGTGAGTGCCGCCTGACCGACCGCCTCCATCTCGAGCGCCTCGGCAAAGCTGGCCTCGGAGCCCCGCTCCAGGCTGCGTTTGATGACGCTGGCAGCAAGCGGCGCCTGGCCCGCCAACCGCTCGGCCCAATCAGCGACGCCGGCATCGAATGCCTCCGGCGCAAAGACCCGGTTGACCAGGCCGAGGCGCTCGGCTTCGAGCGCATCGATCCAATCGCCATAGAGGGCGAGTTCCTTCGCCTTCTTGAGGCCCACGAGCCGCGGCAGGGACCATGACGCGCCGAAATCGAGCCCCAGCCCGCGCGCCACGAACACCAGGCCGAAGCGCGCGCCTTCCGCTGCCAATGTAAGGTCGCAGCCGAAGGCCAGGCTGGCGCCGGCACCAGCAGCGGTGCCCTCGACGGCCGCGATCGTGGGCTTTTCGAGCATGTGGAGCGCCAGCGCCGCGCGGCCCACGTCGTTTCGGATCGACGTCAGCGCTGCCGCCGTGGTCGAGCCCGGGCCGTCGAACTCGGGCAACGGCTCGCCGGGTTCCGGTGAGAGATCTCCGCCAGAGCAGAACGTGCCGCCCGCACCCCGAATCAGCAGAACCCGGTCGGTCGGCGTTCGCGCGACCTCGTCCGCCAGCTCTCGCAGTTCGCGGAACATGGTGAGACTGAGCGCGTTGCGCCGCGCGGGTCGATTCAGGCGTGCGCTGACCACGCCACCCGTGCGTTCGACCTCGAGTGTCTTGAACGTCATCGGCGCACCCTGCCCGACCGCGGCTCAGTAGACCGCGAGCAGCTCGACTTCGAAGTACAAGGTCGCGTTCGGCGGGATGGACGGCGGCGCGCCGCGGACGCCGTAGGCGATCTTCGCGGGGCAGCGAAGCTTCGCCTTGCCTCCCACCTTCATCAGCTGGAGACCTTCGGTCCAGCAGGGGATTACCCGGTTCAGTTGAAATGTCGCCGGGCCGCGGCCGCGCGTGGAATCGAAGACGTCTCCGCTGACGAATGTGCCGTGATATTCGACCTTCACGGTGTCGAGTGCGTTCGGGCTCGAACCCTTGCCCTCGACCAGGTGCGTGACCTCGAGACCGGACGCCGTTCGCGTGACCTTCGCGTCGCCCTCGGCAGCCATCGAAGCCACCAGGCCGGTCGTCAGCAGCGCCGCGACAGCGCCAAGAATCCAGATTCGGCTCGTCATCTCGTCCCTCCAGTGGCTACGGTTCGTCCCCGGCCCGTGTGCAGCGAGCCGGGAGGATAGCGGCCCAACCCGTACCAGCCTGGTACCCGCCAAGAGAATGCTCGCAGCGATTCAGCCTGCGCGACGTCGGGACGATACGTTCTGCGAACCGTGGCGAACGCGAAGGATCCCCACTGAACCCCTGGGCGCTTTTCAGCTTGGCTTCCGTCGTTCTCGTCATCGGCGCGATGATCACCCTCGGTCGGAACTGGCCACCGCGGGCTCTCCTCCCGGCACTCCCCGCTGGTCTTCTTGCGGCGCTCGCGTTCGGGGTTGGGGATATCGTCACCCAGCTGAGCAGCGCTCCAGCGGATCGCTGGGTCGGTGTCTCGCTCAGCTATACCGGCCTGATCTTGCTGGGGCCGACCTGGTTCTGCTTGGCGCTATGCATGATGCGCCTGCGCGGGATGGAGATCGGACGCCTGGCCCACCCGTGGATTCCGCGCATCCCGCTCGTCATCGCGATGCTATGTATCGTCGCCTTGCACACCAACCCGTGGCATGGACAGTTTCTGACCCTGCTCGAAGGGCGCAACGCCTACCACTTCTTCTGGTACGTACAGGCCGCGGTCGGCTACTCGACCGGCCTGGCTGCGCTTTCGATCTACTCCTGGATGGCGTTGCGCGGAACCGACGCCAGGACGCGCCGACAGGCCGCCCGCCTCGCCTTCGGCTCCGCCATCACACCGGGGCTCAGCGCGCTCTACGTACTGACACCCGAACAGCTCCCGTTCGACCCGACGAGCATCGGTGTGGCCGTGACCTGCGCAATCATCGTTGCCAGCATCCGCAGGCAGGAGTTCTCTTCCGTCTCGGTGGATTCGCTGACGGAGGCACACGACTGGGACGCGGATGCCGTCGTGCTGATGGACATGAGCGGCCGGATGACGAGTGCCAACCTCGCGGCGCAACAGATCCTCGGCCAGATGGCCGCCGAGCCCGGGGGAGACGTCATTGCGGGCCTTGCGCACGTGCTTCGCGTTCCCGCGAGCGGGAACGCGCCCCCGTTGACGGACCTGCAGGACTGGATGCTCGGATCGGCTGGCATGCACGATCAGCTGTACAGAATGGGCAGCCAGTGGCTTCGCATCGATGCCGCGCAGGTCAAGAATCTCGAGGGCTTGCCAGTCGGTGTCATCGTCCGGGTTCGAGACGAAACGGAGTTGAGGGAAGCGACGGAAGCCGTCGTCGAACAGGCCGCCGCGCTCGAAGCGGTCTTCGCCGCGAGCGGCGAGGGAATCTGCATCTCCAATTCGGACCGGACGATTCGTTATGCGAACGATCGTTTCCGAGAGATTCTCGGAATCGACCACTTGCGGCCGGGAGCGCGACTCCGGGAAGCAATCGACGAGATCGTCACCGGGCTATGCGATCCGGAATCGTTCCTTGCTGCTGCCGATGCCGTCCTGGTCGACTCCAGCACCACCATTCGAACTTCCTTCACCACCGCGGACGGCCGCATCATCGACTGCACCAGCCTTCCGCTCAGCGGTGGAGGAACCATCCGCGGTCGGGTCTGGCGCCTTTCGGACGTCAGCGAGCAGCGTCGCTCCGAGGAAGCCATCCTCAGTGCGCAGAAGCTCGAGAGCCTCGGGCTGATGGCGGGCGGTGTCGCCCACGATTTCAACAACCTGCTCGTAGCGGTGATGGGAAACGCGGATATCGCGCTCACGGACATCCCTGAAGGCAGCTCCGTGCGACCGCTCCTCGAGGATATCCGGCGTGCGGCCGAACGCGGCAGCGATCTGACCACTGCACTGCTCTCCTATGCGGGCCGCTCACGAGGTGCGACAGAGTCCGTCGACCTTTCCGAAATCACGCGGGAGATGGTCGAGTTGATGCGGATCTCGATGCCAGCAGACGTCGCGATCGAACTCGACCTGGTTCCGCTGCTCCCGGCCGTGCACGGCGATCCCACCCAGCTTCGCCAGGTCGCGATGAACCTGCTGATCAATGCCGCCGATTCGATGAAGCCTGACGGCGGGTCGCTCCAGGTCCGCACCGGAACGAAGCGGCTCGACAGCGAGGCGCTCGCTGGCCTGCACTTCTCAGGGCAGGCCGAACCCGGCCATTTCGTGTTCGTGCGGGTGGAAGACAAGGGCCACGGCATGGACGAGGAAACCCGCCAACGCATCTTCGACCCGTTCTTCACCACCAAGAGCGATGGAAGGGGGCTCGGGCTCGCTGCCACGTTGGGCGTCGTCAGAGCGCATGGCGGCGCGCTGGGCCTGGAGAGCGCGTTCGGCCTGGGATCGACCTTTACGATCTACCTACCTGCCGGCGATCACAGTGCTCCGATCCGCTTCGCGGACTCCGACGAGCAAGACGATCGCTGGAACGGAAGCGGGCGAATCCTGGTCGCCGATGACGAAGAGACGGTCCGCAGGGTCGCGCGCCGGATCCTCGAGGACGCTGGCTTCGAGATCGTCGAGGCCGTGGACGGGGCGGACATGCTGCGATGTTGGAAGGAGCACAGTGGCGAGCTCCGGGCGGTGCTGCTCGATCTGACCATGCCGGTGATGAACGGTGAAGAAGCGCTCCGAGAGCTGCGCAAGCTCGAACCGAAGATCCCGGTGCTGGTCGCGAGCGGCTATTCGAGCGATCAGCTGCTGCTGGAAGAGCAGGGGCCGGAGACGGACTTCCTGGCGAAGCCGTATCGCCGTGGCACGCTCCTCTCGGCAATCCGAACCCTGCTTGGCGAGTGAGCCTACGACACTGCACCTCGCGCCGTCCGCGTTACCATGCTCCGTTCTCGAGAAGGAGTTCCCGATGGGCGAAGCCCGAGTGAAGCAAGCGATAGCCGCGCCGGCGGACAAGGTATGGGCCCTGGTGGCCGACTTCGGCGATACCTCCTGGATGCCGGGAGGTGGCGGCAACGTCGAGGTCGTCGGAAGTGGCCCCGGCATGGCCCGCATCATCAGCGCCGGAGATCAGAAGATTCGGGAGGTGATGGAATCGTCCGACGACGCCACGCGCACGCTCGTCTACACGATCCCGGAAGGCGTCCCGTTCCCGGTATCCGACTACCGCTCGACCGTCGTCGTGACCGGAGACGATACCTCTGCCGAACTGGAGTGGTCCTGCAGCTTCGAGCCCGAAGGCGACGAGGCCCAGACCACCCAGATGATCCAGGGCATGTACGGAACCATGGTGGGCTGGGTCCGCGATCACGTCACTGGTTAGGCGACGGCTCGCGCTGGCGGAAGATCACCGTGGAATCGTCGCGCCACCGTTGGCGCGCCAGATCTGGCCCGTGCAGAAGCGACTCGCATCCGACGCCAGATAGAGCATCAGCCAGGCCTGGTCGATCGGCTCGCCGACCCGGCCAATCGGAGAGAGGCGCTTCTGCCCTTCGACCCAGGCCGCATAACGTTCGGGGTCGGGCGCGCCGCTCTCATCGAGGAGATGGCGGAGACTGAACGCGGTCTCCGTGGTTCCCGGAGCGATGACATTCACGCGAATTCCCTCACCCCCCACCTCGACGGCGAGGTTCCGCGTCAGTTGGGTGACCGCCGCCTTCGCCATCGCGTAGAGGCCATACCCTGGCACTGCCACATCCATGCCCGCCGACGCGGTGTTGATGATACTGCCGCCGCGTCCGCGCATCGCGCGGACCGCTGCCTGACAGCCGAGCAGCGTTCCCTTCACGTGGATGGCAAAGACCCGCTCGAACTCCGCGTCCTCCACCTCCGTCAATGGGCCATCGCTCGGCACGCCTGCCACATTGCACCAGACATCGACGCCCGCTGACTCTCGTAGCGCGTCGCCGACCAGCGCGTCGATCTCTGCACGTTCTCGCACATCACAGCGCCGCGCGTAGGCGCTGCCGCCGGCGGCCTCGATTCTCTCGCGTGCCATCCGAACGCCGGATTCGTCGGCATCGGCCAACACGACCCGTGCACCGACCGACGCGAACAGTTCCGCCGTTGCCAGCCCGATCCCGCTGGCTGCGCCCGTGATGACGGCGACCTTCCCGTCGAGTCGAAAGATGTCGAGGGGCCCCGGCATCGCGGGATCCTAGCTTGCACATCCGCCGGCGGGTGGCTTTCCCCGTCAAGATGGCGCTCCGGATTTCCGATACGGGGGCCGGAGGTTCTCGTCTTGGGTTGGTTGGCTCCGTGCCTCGTGTTCGCTCTGCTCGCCGCCCCGGCACTCCGCCTGGCACGAATGCCGGGCAAGGCCGAGCGCTCCGTCGCCGCATTCTTCCTGGCGAGCGCGACCGGCCTGTCCTTCCGACTCTTCGCGATGGCCGATGGTGCCGCAGATTCGCTCTTCGAACTGGTCTTCAACGTCGTTGGCCACGCTGCACTCTCGGCCGCCTGCGTCGCGCTGTTCGTCTTCACACGGACCGTCTTTCGCGCGACGGAGACCTGGGCACGAAGGCTTCAGGGCTTCGGAACCCTGGCATCGGTCGCGACCCTGGGCGCCGTCTTCGTCGACGGCGGCCTCGGGAACGAACAAGCGCTTTCGGTCCTCTTCGCGAATGCCACTCGCACGGCTTCCTATGCTTGGTGCTTCGCCGAGGCGCTGCACTACTGGCACATGATGCGCCGGCGCGTCGAGGTGGGCCTTGCCGAGCCCATCGTCGCCAACCGCTTCGGCCTCTGGTGCGTTTGGACCGGTGGCCTGATGAGCTGCCTGGGGCTCGTGCTTGCCATGCGCATCGCTGGCGTCGTGATGCAGATCGGAATCGAATCTGCGCCGAATATCATGGGTGTGGTACGGGTCATGATTCTCTCCGGAATCCTCGCCACCATGACCGCGATCTGGCTGTCGTTCTTCCCGCCCGCACGTTATCTGGACTGGATCGAGAAGCGCTCGGAAGCCTAGCGGTCGTCGAGAGAGCATCCTCGCGGCCGATGAAGGACTCCGGTGTCGGACTCTGGCTGGCTTCGTCCCCGCCGGCCTCACTCACCGCGCCGACGAAACGGTAGCCGCGCCTCGCATAACTTCGGATGAAGCTCTTGTCGCGTCGATCGCCGAGCGCCTTTCGCATCACCGAAACGGCGCGGGTCAGCGAACTCTCCGTCACCGCGACCTCGGCCCAGATGCGTTCGAGCAGCTCATCCTTCGAGATCACGCGATGGCGTTCCTCGATGAGGTAGACCAGCAGCGCCAGGGGCTTCGGTTGAAGGGCGACGGATTCGCCGCCCCGGCGCAGTTCACCACGAGCCAGGTCGAGCTCGCATTCTCCGAACCGATAGATCATGCCGCGGTGGATTAGCCCGTGGCTGCGAATGGAGAGATCGGAAAAGGGCTCCTACGCTTCGCCTCGGACTGACGGATGAGGGGAACGAATGCATCGGCTCGCGAAGTTGCTCGGAATCACCATCGCGTTGGGTGTCGCGCCGGGCTGTACCAGCGTCTACTACGACGCGCTCGAGCAGGTCGGAATCGAGAAACGCCACATTCTCGCCGACAGGGTGGAAGAGGGGAGCGAGGATCAGGAGGAGGCCCAGGAACAGTTCCAGACCACCTTCGATGCGTTCCAGGCGCTGACCCACTACGACGGCGGCGATCTCGAATCCGTCTATCGCGAACTCGCCGGCGAGTTCGAGGATTGCGAGCAACAAGCCGCGACCGTGCGCGAGCGAATCGCATCCATCGAGAAGGTGGCGAGTGACCTGTTCGCGGAGTGGGAGATGGAGCTGGTCCAGATCTCCGACGCCGGGCTTCGAAGCCGGAGCAGGGCCAACCTGAAGCGCACCCGTCGTAGCTACGGGTCGCTGATCTCCGCCATGAAGCGTGCCTCGAGCCGGATGGATCCCGTGCTGACCGCCTTTCGGGATCGCGTGCTCTACTTGAAGCACAACCTCAACGCCTCGGCGATCGCGTCCCTCGAAGGGGACCTGGGTGAGATCGAGACCGATGTTGGCCGTTTGATCGCGGAGATGAACAAAGCCATCGCGGAAGCCGACCAGTTCCTGGAAGACTTCGAGGGCTAGTCGGGACGAGTCACGCGCGGAACGCGCCCGCCGTCATGCGCCGACGATGTCGACCGGAATCCCGGTCATGAACGCCTGGTTGGAGATCGGCTCATAGCTGCCGCTTCCGCTCGGCAGAAGCACGTTGGCATTCACACCGGGATGTCGCTGGGCCGTCGCCATCCCTGGCGTCTGCCGGTTTCCCCAACCGTGGGTCATCGCGACGACTCCCGGGCGGAGCGTGTCATCACAGGCAAGCGTCGCTTCGATCGCGCCCCACGGGCTTTCGCAATGGACGCGATCGCCATCCGCAAGGCCACGGCTGGCCGCATCCTCCGGGTTCATGCAGAGCGGATTCTCACGCTGACCGGGTCGCTTCAGCCGCTCGACGTTCTGATACCAGGTGTTATGCATGTGCACCGTGCGCAGGGTGATGAGCTTGAGCTGACCGTCCGGTTCGGCAGCCAGTTCTGCGAAGAGGCTCTCGCAACGCTCGAGCGCGCCTTCGGCCGCGAAGATCGACGGGCAGCAATCCACGCGTTGGTCTTCGGTCTGGATCCACTCCGTATAGAAACGGCCCGGCGTGAGGCCCTCGAGCACCACACCCCGCGGAGCTGCTCGTACCTCCTCGAAGTCGATCCCGCGCGAGCGCATCATGTGCGAGAGGCGTGTCGTCAGTTCGGGTTCGGGGCTCTCGTCGAAGACGCTGCGCAGGCCCATGGCCTGCTCGATCTTGCCAAGGATCCACCACTCTTCGCGTCGCTCGGCACGAGGAGGAACCACGGGGTCCGACCATTGGACGTACGGTTGGTACTGGAGGCCGAGGCCGGCAATGTTCACGTCGGCTCGCTCGAACCCGTCCGTACAGGGCAGAACCCAATCGGCCAGTTCACCGGTGGCGTTGCGGTAGAGATCCAGACACACCACGAACTCGACCCCACTGATCGCTTCGCGTAGCGCTTCTTCACCGCCGATCGAGAGCACCGGGTTGCCCGCGATCACGAACAGGACGCGCGGCTTCGAATCCTGGTCGGCGAGTTCATCCGCAAAGAGGTTGCCCGGGAAGGCGCCGCGCACCCGGCGCATGCGACCGTGACGACTATCGAAGAACTGTTTGGCCGGCTTGCTCCGACCGGCCTTGGCGGCGGAATAGAAGCCTAGCGAGTAGAGGTTGCCTCCCTGGCGATCGAGGTTGCCGGTCACGAATGAGAGCATGTGCAGCAACCAGTACGCGAGCGTTCCCTGGCGACCCATGTTCGTACCCGTGGACATGTGGACGGACGCCCGTGGCGCGGCCGCGAACTCACGCGCGAGCCGGCTGATCTCCTCGGCCGCGAGGCCTACGACCGCCTGTACGCGATCGGGCGAGTAACGCGCGACGAAGGCTCGGAGTTCGGCGACGCGGGTTCCGTGCTCGGCCAGCACCGCCTCGTCGGCGAGGCCCTCGCTCAGGATCACCTCGAGCATTGCCGCCATGAGGTAGACATCGGTGTCCGGGCGAAGCTGTATGACCTCACCGGTTCCTGCCTCGGGCTCCTCGATGCGACGTGGATTCACATAACGAACGGTCGCACCCCGCTTCACGGCGCGACGGATTTCGCTCACCGGGTCGGCGATCGAGATGAAACTCATCTTGGAGACCCGCGGGTTCTCACCGAACAGCAGCAGGTGATCGGTGTGGGCGATATCGGGAACCGGATGGCAAGTGCTGGTTCCGAAGACCGCCTCACTGCCCGCGAACTTGTTCGAACAATCCTGGGTTCCGGAACCGAAGACCCGGCGCACGCCTAGCTGACCGAGAAAGGAGCCGGTTGCCGGACCCGAGAAGGTGTTGAATGCGCCAGGGTTTCCCAGGTAGACGGCGATCGCTTCCGGGCCATCCTCTTCGAGTACCTGGCGAAGTTTCGCCGCGATCTCGCCGATCGCGGTTTCCCACGGCGCATCCTCGAAGCGACCGGTCGCGCTTCGGCGCTGGGGCCGATCGACGCGATCGGGGTCGCGATGGATGTCGAGGGATGCGATGCCCTTCTGGCAAGCGAACCCCTTCGAAACGGGGTGCGCCTTGTCCGGACGAAGTGCCGTGATCTCGCCCCCTTCGACCTTCGCGAGCAGACCGCAGGCCGGCTCGCAGACGCGACAGAAAGTGGGGACCTCAGGCATGGCGACTCCTTGGCCGCCGAGGTTAGCCCGCCTGCTGCGCGCGGCCGCGTGATCCCCCATCCTCGAGCATCCGAGGAGAGCATCATGGATCTCGAGACCGGAACCGACGAGCTACTCGCAACCCTTGTCGACGGGGTCGCCACCCTCACGCTGAACCGACCCGATTCGCGAAATGCGCTCTCGGACAGCTTGAGTCCGGCGCTGCGCCAGAGCGTGGCAACGCTGGCCGAGATGGAGGCGGTGCGCTGCGTCGTCGTGACCGGCGCGGGGACCGCGTTCTGTGCGGGCGGGGACGTGAAAGGGATGGGCGGAAGCAGCCCTCGCGCCGACGCCCCGCGCACCCGGGAAGAGGCGGTCGCCGACCTGACGGAACGGCAGATCACGCTCACCGGCGCGCTCTACGCATTGCCGATGCCGACGATCGCAGCGCTTCCGGGCCCGGCCGCCGGTGCCGGCTTCTCCATCGCCCTGGCCTGTGATCTTCGAATCGCTGCGGAGTCCGCCTTCGTGACGACGGGTTTCCGCAACGTGGGACTGTCCGGTGACTACGGCGCAAGCTTCTTCCTCACCCAGCTTGTCGGAACGGCGAAGGCGCGCGAACTCTTCTATACCGGCGCGCGGCTCGATGCGAACGAATGCCTCGCGCTCGGCATCGTGAACCGCGTCGCCGCCGACACGGAACTTCGGGCGGAAACCGCCGCTCTGGCGCGAGAACTCGCCAGCGGGCCGACCAGGGCGTTTCGGTACATGAAGCAGAACCTCGACCGTGCCCTGCGCGAGGATCTGCCGAGTTGCCTGGCCGGAGAGGCCGCCGGGACCGTCGCTTCGGCTGGGACCGCGGACCACAAGGAAGCGGTCCGGGCATTCATCGAGAAGCGGAAGCCCGATTTTCGAGGTGTTTGAGACTCCGCCTAACCGACGAAGCAGCCGAGCCCGCGTTCCTCCAGGAAATCGACGACCGCCCGGCGCTCGGCGTCGTCGAGCCTTTGGGCGATTCGTTCCTGGATCATCTGGCGCGACTGTTCCGGGTACGGGCGGGCCAGGTAGCTGACTTCCTCGCCATGGGTTTCGATGACGAAGGCCTTGCGGCCCTCCGCCAGCGCGGCTGAGTTGCCGAGCACGAATGGCGCATAACAATCGCGCCCGACTTCGAGAAGATGGGCCGCGAAGGGCGTCGACTCCGGGAATGGCGCGAGATCTCCTTCGCCTCCCCAGCGATCCGCCTCGCTCTCGTCCCAGGCCACGACGCGTTCGTAGTGGGACAGATCGGGGACGGGGTCGTTGTTGGTATGCGCCCGCAACCCCCCGAGAAGGATCGTATCGACGGCCGTCGGGCGCTCCCCGAGAGCGAAACGGCTCTCGCCGAGTTGGCGCTCGAGGGCGTCCAGCATCGCGAAGTACTCGTCCTCGGCCATCTTCTGTTGGTGGGGCGTCTCGGTTCCGGTGGCGCGACACGCGCGAGGCCCCCACTTGGCGAGCGGAAACTCACGCGCCTCTTCCAGACTGACTTCGCGCCCCATGAACTCGCTGACGATATGCCGGGTGTTCTCCTCGTAGTGCCAGCGGAAGTGGACCATCACGCGAGCGAACCACTCGTCGAGAATCTCTTCGACGACGTGTACGAGGACACCGAGGGGGCCCTCGGGAAACAGCCGCCGCGCCGGAAAGCGCGCGTCCAGCAGTTCGATGATCGGGGTCGTGTCGCCGATCATCCAGTTCTCCGGGGTCTGCAGCACGGGTACCTGATGCGTACCCGAGCGCTTCTCGATCTCGTCGGAGTTGCGCGGCTGCTTCACTTCCAGCCGGAACGGCACGCCCTGGAAACGCAGTGCGGCCTGGAGCTTGCGCGTGAAGAGGCTGTAGCCGCCGCCGTAGAGGACGTACTCTTCGCGGCTCAAGCTGCCGCCCCGGCTTCGCTCCGGAACTGGCGGGCGGCCAAGAAGGTCACCAGTGCCGTGACACTCTCGACGGCGATCGCGACGCCGACCTGGGGATGAAAGCCATCGAGTCCGATGCCCAACAATCGACCCGCCACGATGCTGACCATGATGAAGGCCACGGCCTCCAGGTAGCCCGGCTCTCGGCGAAACACGCCGATGCACGCGAGCGAGCCGACCGCGAAGAAGGCACCACCCGTATCTCCCCGCATGTGGCTGAGCGCGGCCGCACCATCGAGCGAGATTCCCAGTGTGCCGGCCGCCGCCTCCGGCGTGAAGAGCCATTGGAGGGCGAACGGGAGCGCCAGGAAGGCCCCTAGTAGGCCTGCGAGAAAGCGCGGAATCTTCTGCATGGTCTGGTCTCCCGGGGTAATGACAGAGCGCGTGTCAGGTTACCATGTCGCAACAAGGAGCCCCCATGAGCGATCCCCTGTTCGAAACGGAACTTCATCTCGCCGGCCCCTGGCGAATTCCGGCCCAGATGCTCGCGGAGCAGGACATCGGCGGACGGACTTCGATCCACGACGACGCCACCGCCCAGAAGGTGGGCTTCCAGGGCGGCACCATCGAAGGGCCCACCCACTTCAGTCAGTTCGTGCCGCTCGGTCACCAGTTGTTCGGCGACGCCTGGTTCGAGCGGGGTTGCCTCTCGGCCCACTATCAAACGGCCGCACTCGAAGGGGAAGAACTACAAGCGCGCGTCGCGCCTCTCCGCCCCGGTGCGAATTCCGTGCAAGGGAACATGCAGAAGCGCGACGGCACGCCCGTCCTCTCTTGCACGCTTTCGTTGGGCCCGGACCACGGGGAAACCGAGCTGGACGCGCTGATGGCCCGGCTCAGGCCTGCGGGGCAGCTGGTGATCCTCCAGGAACTCGAGCTCGGCATGAAGGGCGCCGAGGTCGAACGGGTCTCGATGGATTTCGACCAGCACATGGGCAACCTCTATCCCTTCTCGCTGAATCAGAAGCTCTCGGTCATCACCGAGCCCTGTTGTTCGTCGGCGACGAATACCTGCTCGAACGCGAGGTCGTGGCGCTCAGCGAAAGCCGGCGAGCCGAGAGCGCCTGGATCCGCACCACCTTCCGCGACGCCAGGAGCGAGGAAATCGTCGCGACCCAACTGTTGACGAGCGCCTCGATGAAGGCGTCCTACGATGGCTACGAGGCCGAGCGAGAGGCGCTGCTGGCGCGCGCCTAACGTTCCAGGATCTCGGCCTTGTTGAGCGCTGCGTTCAAGTCGCCCTCCCACAACTCGCGTGGCAGGTCGACACACAACTCCACGCCGTGTCCATCGGGATCAGTCAGGTAGAGGCTACGGGTCATGCCATGGTCGATTCGCGACTGGATGGCGATGCCGCTTTCGCGGAGCCAAGCCTCGGCCGCGTCGAAGGCATCGGCATCGGGCAATTGGATCGCGATGTGATTGACGCCGGTTCGTGCTCCGACGAACTGAAGGGGCTTGCCTTCATCCGGCGCCGAAGCCGGATCGTCCGGGTCCGCCACCTGGACCAGTGCGAGTTCGTGGTGGGTCGGGCGCGAGCCGAGGTAGAAGCGCATCTTCATCGCCTCGACTTCGCCGACCTGGCGAAACCCCAGCACTTCGGTCCAGAAGCGGTGCGCGCGTTCCAGATCGCGGACGTTCAAGACCAGATGGGAGAGACCGACCGGCTGGATCGGACTCGGCGAAGCAGGGGCCCGGCTCATCCGACGCTCGTCCGGCGACGGGCTGGGCGATTTGAAGTCGGCTGAGTGGCCATGACGGGCTCCCCACATCAGGAAGTCTCGAGCGTAGCTCCGGGTTCGATAAGATGCGGCCGAGCATCTGCTAGGGGGGAGAACACGTGGAGCGAAGAGGGAGCTTTGGCTTCGCGTTCGCGTTTGCCTTTGGGGTCGGTGTACTCGATGCCTGGGGACCCACGAGCGAGTTGCTGGCGACCGACGGGCGCGACGGACTCTGGGCCGAGCTTGCCGCGTTCACTTCGATCTCGGTCGCGATCACGGCCGTCCACTTCGGCGTGATCGCCAGCCTCGTGGGCCTCGCTTCGCGACTCGGCGTGCGCCTCGGCTTGCCAGGCTGGCTCCGCAGCCGAGGCGTGCTCGCCCTGGTACTGCTGGCGTTCAGCTGGGCCGCATTCGTGGGCGTCGAGGTCTACGACACCGCCTACGAACCGAACGCGGAGGAGTGGGCGGCCATCTGGGGCCGGGGCGCCGTACTGCTGATGGTCGGTCTCGCGGCCGCGCTCCATGACCGCGCCAGCGAGCGTTTCCGCCGTGTCGGCGGAGCGTTGGCGCTCGGCTTCGCATTGGCCGGGCCCCTCTTCCTCGGTGTGCGTGCGCTGCCAGCGGAGGCTCAGTCTCCTGCGAGCCCATCGAGACCCAACATCGTTCTCTACGTCATCGACACGCTCCGTGCCGACGCGTTGGGCGCCTACGGCTACCCGCGAGAGACCTCTCCGGCCTTCGATCTCCTGGCGAGCGAGGGCGTCCTCTTCGATCGCGCCTACGTCCAGTACACGGCATCCACGGCCTCCCACGCGACCATCCAGACCGGGTGTTATCCGGCACGCCACGGCGCGGTCGCCAACGGCATGTCGATTCCGACCTCGGTCACGACACTCGCCACCCGCTTGCGCGAAGAAGGCTATGCAACGGCCGCGTTCCACAATCACGGTCTGCTCTCGCAGGATCACGGCTTCGACCGGGGCTTCGATGTCTTCGTGGAAACCCATCAGCCGGTTCTCCGTGCCACACCCTTTCACGTCTGGACGCACGAGCTGCACCTCGTTCGCGCCTGGCACGTCTTGCTCCAGACCCAGACCGTCGTCCCCTTGGCCCGAAGCTGGCTTGCGACAGCACGCGAGCCGTTCTTCCTGTGGGTGACGACGATGCAGCCCCATCGGCCCTACCTGCCGCCGCGCTCGCTCCTGGCGGAATTCCAGACGGAGCCCTACGACGGGCCGTTCAACGGACGAACCCGTGATGGCTTGACGGCCAGCGACGTCAGCGACGCGGATCTCGCGCACATGCGAAACCGCTACGACGCCGAGGTCCGCTGGGCGGACCAGGATGTGGCTGCACTGGTCGGGCAGCTCGCCGAATCGAAGCTGTCCGATCGGACGCTGTTGGTCGTGACCTCCGATCACGGCGAAGCCTTCGGCGAGCACGGCGTCTACTTCGACCATGGAGACCTCCACGAAGAGTCCGTGCATGTTCCGCTGGTCATGCGCGGCCCTGGCATGCCGAACGGCGTCCGCGTACCCGAAGCCGTCGGGATGACGAACCTGGCCGCAACGTTGTTGGCGCGCGCCAAGGACCAGGCCGGCGCCGAGGCCTGCGACGGACGGGATCTCTCCGATCTCTGGAGCGAAGCGCCGCAGCCGCGGGCGCCAGTCCTCGCCTGGAAGCATGGCAAGGTGACCGCGATCGACGAGCGTTCCAAACTCATCCTGGCCCGCTACCCGGAAGGGAAGGCCGTCTTCTACGATCTCGCTAGCGACCCGGCGGAGACGAACCCGATCGATCCGGCAGACGCAGCAGAGGCGCAACGATTGCGCGGCCAGATCGATCGCTATTGCGAAGGCTCGCCGCGCGAAATCGCCTACTGCGCGGCTGGCCATCCGATCAAGAAGGACGGGACCGACGCGGAAACCCTGCGTCGACTCAGGGAACTGGGGTACGTGGAGTAGCCGCGCGAATGCGCACGACCCAGCCAGCCTCCGTGCGCTCGGCAACCTGTAGCTGTTCGGGAAATCGGGCGCCGGCGACACGAAGTTCCGGCGGCTGCGAGGCGCTGTCGCGAAACGAGATTCCCACGAGCTCGGCAGGGTCCGTCGGCGACTCGATCTCGACGACCGTGTGGCCGTCGATCGCCAGGGTCTTGAAAGTGAGCCGCGACTGGACCGCGTGGAAGCGCAGCAGCTCTGCAAGCGGTGCCACCCAGAGCTCGCCCGCATCGTGGCGATCGCGAATCCGGCCGAGTCCGGCGAGCCCCGCAGGCGTGAAGACCGCCTTGGCATCGGATGCCCAATGGGTCCACAGGATGGAGATGCCTGCTTCGGCGACCAGGGCATCGAGCCGCGCATCGGTGACCCATGCCAGCGTCTCACGGGCGTTCGGTCCTTTTCCGATCCGCGGGAAGGCCAGCAGTTCGCTCCCGTCATCAGCGCGCACGGTCTGCAGGATCGTGGGTCGGCCCGTCGGACTATCTGTCCACGGCAGTGCGAGAGAATCCGCGACCAGGCGCTCGGGATAGGCCGCGGATTGGATGAACGAATAGAAACGGATACCAGCATCTCGCTGAAGATCGAGCGAGTACCAGCGGGTTCCAGGATTGTCTCCGGCTGAATACGCCAGGTCGGTCGCGCCCAAGTAGAAGCTCACGCCTAACATGACCAGGGTGCTTGCACCGACGCGGCCGCGATGACGGGAGTGAACTCCCCAGATCCAGACCGCGGCGCCGATGCCTCCGATGAGCAAGGCGAATCTCAGCGCTGTCCGCTGCTCGGGCGGGAAAGCACCGGGTTCGGGATTCTTCGCGAAGCGACGCGCAAGGTCGGATGCGCCCATCTCGCTCAGCAGCCAGAATGGCAGTTTGACGCCATTCTTGATCGAAAGGGACAGCGCATCGATCGTGTCGGGCTCGACACCGCACGGGGTCGTACCGAAGGAATGGTTCGTTACGACCGAGGTGTGGCGATCCGGCTCTGCGGCAAGCCAGGCGAGCCCCGTCCTCATCGCGTCACGGTCCACCGGCCCGCGCCCGCAGGCGTGCAGGGCATCGATCCAGCCGCGCCGGAACCAGGCATCGAGAACCGCGGGGAGATCTTGCCCGCTGTCATTCGCGACGGCGCCGCGCTCCGCGTCGAAAGACTCGAAGGCTCCGATCTCGTCGTCGAACAGGTAGAAGCCATCCGCGATTGGCAGCCGATGCCCGGCAACGCCCTTGGCGAAACGAGGGTCCTGCTCGACCGCCGAGCCTGCAAAGAGGAGCGACCAAGCTTTCGTCCCCGGCAGGATCTGCTCGCTGCCGTTCACCAGCCGGTGCACGGCCTCGAAGCGCGCAAGTTCGGTGCGATGGGTATCGGAGCTGATCGTGAGCGCTGCCCGATACGGATGTGGAAACCGCAGGAGTTCCACCTCCGCCGCCGCTGGTTGCGCCAGGGAAACGGCCAGGAGGCCGGCCGCGATCGTGCTCTTCCCGCTCACGGGGAGATTCTCGCGGCGAAAGCCCGCCAGCGCGAGTTCCGCTCAGCCGCGGTCCGCGGCCGGCCGATCGATCCTGTGCCCGGCCGACGTGGGGCCGCGAATCCGTGCGGCGCTGCGCCGCAAATCCGTGCGGCCCGGCGCCGCAAATCCGACCGCGAGCAGGGTAGACTTCGCCGGCCGACCCGATCCAGAGGAGTGCCCGTTCCGTGTTTCACGGCAACAAGATCGTGGTCGTCATGCCCGCCTACAACGCGGCCAAGACGATCGAGCAGACCTACCGCGAGATCCCGCTCGATCTCGTCGACGAGGTCGTGGTGACCGACGATGCCAGTTCGGACGAGACGGTCGAGGTCGCCGAGCGGCTGGGGCTTCGCACACTGGTCCACCAGACCAACCGCGGCTACGGCGGCAACCAGAAGACCTGTTACGCGGAGGCGTTGCGGCTCGGAGCGGACGTCGCCGTGATGCTCCACCCGGACTATCAATACACGCCGTCCCTGCTCGCGCCCATGATCGGAATGATCACGGATGGTCCCTTCGATGCGGTGCTCGGCTCACGCATCCTGGGTGGAAGCGCCATCGACGGCGGTATGCCCGTCTACAAGTACGTGGCCAACCGGCTCCTGACCGCGTTCCAGAATCTATTGGGCGGGGGCAAGCTCTCCGAGTACCACACCGGCTATCGGGCGTTCTCCCGCGAAGTTCTAGAAGCCCTGCCGCTTCTCGAGAACTCCGATGATTTCGTCTTCGACAACCAGATGCTCGCCCAGATCATCCACGCAGGTTTCAAGATCGGCGAGGTCAGCTGCCCGGCTGCCTATTTCGAGGACATGTCGTCGATCAACTTCAGCCGCTCGGTGAAGTATGGAATCGGCGTCCTCTGTACCTCGATGCAGCACCTCCTGCAGCGGAAGGGGTTGGCGAGCTACCCGATCTTCTCCGCGAACGGACGGCGGCTCGAGATCGCCGGCGAGTAGTCGATTTCGTGGGGGGCGGTTGACGGCGGCCTTGATGACCGGTCTCCTTCGCGAGCGGCCGGCGCCGTTTCGAAAGCGTCGGCCTCGGGCTCTGCGGTGCGCGCCTGGAACTCACTCATCGAGTACGGCCACTGGGTCACGATCCTGCCGCTGGGGCTTCGGTAGTAGCCGTTGCAGCCCGCGTTCCAGGCGCTGACGCCCTCGATCGCGCGTTGGATCTCTTCGTTGTAACGAGCCATCGGTTCCGGTCTGACATCGATCCAGGTCGCAGGCACAGCCCGGATAGCGGTTGTGGTACCAGGTGCCGCCGAGGGCGTCGGCCTGCTCGAGCAGCACGAAATCCTCGAAGCCGGCCTGCTTCAGGCGGATCCCCATGCACAGACCCGAGGCGCCGGCCCCGATGATGGCAATCCGGAGGTCTCGCCCCTCGTGTGCCGACTGGCTCATCTTCCAATCCCTTCCGATCTCGAACCGCAGCGCACGTTTGCAGACGCACAACAGTAGCCTGACACTCGTCAGTCAAGCTAGCCTGGCACCGCCCACCGACGGCGAGGAACCCATGACGTACGACTGGCAAGCCGCGTTGGCATTCGTTGCCACCCTGATCGGGCTTACCGTGGTCGGGCGCTTCCTGGTCTTCCGGATTCCCGCGCTCCAGCAGATGCGGGAACTCAACCAGGCAGCCGACAAGGGCAAGCTCGCCCGCAAGCGCTTTCGCGAAGCGGTCAAAGCGAGCAACAACACGGGACTGATCACGAACCTGGTCTTCTACGTCACGATCCTGCCGCTATGCGTGAGCTTCGCCCCGCGTCCGCTCTGGCAACACCTGGTCGAGATCCTGGCGGTCTTGCTGATCTTCGATTTCTTCTACTACCTGACCCATCGCTTCCTGTTCCACGGGCCGATCTTGCGCAAGGTGCACTCGCTGCACCATCAGGCGCACACACCGACCTACATCGATGCCTTGTACGTGCACCCGCTCGAGACCTTCATCGGCCTGTTCCTGTTTCTCGGATCGATCCCATTGGCAGCGGCGGCCGCGGGCGGCCCCCTGAACGCGTTCTCGATGGCGATCGCCACCCTGGTGTTCACCCAGCTGAACACGATCAACCACACCTTCGTGAATCTTCCGCGCTTCCCCTACAAGACGCTGGATCGCATCACCTCGATCCACGCGGCGCACCACGTCGACATGAACCGCGGAAACTTCGCGACGCTCACGATGGGGTACGACTGGCTGTTCGGGACCCTCGAAGAACGGGTCGATCGCTCGACACCCTGACCCGGCGGCCCCAAGGAGGCAACATGGTTCGACTCGATGGAAAAGTGGCCCTGATCAGCGGCGGCGCTCGCGGCATGGGCGCCGCCGAGGCGACGTTATTCGCTAGCGAGGGCGCCCGGGTCGTGGTGTGTGACGTGATCGACGACGAGGGGAAGGCTGTCGCGGAGAAGATCGGAGCGAGCGCGCTCTACCAGCATCTCGATGTCACCCACGAGGACGACTGGGCGGATGCTGTCGCTGCCACGACCGCCGCGTTCGGAAAGCTCGACGTGCTGGTCAACAACGCCGGCATCGCGGAATCCGCCCCGCTCGTCGAGATGAGCCTCGAGAGCTATCGCCGCGTCACCGAGGTGAACCAGACCGGTGTATTCCTCGGCATGCGCGCCGTGATCGAAGCCATGACCGAGGCCGGCGGCGGATCGATCGTGAATATCTCCTCCATCGACGGAATGGTCGGGATGCACAACCTCACATCCTACGTCGCCAGCAAATGGGCCGTCCGCGGCATGACCAGGGTTGCAGCCATGGAGCTCGGGCCGCGCGGAATCCGCGTCAACTCCGTGCACCCGGGCTTCATCCCGACCACATTGGGCATTCCCGATGGTGTGCCGGAAGCCCAGATCCATGGCCTGCTCGATGCCCATGCCGAGAAGCTCGCGCCACTCGGCCGCACCGGTACGGCCGACGACATCGCGAGACTCGTACTCTTTCTCGCCTCCGACGAAAGCGGCTACTCGACGGGATCCGAATTCGTCGCCGATGGCGGGCTGACGGCCGGCTACCCGCCGCCGGGCAGCGAGCATCTCTAGGCCGAACTCTTGCGCTCGAACCTGATCGACGGGATCAAGCACATCCCGCTGAAGTTTACCGCCAGCGCGGCACAGGCCTGACTAGCGCGGCGCCAACTCGAAGAGCCAGAGGTAGCCGGAAGTCACCGCGTCGACTCCGATGGTGCTGCCCCCTGCGTACTTGCGGCTCAGCTCGGCGGTGAGTGGCGCCAACAACGGACCCTCTTCGATCCGAACCAGCTGCCGATCGTAGAGCTTTCCGTCGATCCGAAGAATGATTCGGCCATCGTCGAGTGCTTCGATGGGCCACTGCTTCCAGATCTTGCCCCAGGTCGTGGTCATGTAGCCGCTCGGGATGTAGATCTTGCCTTCGTGCTCGATGATCCAGGTGATCCGCGAACGCGCCGGCTCCAGGAGCTGGAACTCCACCTCTCGAATGTCGTGCGCGAACGACCAATCGGGCTCGGGGCCCGTGACCCGTTCTCCACTACTGAAGGGGCCGCCGGCAATCATCGGCAAGGGGCCATCCGCAAAGCGTGCACCTATGACTACGGCTCCGATGAGCAATACCAATGCGCACAGAATGCCAAGTACGACACGCAGGAAGGTTCTCATGATGATCCGTCTCTCCTTCGAAGATCTCGATGCGCGAGCCTAGCGGACGCTCTGCAACACAGTGGGCATCGACCTGATCGCGAATCGAATCTACGGGCCCCTGGGGCAGGCCGGGCTAGGCTCCGGCCAGGAGACCCCATGAGCGAGACATTCACATTGATCGACGCGGGTCAGGCGCTCGAAACGGACGCCACCGTCGACGCTGAGCGCGTGGTTCTATCCGGTGGTCCTGCAGTCCTGGGCTGGGAATGGAAGGACGAGGGCCTCTGCCAGGGCGACGTCTGTATTCCAGTCCGCGACCCCGATGCCCTGCGCGCTTCGGGCGGCGCCGATCTCGGTGAACTCGCGCGATTGTTGGGGCGACCGCTGGCGGTCGATCTCGCCGAGCGCAGCGCCGCGCTTGCGGAGGCTCCCGGTGATCGCAGCGCCCAGCTCGCCAGCCTGGAAGCGCCGGACTTCACGCTTCCCGACCTCGAGGGAAAGCTCCACTCCCTTTCGGAACACCGAGGCAAGAAGGTGCTGCTGGTCGCCTACGCCTCCTGGTGAGGTTGCCGCGAGGACCTGCCGGTCTGGCAGGCGCTCTACGAGGAACTGGGCAGCGAGGGTTTCGTTCCGATCGCCGTAGCGCTCGATCGCTGCGCCGATGACCCGCGACCCTTCATCGAGGCCGCCGGGGCACAGCACCCGAGCCTGATCGATTCCGATCATCGACTGGCCGAGCTCTATCACATCACCAATGTGCCCACGATCTTCTGGATCGACGAGCGGGGGCGCATCTGTCGACCGCACGATTCGCAGTTCGGAACCGACACCTTCGCGGCAGTTACGCACAAGCGTTCGGAGCCCTACCTCGAAATGATCCGGCAATGGGCGCGGACAGGCGAGGGGGCCCTCGATGCCGAAGAGGCGAGAAGACTACAACCCGCGATCTCGGCCGAGAGCCAACTCGCCCGCGCCGAGCGGGCGCTCGCCTGGCACCTGCATCAACGCGGGGCGGAAGCTGCCGCGAAGAGGCATTTCGAACGCGCCGGTGAACTAGCACCCCAGGATTGGACCATCCGCCGTGGTTCCATGCCGATCGTGGGGGCCAACCCATTCGGTCCTGAGTTCTTCGAGTTGGCAGCGGCTGGGAAACCCGAGTACGCGCTCGAAGCACTGACGCCGACCCATGATCCCGAACTCGCGGCTGAGGCCGAGGAATCCGCTTCCTAGCGAAGCGAGCGCGCGCTCAGTGTCGACCCAGCGATGAATCCCGACAGCCAGCCGGCGCGTTGATCGGATTGCAACGTGCCGGGCCTTCGCCCGGGATGTCGACATGATAGTTCGAGCCGAGGCTCGGGTTGGGAACCGGGTAGTCGCTGCTGATGAGTTGAGCGCCGCTGGCGAGAGCCGCTTCGCGCCGCGTGGTATCACCGGAGCGGGCCTCGTTCGTATCCGTATCCGCGCGGGTGCGCACCAGGTACCCATCGGCAACGAGCTGCTGGATCTCGTCGAAGGCCGAAACCGGGTCGTTCCGCTTGATGAAGGCGGCATCGGGCTCGCCCGGGATGCCGTCCGTGAAGAGCACGCGGCCTTCGAGGTTCGGGCGCCCGGCGATGTAGCTGAGCCGCTTGCTCCCCTGGTTGTCCAGAGCGAAGAGCACGCGGCCACGAGCGCGGCCCAACTTCGGCCAGCCCTCCCCTCGGAGAACCGACTCCTCGAGGGTCCGGGTCGGCACCCGGATCGAATCCGGCGTGATCAGCTGCTCGTCGGGAAAGACCGAACGAATCTCCGCGTCGAGGGCATCGAACGCTTCGGCCGTGAACGGAAGCGGGGTCACGAAGCCCAGATCCACCGGGTCCGGAATCGGATCGTCCTTCACTTCGACCAGGACCGTGATCGGAATGTGATTCGGGTGCGCGTCGCTCCAGGCCTTCACGTCGTCGAGGCACTGGATGAAGGTCGCGCAGCGTGTCTCGAAATCGAGATCCTGAACGTGCAGGACCTTCATGCCAGGCAGGGACATCTCGGGCAGCGGTGAGAACGGGTCGTCGCCGACGACGGTGAGGCCCGCGCGAAAGGCGTAGAGCCCGCCGAGTGGGTCATAGAAGACGTCGAGCTCGATCTGGCGGATCTTCTGATCGCTGAACTGTTCAGCGAGCGGCGCGTGGGTGTATTCCCAAGCGAAGAACATCGGATCGAAGAAGAGCAGGGCCGCCAGAAGCGTCGTTCGCGGTTGAACGTGATAGCTGTTGTGACTGCCTAACGTCTGGAGTTGGTTCAACTTGACGCAATTGTCGGCCAGGCTGGCCGCGCGCTGGCGGATGGCTCGATTCAATCGCCTCGAGGCGCGGCGCGTGTAGGAATGCCCGACGAAACCCCGCTCGCGGGCGCTCTCCAGCGCCTCCAGAGCGATCGCCTTGCGCGCGCAGCGGATCGCGCGCCTCGAACCGTCGGGGAAACGGTCGGCCTCCGCCGGGAGCGAAGACAGCAGGAGGGACAGGATGACCATGGGGAGCGGGAGGAATCGCCACATCCCCGGATCCTACGCGACCTGGTATTCGGAGTGGAGGAAATCGGGCGCTGATCGCGCCTGGGGCCGGCGACAAAGCCGATGGAATCCGGAGCGACGTGCTGTTCAGTTCGACGACCTTCCTGTTCTTGTTCCTGCCCGCCTTGCTGGTGGCGGACTTCCGGATCACCGGCCCGACCGAGCCAGCTGCACGCCTGGCGACGGCGCTCTAGGCGTGATTCCGAAGCGCGAGTTCCATCGGGTGGGGTTCGAGATAGGTCTGGCCGGCCAACGGGGCGACCTCGAGCACGCGGGCGTGGTGACGCAGAAGCGTGATCGGCGCGATCAGGGGCAACCCGCCCGCGCGGTACTGGAGGATCAGCTCATCGACCTCGGCGCGAGAGGAAGCATCGAGGCGCTTCCCGAGCTGGCCGACCGCGTGCCCCAGCGCCTTCGCATGGCGCGCTCGTGTCGACGAGACGGCCAGCGCAGCCATGAAACCCTCTTCGTATCCTTCGCGGAAGGCCCGGCGCGGCACCTCTCGGAACGCTGCCAGCTGGCGTGTCAGCGCATGATAGGCGCGCGTCGAGTGACTCCTCAGCTGGAGCTCGTGTGCGGTGTGGAACGCCAGCACCTGTTCATGCGTCCAGCGCCGAGCGAAGAGCCCGTGAAGCCGCCGATAGGCGAAGACCCGCTCGACGAAGTTCTCGCGGAATTTCGCGTCTTGCAGTCGGCCCTCGTCTTCGACGGGCAGCTGCGGGTAGGCCTTCATGAGTGCGGCGGCGTAGAGGCCCTGGCCCGAACGCTCGGCCGTGGCCTCCTCGCGCCAGACCTTCACGCCAGTCATCCCACAGCTCGGGGAATCGCGCTTCAGGATGTAGCCGCATAGCTCGAGTTCGCGAAGCGACTTCACGCGCTTCGCCGCGTAGCGCTTCATCGGAGCCGTGTGGTCCCGGCCGGATGCCACTTCGACCATCCGCACCCGGTCTCCCTCGCCGGACAGGCGCAAGGTCGCTCTCGGGATCGGCATTCCCAGTTCTACTTCGGGACAGACCGGTACCCACTCCACGAACGGGCCGAGCCAATCCGTGACGAAGGGGTCGCGCTTGTGGCCGCCATCCCAGCGTACGGCATTCCCGAGCAGGCACGACGATACGCCCAGGCGGATCGGCGGATGCGCGGGCTCGCCGACTTCGTTGATCTGGCGCCCGCGGCTTCGGCCCATGCGTAGGAGCCTAGCGCCGCGCCCAGCGTCGTGATTCGACCCGATCCACAGGAATGGATGCCTCAGCCATGCGTGGTACTGTCGCGCGTCGTCGTGGCCCAGCGAAACGAGCAACACCAGCACATGTCCCGCACGCTGATCCTTGCCGGCCTGGTGGCGTTCGGGTTCTTCGTGGCGATCCAGACGGGACTGCTCCGCACCGCCCTCGAGAGCGACCGGAGCTATCTCTCGTACGTGATCCTGCTCGCCTACGCGGGCGCGAGTATCCAGTGGCTGCGGCACTCGCGGCGACTCTCAACCGAGCGGGATCGGCTCGCGGCGTTGGAGGCCGGCTACGGCTCGGGCGCGAGTACGGCGCTCATGGCGACCGACGAGGGCGTCCAGTTCGGAGAAGAGCGCTGGAACGATGGCGACCTCTGCCTTCACCTGGAGCACGTGCTGGCCAAGCGTGAGGCCGATCCGCGGAATCCCGAAACGGGCGTGCTCCTTGCGTCGCTCACGGACGTGATCGCCAACCGACATGCCTCGGGACACTTCGTCAGCGACGCACTGCTTCGGCTCGGCCTGCTCGGAACGATCGTCGGCTTCATCCTGATGCTGGCACCGGTTGCACGAATGGAGAGCTTCGACCCGGTCGGTGCGCGCTCGATGTTGCAGCAGATGAGCGGCGGTATGGCGGTCGCCCTCTACACGACGTTGTGCGGGCTCGTCACCAGCATCCTGCTCAAGCTCCAATACCAGATCCTCGATACCTCGGCCCAGGATTTCCTGAACCGGTTGGCGGTGCTGACGGACGTGCACCTGACGCGCCCCGTCCGAGAAGACTAGGTGGCGCTCAATCTCCACCGGCGTCACAACGGGGGCCAGGATGCCTTCACGGACGTCCTCTTCAACGCACTGCTCGGTTTCGCGTTCATGTTCGTGGTTGCCTTCGCCCTGATGAACGAACCCGTCGAGAGCGGCAAGGTGGATGCCAAGGCCGAGATTCTCGTGACCGTGCGTTGGCCCGACGGTCACCCCGATGACATCGACACCATCGTCGAGGATCCGCGTGGCAAGCTGGTCTGGTACCACAACCAGGACACCGGGCTGATGCACCTCGACCGCGACGACCGCGGAACCACGCACGACCGCATCCGCATCGACGGGCGCGAGATCGTGAACCTGCTGAACCAGGAGACGGTTTCCATCCGCGCCCTCGCGCCCGGGCAGTACGTGGTGAACCTGCTCCACTACAAGGCCAACCGTGGCGGGCCGGTGCCCGTGACGGTCAAGGTCGAGAAGCTGAACCCCGAGGTCGAGGTCGTCTACTACGGAGCCCATGAGCTGACGGGCGCAGGCCAGGAATTGACCGCGGTGCGCTTCGAACTGGGGGAGCGCGGCCGGGTGCGCGATGTCAACCAGGACGCGAAGTCGCTGTTGGTCAAGGCGGTCGGGGGCAAGAAGTGAGTCTTGGCCTCGCGATATGTTATGCAGCGGTCGCGGCGCTTCTGCTGAACCTGAACCTGGCGAGCGCGTGGAGTTGGAAGGTGAAAGCCAGCACGATCGCGCTGGTCAGCGTGCTCTACGGCGTCAGCTGGTTCGGCATCATCGGGTTGGAGGGCTGGGCAACCGAAGAGCGCATGCCCGAGCGTTTTCAGCTGCAGTGGGTGGCGATCGACGAACCGGACCCCCAGGCCAATGCCGCAGGCGGCATCTATTTCTGGATCCGACACTTCGAAGAAGACGGGCGTACGTCCGCGCCTCGGGCCTACGCCCTGCCCTTCGCCGAAGAAGATGCCGATGCGGCTCGCGATGCATTGGCGCTCCTTCAGGAGGGCAAGCGCGTCGAGGGGCGCATCACGATGCAGTCCCTCGATCCCGACCGGGAGCGGATCGACGAGGAGGTCGAAGACGCCGCCGCCCCGCCCGGCGACGCTCCGCAGGAACAGCCGAGCTTCGAGTTCCGCGAGATGGCGCCACCGGAGCTGCCTCCGAAACCCGCGCTGTGACCGGGCCTGACACCAAGGCCTAGCCGCCGGCGGCCTCCGCTGTTGCCTCCTCCAGCGCGGCCGCCCGGTCGAGGTTGGCGCGGTTCACGATGTAGGCGTGGATCAACTCCGCCTCGTCGGCCGTCAACGCATCGGCGAAGCTCGCCATTCCCAGCTTCGCGCGTACGCCATCGATCACGATCTGCTGGAAGCTCTGGTGCGTGGCCTCGGCCATCAGCCGCAGGTCGGGGTAGACGCCGGTCGAGGCGACGTTGATTCCGTGACACGGCGCGCACCAGCTGTGGAACAACCGGTCTCCCTGGTCGATCTGCGCCGGCGTGGCCGCCATTTCAGCGCGTTCTGGAATCTGTCGGTCGAGCACGGCCGGGACCGGGATCTCGGCCTTCGCGTCGAGCGCGAACACGAGCATGCGTCCGTAGTTGCCGTACTTGATGGTGGCGGAATCGTTGAAATAGCCATCGAAGTGATTGCCGCCGCCGGTCCCGGTCATGATCGAGACGTACTGGGTGCCGTCGATCTCGAACGTGATGGGCGGGCCCAGGATCGACGTGTAGGTCTGGAACTGCCAGAGCGTCGCGCCCGTCGCCGCGTCGTAGGCCGAGAAGTTTCCCATGGCGTCGCCCTGGAAGACCACGCCGCCCTGGGTCGCCAGGACTCCTCCGTTCCAGTAGTGCTCGTGCTCGACCGCCCACTTCTCTTCACCGGTCAGCGGGTCGAACGCCTTCAGGTAGCCCTTCGGATCCGGCGCGTCGGCCTCGTTTTCGAGGACCAGTTGTCCGACCCGAGCGAGCTCGGTGCCAAGGTTGACCCCTTTCGGTTCCCGCTTGAGGAAGCCGGTGTTCTTGAACTCGTCGGCGACCGTGTAGAGGCCGGGCCATTCCTGGGCCGGGAAGTAGACGGTGCGGGTCGAGGCATCGAATGACATCGCCTGCCAGTTGTGGCCGCCGAGCGGGCCCGGAAGGATCCACTTGGTCTCTTCCTGGAAGTCCATCTCGGGGTTCTCGACCGGGCGCCCGGTCTCCATATCTACGTGACTGGCCCAGGTGATCCCCACGTACTGGTTGGCGCGCAGCAGCTTGCCGTCGGCGCGGTCGAGCACGTAGAAGAAGCCGTTCTTCGGCGCCTGCATCAGCACCTTGGTCTGGACGCCGTCGACCTCCATCTCGGCCAGCATCATGTCCTGGACGGCGGTGTAATCCCAGTTGTCGCCGGGCGTGGTCTGGTAGTGCCATTTGTATTCCCCGGTGTCGGCGTCCACGGCCACGATCGAAGCGAGAAAGAGGTTGTCGCCGCCGCCGGGCGAACGGATGGCGCGGATCCACGGGGCGCCATTGCCGACCCCGAGGTAGAGGTTGTTGAAATCGGCGTCATACACGATCGAGTTCCAGGTGGTGCCGCCGCCGCCGATCTTCCACCACTCGCCGCCCTTCCAGGTCTTGGCCGCCATCTCCATCGCCGGGCTCTCGAAGCCGAGGGCCGGGTCGCCCGGAACCGTAAAGAAGCGCCAGACCTGCGCGCCGGTCTCTGCATCGTAGGCCGTGACATAACCACGCACGCCAAACTCGGCGCCGCCGTTACCGATGTAGATCTTGCCGCGCGCCGCCCGCGGTGCGCCCGTGATCGTGTACGGCCGCTCGCGGTCGATGAGGGTGTCGGTCTCCCAGACCTTCTCGCCGGTAGAAGCGTTGAGCGCGATCAAGCGGCCGTCGAGACTGCCCACGTAGACACGGCCCTTGTAGACGGCGGCGCCGCGGTTCACCGGGCCACAGCAGGCTCTGCGCGCGGTGGTTTCCTTGGGAACCTCGGGGTCATAACGCCACTTCGTCTCGCCCGTCACGGCATCCACCGCATAGACGATGCTCCAGGCGGTGGTGAAGAACATCGTGCCGTCGACCACGATCGGTGTGGCCTCCTGGGCGAAGTTCGAACCGAGATCCTTCATCCAGGCGAGGCCCAGGCGGCTGACGCTCTCACGGTTCACCTGCTCGAGGGGCGAGAAGCGTTGCTCGTTGGAATCGCGACCGTAGGTGAGCCAGTTGCCGGGCTCCGATTCGGCGTTCTCGATGCGCGCGTCGTCGATCAGACCGATGCTGGCGGCCGGGGCCGGGGCCTCTCGCGCTGCCTCGGCCGCGGGTGCCGGGGTGTCGGACTCTCCGCATGCCGTGGCGAAGACCACGACGCCGATCAATGAGATTCCTGCAACGAACCGGACGGTGAGACTCGGATGAATCACGACGCTCCCTCTCTTCTGAATGGTGCACGGTCAGTGTGCAACAACCAGCAGCGCGAAAGCGAGCAGTTCGTCACTACGGCGCTACGGCGCCAGGGAGACCCGGACGATCTGATGCACGCTCTCCAATCTGCTCAGACCGCTCGTACTTCGGCGAGCCGCTTGACTGCGTACTCGTCGTCCCAGCAGACTGCGGCTTCCCATGCGGCCGAGGCTTGCGCAGCGATGTCGTGCGCATCGTCGTCGAGATCGGCGGCGTTGTGGGGCAGCACCAGGTCGAGGTCGGGGACGTCGACGTGCGACTCGTCCCAGTCGATCAGCGCGACCCGATCCGCGGTGATGCGGACGTTGCCAGGGTTGGCGGGGTTGCCGTGGACCACGCACGCCTGACGTCCGGCGAGTCGATCCCACGCTGCTCGGCAACGAGCAACGCCCTCAGGCGGCATCGCGCCGAGGTCGACCTTCGTCCCGGTCTCGGCGTGCAGGAGGTCGGTCGACGATCGCCAGCCCGGGCGCTGCGGCCAGCCCTGCGTCAACCGATGCAGCTGGCGGAGCGTGTCGGCCACGCGACGCCATTCGGCCTTCGTCTCGGGCGGTCCGCCTTCCACGTAGGTCATCACCACCAGACCGTCGGCGAACAGCCGGCCGTCCGTTGTCGGGATCGGCACCGGCACGGTCAGACCTTCACGGTCGAGGTGTTGGAGGAGCTCGGTTTCCCACGCGAGATCAGCGTCGCTCCTGGCACCAAGACGACCGACCGCGAGGTGATCGTTGAAGCGTACGCTCCACACGTCGTTAGCGACTCCGCCTACGAGCGGTTCGATGCGAGCAATCTCGTCGCCCCACTGCTCGAGTGCCTCCCATCCCACGGCGACATCTTCGCGGAGTTCCGAGCGGATAGGAAGAATTGGCTGCGTTTTCGGCCAGGCCGATGCTACGAATTCTGTCCAATCCCCCAGGGACGCCCTCTGGACGGACACGCCCCCCGCCCAGCCCGCCAAGCGCTTTGGAGAGGTAGGACATAACGCCTGTACTCCGACCTTGGACCGGAACGCAGCCTCTACTTCCTATCCGCACCGGGGCGTAGCGTCCGGCGTTTGGAGCAGACTCGCTCGTCAGGCGTAGACGGTGTGCCGAAAGCGGCGAAGCAGCCAGACGGTCGCCGCGAGCGGAGCCACCAGGCCCGGAAGCATCAGCCACCACTCCACGTCCCCCGCGGCGGCACCCCAGAAGAGACGCATCGGATAGTAGAGCGGGCCGACGAGGCTCCCGATCCATTGCCAGGGCGTGGGCGCGAAATAGAGCAGCGCCGGCAAGAGCGCCCAGTTCTGGAGCGCCTTGATGGCCGTGACGGCCTGGACCTTGTTCTTCAGGAACACCGCATAACCGAGGGCAATGACCGGGAGGGAGAATGCGGCCAGCAGCGAAGCCGACAGCAACTCGAGCAATGAGACCGTCACCAGACCGGCGAGGGAGACGCCGATCACGCTAAGCGACACGCTCACTGCCATCGCGGCCAGAAGTCGGTAGCCCAGAAATCCCTGCAGCGAGAGCGGGCTCGCCTGGAGCGCCGATAAGGTTCCCTCGTCGCGTTCCTCGATGAAGAGGATTCCGACGATGGCGCCTAACACGATGGGTTGCTGTCCGACCACGAACGCGGCGATGATGAGACCGTAGTAACGCTCGAGCTCGACCCACTCGGCCAGGGCTCCGTTCAGATACGGAAGCAGCGCGCGCAGGGCCAGGCCGCCGAGCGGCAACACCACCAACATGAGCAGCAGGAAGCTGTCGCGCCAGATCAGGCGGAGATCGTTCGGCGCGAGGACTCGCAAGGCTCTGTGCATATGAGGAGTCATCATCGGCGCTCTCCCTGGACGACGAAGCGGTCGAGGGAGTGCATGGCCCACCCGATTGCCAGGGCGGTCGCCAAGCTTCCCCACACACCGGCGTAGACGAGATGAAGCGGGCCCACGGGCAGGAACGCTGCCTTCGCCAGAAGCAGCGATGGCATGGTGGGCAGGAGGTAGAGGAGTGGGCTTGGCCAGAGCTCCAGGTACCAGACCACGGGCAGATCCAGCAGCACCGAGAGACCGGCGAGGGGGAACAGGAAGTGGGTGATCGAGCGGTAACGCACGGCCACTGAAATGCCGATGGCGGCGACCAGGCTGGCACGCAGGAGCACGGCCAGTACGAGCCAGAAGCCGGTGAATCCGAGGCCGTAGGCGATGATCGTGATCGCTGCGGCCTCGACGAGCGCGAGGCCCATGACCGTCAGGAGCTTCGACGCCAGATACTCGCCGGGCCGCAGCGGCGAAACGAGTACGACATCGAGCGTGCCTTCGGTTCGCTCGAGCATCAGCAGGACACCGACGAGGAACAGCGCCGTGATGCCGATGCCGGACAACGCGAGTAACGGCATGAAGAAGTGCAACTGATCGGGGCTGAAGAACGCGCGCAGCACCAACGCCAGCGCGAGGGCGATGACTCCGACGATCCAATAGACCTTGTTGCGAGCCTGGAGCTGCACGTCGAGTCTCAAGGTGGCGGACAGGCGGCTCATTCGAACTCTCGACCGGTGACCCGAATGAAGATGCGCTCGAGCGATGTCTCCTGGGAATGGATCGCTTCGAGTGTTGGCTGGCGCAGCGCCGCCAGGAACCCGGCGTTGTCGGCCACGCCGGCGAGCGGAAATTCCTGCGCTTCGAGCGCGCCATCCGCGCGGTACTCGACGCGCACGCGTTTCTCGCCATAGCGAACCTTGAGTTGGCGCGGCGTATCGATCAAGGCGATGTGGCCATCGACCAGGAAGGCCACGCGGTCACACATTTCGTCGGCCGTCGCCATGTCGTGGGTGGTGAGGAAGATCGTCGCACCGCGCTCACGATGCTCCAGGATCAGATCCTTGATGCGACGTGCGCTCACGGGATCGAGTCCGGTCGTGGGCTCGTCGAGAAACAACAGCTCGGGGCGACACAGGACCGAACGGGCGAAGCTCAGCCGTACACGCATACCCTTCGAGAAGCGTGACACACGCTCGTTCGCTTGGGGCTGCAGATCGACCTGGTCGAGGAGGGTGTCGAGATCCTCGGTCTCGCCCTCGTAGAGGGCGGCAAAATACTGAAGGTTCTCGCGCGCGGTCAGGCGGCTGTAGTGAACGGGCAGCTCGAAGCCGACACCGACCTTTTCGTACAGGTCGGAGCCCCAATCCCGGACCTCCCGGCCGAGCACCCGCACGTGCCCTGCGTAATCCCGCAACAGCCCCGTGAGCACCTTCTGGGTGGTGCTCTTGCCAGCGCCGTTCGGTCCCAGCAGCCCGAAGATCTCGCCGCGTTCCACTGTCAGGTCGACGCCGTTCACGGCGAGCGCCGCCGCCTCCGGGTACGCGAAGTCCAGGCTGCCCACATCGATCACCGGCTCGGTCATGCCATCCTCGCGCACCAGAGGGGAAACGATCCCCAGGAGGATGACATCCCCGGTCGTCGACTGTCGGGTCGCACTCGTCGTCGCCGTTCGCGAAAGAACCCGAAACGCGGCGACCAGCTAGCGACAGCGTTAGATGGCTTGATCTTCAGGGTGCCGCGAACGGGAGAGGAAGCGATCTCCCACAACCACCTCCGCGCAGACCCTCGAAGCCGAACTCGTGCAGCGCCACGCGCCCCCAGGTGCCCCGGGGCGACCAGGGCGTCAGCTCAGTGCGTCCCACGTGCGGACGTAGAGGACGATCAGGACTCCGGCGAGGCACACCTGCGAGAAGCGGAGCGAGCGCGTCCAGCGCAGCAGATCGGGGTCCCCCAGCCCGCGGACACGCGGAGACCAGTAGAAACGGGTGAGCGCGGCGGCGCCGGCGAGCCCGCGGCGGGGCAGGTACGGCGGGCTGTCGAGGGCGCGCCACACCTCTGGGTGCCGGTGGCGCAGGAGCGAGTGCGCGCGGGCCGAAGCCACGAGCACCACGGTCAACGCGAGCCAGAAGGCGTCGAAGGGGACGAATGACAACGAGGGCACATCGAGTGGGTGCCTTCGACGCCCCGGAGGTGTCAGCTGGACGAGCCTCTCAAGCGAGCAGCTCCAGGACTATGCGCACTTTAATGGTGGGCCCCCCTGGATTCGAACCAGGGACCCTCCGGTTATGAGCCGGGTGCTCTAACCCCTGAGCTAGGGGCCCCGGGCACAGGCTAACCGAAGCGAAGCGGTAGCGGCGACGACTCTTGCAAGTCGCCGCCGCGATGTTCGAATCCGCGCTAGCGCGCTCAGCCCGACCTTCAGCCCATGTGGAAGGCGACGAACTTGTTGCCGTCGAGGTCGCGCCAGTAGCCGCCGTAGAAGCTGTCGCCGCGTTGGCCCGGGGGGCCCTCGTCGCTGGCGCCGAGTTCGATCGCCTTGTTGTAGAGGGCGTCGCAGCCTTCCTTGCTGCCTCCCGCGAGGGCGACCATGACGCCGTTACCGACGCTGGCCTCCTTCTCGTCGTAGGGCTTGCAGATCGAGAGGATGGGCGCGCCGGGGCCGGTGCCGTAGAAGCGCATGCGGTCGTCGGAGAGCAGGATCTTGGCGCCGAGCAGACCGAGCAGTTCGTTGTAGAAGGCCTCGGCGCGCGGAAGGTCGTTGGTGCCGATGGTGACGTAGCCGATCAAGGTGGACTCCTGGTGTGGGTGCGCTTCGCGGAGGCGCGAGGATATCTCAATCTCGGCAGCCGTCGCCCGCTCGCGCTCGGTGATGCCAATCTCCCCCGCGGGCCTCGCGCTGCGCCCGATTCGTGCCATCATTCGCCGCGGACGGGCGTCTAGACGCCAACGATGGCGGAATATTGGGGAGCGATGATGAGTTTCCAGTGGCAACGCAAAGCGGCGATTTCGGTTGCGGCCGTAGCGCTCGCGATCGGTACCGGCTGCGCAACGTCCAGCGACATGACCGCAGTTCAGGAAGAGGCGGCCC
>JAJDAP010000066.1 GCA_029261795.1 Deltaproteobacteria bacterium
GCTAGCAGGCTGCGGAAAAACCCACTCCCGTCGCCGGGTGCGCATCTTTCCGGCCCACTCTGCGTTGCGAAGCCTTGCTGGGGCTCGCCCCAGCGGCGGCTCCGCGCCTTGATTGGACCGAAAATCTGCGCACCGGGCTCGGTCCGGGGTTCTTCCGCAACCTGCTAGAACTCCGTGCCGGCCGTCGATTCGACCAGCCGCCGGACGCGCTCGCGATAGACCGGCGCGTCCCACTCTCGCGGGCCGATGAAACGCGCCACCAGGGTGCCCTCGCGATCGACCAGGAAGGTCTCGGGATAGCGGAAACTCTGATAGCGCGCGGCGGCCTGCTTGTCCTGATCGTGGAGGATCGGGAAGCTCAGCCCCAAGCGCTCCCGGAACGCGAGGACCTCTTCGAGCCCATCGTCGACGGAGACCGCGAGCAGCTCGAAGCCTGCCGGCTGGAACTCCTGGTAGAGCCGCTCCATGGCGGGCATCTCGTCCTCGCAGGGCTTGCACCAGGTCGCCCAGAAGTTGAGCATCACGACCTTGCCGCGCTGCTCGACGAGCGAGCGCTCGGTGCCGTCGAGATCCGGCAGGCGAAAGCCGGGCGCCGGAGCGCCGACGTCGGCGGGCGGCAGGCTCGGTTCAGCCGAGACCACCAACCAAGCGATCCCGAGGGCCAGCAAGGCGCCGAGCCCCAATGCGCGCCAACCCCCGTTCATGGGGCCAGTGTTACTGGGCGCCAGCCGTGGCATCCCGGTCGACGAGCTCGATGATCGACATCGAGGCTGCGTCCCCGACCCGCACGCGGCTCTTCAGGACCCGCGTGTAGCCGCCAGGCCGTTCCTTGTAGCGGTCGGCCAACTCGTCGAAGAGCTTGGCGGCAACGCGCTTGTCCTTGAGCACCGAGAGCGCCTGACGACGCGCATGGAGATCGCCACGCTTGCCTAGCGTGATCATCTTGTCTGCCACGCGCCGCAGCTCCTTGGCCTTGGCGTCGGTGGTCTCGATCAGCTCGTGGTCGAGCAGCGACGTCACCATGTTGCGCATGAGCGCCTTCCGGTGCGAGCTGTTGCGCCCGAGCTTCCCGTGTCGTTTGCGATGCCTCATGGAGTCCGTTCCTAGCCTTCGCGCTCGCGGGCGCGCTGCTCGAGTTCTTTGCGCTGCGGGAAGTTGTCGAGGACCATGCCGAGGGAGAGATCCATCGACGTGAGCACGTCCTTGATCTCGTTCAGCGACTTCCGACCGAAGTTCTTGGTCTTCAGCATCTCACCCTCGGTGCGCTGCACGAGCTCACCGATGTAGCGAATGTTGGCGTTCTGGAGACAGTTGGCCGAACGCACCGAGAGTTCCAGCTCGTCGACCGAGCGGAACAGGTGCGGGTTCAGCGGCTCCGGCTCCTCGAGCGTCGGCATCATGCTTTCTTCCGGCTCATCGAAGTTGATGAAGATCGAAAGCTGATCCTTGAGGATCTTGGCGCCGTAGGCCACCGCGTCGGCCGGATCGATGGAGCCATCGGTCCAGACCTCGAGGTTCAGACGGTCGAAGTCCGTTTCGCGGCCCACGCGGGCCGGGGTGACGGAGTAGTTGACCTTGCGCACCGGCGAGAAGATCGAGTCGATGGCAATCGTACCGATCGGCATGTCCTCGTACTTGTTGCTCTCGGCGTTTCGGTAGCCCTTGCCCAGATCGACGGTGCACTCGAGCTCGAAGGTCGCTTCGCCAGTCAGCGTCGCGATCTTGTGCTCGGGGTTCATCACCTCGATGGTCGGGTCGTTGGCGGCGAGTTCGCCCGCCGTCACGACACCGTCACCCTCGCGAACCAGACGCACGGTCTTCGGTCCCTCGGCGTGCAGCTGGAGCCGCACCTCCTTGAGGTTGAGGATGATGTCGCTGACGTCTTCGAGCACGCCCTGGAGCGTCGAGAACTCGTGCTGCACGCCGTTGATCTTGACCGAAGTGATGGCCGCGCCCTGGAGCGAAGACAACATCACCCGGCGGAGCGAGTTGCCGAGCGTCTGGCCATAGCCCCGCTCGAGCGGCTCGCACCAGAAGCGGGCGTAGCCGAGGCCGGGGCCGTCCTGTTCTTCTGATTCGAGCCGGCGCGGGCGGATGAGCTGGCGCCAGTTCTTTGCGACGATTTCCTGCTGCATGAAATTCCCCCTGGAGGAGTTCGGGTGCACCTGACGGATTGGCCCATGCGGGTTCGCCCGGTTGCGCGAGTAGTTCGGCCTAGTAGCGCGAGTAGAGTTCCACGATCAGCTGCTCTTCGATCGGCAGCGTGATGTCTTCACGGACCGGCATGGCCTTCACCGTGCCTTCGAAGTCGGGCTTGTCCAGTTCGAGCCAGCCCGGCAGCGACGCGTCCTCGAGGGTCTCGAGCGCCCCCATGATCCGCGCGATCTCGCGCGACTTCTCTCGCACGCCGATCTTCATGCCCGGCTTCACGCTGAAGGACGGAATCGTGGCCTTGCGACCGTTGACCGTGAAGTGGCCGTGCTTGAGCAACTGCCGCGCTTCGTTTCGCGAAGTGGCGAAGCCCAGCCGGAAGACGACGTTGTCGAGCCGACGTTCGAGCAGCGCCAGCAGGTTGTCGCCGGCGCGGCCCTTCATGCTGGTGGCCTTGTGGACGGTTGCCGAGAACTGCTTCTCGAGCATGCCGTACATGCGCTTCACCTTCTGCTTCTCGCGGAGCTGGACGCCGTAGTCCGAGAAGCGCGGGCGCCCCTGGCCGTGCTGGCCGGGCGGGTACGCGCGTCGATCGACGGAGCACTTCTCGCTGTAGCAGCGATCGCCCTTCAAGAAGAGCTTCTGCGACTCGCGGCGGCAAAGCCGACAGGCCGGTCCCCTGTATCGTGCCATTGGGTTCCCTCGTTCCTTAGACGCGGCGCCGCTTGGGCGGCCGGCATCCGTTGTGCGGAATCGGTGTGACGTCCTTGATCATGGTGATCCGCATGCCTGCGGCCTGGAGCGCCCGCAACGCGGATTCGCGACCCGCTCCCGGACCCTTCACGTAGACCGAAAGCGTGCGGACGCCGTGTTCCATCGCCTTCTTGGCGCAGTCCTCGGCGGCCGTCTGCGCGGCGTAGGGTGTCGACTTCCTCGATCCCTTGAATCCGTGCATCCCGGCACTCGACCAGGCAACAGCGGCTCCGGCCGGATCAGTGATCGTAATCATCGTGTTGTTGAACGTCGACTGGATGTGAGCCACACCCGTCGTGATGTTCTTCTTGACCTTGCGCTTCGCGCCCTTCTTGACCATGAGTCCCTACTTCTTCGTCGGGGTCTTCTTCTTCCCCGCGACGGTGCGCTTCGGGCCCTTTCGGGTCCGTGCATTGGTGTGGGTTCGCTGACCGCGGACCGGCAGTCCCCGGCGATGGCGCAGACCGCGATAGCAGCCGATATCCATCAGGAGCTTGACGTTCTGCGAGACCTCGCGGCGGAGGTCACCTTCTACCTGGTACTCGCGCTCGATGATCTCGCGCAGGCGAACCACCTCGCCCTCACCGAGAAGATCCGTGCGCGTCGTCGTGTCGATCTCGGCCTTCTCGCAGATCTCCGCAGCGCGCGTATTCCCGACCCCAAAGATGTAGGTCAGCGAAATACCGATCTGCTTGTTCCGCGGAAGGTCGATGCCTGCAATGCGTGCCATTTCCTGCTCCTAACCTTGTCGCTGCTTGTGCTTGGGGTTGTCGCAGATCACGCGAACCACCCCACGGCGCCGGATGATCCGGCACTTCTCACACATCTTCTTGACCGAAGCTCGAACCTTCATGCCCCGTCCTCTTTTGTTGACGCAGACGCCCGTTAGTTGAGGGCGTCCTCGATTCTCTTGGCGATCTCGTCGATCGAGCCGACGCCGGCTACTTCGACGAGCACTCCGCGGCCGCTGTAGTGGTCCACCAGCGGTGCGGTCTTTTCGTGGTATTCGTTCATGCGCACGCGAATCGACGCTTCATTGTCGTCCGCCCGCCCTTCCAGTTCGGCGCGCTTCAGTAGCCGTGTCACCAGCTCATCCTCGGGCACGGCAATCGCGACGCATCGCTCGAGCTTCACGCCCAATCGGTCCAGCAGATCGTCGAGGGCCTCCGCCTGTGCAACCGTTCGCGGGAAACCGTCGAGTATGAAGCCAGCCGCGGCGTCCGGCTGCCCGAGCCGTTCCTCAGCGACACCAATCACGATCTCATCGGGGACGAGCTTGCCGGCATCCATGTAGGACTTGGCCCGTTTCCCGATCTCCGTACCCGCCGCCTTTGCAGCGCGAAGCATGTCTCCGGTGGAAATCTGGGGAATTTCGTAGCGATCCACAAGGCGCTTGGCCTGGGTGCCTTTCCCGGCCCCCGGAGGACCGAGTAGAAGTAGTCTGCGGGCGCTCATTTGCCGAGCTTCCCACGCTGTCGGCCGCCCGGCCCGCCGAGCGAGTCGTACTGCCGTGAAACCAGGTGTGCCTCGACCTGGGCCATCAGGTCCATCGAGACGCCGACGATGATCAGCAGCGCCGTTCCGCCAAAGGCGAAGGGCACGCCAGCCTGATCGGCCAGCAGGATCGGCACGAGACACACCAGCGAGATGTAGATCGCGCCGACCGAGGTCAGCCGGGAGAGTACGCGATCGATGAACTGGGCCGTGCTCTTGCCCGGCCGCACACCCGGGATCGAGCCACCGGATTTGCGGATGTTGTCCGCCACATCGTCGGGGTTGATCAGGATCGACGTGTAGAAGAAACAGAAGAAGATGATCAACCCGACGTAGACCGAGTTGTAGAGGAAGCCGCCGGGAAAAAGGTAGTCCTGGAAGAAGCGGCTCACGAGCCCGCCCTCGTCCCCGGCCATCGTCGCGATGGTGGAGGGGAAGATCAGCAGGGAAGACGCGAAGATCGGCGGAATCACGTTGGCCGTGTTCACCTTGAGCGGGAAGTAGCTCATGCCGCCCTGGGCCACCTTGCGGCCCACCACACGCCTGGCGTGTTGGATCGGAATCCGGCGCTGGCCGCGCTCGACGAAGACCACGAAGCCGGTCAGCACGATGATGAAGGCCAACAGCGCCAACACTTCGATGAGCGTGTACTGATCGGTCGATACCAGGTTGTAGAGCTGCGCAAGCGCACCGGGAATTCCGACGATGATGCCGGAAAAGATCACCAGCGAGATGCCATTGCCGATGCCGCGCTCGGTGATCTGCTCGCCTAGCCACATGATGAAGGCCGTGCCCGAAGTGAGCGTGATCATGGCCATCAGCCGGAAGCCGAGGCCCGGCTCGGCCACGGCGTTGGTACCGAACTGGCCGCTCTCGAGGGCCATGGCAATCAGGAAGCCCTGGAAGAGCGAAAGCACGATCGTGAAGTAACGCGTGTACTTGCTGATCTCTCGCTGCCCCCGCTCACCTTCCTTCTTGAGGGTCTCGAGCTGGGGGATCACCACCGTCAACAACTGCATGATGATCGACGCGCTGATGTACGGCATGATGCCGAGCGCGAAGATCGAGAGCTGTTCGAGGGCGCCACCACTGAAAACGTTGATGAGCGCGAAACCTTCGAGTGCGTTGAAGGCGTCGCTCACCACCTCGGAGTCGACTCCCGGCGTCGGGATCTTGGCCCCGATGCGGTAGACGCCGAGCATCCCCAAGGTGAACAGGATCCGGCGCTGAAGCTCCGGGATCCTGCCTATGTTCTGGACGCCGCCGATCAACCGATGATCTCCACACTTCCGCCGGCGGCTTCGATCTTGGTGACCGCGCTTCCGCTCGCCTTGTGGACCTTGATCGTGCAGCCCTTGGGTGCATCCCCGTCGCCGAGCAGCTTCACACGGGCGGCGGCCTTCCCGATCAGACCGCGGACCGCGAGGGCTTCTCCGTCGATGGTCGCGCCTTCGCCGAAGATTCCGAGGTCACGCACGTTCACGACCTCATAGGGCTTCCGATGGATGTTGGTGAAGCCGCGCTTCGGCAAACGCCGAGAGATCGGCATCTGCCCACCCTCGAAATAGACCGGAACCTTGGACCGCGTACCCTGGCCCTTCACGCCGCGGCCTGCCGTCTTGTTAAAACCCGAACCGGGACCGCGACCGACGCGCTTGCGTCGGTGCCGGGCTCCGGGGCGGGGACTCAACCCGTCCAGCATCGCTAGGACTCCTCGACCTTCAGGAGGTGGGGGATCTTGTTGATCATCCCGCGAACCGAGGGAGTGTCCTCGACCTCCACCGTGTGGTTCATGCGCCGGATTCCAAGACCTTTCAGGTGGTTGCGCTGGCCCTTTTCGTAGCCGATCGCGCTCTTCACCTGGGTCACCCGGATCGTCTTGCCGCTCATCGTGCCAGCTCCGCCGCGCGTTCCACGGGATCGCGCAGTTCGGCGAGCGCGGTCATCGTCGCGTTCACGACGTTCTGCGGATTGTTCGTACCGATCGTCTTGGTCAGGACGTCGCGGACGCCCGCGGATTCCAGGATCGCGCGCACGCCGCCGCCCGCGATGACGCCGGTACCGGCGGAAGCCGGCCGCAAGAGCACGCGCCCGGCACCGGACCGGCCAATGATTTCATGCGGGATGGTTCCGTCGATCAACGGCACGCGGCGCAGGGCCTTGCGTGCCTTCTCGACACCCTTGCGGATCGCTTCCGGAACTTCGCCAGCCTTGCCGTAGCCGACGCCGACGATGCCAGCACCGTCGCCGACGACGACCAGAGCGCTGAAGCTGAAGCGCTTCCCGCCCTTCACCACCTTGGCGACCCGATTGATGTGGATCACCCGATCGGTGAGTTCGTATTCGTTCGCGTTGAGCCTTTCGGCTTGATACATAATCGCCTCTAGAACCTGAGACCGCTCTCGCGGGCTGCGTCGGCCAGGGCCTTGATCCGGCCGTGGTAGAGGAAGCCGTTTCGATTGAAAACGACCTCTTCGATGTTGTTTTGCTTCGCGACCTCGGCGATCGCCTTGCCTACCGCGCCCGCCGCTTCGACGTTGCCGGTCGATCCACTGACCGACTTGGCACGGGTGGAAGCGCTGGCGATCGTCTTTCCGGATACCGGATCCACCAGCTGCGCGTAGATGTGCTTGGAGCTTCGATAAACGGTCAAACGAGGCCGGGCGGAGCGCGCAATGCTGCGCGCCGTCCGGCGCTGCCGGGCCTCGAGCGCGCTGCGCTTGCGGTTACGAACTTTCCTTTGCATTGAACTGTTCCCTCGCCTAACCGACGTTGGCCTTGCCAACCTTGCGGCGGATTTGTTCGCCCACGTAACGGATGCCCTTGCCCTTGTAGGGCTCCGGCGGTCGTAGCTTCCGGATCTCGGCTGCGAATTGGCCGACGACCTGACGGTTCGCACCCTCGATCTTGATCACGTTTTCCTGGACCGAAACCGAGAGGCCTTCCGGCACCGGCATGTTGACCGGGTGCGAGAGGCCGAGCAGGAGGTTCAGCTTCTTGCCCTGCGCGTCCGCGCGGTAGCCGACACCCTGAATCTCGAGTTCCTTGCTGAAGCCATCGCTGACGCCGGTGACCATGTTCTGCACCAGCGCACGAACCAGGCCGTGGAGCGCCTTCGATTCCTTGCGATCGTCAGGGCGTTCGCACTTGACCTGTCCATCAGCGACTTCGACTTTGATCTCGCTGTGGATCTTTTCGAAGAGGGTGCCCTTGGCGCCCTTGACCTCGAGGCCTCCATCCTTCGCCGTTGCCGACACGCCGCTGGGCAGCGCGACCGGCCTGCGTCCGATCCGGGACATGGCTACCAGACCTCACACATGATTTCGCCGCCCACGTTGTTCTCGCGGGCGGTGGCGTCGGAAATGACACCGTTCGGAGTCGAGAGCACGGCGACACCCAGGCCATTGCGGACCTTGGGGATGTCCTTCGCTCCTACGTAGACCCGGCGGCTCGGGCGGGAAATCCGCCGCACGCCGTCGATGATGAGATTTCCGGAGTCCGCATAACGCAGGACGATCCGGAGCTGCGGGTGGCCGTCTTCACCGACCTCGTCGCTGACGCCGTCGAGATAGCCCTCTTGAATGAGAACCTCCGCGATGCCGCGCTTGAGCTTCGAAGCCGGACAAACGATGGATGGATGACCCGCGCGGCCGCCATTGCGGATGCGGGTCAACATATCGGAAACGGGATCGGTCATCATAGGCCGGGGCCCCTTACTGCTGCTGCCGGAAAGGCATTCCGAGGTGCGTGAGCAAGCTCTTGGCCTCGGCGTCGGTGTTTGCGGTCGTGCACACGGTCACGTTCATTCCCGTGATCTTCTCGACCTGGTCGTAGTCCACTTCCGGGAAGATGATCTGTTCCTTGATGCCGAGGGTGTAGTTGCCTCGGCCGTCGAAAGCCTTGGGCGAAGTCCCGCGGAAGTCGCGCACCCGCGGCAGCGCCACGTTCACGAGGCGGTCATAGAACTCCCACATCCGGATTCCGCGAAGCGTGGCCATGCAACCGATGGCCTGGCCTTCGCGAAGCTTGAAGTTCGCGACCGACTTTCGTGCGCGCCGCACGAGGGCCTTCTGACCCGTGATCAGACCCAGTTCCTCGGTGGCGCGCTCCAGCAACTTCGGGTTCTGGGTCGCTTCGCCGAGGCCGATGTTGACCACGATCTTGTCGAAGCACGGAACCTGATGCGGGTTCGTGTAACCGAACTCTTCCTTGAGCTTCCCTATGATTTCACTGCGATAACGCTCGAGTAGCCTGGGGATCATGGCTAGAGCACCTCCGGAGCGAGCGAGATGATCTTCATGAACTGCCGGCCGCGAAGCTCGCGCGCGACCGGTCCAAAGATGCGAGTGCCGACCGGCTCCCTCGTCTGCTGATCGAGCAACACCGCAGCGTTGTCGTCGAAGCGAATGTACGAACCGTCGGGGCGCGCGATTTCCTTGCGCGTACGGACCACGACGGCGCGCCGCACTTCACCCTTCTTTACCCGGGCATTCGGGATGGCGTCCTTGACGGTGACCACCACGACGTCCCCAATGGATGCGTACTTGCGGCGTGTACCGCCGAGGACGCGGATGCACTGCACCTTTCGCGCCCCGGAGTTGTCCGCCACTTCCAATGTAGATTCGGTCTGGATCATGGTTCCCCTCTCCCTAGGCCTGGGTGGCCTGACCGGCCTTGACGGCCTTGGTGAGGGTCTCTTGCACCATCCAACGCTTCTTCTTCGAGAGCGGTCGGTGCTCGATGATGCGCACCCGATCGCCGATGCCACAATCGTTGGCTTCGTCGTGCGCCATGAAGCGCGTCTGGCTTCGGACGTACTTGTGATAGGTGGGGTCCTTGACCAGGCGTTCCACCCGGACGACTACCGTCTTGTCCATCTTGTCGCTGACGACGACCCCTTCCAGGGTCCGTCGCTGTCCTCGTGTACTCACTGATCAGCTCCACGCTTCTCGCGTAGGATGGTCTCGACCCTGGCCACGTTCTTGCGGAGCGCGCCGAGGAGAGCCGTGTTTTCGAGTTGGCCCGTGGCCTTGCGGACGCGGGCGTTGAAGAGCTCACTGCGGAGCTCGGTTCCTTTTGCATCGAGCTCGTCCAACGACAGCTCCCGCAGTTCCTTGGCTTCCACTACCACTCCTCCCGCTGAACGAACTTGGTCGGGAGCGGCAGCTTGTGCTGTGCCAGTCGGAAGGCCTCGCGGGCGATCTCTGGCGTGACACCTTCCATCTCGTATAGGACCCGGCCGGGCTTGATCACGGCAACCCACTCCTCGGGGTTGCCCTTGCCCTTACCCATGCGGGTTTCGGCGGGCTTCTTCGTGATGGGCTTGTCCGGGAAGATGCGAATCCAGATCTTTCCGCCGCGCTTGATGTAGCGGGTCATCGCGATACGTGCGGCCTCGATCTGGCGCGCCGTCAGACGCCCGCCCTTCAGGGCCTGGAGTCCGTACTCACCGAAGTCCACCGAACTGCCGCGATACGCTTTCCCGCGCATGCGACCCTTCATGACCTTGCGGTGCTTGACCTTCTTGGGTTGAAGCATCCCGGTTACCTCACCACGTCTTCTTGGACACGGTTGGCGAGCGCGGCCTCGCGGATGTCCTTGTCCGCCATTTCACCCTTGAAGATCCAGCACTTCACACCAATGATTCCGTAGGTGGTCTTCGCTTCGGCGACGCCGTAGTCGATATCCGCCCGGAGGGTATGGAGGGGCACGCGACCCTCTGCATAACGTTCGCGGCGACCCATCTCGGCGCCGCCCAGACGGCCACCGCACTCGAGGCGAATCCCCTTGGCCCCGAACTTCATGGTCGAAGTCAGGGCCTTCTTCATGGCGCGGCGGAATGCGACGCGGCGTTCGAGCTGGAGCGAGATGTTCTCGGCGACCAGCTGCGCATCGAGCTCGGCCTTCCGGATCTCCTTGATGTTGATGTAGATCTCGGCGTCGGTGATCTTGCCGAGCTCTGCGCGCAGAACCTCGACCTCAGCACCACGCTTGCCGATCAAGATGCCCGGACGTGCCGTGTGAATGTTCACCACGCACTTGTCGCCGGTACGCTCGATCATGACCTTGCTGATGCCGGCGTGATAGAGCTTCTTCTTGATGTGCGCGCGGATCGTATGATCCTCGAGCACCCGGTCGCCGTAGCCACGCTCGGCAAACCAGTTCGATTTCCAGCCGTAGATCGTTCCCAGCCGGAACCCGTAGGGATGGACTTTCTGTCCCACTTAGCGCTCCTCCAACTCGATGGTGACGTTCGACGTGCGCTTCTGGATCCATGCCGCGCGACCCTGGGCTCGTGCCCGGATCCGCCACATGCTCTTGCCTTCGTCTACCGCGATCTTGTTTACGAAAAGGTTGTCGACGTCGATGCCGGCCTTTTCGCGGTTGTTCTTCTCTTCCGCGTTCGCGAGCGCAGAACGCACCAGCTTGGCCAGCGGCCTGGCGAAGCGTCGCGGCGAGAGATCCAGGATGCTGAGCGCCTCCTCGACCTGGCGGCCACGAATCTGGTCTACGACGAGTCGCGCCTTGAAGGCGCTACCGCGAAAGTTGTTCAGCTTTGCCGTGGAGCCCGCCATTAGCGCTTCACCTTCTTGTCCGACGAGTGCCCCGTGAATTTGCGCGTCGGTGCAAACTCGCCAAGCCGATGGCCGACCATGTTCTCCGTGACGTAGACAGGCATGAAGAGCTTGCCGTTGTGCACGTGGAACGTGATGCCGACGCTTTCCGGCGTGATCATCGAGCGTCGCGACCAGGTCTTGATGACCTGCTTCGAGCCCGAAGCCACGGTGGCCGAGATCTTCTTCTGGAGGCTCGGGTCGACGAACGGACCCTTTTTCAGAGAGCGAGCCATTACTTCTTCCCTCGCCGCTTGATGATGTAGCGGTTCGACTGCTTGGTCTTGCTGCGGGTCTTGTGACCCTTCGTGGGTTTGCCCCACGGCGTACACGGGTGGCGGCCGCCCGACGACTTTCCTTCGCCGCCACCCATCGGATGGTCGACCGGGTTCATGGCCACGCCGCGCACGTTCGAGCGGATGCCCTTCCAGCGCGAACGGCCCGCCTTGCCGATACGCACGTTCTCGTGCTCGATGTTGCCGACCTGGCCGATGGTCGCGGTGCAGCGGACGTGAATCATCCGCATCTCGCCGCTGGGCATGCGAAGCGTCACGTAGTTTCCCTCGCGAGCCATGAGCTGCGCCCCGGTTCCGGCTGCACGCACGAGCTGAGCGCCCTTGCCCGGCTTCATCTCGATGGCATGGAGCACGGTACCGAGCGGCACGCTCTGCAGCGGCATCGAATTCCCAGGACGAATTTCGGAACCGGCACCCGCAACGACCTCATCGCCGGGCCGCAGCCCGAGGGGGGCCAGGATGTAGCGCTTCTCGCCGTCCTTGTAGTGAAGCAGCGCGATGTTGGCACTTCGGTTCGGGTCGTACTCGATGCTGGCGACCTTGGCCGGAATCTGGAGCTTGTCGCGCCGGAAATCGATCTTGCGGTAGCGGCGCTTGTGGCCTCCGCCGCGATGCCAGCTGGTGGTGCGGCCGTGGTTGTTGCGACCACCGCTCTTGGTGACGCGACCACCGAGAAGCGAACGCTCGGGACTATCGGCAGTGATCTCCGAGAAGTCCGAAACACTCATCTTCCGGCGGCCCGGTGATGTCGGCTTGTAGATGCGAACGGGCACGGTCCTAGACTCCCTCGAAGAACTCGATCGACTGGCCGTCGGCCAGCGTCACGATCGCCTTCTTCCATTCCGCCTTGTGGCCGAGATACTTCCCCACCCGGCGGGACTTGCGCGGCATGCGGCTGGTTCGAACGTTGGTAACGCTGACGGAGAAGAGTGATTCGACAGCGTTCTTGATCTGATGTTTGTTGGCGCGCGGATCGACGGCGAGCGTCACGACGTTCCCGATCTCTCGGGCGATCGTGCTCTTCTCGGTAACGACCGGGCGGTAGATGATGTCGTGGACGTTCACGATGCCGTCTCCTCGGCGCTCTGGAGGCGACCTGCTACCGCCGCTAGCGCGTCCTTGGCGATTACGAGCTTCTTGCGCCGGAGCACGTCGTAGACGTTCAGTCCGTCGACGCGCAGCACGCTCACGTTCGGCAGATTCCGTGCGGACTGTTCGAGCTGCGGCTCCGGCCCGGCAATCACGAGGAGCGTCGACTCGCCGGCAACACCGACGGCCGAGAGCATTTCGATGACCCGCTTGGTCTTGAACGCTTCGAGGTGCAGTCCCTCGGCGATGATCAGTGCGCCTTCCTGCTGGCGCAGCGAGATCGCACCGCGCAGCGCTGCCCGTCGCGTCTTCTTGGTAAGTTTGTGCTCGTACTTGCGCGGAACCGGGCCGAATACCGAGCCACCGCCAGCCCACTGGGGCGAGCGGATCGAACCCTGACGAGCACGTCCAGTGCCCTTCTGGCGATACGGCTTGGCGCCACCACCGGCGACCGCGGAGCGGTTCTTGGTGGAGTGGGTGCCGGCACGGCGCTTGGCCAGCTGTCGGCGAACCTCGGCGTGGAAGAGGTGGGGCTTGACCTCGGCCTCGAACAGGGCCGGGTCGAGTTCGACCGTTCCGGCCGCTCCGCCACTCGCATTCATGACATTTACAGTTGTCATCGTCTCGTTCTCAGTTCCGTTCGAGTTACTCGAGCGACGCGCAACGCGCGGCGCCCAGCGTCCCCGGGGACGCTAGATCTTGATCTCGACGTCCACGCCGGCGGCCAGCTCGAGCTTCATCAGTGCGTCCACCGTCTGGGGTGTCGGCTCCAAGATGTCGATCAGGCGCTTGTGGGTGCGCATCTCGAACTGCTCACGCGATTTCTTGTCGATGTGCGGTCCCTTGAGCACCGTGTACTTGTTGATGTTGGTCGGAAGCGGAATCGGCCCCGCGACCCGTGCACCGGTCCGAAGCGCCGTATCCACGATCTCGCCAGCACTCTGGTCGAGCAGCTTGTGATCGTAGGCCTTCATCCGGATCCGGATCTTCTGGGCGTCAGGTTCTGCCATGTTGTTCACCTTCTGTTTCGGGAGTGGTCTGTTTCGGGCGTGGTCTTCGCAGCTGAACTGCTCAGACATCCAGGCTTCGTTCGCCGTTGGCTCACTGCGCGCGCCTCCCGGCGCTTGCGGTGAACATCCCGATCACCTGACCGGATGTTCTTCTCCCCCAACTCCTCTTACTCGATCACTTCCGTTACGACGCCGGAGCCGACGGTTCGACCGCCTTCTCGGATGGCGAAGCGTTGTTCGGTATCCATGGCGATCGGCGTGATCAGCTCGACCGACATCTCGATGTTGTCACCGGGCATCACCATCTCGGTGCCCTCCGGCAGGTTC
>JAJDAP010000067.1 GCA_029261795.1 Deltaproteobacteria bacterium
CACGCCCCCGCGAGCGCACCGCGTTTGACCCCTTCAGGGGCCCGTGTCACTCTCTCCTGCTGCAAGCGCGAGTAACTCAGTTGGTAGAGTTCCTGCTTCCCAAGCAGGTTGTCGCCGGTTCGAGCCCGGTCTCGCGCTCCACTCGCGCCGGTTGGAAGTGCCCGGAGTAGTTCGGCTTTCCACGGTGCGCCCAGTTGTTGCGTCTGCGCGGTCAGCCTTGTTGGAGCTGGTAGGGGCCGTATAGGGCCGTTTCGGGGCGTCAGTGAGGGCATCTGCATGACCCTCGTTCTCGTCGGGAAGGTAGTGCCCGTAGGTGTCGAGCAGCATCTTCGCGCTCGCCCAGCCTCCCTGCGCCTGAATCCATTTGAGCGGCGTCGACCGGGCCATGTGGAGGCTTGCGAAGGTGTGCCGAAGGCCGTGAGGGGTGAATCGGCGAGGCGTCCCTAGCGAACGCCGCACCACTCGCTGAAATGCGCGGCTTCGGAAGTTCCTGGGATGGAGAAGCCCGCCGTTCTCATTGGGGAAGACGAGCGCGTCGTCGCCAAACAGCTGAGGCCGCACGGTGCCTAAAGCGGAGACGAGGCGGCCAGAGAGTTCCACGGTGCGCCCCTGACCCGTCTTCGTCGGGCTCATGTGCTTGCCGCTGGAGTAGCTCCGGCAGATGCGAACCGATGGGGCGTCGAGGTCTACGTCTATCCAGCGGAGCGCGAGAGCCTCTCCGATCCTTGTTCCCGTGTCCGCCAAGAACAGGAAGAGGGGATAGGAGTTCGGTTCATCTCGCCGGGCGATGCCGAGGACTGTGTTCAGCTCGTCGGCGGAAAGAACGTTGCTCGTTTCTACGCGCATTCCGGCGGACCGCCGTCTACGTCCCCGGCTCTTCTTCCATACCTCTATAGGGTTACGACCGATCTCGTCCCGTGCTTCCGCGTAGGCCAGGATGCGGCGCAGGGTCGCGAGAACCATCTCGACAGATCGCTCGCTCGGGGGTCGCTGGGTCTGCAGGCAGTGGTCGTAGAACGACTGCACCTGGGGGACACGGATCTCGCGGAGATCGCGGCGACCAAAGAAGGGTGTGAGGTAGAGCCGAACGTGGCGTTCGTGAAGTTCGGCGGTAGCCGGGGAGAGCGCGCCAGCGATGCCTCTCGCAACAGGAAGTTGCACCTCGCTACGGAACCAATTGCGTGCGTATTCCTCGAAGGGCAGGGCTCGTTGCTCGACCTTGGGTTGATAGACCCCGATCGCAAGCCGTGCGTTGATCTCGTCGGCAATCCTCTCGGCCTTGCGCTTGTCCGCTTTCGTGGAACCGACCCGCTTCTTGCGCCGCTTCCCCTGGAAATGGGTCACGACCCACCACGCGCCTCGATCCTGTTTTACCTTTGCTGCCATGTTTCTACCCTCGACGGTTCTTCTCAAGATATGCGCGGACGGCTTCCCTCACGACTGCCGCAATCGAAGCACCACGCTCCTCAGCGAGCTGTTCCAATGCGTCGAAGTCTGTTCCCGGGAAGTTCACACTGAGGCGATAGGCGTCTTTGATGAAGCCCTTTCGGCCTGCACCGCTGCGGACCCCACCGTGAACCTTGCTTCGCTTCCGTGCGGTCATCGCCTACATCCTATCATTTGAATAGTGCATCGTAAAGACTCATTCATGTTGACCTATTGATTCAAGGATCTCGCCAATCGTCCGGTCTACGCCAATTTTCCCGCTCTCCGCTTGGCTTCTAAGCCACTCCCTGAGTAGGTCCTTGGGGATGAGAACCACGTTGCCTACGCGGACCACAGGTAGCTCAGGAAGCAGTTGGCGAAGTGTCCGCTCGCCGATCCCAAGAACCTGCGCTGCCTCCTTGGGGCGCAATGCGAGACGGTCTCCGAGATGAAGCCGCTCGCTCACACCCGCTCCAGGTACCGCGAAAGGCGATCGATATTGGAACGAAGCGCCTCAGCGGCCTTCACAGCCCTCCAGATCCTTCGAGGTGAGCATCTGGGATCCAAGACTCTTCTCAGCCTCTGCTCCGCCCGTACAGCGCGGGTGTGGCCCTCGTAGTAGATGTTCCCACTGAGCTGGCGCGTGCGGTATGTGAGTCGGTGGCACTGACGGCACAGGAAGTGCTTGGCACTGCGCGGTCTGTACAGGATCCGACAGCGTCGGTTGCAGGGGCCCTGCGGTGTGAGAGCGGGGCAGAGGAACCAAGGACGCTCTCCGCCGTAGTTCGGGCGTGTCCAGTCGAGTCTGACGACGTAGCCGGGCACGGAGACCGATTTGAGGGGATCGCTGGGCGGATCAAAGAGGACGACCTCTCGCTCGCCGTTCAGGAGGCGCAGAATGCAGGCCACCTTCGACCACGACTCGCCGTAGCGATGAGATTCGTCGATGTGGATAGTTCCCGTGGGCTGCTCGAAGAGTCCCTGCCTAACGAGGTTGAAGAGATCCAGGCGGTGAGACTCCTCGACGGGACGTTTCCGCGGAGGGCGGCATACTGGTGTGCTAGTCGATGTTTCAAACCGAGTGGATTCACTAGATCGCACGATTGTCTCCGAAATCTACAGTGAGATAGTCAAGATTTAGATCGCAGATGGGACAGCAAGGACGGAAAGGACGGTTAGTTGGGAAAGTTGCCCATAGGAGGGTCTATAAGAGCGAATTCCCTGTTGGTGTCCTCCGTGTCCCTCGTGTCCCGCACCAAACCGATGCCCTGCCAGCCCCTGGCCTGGCCAAGCTTCCGAGCTTCGCAGCCCTGCTCCTTGAGTCTTGTTTGGAGTTCTCGATCGGGTCGGCGGGCAATCCCGTTCGCATCTTCCCAGTCTCGGTAGCGAGCAAAGAGATCAGCGCTCGGAGTCCAGACCCCAGGGTCGAACACGCAGCACTCAGAGAAGAACGTCTCGAACCGGGCCATCTCCAGCATGTAGTGCTGTTGAGCCTGCTCCACTGCCGGCGGAATTCGCAGTCCAGCACGCTGGTACTCAAGACAGCCCTCGACGAGCCAGGCCATCACCCCCGGGCCACCAATCGACGGATCGCTCAATCGCGTCTTCAGCTGTGGATCTCGGTCTTCCGACGGCACGACGACCTCGAAGGGCACGGGCACCACTCGTCGCCACATTCCGGAATCGTCCGAACGGATCTTCGGCAGTGAGTTCGTCGCCATGAAAATCACGAAGTCGGCACGGAACTCGAACGCCTCCTTGTAGAGGAACCGCGCGGAGATCGTGTCGCCTCCGGTGATCTGTTTCACCGTGGCGCCATCCAGCTCGCGTCCAGGTGAGGTCTCGCTGGCCGTGACAAACCGCGCCCCACGAAGTCCCGCGAGATCATTCCTAGGGCCACGGTCGAACTTCTGGGAGAGGAAGGTCTCGAAGTCAGCCGTCTTGGCGTAGTCGCCGATCGTAGACTTGATGACCTCGAGGAAGGTCGTCTTCCCCGTGCCCCCGGGGCCGAACAGGACGACGAAGACTTCCTCTTGGTTCCCCCCTAGAAGCGAATACCCAGCGAGCCGTTGCAGGAACTTGGCAAGGTCCGGTCGACCGCCGGTTACATCGTCCAGAAACTCGACCCATTCAGAGCAGTAAGCCTCTGGATCGAATGCAACCGGCGCGAGCTTCGTGATCAGATCGTCCTTTCGATGTTCCCGAAGTTTCCCGGTTCGAAGATCCAGCGTTCCGTTGAGGAGATTGAGCAGGTAGGGGTCCTGGTCCAGGTCACCAGGCAAGATGCCAACGCCCTGCTCCGTCTTCGCGAGATCGAGCATCGCTTGAAGCTTGGGCCGATTCTCAGATTTGAGTGCGTGCGCAGTCAGCCTCTGGCGCCTCTCGTCATCCTCGATCTCGCTGGCGCACCTCAGCGTGGCACGAGCCGTTGCCTTCGCGATCCGCATAGCTGCCGCATCGTCCCAGACCCAGCGCGTCTCCTTCCAACGAAGCCACTTCGCTCGGGATACATCGAATCGAAGCCCACCCTGTGCAAACGCCACCAGGCGTCGGGCGTTGCCGAGATCCGTATGCCTCTCCTTGACTAGGACATCTCGAATTCGCGCCATCACGATCTCGCCGCAGCAGGGCAGCCGGGGATCGTGCAACCGCGAGCCCGCTTCTCAAGAGAGAGAGCTGCGGCCCGGCAGGGGCTCTCCGAGCTACAAGCGATCTCTCGATACCGGAAAGCCAGGTTGTTCAACACGAAGGGGACCCGGCACTCGCAGTGTAGATCAGCCAGTTCTCCGGCGAGTTCTGAGAGAAGGTCGTGCGCCACGGTCCATCGGGGGGTGGACGCGGCAGTGTTCGTTCTTCGGATGCGGATCTCGACCGCGTTGAATTTGTTCAACGTGGGGGCGATCGCGAGGTTCTCGACTACGAAGATCAGGTCGCGACCATCGCCACGACGGAGGATTGCCGAGTCTTTTCCACGTCTGCTACTGTTAGGTCTGTCAGTTGAGGGTGTCTTCATCAGCTCTCTCATTTGGCATCGAGAACCGCCCCTCGGCCCGGGAAGCTGGATGGGCGGTTCTCTGTTTCTAGGGTCGATCAGGCTGGGCTCGATCCTTTGGGAGGGACGTCCCCCCTGACTCAATCCACCGCGACAGGGCATCGTCGGAGACGCGCACCTGGCGTCCCACGCGCACGACGGGGATGAGGCCCTCTCGGGCGAGTTCATAGGCTCGTGCCCTAGGGACCCGGAGCAGGTCGGAGACTTCGGGAATCGTCATCAGACGCATGGTGTCTACCTCCGACACCATGATCGGCAAGGAAACTCACCTCGGCTATTGGACAAAGTGGGAGGGCTGCGATTGTCCGGAGGGCCTAGTCCCTCGACGGGCCGCGGCGTCCCTCACGGGGTGTTATTCCGAGGCGCCCCGCCAACCTGCCGATCGCTTTCCGCACCGCCTCGGCGGCGACGGCTGTGTCGTCTGTTGCTGCAATGTTCTCAACAGAGAGCTCGACGACCTGATAGCTAACGAGCCAGCGCCTGTCGCGATCCTCCTCGCGAGGTGTCGGCGTGCGTTTGAGTCCACGTTGACTCGCGATGGCCTTCGATGCGTTGAGGAAGCTCGCTAGGCTTCGCTTGAACTCGCCTTCGATCCGCGCTCGTGCATTCGCCTCGGACTCGTTTGTGGGCTCCCAGCGCGAGTGGAAGTCGAATGACTCCTCCTCCGTGTTGAGCACCCCTGGCCAGATCGGGTTGAAGGCGACCCACTCGTCGATGGAGGAGTCAATGATCGACGCATACAAGGTCCGGAGTGCCGAGTCGCGTACCCAGTTACCATCCAGATTCCATCTGATGAGCCACTCGTCCAGCGCCGCGCAAAGGCTGTCGACGGCTGGATCGCTCCGCCGCTCGGCGTCCCTAAACCAGGCGAACGGTGCCGCTGTGGTGGTGATGTCGAACCAATCAACCTCTCCCGGCTTCGGTGGTCGGAAATCACCGGCGGGCAGCTTGCCGCTCGCTGCAACCTCTTCGATGTCGTCTAGCGCGCGCTGATAGTGGGGAAGAACATCGGCCCGAAGTTGTCGTCGAGTGTCGGGAGATTGCCGGTCGACCTCCTCAAGGAATAGTTGCTGCGCGAAGGCGAGTGTCCAGTCCTCGGCGTCCTCAGACCACGCGTACTCGGGCCGCCGGCAGCGCGGGTCGCCATCGTGTGAATCACGCATCGACCGAATTCTGCCACCGACGGAGCGGACCGCAAGCGTATCCAGCCCACCGCATGCGACATGGCCGAGGGACACATGGGACGGCAGGAACGGCGTCCCATGAAACTTCCCAGTAGACGGGAAGTTGGAGGGCATCCCATACCACAGTCCAGCCCGTACCGAGTTCCCCTTGCCGCCTGACCAACAGGTGCTCCGGGAGTCGGCACGTCGTCGGCTAACAACGGGCTCAGTTGCAACGGTCGCGCTATCGAAGGTTCATTGATCCTGCTGCGCGCTCGTCAAGGTTTTAACAAACTTCAGAGCGCACTCTCTCTTCGTGCCACCGAGATCAGTGCAGATTTTCATGAATAGGTCGTAGTTCTTCGTCACGTCCTGAGGCGGATCCTCGACCCAGACGGTCCTGCATTCAGTGACCGGAAGGGTCAGACCGCCGCCCATATTCTTCGGGCCGGTTGCGCACTCCTCTATCCATCGAGCATTGGACGTCGAAGGTATGACGATCAACACAGCGAGCGCGACGAGCAAGCGTCCGAGCCGTGTCCCTGGTGCGTGAACTCCTCGGGGAACCAGGCCCGCGCTCGACAAGCTCCGTCGTGATCTAGGTGAAGCTACTCGCCGAGTCGGCTCTTTCCAGGATTCGTGCTTATCGGCCATTGTTCGCCCCTGATCGCTGGGTCTGTAGAGTATACTCTGTAGACCCGTAGTCGCGCGGCCTTACGGTTCGCCATCGTGGCGAAGCCGTCATTACAGGCCCGGTTCGGGAGGACCATAAGGGAAGCTCGCGAATCCACTGGCGTCTCTCAGGAGCGCTTGGCGGAGCGTGTTGGCATTCATCGCACCTATCTCTCGATGATCGAGCGGGGAATCGGCAACCCGACACTTGGTGTCCTTGAGGCCCTGTCCAAGGAACTCCGTACGAAGCCATCGGAGTTGCTTCGCCGGGCAGGATCCTGACTTGCCCCCTCCACTCACTAGGGGCTCTCTGTCAGTCACGAGACTTGAGGTGTCGTTCGTGTTAGTCCAGGACTCGGGCCTACGCACGGGACTCGTCGAGAGTCCCGTCCGCCCGCATGGCCGACCCGTGCCTACTGAGAATGATCTCTAGGTTCGAACCGTACTCGTAGCAAAATCCCACAAGCTGCAACGACGTGATTGGCTTCTCGTGAAGTTGGAAGACAGGGCCGCCGCTGCATCCGCCAAGGTCGGCGTGTTCGGGGACCAGAACACCCTGTGGACCGTGCGCTTCTGCGATTCCGAGCACGATTGTGGCGTGGCGCGGGCTAGAGGAGTCGACCCGAGTGCCGAAGGATGCGAACCCGAAGTCCGTTTCATGGCCTCGCCCATTGCGGAGGTACCCGGGGGTAGCCGCCGGCAATAACAAGCTCGTGCTCGCGGATCTCGGGAGGCGGCCAGGACGGCGCGTAGTGGATCTCCGAACGCGATCCGGCGACGAGGACCTCAGAGATATCGAAGGTTGCCAAGTCGAGACCCTCGCTGTGCTGGATCAAGCGGGATTCCGGTTCGCCTCCTGGGCACGAGCCGTGTCGGTGGCAAGACAGAGCCCACAAAGGACTGTTGTCCAGAGAAAAGCCCGCTTCATTTGGAGTCCCTTTCGAGTCACCTAGCCTCACCTGCAGTTGGCGCACCGCTACCAAATCTGACCGGATTCTTCTGGACCCTACCACGACCAGCAGCTACTCAGCGTAGCCTGTCAGCTGCAGCGCCGGCTTACTCGCCGCGCTTTACACGCTCCCATTCCCTCTTGAGAATCCTCTGCGTTTGAGCTGTTATCTCTTCGCCGCGCCTGACGACATCGGGGTACGCCCCCAAGCTGTTGCCCCCGCCGACCGCTTCGATAGATTCGTCGATCTGCTTGACAAGGTGGCTGTGATCTTCCTCGTTTGGGTTGATCAGGAGCTTGAGCCGAGCTGCTAGAAGCTTGACCTTCTGGTATCGCTCCAGGATATCGTCCGGAGCGTCGTCGCCCTGTTCGTACCACTCATGAATCGAGTCTACGGAAACGAGGATCTGCGCCACGTGGTCTCGGACGGTATTGATCCAGCCCTGGCGATTGTGAGAGAGAACGTCGGCGCCGAACTGCTTGCGCACGACGTACACGGATACTGCTGGGCCGACGACGACTGCGACCAGCGCGGTGACGGCGGAAATCCACTGACTATCGGGCCATTGCATGTCGTCCCTCCGGCGATGCGCCAGCTGTCTAACGGGCATGGTGCTCAGCTGCAGGCGGCGCGTTGCTGCCTGATGCCTGACCGCCGGTTCCACTGCAGACTACCACGCCCAGCAACCGCTCCGAGCCACCCGTTAGTTGAAGCGCTTCGCTAGACGGCCGGCAGCCGACCCTCTGGCTGAACCTGCAGCATGAGACCACGGAGCTTGGCCACGCCGATGCTGCGTTGACCGTTGCTCTGCAACTTGCCTGCGTGAGACCAGGCGAGGCCACCTGGACCGTTGAAGACTTCGTCGGCTGACCCGTCCTCATTGAGTTGGAGCACTAAGAGATGCTCCGGTTCACTTCGCAGGCCGACGCTTCGCGCCTGAGTAGCCTTGATCTGGACGAGCCGTCCATCTGGGGCACGCGCGTCGTGGCGCTCTGCGGAAGGCGGAAGAAGGTGAAGCCCATATCGGTGAGCTGCGAGAACCTCACCGATGCTGCCTACTATGTGGCCATCGGGTGTGAACTTGCGGCCGGGGAAGAGCTGCTCGAACTCGCGGACGATCTTGTAAAGGGAGCGAACGAGCCCAGGGATCTTTTCGGTCGGCTTCATCCGCTTCTAGGCCTCGCTGGATGGTCGTGTTGATGCGCTGCGTCACTGGGCGCACCGCCACTTGGATCCTGAACTCCATCTCCTCCCGCAGGATACCAGAGCAGTGTGGAGAACTGAGGGCCACCGACGAGGTGGTCGGGCGAGCGGAGAACGCAATTCGCGAGGAACGCTAGGCGTGCTAGGCAAGGAGAGGGCTTGGGGCGTCACGCCTGTTTCCTCTGGTATGGATCTGCCATAGAAAATCAGCCCGGCTTCGAGTCTTCCCGAGGGGGTGGAGCGCGCGTTGGGTCGACGCATCACGGTCATCGCTCGGCGTTTGGGGGCTGCCTAGGTAGTCTTGTGCCATGCGGCCCGAGCAGAAGCTTGAAGAGCGACGCTACGCCGAGCGCTTCCTCGCCGCGTTCCCCGAAGTCACTGGAGCGGAGCTGCGCGACTGGGAGCGGCCCGACTTCCTCGTCGAACTGCCCGATGGTCGTGTCGGAATCGAGGTTCGGCGCCTGTTCTGGCCGCACGACGGGGTCGGTTCGCCGCCCCAGGCTCAGGACGTCCGCAGAGCCCAGCTCATCCACAGGACATGTGAGCTGTACGACCGGAACGGCGGTGCTCCGGCCCGCGTATGGGTTCACCTGAGCGACGGCCTGCTTCTCAGGAGAGACGACATCGACGCCCTCGCATGGGTGCTATCCGATCTCGTCGGCGAACGGCGCGTCACAGAAGGAGAGCACGTCGTGTGGGAGTGGGAACAGCTTCCGCCGTCACTTCGTGACCGCGTTGACGTGGTCAGTGCCTGGGGTGGCCACCGGAAGTCGTCGCTGTGGACCGCGAACGGCGCCTTCATGGTTCCGTATCTGGCCCCTGACGAGGTGCAGGGCGAGCTGGCGGCGAAGGAAGACAAGGTCGCGGAGTACAGGAGTAGCTGCGACAGAGTCTGGCTGCTCCTGGTCGCCGATACGATGGAGCAGGCATCCACGCTGTATCTGCGGGACGAGTCGCGTACCCATGAGTACAGGTCCGGGTTCGATCGCGCGTTCGTCCTTTACACGCTTGAGGAGGAGTACGTAGAGCTGGCTGTCACTCCCGTTGGGTAGTTTCCCTACGACAGAGCATGAATCGGCCGCTTTCGACCCCATCAATGTTGTCGAGCCCGTCAAGGAGATGCGAGCCACTTCGACACGACGCTCCTAAACAGCGCCTGCGCATCCGACAGCGGCAAGGGGTGCTTGGGGGGCTGTGTGTTTAGGCGGGCATGGCGAGCACCTCTACCGGCCCCCAATTGATGGTTCGCCGTGTGGGTGAAGCGATCCCGCTTCGCGTTCGACATGTAGCTGTGCTGCGCAAGATTGCCCCCTAGGTCGTCCTCGATGATCTCCATGATCTTGTAAAGGCGGAACCAGTCGAGACCCTCCTCAAGAAGGTCGAGCACCTCTACTGCCGCTGAGCTACGTAGCGGGGCCAACGCGGCGCGTAGAAGGTCAGGGTCGAGCTGAAGCGGTACGGCTGTTCCGTCCGACTCCGTCGTGACCGCTCTCGCCTCCACCGCGGCAGTTGCCACCATAGCAACGCTGCCTAGGACGATCTGCCTCTCCCTGCCATCAGCGCAGTGTTCGCAGACCGCGCCCGCGTCGACATCCCTAACAAGCTGGGGTCGTTGCGAACGAATTGCCCTAAGAATCGATACCGCCTTGTCGCTCACTTCCGCGGCGTCATCGCAGGACTCGAATTCTGGAGACTCCAGGAAGTAGTGGTCGTCCTCGTTCGTAATCTGAAGCTCGGGCCCGCTCACGAGCGCGGCAAGATCTTCAAGCCTGCGAGAGTCGCCACCGAGTCGCACTTTCCATCGTCTCATCTGATCGTCCTCCCGGCACACCATCAATTGGGTCTCTTCGGTGCCTAACTATAACTATCGGCTGGGCCCGCATCTTCCGCAGCCGTCCTCTCAGCCACATTGCATGCACCCGCAATCGCCGCTGCCTCATCTAGTCACGCTCGTCGAATGGCCAGCCGCTTCCAGCGCCCCAGCGACGCGAGTGAGTAGGTCCCGGAGCTGGGCGAGTTGGCGGGCCTGCGAGCGGAGGAGGTCGGCGTCGGGTCGGCCGCCTGCCTTCTCGTTCAACCTGTCGCAGTGAGTTCTGCGGCTCCCGGCTGCTTCCACCGACTGGTGGCCAGCGGCATCTCGTCCCACGTTCGTTCGCCGAGCACCCTTCCTGCCTTCTTTTTGTTTCGGCCGCCCCACTGCTTGAAGAAGAACGGGACGCTGGCAGCCAAGCACTTGCCTTGGATGGCTTCGACCCAACGCGGATCCATTGGCCTTGCCTTCGGACCTGACTCGCCGCCCACGATGACCCAGTCGACACCGTCCAGCGCGAGGCTGGGTAGGGGCCCGATTAGCGGCTCCAACGAGAGGAAGCGAACCGCGGCCGGTACTTCTCTCAGGTCGTCTACCCGGCCCAGTTGCCTCTCGTTCTCGACGCTTACACCCATCCAGACGTTCTCAGGCCAGGGCAGCCGATGGGCGATCCTGCGCATCCGGCTGGCTCTCTTCGTGAGCACCTGGAACTTGTGCTGGGGCGCCCGCCGCATCACCTCGAACACGCGCTTGATGTAGTGCAGTGGCACCTGTTGATGGAAGAGATCCGACATCGAGTTGACGAAGATGGTGCGCGGCCTCCGCCACCGCAGGGGGAGATCTACCACGTCGGGTTGGAGCGTTAGCTCAAAGCCGTTCCGGTACCGCTCCTGGCCCATCGCCTGGAGGCGCTTGGCCATGCGTTCCGCGTAGCAGTGCTTGCAACCCTGAGAGATCTTGGTGCAGCCTGTGACCGGATTCCAAGTTGCATCAGTCCACTCAATCGATGACTGGTCGGCCATGGCGCTGGTCCTCGGGGCACCGTCAATCTGGTGCGCTCAGACGATCACGCTCGCGCCGCCGTGTGACAAGGGCGGACACACCTCGTCCCCAGTTCTCAAACTATGCGGCTCGATGTTTCGGCTTGACCATCCGCACGCGGTGTTCATCCCGGAGTACCCTCTGGCGCTCGCCTAGGCCGCTGATCTCGTAGTGCCGACCCCGGCCACGGAGGAGAGCGTCTCCGAGTCCCCGAACCGAAAGATGGTGTCGCTCAATGATCTCGGGCCACAGCTCCGAGAATTGCACGTGCTTGCGATCTCCGATGATCGACTCAATGAGACTCGGGAGTGACTGCGCGGTCGCGTGCTGCCGTCTACGGAGGCATCGGTCGAACTCGGCAATCTCATTTGGAGCGAAGAGACTTTCTTGCACCGGCTCACTCGCTGCTTCCTCGTTGCCCTTTGCGGCTTCTCGCACTTCAAGGGCCTCTCGGCCAACGACCTCTTCTTCGACCCTTCGAAAAACATCCAGGACGTCCCGCCTGCGCCCGCCGACGACGAGCCAACAAGACGTGGCATCTCGACGGGGTTCGGGGATCTGCATCTCCGCCGAGAAGTCCATTCTCGCAACCTGCTTCAGCCGTTCGCAGTAGAGCGTGATGAATTGCTGTTCGTCGAGCCCCCGGAAGACGGATTCGTCCTCGATTCCGAAGAACGACACGAGCTGCCTACTGATGGTGGTATCGTCCTTCGTCTTGAACCGGTAGGCCTCATACGGGACCCGAACAAGCACGTCCCGCCATCCATCGCAGACAGCGGCCACGTGAACCATCGTCGTTTCTTTCCACCCAGTCGGATCTACGAAAACGCAGGCGGGGTCGCTCCCGATGAGGCGGTTCGCATCACCGAGATGGTCCTGAAATCTCCCATGGAAGCAGTGGATGTCGAGGTCCGCGAATTCGGTTTCGCATAACTGGACGAGTTCATGGTATGCCTGCTCGTTCTTCTCGATGAACACGCCGCCGATTGGGAAACCGAACTGTTCCTGGGCGGCCTGAAGCGCCCTGAGGCCCACGTAGATCGAGGTGTCGTGAAGCCTCTCGTGCTGGGCCTTCCAGGGGCCGGACATGACATCCGCGTACCACAGCTTGCCTTCGCCGCGGCGCGACACGAACGAGCCGACCTTTAGTCCCCAGCGGAGAACGTAGTCGCGCAACGCTCGGTGCTTCAGGTACGTCTGCTCCCGTCCGACGTACTCGGGTCCCATCTTGTCAGCCATACCTACCCCTCCGCGCCAGGGTTGGGACGCGTCAAGCTTCGTGGTGGGTCAGGCCGGTAAGGAGGCCAAGCGTTGACGGCCAAGCCTCCAATCCGAGGGGGTTGCGAGGTTACCACTGTTGCGTCGACGGGGACAGACACTTTCCGTCGGACACGGCAGAACGGCCGCCTCGGTAGGGTCTTGAACTTGCGTGGCTTCTCCGTTTTCCGGTTGGCCTGTCACGCCAGAGGTTGCGGGTTCGAGTCCGGTCCTTCCCAGCAGATCGTTAGGCGGGCGCTGGCGACGGGCTGGCGGGATGCTATTCAGCAAAGTGCGGGACCCCCGTGGGGACAAAGTGCTGAGCGACCTTATATGAAATCCCGGGCAGTTGAAGCGCACTGGGGAATCCATGGGTGGGGTACCCCCGGGGTCGCGCGCGATGGGGCGGGCCGAGATCTGACCGAATCTTGACTGCAGAGCGGGTCCGACGGCTTCGTGCGCAGGGGCCGCATAGGGCCGTCGGGCCGTCACGGGTGCCGCTGTGTGCAGTCCCTTGCAGCCGCGTGCGTGGCCGGAGACCTAACTACCCGTCTTCATTGGGGTCCGTTTCGATTTCCCAAGCAGGTTGTCGCCGGTTCGAGCCCGGTCTCGCGCTCCATGCACCGCGGTTCGAGCGCGCCCTGTCGATGCTTGCGAATGTGTGCCGCCGCCGAGCGAGGCCGATCCCAAGCAGGCCCACGCCCAGCAGGAGCATGGTCGCGGGCTCCGGCACGACTGCGATGGTCGCGAATCCCAGCGGAGTCACCAACGCGTCGTTGTTGATGCCCGAACCGAATATGCCACCGAACGCGAAGGAGTGGTTGCAGCGGGTGACCTGGTTGCAATGCGCAACGCGATCTCCTTCAGCCCAGCCGAGGAGCACTGGGTTGTTGTCGGAGAGCTGGAGCGTAGTCGTTGGAGCGGTCAGGCGGAAGGTGTTTGCGTTGTCGAAGAATTGCGACGCGTCGTCCACGTTGAACGTGTTGAGGCTCGCGTTGAAGGTGCCCGTGAAGGGTTGAGCCCCGCTCGCGGTCAGGCTTACCGTGTAGTCACCGGTCGCATTGTCGAACGCGAGCGTGATCGAGAGCAGATTTCCGCTCGTGGTCGTGTCTCCGGCGTCGTCCACGTCGTCCCATGTGACGACCAGCGGGACGGCCTGAGCCGCTCCGCCGAGCGCGAACAGGAAGGTGGCCACGAGCGCGGCGCTCCAGAGTCTGATCCGTTGCGGGGGCATTGCGGCCTCCTCTCGGCGTCCGCGGTGCAATCGTGGTGCTCCGACCTCTCTACTGGAGGTGGCCGCGAGTGCCGGAAGGTGTCAAGAAGCCATCTGGTCTTGTAAGGGCCTGGACCTCGTTCACCAGCCGCCGGGCGGCCCCGACAGGTCCCCGGGCCTCGGGCAGCCGGGGGCGCTAGTTTCGCCTCTGCCACCCGGGTTCGAGTTGTGTGTCGCGCATCGAGGCGTCGAGAAAATCCTCGGCGGAAACGGTGGAGGCCCGCGAGAGCACAACCTCGGCCATCGGCTTGCGCTTCTCACGCCCCGTGAGAACGTACGCATCAGGCCCAACCGCTACGGAGTGCAGACCGCAAAGGACCGGTTCAAGTTGCGGAGGCATCGGCACCCATCGCTCGCGGCCACCCTTGGGCGTCGAGACCGTTCCTTGGTATCGCGGCGCCTCACAGCAATCCGTCTGCGCGCTTGGCTTCCTCGGCTTGGGCCAGCGAGACGCGGCACATGAACTCGCCCACGTTGCGCGTTGGGTTTTCGCGGAGTGCTCCGTCGCGGACCGCAAGGTTCCCGACGCGGCGCAGGCACCCTACTGGAAGATTCTCGCCCGAAGGGCGATCGCCAGCAGGCCGGCGGCCAGGAGCAGGGCGGTCTCGGTCTCTGGCACGGATGGCAAGTTGGGAATGGGCAGGCTGTAGTCGACGCCGCTCGCCGACAGGAGCGTGAGACCAGGGATCGGGGTTCCGGCAGAGTCTGTAATGAAAAGGCCGTCGAACGCGAAGGTGTTGCCCAGGTTTGCCGAGCAGGTCGACGTATTCGGCGTCCCGAACGCCTGGGCGCTGCAAGACACGGACAGGACAACGGTAATGTCGACCTGTCTGGCGCCGAACAAAAAGGGAATGTCGAGACTTCCCCCGGAGATCGTGTCTCCGATGAATCCACTCGGAGACCAGGTGCCCCCCTGGGCGAGGCTGAATCCCCCGTTGCTCGTCGTGATGCTCAGGCCGTATCGCGCCTCGAAGTTGCTGTTGCCCCCTGTTGCTCGCGAGCCGCCACCGGATCCACTGGCACGGAAGCCACCCTGTACGCGCGCGCCGTTCGGGATGGGAGCACCGGACGGCAGCATCAGCGTGTCGGTGAACTTGGCAATGGCGCTCACCTGGGCGTTGGCGGAGTCGGTCGAACTGGCCGTGACCGCAGCGGCCAGCACCCCGAAATTGGCTCCGGCCCTGACGGAGGCGGCACGTCCGGATTGCTGATCGGTCTCGGAGATTCCGATGGGCCCGACCGTCGCGCTCTCGCTAGCGGAGACGGACACGGCAACGCCCGACGAACTAACGTCGAGCATCGGAAGCGCGGACGCGGGCATCGCCCAGACCAGGCAGAGTATCAGCGCTGCGTATCGCATGGCGGGGCCTCCTTTAGCCGTTGATTTGCGCTGTCTCCAGGAGCGACGACGTCCACCGCCGCCGACTGAGTCCGAACCCCAGCAGACCTGCCCATAGCAAAGCCGCAGTCGTCGGCTCCGGCACGACCGCGATGATCGAGAATCCCTGCTGACTGACGAGTTGGTCGGTCAGGGTCCCAGAGGCAAACGCCCCGGGGACCGCAAGGGCCGTGTTGCAGCGGGAGGCATTGGCGCAATCAGCGACTCGATCGCCCGCCTCCCAGCCGAGGAGCAAGGGGCTGCTGTCGGAGAACTCGAACGACGTCGTCGGTGCGACCCCCACGAAGTCATTCACGTTGTCGAAGAAGCCTGACGAGTCATCCACGTTGAAGGTGTTGAGGTTCACCCTGAAGTTGCCAGCGAAAGGTCGAGCCGTGCTCGCCGTCAAGCGAATCGTGTAGTCACCGGTCACTGTGTCGAAGGTGAGCGTGATCGCGAGGAGATCCGGGCCCAAGGCGGCGTCCAGGGTGTCGTCCACGTCGAACCAGGTGACCGTGAGCGGGGTTGCCTGGGCCGGCCCACCGAGCCCTAACAGCACGACGGCCACGAGCGCGGCGCTGAAACTTCTGATTCTCCGTGCGCCCAGCGACTTCGATTCGCCCATCCGCCAGGGTGGCTGGAACACTCCGCCACCCTCGTTTCGGGACGAGTACGCACACCACCGCAGCTCTTCCGGCATCGGCTCTTCCTCTGGGTTCGAGGGGTCAGCTTCGATCCGCCGGCTCTTCAGCGAACGTGCCACTCCCTACTATGTACCGTGGCCACCTACTATGTATCGTGGCGACGAAAATCATGTTATGTCACTAGAAACTGCGCCGAAGCCGTGGCTGCAACCCGCTCCACAGAGTCCACGCGGGGCAGATTGTCCAATCCCTCTTCGCGCCTTCCATGGAAAACGGGCGCTGATGCCTCAGCAGGCCAGGGTGGCGTCCGCCGACGGCGGAGTCCCCGCGAAATCGGGGCCGGGTGGGGCGCTCTTCCCCAACCGCCCTCAACGTGGATCTCGCGGGCAGCTAGGCTTTGCGCATGATCCAAAGACGGAAGAAGAGGACGCTCGGCTGGCTGACGGCGGCCTGCCTCGCTTTGGCTGTTGCCGCGCCCGCGGGATCGCAGACCGGCGCTGCGCTGCTCGGACCCGCGCCCCGCGATGCTGCCGGCAGGTTCCTCAATTCGGTCGGGGAACTCGAACGTGCCGGGCCCGGAGTGACGCTGCCCTTCTTTCTACGCCGGATTGCCGGAGCCTTCCGCGTCGCGCCGAATTCGCCGAAGCGTGTCGAGAATGACGGTGCCTGGCTCCGCGAGAACGCGCGCCACAGCCAGCCGACGGTGACCTGGGTCGGTCACGCGACGATGCTGGTCCAGATGGCGCACCTGACCTTCCTGACCGATCCGATCTGGTCGGCGACGGCGAGTCCGCTCTCGTTCCTCGGCCCGCGTCGCCACGTAGAGCCGGGGATCGCGATCGAGGATCTACCTCGCATCGACTTCGTGCTGATCTCGCACAATCACTACGACCATCTCGACCTCCCCACACTCGAGGCGCTCGCAAAGCGGAACCCGGACACGCGCTTCTACGTGCCGCTTAACAACGGAGAACTGCTGCGGCGCGAGGGCATCGAGAACTTCCAGGAGTTCGACTGGGGTGAAAGCATCGAGCACGACGGCGTCCAGGTGATCTGTCTGCCCGTGCAACATTGGAGCGCGCGGGGGCTCGGCGACGAACGGCGCGCGTTGTGGTCCTCATGGGCCGTCATCTCACCGGAGCGACGCTTCTATTTCGCCGGGGACACCGGGGCGTTTCCGGGATTCGATGCCATTGGCCGCGCATACGGGCCGTTCGACCTCGCGGCCGTTCCGATCGGCGCCTACGAGCCGGTGGCCATGATGCAGCCTTCCCACATGAATCCCGAGGAGGCCGTAGAGGCAGGCCGGGCGCTCCGCGCACGAAGGTTGGTCGGCATGCACTTCGGAACCTTCGACCTGACCGATGAGCCCCTCGACGAGCCGCCGCGTCGTTTCCATGCTGCCGGCGCCGCCGCTGGATACCCCACCGAGGACGTCTGGGTACTCGACGTAGGAGAAGTCCGAACGTTCTGACGGGCCCAAAGAATCAAGCTGCGTGATGGCTCGCAGAATGCGCCAGGAGATCACGCACGTTCGGGTCCTCGCAAAGGTGTAAAGGAATTGGCCCTGCTCCGGCTCAAGGACAGGTAGGAGGAGCGATGACGTTGGGGCCGATGCAGATGTTGCCGCCAACGTTTCCTCCGCCCCCGGTGACCGGGCCCGTGATGTTGTTATAGATCGTGTTGTCGCGGTAGATCGGGCCAACCCCCATGACTCTTTGGATTCTGAACCCGTACCCACCATTCACGGCCATGGTGTTGCTCGAGACTATGGCGTTGGCACCGGCGGTGATCCCGTCATCGCCATTCTGGTAGGCGCTGTTTCGAGAGATCACCGCGGAACTGATTCCGGAAGTGATCCCGTCGATACTGTTCTGGAAGGCTGTGTTTTCGGACACGGTGCAGCCGTCGGAGACGGATATCCCATTGGTGAGATTCAAAGCCACGATGTTCCCGGAGACAGCAGATCCGTCTGTGGCGCTGATTCCGTTGCCGCCGTTCGAGCGCGCCGTATTCCCGGAGACAGCGGAGCCGGATGTCGCGGCGATCCCGTCGCCGCCGTTCGCGAAGGCGGTGTTGCCGGAGACCGTGGACCCCTCTGTGGTGCTGATCCCGTTGCCGACATTCTGGCGGGCCGTGTTCCCGGTGATCGTGGATCCAGTACCGGCAAAGATCCCGTGCGCCCCGTTCCAGCGCACTCGCAGATTTCTTACCTCGGCTTGAACTCCGAGAGAGACGCCCCTGCGGCCCATCCCCGTGATGCTCCCATTCGACACCGAGATCCCGAAGCGGGTGGAGAAGCTATCCACCTCGACGCCCGAACCGGTCCCCGTTCCCCCGAGTGGACGGCAGCTGGTCGTCGTCGCACCGACGCAAGCCGCACCGATGATCGTGAAATTGTTGAGGTCGATGCCGATGTCGTGAGTCGTTATGTAGATTCCATCGGTGTTCACGTTGGGCAGCACGAGATCGCCGGTGAGCCGGTAGCTCCGACCCGCACTGCCATCGATCGTGACCGGCCAGCCTGCCGCGTCTCCGCTGAAGCAGCCGGTGCCGAGGGCGCAGGTCTGGTTGATCTCCAGCACGCCATCGGTGGCGAGCGCCGGCCCAGCGAGCGTCACCAGGAGCAGGTACAGAGGAAGGCAATTCGGCCTGACTCGCATTGGAGAGCCCTTCCTTGCCAGGAGCTTCGGCCCGAGCCGGGATCGCCCCGGCACGAGCCGGCAGCAGTTGGGTGCTGCAAGCACGGTGCCGGGCCATCCAGGGCTGTAAGGGCCGCTCGCGATCCGTCCCGCTCGCACCCTGAGGCGGTTGGCCTCGGCCGTGGCGACAAGCCCCGACGTCGGCTTGGCTCGGCGGGCTGACCACCCACCGGTTCACCGGGGAGGTGGGCTCGCGCTTGTCGCGGTCGACGGGCCCGGCAGCCTAAGTGGCGATGCGACTGGCAGAACGGCGCGGGATCGAGCGCGTCCTCATCCGAATCATCCCCTCGCTCCTCGTGCTCGCCCTGTTCGAGGCCGGGCTTGGTCGCCTGAGCCGGCAACAGCGCATGTGATGAAAGGCAAAAGATTGGGAAGCATCGACAACGTTGGTTCTCCCTCCGCGAGCGAATCCTTCCGGGTTCGTACCTGGAGCCTGCGGGCGCTGGCGAGCCGCTCGAACGGAGGCAACACTGGACCGATGATCCTGCTCAATCCCAAGCACCACGATCGACCCTATCGCGATGAACGCTCCGCGGAAGTGATGGGGCAAACGATCGAGTTCTTCGAGCGCAAGGGGAAGACCCGCCTGCTGGCCGACTACTACGATCGCGGCTGGTACGCCGACTTCCTGGAGCACGTCCGCGAGCATCGATTGTTCGCGACCTTGTGCACTCCAGAAGGCGAGAGCGCGGGCGACGGCCGCTGGGATACCTGGCGAAACTGCGAGTTTGCCGAGATCCTGGGCTTCTACGGGCTGCAGTACTGGTACACCTGGCAGGTTTCGGTCCTCGGGCTGGGGCCGATCTGGATGAGTGGCAACGACGTACTTCGCAAGCAGGCGGCGCAGGCGCTGGAAGACGGCAGCATCTTCGCGTTCGGGCTGTCGGAAAAGTCCCACGGCGCCGACATCTACTCGACGGACATGGTGCTCACACCCGATGGCGATGGTTGGCGCGCCAACGGCCGCAAGTACTACATCGGCAATGGCAACGAGGCGGCCGTGGTCTCTACGTTTGGCCGCTTCGAAGGCAGCGACGAGTACGTGTTCTTCGCAGCGAATCCCCGCCACGACGACTATCACCTGGTCCAGAACGTCGTCGCCAGCCAGAACTATGTGTCGGAGTTCGAGCTGAAGGACTACCCGGTGCGTGCCGAGGACATCCTCCATCGCGGCCGCGACGCATGGAACGCGGCACTCAACACCGTGAATATTGGAAAGTACAACCTCGGCTGGGCGTCGATCGGCATGTGCACCCACGCGCTCTACGAGGCCATCGCCCACGCCAATAACCGCGTGCTCTACGGCAACCCCGTCACCGACTTCACCCATGTCCGCAGGATGTTTGTCGATGGCTACAGCCGGCTCGTCGCAATGAAGCTGTTTGCGCTCCGGGCCGCCGACTACATGCGCGTCGCCACCGCCGAGGACCGGCGCTACCTGCTCTACAACCCGATGGTCAAGATGAAGGTCACGACTCAGGGCGAGGACGTCATCAACCTGCTCTGGGACGCGATCGCGGCCAAGGGCTTCGAGAAGGACATGTACTTCAGTCAGGCGGCCGTCGACGTGCGCGCGTTGCCCAAGCTCGAAGGCACCGTCCACGTGAACATTGCGTTGATCGTGAAGTTCATGCCGAACTTCTTCTTCGAGCCCGCTGAATATGCGCCCGTCGCGAGACAGGACGAACCCCGGAACGACGACTTCCTGTTCGACCAGGGCAGCACCCGCGGGCTCGGTCAGATCCGCTTCCACGACTACCGGAAGTCGTTCCAGGAATCCCGTTCGCCCAACGTCGGCGTATTCGCCGAGCAGACCGAGAATTTTCGCCAGTTGCTCGCCGAGGATCCGCCCGGCGCGGACCAGATGAAGGACGTCGACCTACTGCTGGCCGCAGGCGAGATCTTCGCGCTCGTGGTCTACGCCCAGTTGATGCTCGAGAACGCACAGATCTACGGGATCGACGATGATCTGTTGGATCAGATCTTCGACTTCATGGTGCGGGACATGTCGCGACACGCACTCACGCTCTCGCTCCAGCCGAGCAGCACCGAGGGCCAGATCACACGATGCCGCAACATGCTCCGGAAGCCCGTCGAGGACACTGCGCGCTACGACCGCGTCTGGGAAGATGCGGTCCTGGTGCTCGACGGTGCCTATCAAATGAATCCGTAGGCCCGGGCGCATCGTGAACAAGGCTGGGTCGGCCGACATCATCGCCGCAGCTGGGCAACGCGACAGGCTCACTCGCTGAGCTGGTCCGCCGTAGCGAGCATTTCCCTCCCCACCGGCTGCAATCTGATCGCGGTGCACAGCAGCCCGGTCGACACCCGCTCGACCGCACCCCATTCCCAGATGGCCGTGGCGTCGAGGCCGGTTCGCGCGGCCAGCCATTTGGCCCGCGCGCGCTGATCGCCTTCGCGCAGCTCGACCGGGTCTTCGCGCATCAGCACGCCGAGGTCGTACTCAGCCTCGGCGAGCAGGCCGTCCGGATCGATCAGCTTGAAGCCGCCCCTCGCCTGCAGTGCATTCCACTCGTGAATGTCGCCATGGACGAGCACCGCGCGCTCGTCGTCGTGGGCCGCGACGCGGCGACGAGCACAATCGAGCGCGTACGCCACCGCGCGCTCCGAGCACGGACGGCCCAGTTCCTCCCATAACCGCTCGATCTCGCCGATCAGCCAGCGGCCCTTCTTCGCGCCGGTCGGGAGCCCGCAGTCCGGGGCAGGTCGCCAAAGCTGCTGCGCCGCTGTACAGAGAATTTCGTGTCGTTGCTGCAGCGGAACGCCGACGTCGTTCAACGAGGGACCGAGCCGCTCCAGCAGCAACGCGTTTCGTACGGGGTCGCCTCGAAACAGCTGCGCGCAGCCTTCTCCGTTGGCCAGGCGGAGCACCGTCATCTCGTTCCCGGCGGCGTCGATCGCGTCGGCGTCCCGTGGGATCAGCACTTTCAGGACCGCGGGAGTGCCGTCCGCGAGCGTCGCGTCGGCGACGAAGGCCTCGCTGCCGCCCTCGTGAGATCGGCCCAGCGTAATCGACCATTCGCGTTCGAGTTCCGCAACCAGGCCCGGGAGCTCGTCGAGCCAATCAGCCGCGCCGACGACGCGTGCCTTGTTGCGGACGAGTTCCGGAACGTTGAGCGCGGGCATCGGCTAACTGGCGCTCTCGGGTTCAGCTCGAGCGCCGCGCTGCCAGGCCCCATTCGATTCCGTTGCGCAGCAGGCGGGAAAAGGCATCCGTCTCCCACGGACCCCGGAAATCCAATGGTGTGACACCGTTGGCGTCGACGCTGGCGTCCACGAAGGGCTGGATGTTGGTCGTCGGGGTGTGGCAATGCCCCAGGGCGAAGTAGGCCACTGCGCCGGCTCCGCATTCGCGCACGTATCCGAGAACCCGCGTCGA